>CAZHZC010000001.1:0-103894 GCA_964537135.1 uncultured Rikenella sp.
TAATTTGGCTGTACAGGCATGAAATGGAATAAGCAGCAGTTAATTTGGCTGTACAGGCATGAAATGGAATAAGCAGCAGTTAATTGAGATGTACAGGCTATAAATGGGTAGTAGTAAACAATGTAAATGAGAGCAGCCCCCACTCTGCTGATTCCCTGTTGGGCGGTCTGAAGTCACTGTGAGGGCTGCCGTTCAAAACTAAAAAGGACCTTCGGAACTTTAAAGTAATACAAAACAGGTGAGCCTGCAATGAGGCAATAGTTTGATTTTGATCAATATAGATTATTGTAGGACAAACGGTCGGAATCCTGTGAGATATAGTCTGTCTAACCTGGCGTTAAAATGGCTGTCAGCCTCTTCCTCCGGTAATATCTCCTGTTGAGTTGAGTCTTGCCGTGTCAGTCTTGCCGTGTCAGTCTTGCCGTGTCAGTCTTGTCGGGTCAGCCTTGTCGGGTCAGTCTTGCCGGGTCAGCTCTTTCGGGTCGGTCTTGTCGGGTCAGCTCTTTTTGGTTCAGCTCTTGTCGGATTGCCTCCTGCATGCCATAATGGGAAGGGGCACCTGCACTCTCTGTTGCCGATGCCCCTTTGTGGTGGGCGATGTAGGATTCGAACCTACGACCCCCTGCTTGTAAGGCAGGTGCTCTGAACCAGCTGAGCTAATCGCCCCAAAAGCGTCTGCAAATATATATTCAATTTTTCATATCACAATAGTGGCCGGCAAAATTATGATGAGGAGGCTGTCATCTGTCTCTGGCATCTGTCATATAATAAATAGGTAATTTCTGCTCTTTTTTATTCATTTATCTCCGGTTTTGATACTATTTTGCATCAATAAGAGTTAGAATTCTGGGCCGCCTTCCTTACGATTGCAGGCTCCGCTGTTTGGTAACGTTGTGAAATCATATTCTGGACACTGAACCTGACCGTTATGAAACATATACGCCTGTTGATGTTTGCGGTTGTCCTGGTTGTTGCCGGTCATCCGCATCACTCTGTTGCACAGGTCGGTCCTGGCGGTGTTGGTACCCTTACCAACACCCAGCTCTGGTTACGGTCAGACAGTCTTATTGCTATCAAGCCCCTCTATTATGTCACCGGCTGGCTTGACCAGTCGGGTCATATGCGCGATTTTGGTGCGGTGGTGATGGGTCAGACTGTCCCGTCGCTCACCCTTGATGCACTGAACGGTTATCCCGCTGTCACCTTTGATAATCATGGCGGTGTGGGGGGTGACTTCCTGGGATATATTGGGTCGTTGGGTATTTCCGGCACCGATGCCGCCTCAGTGGTGATAGTGGCCCGCAATATGACAGCTGCTGATGAGCAGAATGGCGGACTCTATCTGGGTCAGCGGAATGTGGGAGGTGCTGATGCTGTCAGGAGCTACGGTATAGAGCATACTGCTGCGGTACGCTTTAATGGCCGGAGCCAGCTCTTCAGTGACGGTTACCGTTATGGTGAGTGGACAATCATCTATTACAGCAATCGTCCCGGAGCAGCTGTAGCTGACTACCGTGCCTGGATAAACGGCACACCCATGGCCGCCTCCTCCGCCTCCTCATTTATCCCTTCACTGGTCTCCAACTATGCGCTTCTCGGAGCGACACAACATAACGGTCTATTCAATCCGCAAGGCTATTTCCATGGTGACATGATGGAGGTGGCACTCTTTTCGGGTGAGCTTAATGATGCCGAGCGGGTGGTGCTTCACAATAACCTGGGTGCAAAATATATGATACCGGTCGCTGACGACCATTATACCTGGAAACCGTCTCACTCACATGATGTCACCGGTATAGCTGCTTATAACGGAACCATCTTCACCAACGCCTGGTCAGCCGGCATGCTTGCTCTCTCGTCACCTGATGACCTTGATGAGGGTGAGTATCTCTTTTTTGGCCATGACGGCGGCACCGTCAAGAGCTGGATCAGTGACCGGGTGCCTGCGCCGGGCACCCGCCGCCTGGAGAGGGCCTGGCGTTTTGATGAGACCGGTGAGGTGGGTACCGTCACCATCACGGTGCCGGCTGCCTCACTCCCTCCGCTGCCCGGCGGGTACCCTATGGTGGGTATCCTGACAGGTGATGACGGCGACTTCTCTTCAGGCACTGTCATGCTACGCACCACCCTGGCCGGAGGCTATTACACCACACAGGCAGATATTGTGAGTGGGCAGCACCTGGCTATTGCCGCCTTCCGTCCGGAGGTGAACTTCAGGGTGACAGAGGCGTCAGGTCCGGAAAGCAACACCAGCGTAACGGTAGAGGCGTTTCTTAACTACCCCCATACCGAGGATATAGCATTCAGCTACGCACCGGCAGGCGGCACTGCCACGCCGGGGTCTGACTACCTGCTTGCCCCTGGTACCATAACCATCCCGGCCGGCTCAGTCACCGGGTCATTTACCATAACTGTTATCGATGACCATCTGGTTGAGCCCTCTGAGACCATCATTATATCACTCTCTGATCCCTCACCGGGCCTCTCGCTGGGTGATGATGATCATTTCACCTATACCATTATTGATAATGACTTTGTCTATGCCTCCTTCTCGTCAGCTGTGGCGTCGGGAGCTGAGGGCGATACTCCCGGTGGTGTCGCTTCACCTGAGATCATTATCAGTGGAGGAATCATTGGTGAAGGGGGAAGTGTAACAGTGTCGGTCACCAACGGAACTACCAGTGATGATGACTGGTCGCAGTCAGCCAGCCTGATCACCATTCCCCCCGGCGATTATACCACACCTTACTCATTCCCTCTCCCGCCGGCAGCCCTCACCATTGTGGGTGACCTGGTGGTGGAGCCTGATGAGACCCTTCTGCTTGAGCTTACCGGCTTCGTGACGGTGACCCCCGGGGCGGTGGTCAATGCTGTCTATACCATTCTCAATGATGATGATGCCATCGTGGCGGTCACCACCCCCACTCCGCTCATTGCTGAGGGTGGGCCGGGTCCGGCAGGCAGTGGTACCTTTATCTTCACCTTCAGCAGCCCTGTCTCTGATGACCGTACCGTTTCATACAGCGTGGGTGGGACAGCCACGGCGGGTGATGACTATGTGGCCCTGCCGGGATCGTTCGTGATGCGTGCCGGTGAGCAGACCCACACCATTACCCTCACTGCGGTTGCTGACCTTATGGCTGAGGGTGACGAGACAGTGGTCGTAACCCTTACCGGTGTCTCGGGTGTGCCGCTCATCGTGGCTGACCCGTCACCTGCCATCATAACCATCGAAGATGATGACCTGCCTGAGATATTGTGGTCGCCCCCGGAGGTGACCATCGTGGAGGGCACCGGGTCGACCCTTGAGGTGTGGCTCGGCACCGCCCCCTCCGGCCCGGTGACAGTCGATCTCACCCCGCTCAGGCCTGAGCTCCTTACCCTGCTGCCGGTATCACTCACCTTCACCCCTTCAGACTACTCGTCACACCGTATCATTACAGTTCACGCAACAGACAACCAGCTTCTTGGTGACAACCGTGATACTATTATCATCTCCGTTGATGCCTCCCTCACCCAGGGTATCTATTCGTTGCTTGCCGATCACCGGGTGCCGGTTGCCATCACTGATGATGACATTGCCGCCATTATTGCTGTCCCTTCGGCGGTGACTGTTGAAGAGAACGGTACAGCCACCTTCAGCGTCACCCTCTCCGCCGGGCCGCCGTCAGGTGTTGTGGTGGTTGACCTGGCCAGTAACAACAGTTCAGTAGCAACCATTGATACTGATCAGCTTATCTTCACCCCTTCCGACTTCAATATTCCACGTATTATCACGGTGACGGGCACCGATAACAATACCCTGGCCGATGAGGTTACAACTATCTCCCTTGTTGTCAATGATCTGTTATCCTATGTAGGTTATCATGGCGTCACAGCCACTGTCACGGTTAATGTGCTGAATGATGATGTTGCCGGCTTTGTGATCTCTCCGGGCACCCTGACCATTGATGAGGGTGGCCCCGCCGGTGAGTTTTCAATTGTTCTCACTGCCCGTCCGTTGACGGAGGTGGTGTTTGACCTTGTCAATGTGGCTCCCGTGCACCTTATTCACCAGCCACGTATAACCATCACACCTGACAACTGGGATGTACCCCATCCGGTCACTGTGGCTGCCATTGATGATGACCTGGATATGGAGCGTATTGATACCATCTCGGTTGCCGTCAGTGAGCTGCTGAGTGACGCCTCCTTCCGTCCTCTGCCGCCGCAGGAGGTCATAGTATTTATCCATGACGATGATCCGCCGGTGATAACCGGATGTCCGTCAGACATCACTGTCAGCAGTCTGGCGGGTGCCTGCCATGCTGTGGTGGTGTGGGAGCCCCCTCTCTCCACCGCCCCGATGGTCTCAACCCATGAGCCCGGCACCACCTTCGCGACGGGTGTTACCACCGTGACCTATACCTCCACTGACGCTGACGGACTGGTCTCTCACTGCTCCTTTACAGTCACCGTCAATGACGACGAGCCTCCTGTAGTAAGCTGCCGCGATATCACCGTAGAGCTTGATGCTACCGGTAATGTCTCCATTGTGCCTGATCAGCTGCTGTTGTCACCCGTCACCGACAACTGTGCCGTTGCCTCTGTCACCCTCAGCCGCTCATCCTTCACCTGTGATGATCTTGGGGTGGTCAACGTCACCGTCACTGCCACCGACGCGTCGGGCAACAGCGCTCACTGCAGTGCTGAGGTGACCGTCACCGATCCGTTTATCAAGAGCCTCAGTGCAGGTCCTGATGCTGAGATATGTATCACCGATCCTCACTATACCCTTGCCGGAGCCTCGGCAGAGAATGTTACTCTTCTCTGGAGCAGCTCAGGGAGTGGCACCTTCAGTGACCCGACACTCATTAACCCTGCCTATTTCAGGGGTGAAGATGATGGTGATGAGGTTACACTTACCGTTACCGGCACCAGCCTCAATGGCTGTGACGTTACACTGCATGACTCTATGGTGCTCACCTTTGCCGGTCTCCCCGTGGCCCATGCCGGTGCTGACAGAGACCTCTGCCAGGGTACCCCCACCGTCGTGCTTGATGATGCCTATGCCGCTAATGGCTCTCTCACATGGAGCACCTCCGGCAATGGCACCTTCAGTGACCCGTCAGCAGCCCATCCGGTCTACACCTTTGGCAGTGCCGACAGTGGTCCGGTAACCCTTACCATGAGTGTCACCAGCCCTCTGTGTGGCAGTGTCACCGACGAGGTGGTTATCACCTTCACCACCGCCCCCCGGGCAGATGCCGGTCCTGATGGCAGCGCCTGCCACGATGCGGCGGGCTACCAGGTGGCGGGCGCCTCCCATGGTGGCGGACTGGTGCTGTGGAGCAGCAGCGGTGATGGCTCCTTTGATGACAGCTCACACGATAACCCGTGGTACTCCTTTGGTGCCGGTGATCGCCTCAACGGGATGGTGACCCTCACCATGACGGTGTCAGGAGGGGGGACCTGTGGTACGGCCAGCTCATCAGCCGTTATCACCCTGACTGATCTGCCGGTTGTTACCGTTGTCACTCACAATGAGGTCACCTGTGCCGGTCTGACCGACGGCTCTGTACGTCTCACCGCCACCGGCGGTATGGCTCCCTATATGTTCAGTATTGATGGCGGTACGCCACGTCTCTCAGGCCACTTTTCCGGCCTGGCACCCGGCAGCTACCTCTTTGAGGTGCACGATGCCCTGGGATGCCGCACTGACACGCTGCTGACGATAGCTGAGCCCCTGCCTTTCACCGCAGTGGTAGAGAGCCTCTCTGATGTCACCTGTCATGGTGCCGCTGACGGTGCCATACATGTTGCTCTCACCGGCGGTACTGAGCCTTATGATATCAGGTGGAGCGGTCCGGAAGGGTGGGAGGGCACGACAGCCACCATCACTGACCTTGCTGCCGGAACCTATATCCTTACTGTGACTGACCGGTATGGGTGTGCCAGTTACAGTTTTATTGAGGTTATCAGTGAGCCTGATGCCATTGAGGTCACCGGCGTCCTGCTCTCAGACTACAGGGGCTATGGTGTCAGCTGCCCGGGGCTGGCTGACGGCTCTATCACTGTCACCCTCCGTGGCGGTACCGCGCCTCTCCTCACCCGCTGGAGCGGCCCCGGCGGGTTTACCTCTGACGATCTGACAATCACACTCCTTCATGCCGGTGATTACACGCTCACCGTCACTGACAGCAGGGGCTGCACCCTCACCTCCAGCTACAGGCTCACCTCACCCGAGACGCCTGACATCAGTGGCACAGTTACTGATGCCGCCTGTCCCGACACGCATGACGGCTCTATAGTGATAGCCATTACCGGCGGTCAGGGACCCCACAGCTATCTCTGGAGTGATGGTGTCACCACAGCCAGCCGCACCGGCCTCGACGCCGGCAGCTACCAGCTGGAGGTCACTGACGCCTTCGGCTGTCGCTATACCTACCAGACTGATATTGGTGTGACCGGCTATAACTGCCTGACGGTATATGAGATCATCACCCCCAATGGTGATGGTGTCAATGATACCTGGAAGATACGCAATGCGGAGCTCTACCCGCAGGCTGAGCTCTTTGTCTATACCCGCTGGGGAAGACTGGTCTACCACTCCCGCAATCTGACCAACGAGTGGGACGGGACCTATAATGGCAAGCTGCTGCCCAATGACTCGTACCACTATGTGATACATCTCAATGACGGCAGTGCGCCACGTACCGGGGTAATATCCATAATAAGCAGGTAACCGCAGGAAGATATGAGACCATTGAAAATAATAGCAGTGATTGGCCTCCTGATGGTTATGCCTTCTCTCAGGGCGCAGCAGTTTCCTCTCTACAGCCAGTATATGATGAACGGGTTCCTGCTCAACCCCTCATATGCCGGCAGCGACTACTATACCACCTTTGGCCTCACGGTGCGTGAGCAGTGGGTTAACCTGCCACATGCACCGAGAACCTATGCTGCCTCCTTCCAGACCAGGCTGCTGAATGACAGTTACATAACCAGAGAGACCACCGTCAGGCGAAAGATCAGCCGCCCGACAAAAGGGGGCAGGGTAGGGCTTGGCGGCTACCTCTTCTCTGATCATAACGGTATCATGCACCGTACCGGACTGCAGATGGGCTATGCTTATCACCTGCCGTTACTGGGTGACCGGCAGCTCTCCTTCGGCCTCTCACTGAGTGCCTACCAGTATTTTACTGATATCAACGGTGCGCTGATGCCTCAAGGTGTTCATGATGAGCTGCTCAACAACTACCAGCAGGTGGTCTATATCCCGGATGCCAACTTCGGCGTCAGCTTTATCAGCAGGAGGATCTATGGGGGGTTTGCCATGACCAACCTTTTCAGGGGGTCACTGATGATAGGTAATGGTGAAAACCGGCGGTCAGAGCTGGGACACTATTTCCTTACCGGCGGGATACGCTTCTTTCCTGCCAATGACTGGACTCTTGAGCCGTCAGTGATGATCAGATCATCAGATATGCTCTTCAGGTCTGTTCAGGCTGACCTGACGGGAAGGGTCTATTACAAGGATGATTACTGGCTGGGTCTCTCATATCGGACCGGTGACGCGGTGATCCTGCTGGCCGGACTGAAGGCTGACAGGTTTTACCTGGGCTATGCCCTTGACTTTACCCTGTCGGAGATACGCAGCCACACCTCAGGAACACATGAGCTGACCCTTACTGCGCGCTTTGGTGACAACCCGAGGCGTTACAGGTGGATCAACAAGTACTGATGCGGTACACAATACTTCTCTCTCTGGTGGTTGCAGCCTGCATAGGTTGTGATCCGCTGGCCCATCCGGTCAGCGGCAGGCCCTGGCTCTCGGCTGACACCATCTCGTTTGATACCCTCTTTACCGGATACAGGTCGGCCACGCTAGAGCTGCGGGTGCGAAACAGCGGTAGTGAGCCGCTCCTTATTGACCATATCTGGCTGGGGGGTGGCACCTCTTCACCCTTCACACTCAACATAGACGGTGTAGCATCAGCCTCAGAGAGGTCAGTCACCATAGCCAGGGGTGACAGCATCTTTATCTTTATTGCTGTCAGCGCTGACCCGTCAGACAGTGATCTGCCCCTTGAGCTGACCGACTCGGTCAATTTTGCTTCAGGAAGCTACAGGGGGAGGGTCATTCTCCGGGCGTGGGGGCAGGATGTGAAAGAGGCAGGTGGTGTTATCACCGGCAATACGATATGGGATGCCGGCAGGCCCTACATGGTGAAGGGTGACCTGCTGGTAGAGAGCGCTGCCAGCCTCACCCTGCCGGCCGGCACCCGCATTTTTATGCAGCCAGGCGCCTCACTGACGGTGGCCGGCACACTACGGTCAGAGGGTAGCGCCGACAGTCCGGTAGTGATAGCTACTGACCGTCTGGAGAGGGAGTATGCTGACATACCCGGACGCTGGAAGGGGGTGAGCTACCTCAGTAGCAGCCGTAATAATACCCTTCGGCATACGGAGATACGCAATGCGGAGATAGCGGTGATGGTAGAGGGTGACCCCTCATCACAGCCTCAGCTTCTCCTCCACAGCACAAAGCTTATCCATAATAGTGTCGCCTCACTGGTGGCACGCTATGCTGACCTGTTTGCCGTTAACTCACTCTTTGCACACTCAGGCTTCAGCACCGTCTCACTCACCGGCGGCGGCAGCTACCGGTTCATTCACTGTACCATAAGCAACCGGTGGGAGTACAGCTACCGCTCCGGCCCTGCACTCTTTATCAGCCATGAAGATGAGACGATGCCGCTGGTGACGGTGACAAACAGTGTTGTCAGCGGCACCCGTGCCAGTGAGCTGGAGATAGATGCCCCGGCCAGCCTGGTGGCCCTCTCATTCAGTGCTGACAGCTCACTGATAAAGACTGACACCCTCACGGCAGCGTGGTATACACCATCACTCTTTCGTGACGTCATCACCTCCCTCTCGCCGAAATTTATTGATGAGGCGGTCTGGGACTTCAGGCCTGACACCCTCTCGCCACTGCTTGACCGTGCCGGCCGTGGCGCGATGGCCCTCTGGCCGGCAGACATCAGGGGTATGCCTCGTCCGGCAGGTGATGGACCTGATATAGGTGCTTATGAACGGCAGCCCGGTGAACGGAGAGTGACAACAACCGATTGAAGGAGAGAGGGCGGCAGAGATGAGGATCACCATAACCATATTGCTCTTTACAGCACTTGCCCTTCAGGTGGCAGGGCAGGAGTACCAGGTGATGTTTTACAATGTAGAGAACCTTTTTGATATCTATGATGATCCCGACACCGATGATGATGAGTTTCTGCCTCATGGCAGCCGTCGCTGGACGGCCGGGCGTTACCGTAACAAGCTCAATGCCCTGGCACGTGCCGTGACTGCCACCGGTGAGTGGGAGCTTCCCTCAGTGATAGGGCTGTGTGAGGTGGAGAATGAGACGGTGGTGAGTGATCTGGCACGGCGTACCCTCCTCGCTGCAGGTAACTATGGTGTTGTGCACCGTGAGTCACCTGACAGGCGCGGTATTGATGTGGCACTCCTCTACCGTCGTGACCACTTCTCTGTTGCAGCGGTCAGGTCATGGCTGCCCGGGAGTGATGACAGCCTCCGGGTATCCACACGTAACCTCCTATATGTCAAGCTGACAGGTGGGACTGACACACTCCACCTCATAGTGGGTCATCTGCCGTCACGCCGCGGAGGTGTCATGGCTGCTGCACCACTGCGTGAGAGTATCTTCAGGCTGATAGCATCCAAATGTGACTCCCTGGCCGGCAGCAGCGCTGAGGCTGCCATTGTTGTCATGGGCGACTTCAACGTCTCACCCGATGATCGGCTGATGGAGCTGTTTACCGGTGAGCGGGGTTTTGTAAATATGGCAGCTGATGCAGCCCGTCAGGGCATAGGCAGTTACTGGTACAGGGGTATGTGGGAGATGTTTGACCAGATTGTGGTGTCGGCACCCATGGCTGACGGTACCGCCCCTTTTTATGTGGTGCCCGGCAGCTTCAGGGTGGCTGATGAGCCCTTTCTGCTCACCGATGCCACCCCCTGGCCCGGGAGGAAGCCGTTTGCCACCTATGGCGGCTACCGCTGGAGTGGCGGCTACTCTGACCATCTGCCGGTAGTGGTAACGATTGCCACCCGATAGGTATCAGTTGTCCATCCCCTCTTTGGGTGTGAGCCCCAGCTCCTCACCCTTCGCAATCATGAACCGTCGGGCAGCCTCATACTCATTAGGTATCAGGCCATCGAGGATCGCCTCCTTTATTGCTGACTTGATCACCCCAACCACCGGCCCGGGAGTCAGCCCGAAGGTGCTGATTATCTCCTCACCACCTACCGGCGGCTGGAACGTACGCAGTGCATCCTTCTCCTCTATCTCCTTCAGCTTACGGCGTACCAGGGCGAAGTTTCTGCGGTGCTTCTGCACCTTCATGCGGTTTCCTGAGGTGATATCAGCCTCACACAGCATCATCAGGTCGTCAATATCATCGCCAGCCTCAAAGAGCAGCCTGCGGACGGCGGAGTCGGTCACCTCATCCTGTATGAGTGAGATGGGTCTCAGGTGCAGCCCCACCAGTTTTTGGACATACTTCATATGGTGATTGAGCGGCAGCCTTAGTCGCCTGAAGATGCCCGGCACCATACGTGAGCCGGCTATCTCATGCCCGTGGAAGGTCCACCCGGTTCCCGGCACAAACCTTTTTGTGGCCGGCTTGGCTACATCATGCAGCAGGGCAGCCCACCGCAGCCACAGGTTGTCACTCTTCTCTGCCAGGTTATTCAGCACCTTGAGTGTATGGTGAAAGTTGTCCTTATGACCTATCCCCTCTTTGTCCTCAGCCCCTTTCAGGCGTGTTATTTCGGGCATTATCAGCTCCAGCAGTCCTGTCTGGTCAAGCAGCAGGAACCCCACGGAAGGCATGGGAGAGGCCATTATCTTATTGAGCTCGGTGGTGATACGCTCTGCTGAGACTATTTTGATCCTCCCGGCATTCCGGGCTGCCGAGCGCAGTGTCTCCTCCTCAACAGTGAACCCCAGTTGGGTTGCGAATCGTACCGCTCTCAGCATCCTGAGGGGGTCGTCGCTGAAGGTGGTGTCCGGGTCAAGGGGGGTACGTATGATTCTGTTGTTGAGGTCATTCAACCCTCCGAACGGATCTGTCACCTCACCCGGATTATCCTTATTGAGGCTGAATGCCAGGGCATTGATAGTGAAGTCGCGCCTCCTCTGATCATCCTCAAGGGTGCCTGGCGTGACAGATGGTTTCCTTGAGTCTGATGAGTAGGACTCCCGGCGTGCCCCTACAAACTCGATATCATATTCGCCATACCGGAACATGGCCGTTCCGAAAGTCTTAAAGACGGTGACCCTGACATTGCGGCCTATCTCACGGGCGACGGCACGTGCCATGGCAGGCCCGTCACCCAGAACCACAATATCGATATCTTTGCCGGGATTATCCCTGCCCATGATGTGGTCACGAACAAACCCTCCGATAACGTAGGTCTCAATGTTCTCTCTGTCAGCCACACGGGCAATGATCTCAAAAATAGGATGATCGGGAAAAATCTTCATAGTCAGTATGACAATATAGCCGAAACCGGTGACAAAATTACAATTTATACAGTTATACGAAATGAAAATGACTACATTCACCACGTGGCACGGCAATTGATGATCCGGATCATTATTAACATCATGAATAAGTAATAAGAGGAACAGATATGGCAGAACATCTTACAAAGGATTCTTTTCTGGAAAAGGTATTCAATTATGAAGAGAACAAGGAGTGGAAGTACAGTGGCGATAAACCATGTATAATTGATTTCTATGCTGACTGGTGCGGGCCCTGTAAGATGGTTGCACCTGTTCTTGAGGAGCTTTCAAAGGAGTATGAGGGCAAGCTCTATGTCTATAAGATTGATACTGAGGCAGAACAGGAGCTGGCCTCTGTCTTTGGCATCAGGAGTATACCATCACTGCTCTTTGTTCCGATGGAGGGTCAGCCACAGATGGCGATGGGTGCACTGCCCAAAGAGGTCTTTGAAAAGGCATTCAAGGATATCTTTGGCATAGAAAAGAATTAAACTGTTGATAAAAGTTGCATTTTTCTTATTGTTTTTCACAACAATTGTGTAACTTTTGCGTTGTTATAAATGAAGGTAGTTTTCTAACAGTAGTGTTAGTTTTCTGGAATTTAGGTTAGGGTTTCAAGTTGAAGGCTGGTTTTCTCATCCCTGAGAGAACCAGCCTTCCAGTTTTATCGGGGTAGCTCTTATCCCAGCTCCTCCATTATACCATCTATTTTCTCCTCTGTTTCGCGTAGTCTCTGCCGGCATATCCTGATCAGCTCAGCAGCCTTTTTCACCTTTTCTGACAGTTTGTCTATATCAGGTTCCCCCTCTTCTATACTCTTCAGTATCACTTCGATTCCTCTCATCGCCTCGTTGAATCCAATCTCCTTTTTTGCCATTGTTATCTCTTTTTAATTGTCTGTTTCACAATACTTATTGCCTTCTCTTTTTCAAAGTGGGTGGTAAGTGTATCTCCCGGTTTGAGTCCGGTTGCTGAGCGGATTATTGTTCCGTTGTGTGATGTGAGTGTAAAGCCTCTTTTTATGACGCTGACCGGATCGAGGTACTGCAGTGATCTCTCTGCCGCGGCTGTTCTCTCCCGCTCTTTACTGATCAGCGTGTTGGCTGACTGTCTCACCCTGCCGGTCAGGTGCTGCAGCTTCTCATATTTCACCCTTGCTGCGAGCCTGGCTGTAGCTGCTGTTCTGCTCTGCAGTGATGCCAGCTGCCTCTCTGCCCCTTTCAGTGCCTCATTCACTGCTGAGGCAACTGTTCCTGCCATTGTCACTATCCGGTTTTCGCACTCCAGTGTCCTTTCGATTATAAATCCGGCTACAGCGGTGGGTGTCTTGAATGCTCTCCATGCCACCATGTCAGTCACCGACTGGTCTTTTTCATGTCCGATCCCGGTCACTACCGGCAGCGGGAACTGTGTTACGTGGAATGCTATGGCATAGCTGTCGAACCAGCTCAGGTCGGTTGTCGATCCGCCTCCTCTGATTATTACCACTATATCTTGTCTCCCGGCCTCTTCAGCTATCCTGTCCAGTGCAGCTGTCACCGACTCCTCTGTAGCCTCGCCCTGCATCACCGCTTCATAGAGGGTTGTTTTGAAGATATATCCGTAGGGGTTGTGGGTCAGCTGTTTGATAAAGTCGTGATAGCCGGCAGCCTGTGGTGATGATACCACGGCTACGTTGCGGGGGTAGGGTGTCAGTGGCAGGCTGCTGTTCATATTGAGTACCCCTTCGGCTGTCAGCCTTCGGATGGTGGCCTCGCGGCGCAGTGCCATATCTCCGGCAGTGTATGCCGGATCAATATCGGTAATATTGAGGCTGAGGCCGTAGAGCTCGTGGTATTCAACCCTGCATCTGAAGAGCACCGTGATTCCCGCTCTGAGTGGTATCCCTGTGGTGGCGATGAAGAGTGTGCTGAGCGATCTGTATTTTGAGGCCCAGATGGTTCCTCTGACCCTGGCGGTGATCTTCCCTCCGGGGGTATCACTGCCGGTCAGCTCAAGGTAGCAGTGACCGGCACTGTTGACCTTTATCTCAGCTATCTCACCAATCACCCATAAGAGGTCAGGCATAGCCTCATAGATCTTGTCACGTATGAGCCGCTGCAGCTCCGCTACCGTAATTTTTGCCTTCTCATGCATAGTTCTCCTTCTTCTCTTACTGTCGATCTCTACTTCCTTCTCCGCCCGGGGTCTATTCCTTCTCCGCCCGGGGTCTATTCCTTCTTCACCCGGGGTCTATTCCTTCTTCACCCGGGGTCTATTCCTTCTTCACCCGTAGCCTCTTCCTTCTCCGCCCGGCGTCATCTCCCATCTCCTCACTGCCGTTAGTCTCTTCCTTCTTCTTCCGGGGTTATCTCCTCTCCCCTCTCCGTATCATCTTAAACACCTGCTCTCCCTGACTTGTTACCACCTTCAGCAGGTAGAGTCCCTGTGCCAGCTGCTCCAGACCGCTGACACGGTATGACCGTGAAACATATGTTGTGAAGTGTCGTTCCATCACCACCCTTCCGTCAGCTGATACCAGGGTGATGGCAAGTGACTGCGGAGATGCCGGGAACCAGATCATTATCTCATCAGTGAAGGGATTAGGTCCGGCAGCAGCCGGAGCGTCAGGCGCGATGAGATAGTGCTCCTCCAGTACTCTCAGTGCCTTTATGAAGTCTGGCATTCCGTAGCCATATAGTGAGTCAGGATGTTGGTACCTGTCACTGCTGCTGCGGATGGCCCTCATCACCTCTTCGGGCGGCGCTGCCGGTACTGCCTGCATCAGTGAGGCAGCCAGCCCGCTCACTACGGGGCACGAGAATGAGGTGCCGCTGCCGCTGTGCAGCATGCCGGGTTCTGTCTGCAGGATGACACTCACTCCGGGGGCCACCACATCGGGCTTGACCATCCCTGAGGCATTATACCCTGCTGATGAGAAGGGTGCAATGGTGAGGTCGGCGCTGAGTGCACCCACCCCCAGCACACCTGTCCCGTCTGACGGTGCGGTGATACGCTGCCACGGTTTGTTACGTTCATTGCCGGCACTGATGACCACCAGCATACCCTTCGTGGCCGCCATATTTGCTCCCCGCGTAATAAAGGTGCTGGCACCGTCAAGATCATCAAATGAGTAGCTCATTCCCGGCTCATCAAAGAGCGAATAGCCCAGTGATGAGGTGATGATATCTGCCCCGGCACTGTCAGCATATTCGGCAGCAGCCACCCAGTGGTCCTCCTCGACAGGGTACTCGGAGTTGTTATCTTCGCTGCGCAGCAAAATATAGCTTGCATCAGGGGCAGTACCATGGAGCTGTCCGGGAAGTGAGCCTGCGAGGATAGACAGTACTGCCGTGCCATGGGTATGATAGTCATAGAGGTGAGTACTTCTTTTTACAAAGTCATAGGTTGCAGTGATACCACCCCGTTGCCTCAGCGGTCTGAGGGCTTCAATAGCGTCACTGTTGACAAAGCCTGCATCGATCACTGCAATGGTTATTCCTCTGCCGGTTTTACCGGACAGGTGCAGTATGTTGCCGTTGAGCGGCACCCTAGGGTCGGCATAGGATGTACCCGCCTGTGCCTCAGTGATGTGCGGGTCTGTCAGGCTCTTCCTGCCGGCGGGTGTAGGGCGCTTTACCAGCTGTACCGCCACCACAAACTCATACTCTCTGAGCCGTGCCGTGTCTGGCATGGTGGGTGACGCAAAGAGCCCGCTGTTGAGCCAGCGTGATGCAGACCACGGTATCAGTCCCTCCCCGGCTAGGGCAGACACATAGTTACTGCTTACAGGCAGGTCGCTCCAGCTGAGGAGTGGTATTCCCAGCCTCTCTCTCCGTATGATGGCTGCCGGTGACAGGAGCTCTTCCGGGTGATGGTCACTGACGGTGGTGCTCTTTCCGTTGAACCATACCCTCACGAACCACAGCTCATCATATTCAGGTTGGTGAGGCTGACCTGATGCGGCGATGAGGCCGGTGAGCAGCATCACTGTGATCAGGCCGGCCCTTCTGCTTCTCATTGGATTACTGTTCCGGTGATATCTGTCACCACAATTTTTCCTTTGTTCTTCTCAAGGTTATCGAGGAATCTGGTCTCCTCCTCTGCTATTTTGGGGCTGGCGGGTACCCCTTTTCTGTACTCAATGATCTGCTTCAGTGAGCCATCTTCATTAAACACCATCCAGTCACCCTCTCTCAGGTCATGTTTGTATTGCCCTTCGTAGTGCAGGTTACCGTTTGGATGGTAATAGGAGAAGGGGCCCTCCAGCCTGCCTTCAATATACTCGGCCCGGAGGCTCACTGTACCGCCCTGGTGGTACCTGAGCCATTCACCGCTGCAGAGCCCGCTGTCCCAGGTCACCTGCTCAGCTACGGTACTGTCAGGATAATATTTTACCGAGAGGCCGTGTCTCACATCCTGATGATAGCTCTCTTCACTGATCAGGTAGTGCGGTATCGTCTCTGACCAGAAGCTCCATCTGCCCTCTTTCCGTTGCCCTTCATAGCTTCCTTTGGCAGCCACCACACCGTCAGGGTAGTAGAAGAGTGCATCAGCCTTATCGCCCTCTGCACTGTATCTCAGTTCAGAGACAAGCACTCCCTCTTCATTGTATCTGCTGAAGAGGCCGGCCGGCCGGTCATCCCTGAAGGTGCCCTCATACATTATCTTGCCATTGGGGTATCTTTTTACCCATGGACCCTGTCTCTTCCCGCTATTGTCTGTCAGGTTCTGGGTCATGGCCGGCAAAGCCGTCAGCAGGATCAAAAGCGCAATAGTAATCTCTCTCTTCATCTCTTTTCAGTTAATACAAAGATACAATCAAAATGGTGGCTCTCTATATATCACTATCGTTATAAAAAAAGAGCCTGTCCCTGTCAGTCTTATTATTGTCAGATAAAGATGCTGGTTTCGTTGCTGTAGCTATAAGAAGAGCCGCTGCGGTAATTTACTGCAACGGCTCTTGTGGATTATATATTGATTTTACTTGACTTCTTCGAAGATAAGAATGTCTGATTGTTAGTGAATTAGAAGTTTATGGTACAAATGCGGGACAGATGAAAGGATTATCATCGGTTAGGTTGTCGCCGGATTATTATCGTTCTTGTTCATTTTATTTCAATGTTCATTGTCAATGAACAAGCAAATATAATGAACGGTTTTGAAGTGGGTAGTGATGCTAACCAGTTGGTTAGTACCGTTAATCAACTTGCTAATACCTTTGCCCCAAATGGCACGAACTTCTCGGTCGTCGAAGAATCGGATTGATATTTTTGTGTTATCGCTCATACAATGCGACTTATCGAGAGGCTTCAACGACTGCATCAGGGAACTCACGACATTTCCGCAGTAGTGATTTGCAGAATTTCGTAAAATCATCGTAGTTGCCATAGCCATTAGGCGCATTATATGCTTTGTACTTGTCGTGGTTTGCCTCCAGCTCCTTTATGCCGCTTTCGAGTGGCAAAATCATCTGCGAAGCTACAGTTATGCCGATTTCCTCCGCTCTCCACAGAACTTCATATAAACCAACTGCCTTTGCCATCTCGTTAAGATTATGAGTCACATCAGCCGAGAACAATTTAGCACTTTCATATTAGTCTTGAACTTGCTCAAGCTCTTCTTTGGCAGCTTGGAATTTCGTGTACTTGGCATCAAGTTCATCTTTTTTCTTCTGAATATCAAAGCCTTGTTTGTAAAAGCATATATCTAAGCCCATGATTATTCTTCTCGATTGGTTCTAAATTCAAATATCATTTATCTCTTTTTCAATTGGTTTAAACCGATCTTTAACTTCCTCCCCCGAATAGAAATCAAGCAAATCCTTCTTCGTGAGAGTTCCATCCTTTAAGAACTTTCTCATGTATTCTTGGTTGAATTCCATAAGCAATATAGATTTATCTAATTGCTTTAAAATTGCTTTGTTGTTTTCTATATTACTGCTTACAAGAGACTTTATGGATAAGACTTCGTTTATGTCTTTAATAATTCGATTAACGAGGATAGCCAATAAATCCTTATCTAAATCGACCCGCTTTGCATTTAGGGCAATATCACGAGATAGCATGTATGCAATAGACAAATTCGAATAATCGCCTTTCTGAGAATCAACAACAGCTATAAACCCTATCCCCGAAATAAAACCAACATTATCTGCATATTTAAGAATGGAGTTGTCAACTAAAGACCTATCAAATACAATGATGCTTACTTTACCATCTCTGTTAGCTTCCGCTTCAATTAACTGACTCCATGCAGAATCTGTTTTTCGAATAAAAACATCTTTAGAATCAATGTCGCCTAAACGGACACTTTTGTCAAACTTACATTCGATAACGATTCGCAAATTATTATCTCCATTAACTTCACATACAATATCTCCTGTTTTGTTCTTTGCGATATTCCCTACTGTATTCCCTGTAAGCACGGCTCTATCTTTTAATCTCTTTTCTTGGAAATAACCATTCAAGAATTCTGCTATTTCGTCCTCCGCCAAAATTCCCTTTATAGTCGATTTATAAAAGAGTTCCTTTTTCATCTCGAAAATCATCTTGAGACTTTCAAGTTCTGTACCTAATTCATTGGAGGTTTTAGATAAGAATGCAGATATTCTATCTTCCATCAATGCTAACACACCAATATATATGGCACGCAAGAGTTTTTCATCGCGCTCATTTGCGGATAGATTGTTGAAATAGTTGAAAACAATAGAGTTCTCTATTTCAAACTCTTTGATTTCAACGCGATTGAGTTGTTGATTCAATTTTATAGTTGACATATATTCATTCACTTAAACTTTTAACTTCTCTGTATAAAGCTATAAGGTGATAAACCGACATATCAATCAACGGCTCATACATAAATGCATTCATGTGGATATTTTCGGGAGTCATTAAATTGACTTTATCCAATACCAATAGCTTTGCAGGTTCAATTCTCTTCTTTTTAACTTCATTAAATAATGCTCTCGTCTGATTTGAGGTAATGGCGCTTAAGTCAAACTCAGGCACACAATCTTTCATATACGATTCGGCACGCAATCTAATGGCAATGGAAAGCACAATCTTATTCTCTAATAAAATTTCATTTATATTCTCTTCCGATAAAATTCCATCCGCAACTTCAAGAATCAAATCAATAATATTTTTTTCGCCAAAAGCAATTGATATTTCCTCAAAATTGTTCAGGGTCGTCTTATAAACATCCAAAACATCCGCAGCACTAATCCCAGCGCTTTCGTCTTTAATATGTAAGCAATGGGTTAATTTTTTGTATGCATCTGAGCCTTCTCCATCAACATATTCAACAATATTTCGGACAAAAGATATTAGGCTAATAAAAACTTTTGAATCGGTTACATTTTGAGTAAAATACTTGAAAACATCTTTCCGGTATTGACCTTGAACAAGTTTAATTTCTCGATTCTCATCCTTTATAGACATTAAGACAGAGCCTCCTAAACTTATCCGAGAAGAAACTGTCCTGTAAAAATCAAAATTGTGAGTTAGTATTATTGACTTGAAAAGGCTTGATTCGTGAACGTCCTTTAGATACTCAATTATAGCATATTTGTTTTTATAATCGAAGGAGTCCGCGATGTCATCAAAGATCAATAAGCTCTCGACTCCTAAAGCCTTTCGTGCTTCAATGTCAAACAAGAGTTGAAGAATATAATATGCTCGCTGTTCTCCTTTGCTTAGGACTTGTAATAAACTATTTTTATCTTTCGTTATTGAAGGTTCATCATTTTTATCGTTATATTCAAACAATAGATTTGCAGTCTCTTGTTTCAATATGACATCTTCCTGATTAGAAAGAGTTACTCTAAATGGGACATAAAATCTGGAATTAAAAATAGTGATAATCTCAGTCCAGATATCCTGTTCTTTTTTTGCTTCTTCTAAAATTGCTTCAAGCTCTCCCTTCTTTACATTATAAAGAGTAATTAATTCATCCACATCCGCTAACAGTTCAGATAGATAACTCACCCATACTTTCTTTTTGAAGACCTCATAATCCTGAAGTTCGAGTAAAAGCAAATTATTTTTTTCGATAACAGATTTAAATGTTCTTAATTCAACATTTGCTCCAATTGCTTTGTCAACCGTGTCAAATGTTTTCTTCAACTCCTTATCATCGATAATTTTCTTTATTTCTTCTTCTACTAAAGTTTTTAATTTATCAGTAGAGTCAATTTCTACACCTCCATCTAAAACCAGTTTATGTCCAGCCTCAAAAAAAGCATTGTCATTAGTTGATTTTACAATTTCATTAGCTTGCATTGTTCCGAAAGTATTTCCGGATTTTTTGAAAAAAGTTGAGTTTGAAATTAGTTCTTGATATTTTTCAATATATTGATTTAATAAACCTTTGTTTTTCCCCAGAAACTTCTCAACATTCCCTTTTTTATCAAATATGTCATTATACCTAAACTCATATTTCTCGAATTCTTCTTTAAGTTGATCTCGAATAAATAGAAGAAGAGAAAAGAAAGTGTCTTTAGGAGTTCTTGAAAATGAAGAAACAAATTCACTTTCACAGTCAGTGCTTTGAGATGTCGTTTTTAGTTTTTTGACAAAATCATCTTTAGACGTATTTAATATGGCGTAGATTGTATCATATTTTTCCTTTAGGTCTCTACTCGCTAAAAAAGAACTTATTCTATCACTTTTATCAAAAGCATTGCTTTCTGCATTTACGACAAGGATAGCACTTTTATCTATTTCTACTCCATCAGCTAGTACCTCGCAAGTAGTACTTCTGTGTTGATATAATCGATCTTTAGGCAATTCATTTTTTACAATACATTCAAAGCTATTAGCAAATGATGTTTTCATTGTTCCATTCGGAGCATATATTAGCACTGAGTTTGATCTTGAAAAATCAAAGTCCCTATCTAATTTTCCAATACCAAAACAATTTTCTAATTTTACAGATACTCTATTCATACTATTTAATCATAATCAAACTTCACATTACGAGTTATATACGCACTTAATCCCAATCCGTTACGAGCAAGAGTTTTCATTGTTTCAACATGATTTTTTCCTGCTTTTCGATAACTATATGTATAGGCTTTACTATTTCCTTTAAACCAAACAATGACTTTGTCCTCTTCTATTTGATAATAGGTAATTGGCGAATTACCACTTCTATTTGCATATCGTTCCATAAAGTGCAAGTTATGACTATAGCTTTACATAATCGTAATCATTGCGAATATTTGCGGAAAAGTACTTCCCGTGCGAACTCGCACTCATCAACTCTTCATATACATCTTGAGGAACATCAGAGTATTGATATACACCTCCATGATTAAATTCAACTTCCAAAATTTCATTTTCAGCATCGTAACCTATTGAAGCTAGATTTGATGATTCTACTGACTGTCGTTTCATGATCTTATGTTTTAAAATTAGTATTACTTCCCTCTATTCAACCTCCTCGCAGATAACTTTTTCCAAATACTATCTGCCAGTTTTATTTCTTTTTCCGTAAAACCGAATCCCTCTTTAAGAATTACCTCATTAGTTATGCTGAGTATTTCATCAATGCTTTTCTTTTTTCGCATCATTTTATCAATCATAGAAAGCAGATCTCCATTCTTCATGCGATAGGGAAAAAGTATTTTCTCTGCTTCACTCGGCATCAATTCCAAAACGCCACCACCATAACTGCGACCGACTATCTCTGAAAATGCCAGCGAAAGCGAATTGTAGAAACTGGCAACAAAAGCATTCTTATTTGTTTCTTCTTTTATAAATACCCTATGCATTGTGTCTGTTGTGTAAGCTTCTGCCTCGTTCAGTATTAAACGAGGAAACAAGTTGTTCCTACGGATGAATAGCGCATCGGATAGCCTAATTGAAGGAATGACAAACCAATCATCACGGATTCCCGTTTTGTAGCCCTTGTTTATTCCAATAGATTCGCCATACTCAATATAGCTTCTTGCGCCAACGCTCCCATTCAATTGTTCTTTCGGAGGAAACACCAGTAAATTGGCTTTCGCATCAGCTTGTATGTTTTTCACCCAGTCCTTCTTAGTGAAAATCAAACTATTTACTTGAACGCTTCGCCCAACCATCGGTTTCGCAAATTTTTCAAGTTGATAAAATATGACCGTGGAATGTGGAACAGTGAAATAGTTATTTGCACCTGTGGTAATTCCAACCTCAACATCAGCATATTTGCCAATAGTTGGTATCATTTTCTCCAAAGCGATATTTTCAAGGAAATCAATTTCGTCTTGTTCTAAGAAATAATACGTCCATTTCTTAGACTTGAAATCAATCTTCTTTGTTGGACTCTTTAGCCTGTTTACATCTAATAATCCTAAATCGGCAGCATCTCTAAGTTCCAAATGCTCAATCAAATGGGAACTACTTCCATTTTTCTCACAAAGCAAAAGTACTACTTCTTGTTGAATATCAGGAAAGACGAGTTTCTCAAAAGAAATGATATTGATTTTATTGTAAAAGTGCCCTAAAAACTCACGTAGTTGCTGAGCATAAGAAACTTGAAGCAGTTCAGCAGGAATAACAAAGCCTATTTTCCCAGTTTCTTTTAAGAGCAGACTTGAACCAACGACAAATGACACCCATGCGTTTGTAAGTTTTGAATATTTCAAATTCGCTCGTTTGAAAATCTTATCAGCTTCAACTTGCTGGTCTTTGTCAAAGTACTGGTATCGAATATATGGCGGATTTCCGACGACTAAATCAAACCGCTGGTTGGTTTCATTACAGTATAAGTGGAAGTCCGTATTTATCACTGTCTTATTGACCAAATGTATCTTATTGGCTTTTTCAGCCTCAATTTCATCAAACTCAACAGCCGTAACAGAATTGTATCGGAATTTATTTTCCTTTAGCTGCTCTAAGAATACGCCATCACCACAGCTTGGCTCCAAAATATCAGAGTCCACACTTCCGTTTATACCCCACTTCAAAATAAATGAAGCTATCGGGTCGGGAGTATAAAATCCTCCCCGTAATTTTTCTGCTGATGCATTTTTAATTAGCTTCATACATACAATTCTTTAATTAATGGAATTCGTGCATCATCATCTCCTAAGCCATACAATTTAGATAACAAGCAATTCAACTTGTCTTTTTCTCTAGAAAACTGTGCCTCTAAAGGAAGCCATTTGCGCTTATTCCCCGCATTCTTATCCATTTTATCATGGATGTCAATAAGCTTTTTTTGAGAAGCGACTATCTTATCGTGAATTCCCTTTTCGATTTCATTCAAAAAATCAATTTTACGAATGGGTAAGTTTCTTAGCACTTTTGTCCCTCTTGCGATATAACCTCCCCTGAAAACTTCGCCATATAACGAACTAAACCACTCCAAATATTTTGAATTGAGGATGGCTTGAATATAATAAATGGAGTATTCCGAATTTTCAGGCATTGCAACCACACAATATCCCGCAGTTCCTCCGGAGGAAATTAAAGTTCCGTAAGTATCAACAGCGTATTTATCCCCAACAGAAAGAACTCCAACGATAATTTTTGAAGATAGCCCGCAACTATCCAAGCTTTGGTGTCGCCCATACCTATGCCATTCATTCTTTGTTGTCGGGATGGGCTTTATGTCACGTTTTGGGTTGCTTAATTCCGCCTTATGCTTTTGGAGATATTTATAGGCAAAAGGATATTTTTTTTCGATTTCAGCCAAAGGAATTAATTCAACCTTTCCCTTCTTTTTAGTGTAGGGATAAATAACTCGCGCATTTGGCTTGAAAGAGCGATAAGTATATAGGTTATCGGAGCCTGATGAGGTTTTGAAATAAGGCTTGGTGAATGCTTTCTCAATCTGATTGTCTCCCCAGTAGTAGTATTTCTTATCTTCTTTGGTTGGAGCGAAAATATAGATATTATTGGCACTGGTTTGAATTCCGTTAAAGATATTGTCATCTCCGACCAAGTCAACCATCTTTATGCTTTGAGAAATGATTTTATCATAAGCTGTTGTTAATTCCGGAGCAACCAATACCCATACATCTTCGTTTAATTCAATTGTTTGTTTTTCTGCAAATCTGATTGATTCAGGCTCTCTGATTTTCCAACTCTCTAAATTTTTAACTTCCGCATACTGGAACGTCTCGTGGGGAGTCTTATTCAAGATGAGCAGGCAGGTATATGTCGTTTTATCACTAAACACTTGATTTGCTCCAAATGAAACAACCGAACTAAGATAGCCATTATCTGTAAGCAATTTGCGAAGCTTCATGCCTGCACCAACTTTTTCAAACTTACTTGGCACTATATAGCCTAAGATTCCATTGTCTGTTAACAGCTCCATTCCTCTCTCAAGGAAAAGGAAATATTTATCGAACTGCTTATATGCTGAATCGTAATACTCTTTATATAATGGCAATTCAAGCGGAGTTATGTTTTTCATATCCTCCGACTTCATATAAGGAGGATTACCAACAATTACGTCGAATCGCAACTCATCAAAATCAAAAGGATTGATGACTTCTTGCTTCTCATCTTCAACTTGTATAGGACTCAACAAGCTATTACCATAAAAGACATTGGAAGATAAGTCCGGCAAAACAGGCTTTGTCTTGAGGGTTGAATTTGTATCTTCATCTTCCAACAACTTTAATAATAACCCGAATTTTGTTGCTTCAACGGCATTATAGTCTTTATCTATACCATAAATGCAGTTTAGCAAAAGTGTTCGCTTGGTTTCAAACGGGAGTTTAAATGTATTTATATTAGTCTGAATTAGTTTTGATCTGTCTTCATTCAGATAATAGTCAATGAGAATATCATTAAGTAGCTGATATAGTTCTAAGAGAAAAGCTCCTGACCCACAGGCAATATCAGAGAATTTTAATTGAAGAATTTCTTCGTCTGACTTGCCAACGCACTTTATTAGGGCTGTATTTCTAAGAATATCATTTATTATGAAAGTAGGCGTGGTGACAATGTCCTTATCTACGTTTTCCGGCTTCTTGACTAGTACAACGATGTCATCTTGAATTGCCAAACGCTCAGAAAGGAATATTTCATAAATTCGCCCCAATACATCGGACGAAAAGACACTAAAGGAATAAGGGCTTTCAGGGTAATACAACTGCTTGATGATTGTCCAAAACACAGAACTAACATCTTCTACAATCTTATCTTTAAGTAATTGATCGAAAAGCCCCGAATTAAATCTTTTATCAGCCTCTTGAAATTTTTTAATCAACGCACCGAAGTCGTGAGCATTTGCAAACTTTAAAAGCGTTTGATAGTCCTCTAAATTCCTGTCTTCACAAACGCGAAGAAATAATATGCGATTCAAATAGCTCTGAACGACATCATTGAGTTGTTGCTCATCTATTGTCGGTTCAAATTTATGTATTTCACATCCTAATGCTTTTCGCCATTCGTTAATTTGACCGAGAAAGAGATTATCAATAGAATAATGGTTAATTCTATCTTCTATGTTTTTCCATTCAGTATCAAAAAGGTTTGAATAAACAGATTCTCGTCCAAGCAACCGTTTGATTTCATCAAATCCGTTCTCGTATTCTGTGTAGTGGTACTTTTTTACAATTGCTTTCTGATAAGTATCTTCCTTCTCAACCTTAACAGAAGTGTCATAAATTATAAGGTATTCGAAATTTGAAAGAACTGAAATTTTCAACTTAGCCGTAAAGCCATATCGCCTAACCTGCTTAGCTGTATCATTATTTGATTCGATAGACACACATGGCTTCTTGGCTTCTAAAAAGAATTTTCTTTCCGAGAATAAACGAAATGTATAATCAGGTTTTTTTGAGTGTTCCGAGGCATTTGCTTTTAGTGCTTCTTCTAAAATCACCTCGCGTTCGTTGGTCGGTTTGCCTGCATTATTCTTAATATCCCAACCAAGCAATTCGAAAAAAGGGTCTAAGAAATCACTACGAAGCAGCGTTTCATTATATTTATTTGTCAGATAGTATTCTCTATCAGACTCATATTTTTCTATAAGATGTTTAATACTCATTCGGCTTTACGTGATTTTAAGTATTTAACCCTTTCTTCAGCTACCTTCAAGGTTTGAGAAGCAACATCTTCATCGAGTAGCTCATAAGCTATTTTCTCGCTCAGGTAGTGGATGAGTAACTCTTCTCTATTCAAATCAAGAATACCTGCGAGTTTAAGAATCTGCTCTCTTGTAGCTTTTCGCTCTCCTCGCTCAACCTTGCTCAGAATAGCGGTATCCATTTCAAGAAGAGCTGCTACTTGTCTAAGAAGTAACCCCTTTTTCTCTCTGCTCTCCCGAAGGATTTCACCTGTTGTCTGATTAATATCCATTTGCAACTTGAAATATTTGACTTGACATTTTTTGTCAAAGATAATGCTTCTATTTTAAATTCAAAGATTTTTGAAGAAAAAGTTTTCAACACGCCCCTCCATATAAATATTCTTTCCCTTTTTTCAATTGGTAAACACCTCTTCTATGGAAAGAATAAAGAAGCCAGCACTTTTAGGAGATTTACTCTTTTCGGAACGAAAAGGAAGAAATCTGCTAAAACCGCTTGCGGCTTGGTGTTGGGCGATTTATTCTTGGAATATACCTTTGTTTTCCAAATGAAATAAGGGACATTAACCGATTCTCTTGCCTTTCTTCTTTTTCTTTAGCTTTCGTAGCGGTTGCTCGTCTTCGGGATTAGTGTTAATATCTGCGGCAGAAGGCAGGAAAGAGAATAATCCGCCCAAATCGCTCGATTGATTTACTGATTTATTGGTTGATTGATTTACTGACGTACTGACTTGCTGTTGTACTGACGTACTGAAGTCAGTTTCGGATGCTTGTTTATTGCCACTGAAACCTTTCTTCATCTCATTATCAGAGACGATTTTTTCTTCCTGCATTTGTAGCTTCTCAGCAATGCTACCGTTTTTCATCGTATTGCAATACGCAAAGGTTTCAGGTAGTTGCCGGTCGTATTCGAATAGCTTATCAAAACCTTTCTCTACATTCTCAAATAGGGTTGTGCGGTCGAAGCCGCCCTTGATTGCACCCTTCTTAGTATTGCGATGGTTAGTGAGTGGGCTTATCTTCACTTTGTTAGTTTGGTCTTTCCGGCTGACAATTAAATGGCAGTGCATATTCAGTTTGTTATCTGAACGCGAGCGGTCGAAATGGATTTTTCCGTAGAACTTTATGTCTTCGGCAGATAATCCTTTGTTGAAGTTCTTTGCATATTCCGGAATAAAGACTTCACGAATATACCGCTTCATGGCTTCGGCTTGTTCCTGTTCGGTATTACCCAATGTCAGCAACTCCTTTTCGGAAGGGCTGACGTGGATTGCATAGAACTTGGCATCGGTTTTCAGCAATTGACCGATATTCTTGTCAATATCTTCAATTACCTGTGTTTTATACAAATTGTCGCCAGTCAGATTGAAGAAGCCTTCGGTATAAATGCCCTTCTGCATACGCTCCATATCTTCGTGTTCCAAATAATTTGCCAACTGTCGGCAACCTCCTGCGTTGTTGTATGTGCCCTTTGATGGTGGCGGAAAGTCGATATTCATGTCTATGCGCTATTAATCAGTTCAATAATTTCAGCTTTGAGGTTTTCTTTTCGTTTGCCGTCCATTACTCCGCAGGTAGCCAACTCCGAGTAGAGAGATAATACCTTCAAAAGCTTTTCGGTATCACGCTTTTGAAGTTGCGACAATGAATTTATGGATCTGGTATTGCCATCCATAATTCGGGATTGGCTGTTTATCACCTCTGCTTGCCGCCCAAAATGCTCATCTAACTTTCGTAGAACCTGTATCAGTATCTCTTTTGAGTTTTTATTTTCCAATTCTAACTGCTCTGTAAGCGATTTGACAACCAAATCAAACTTGGTCGCAATTGAATGGGTCGCCCGAATCATTGGATTGAGTCCCTTTTCTTCGAAGTGGCGAATGAAACGAACCAAGTCATCTTGTCGTTTGTTTATTTTTGCCAACTCTGCTTTTGCCGATTCCGGCGGCTCGGACGGATTGATACAAGCCTTATCCATATACTCAAATGCAAGCTTCACAATCTCTCCCTTTTTCAGGTTATAGCGTTTGCAAAGCTTATTTATTTTGCGATTGGTGATCTGGTCGATACCAATCGTCGTTAACGCCGTTTTATTCTTATTTCGTTCCATATTATAACCTTTCTATAAGAAATAATTTTATTAATCGCTTAATTTACAGATTATTGCAAATTAAGCATATAAGAGCTTTTATAAAAGCTCTTTCTTTTATCTTGCTGATTAGAAGCAAGTAAACCCGCAGGGCAAGAGGATAGAACAGGACTTGTCCAGTTCCCTCTTGCTAAATTGCTCACGACAGAGAGCCATTGAAATGAAAGCTTAAACTCGACGGCTTTCACCTTTCAAAGTGATAAAGTTAAACATCACTTTGAAGCGGTCGCCAATCATTCCGCCATAGAACTCATCGGAGGAAAGTGTAGCCAGAGTGAAGTTGGTAGTGCCATGCGTAACCGTTCCGACATCGCTCCGCAAACTCAATAATTCGGAAATGGGTCGGCTGACGTTTCCATAATCCATAACCATTTTGGACTCCCTGCCAAATTCATCTATGATTAGTGGTCGCTTCGCAAATATGCTTGGCGATTGTTTTATAATTTGCTCCTGTAGTTCTATCGACTTGATGAACGTAAACAGAGGATAGTTCAGGCTGAATTTCCGGACAATGTGATTATGAAGCAATGAATAAGTTTCGAGAATAAGCGTTTTTCCGCAGCCGTATTTTCCTTGCAGCATGATACCTTTGCTTAAATCGCCGTCAAATGCAAGGCCACCGGTGGCGTAAAGATAGAGATGTTCTATCATGGCTTCATTGTCGTTGTCGATAATGAAATTCTGGTTCTGATTCCGGTTCTGTAGGCAAACCGTTCCAAACAAGCGGAACAATTCCTTAAAATCGGAATACGATAGTGGCAATGGTAAGCGACGCAGCCGCATTTTTTCTTTTTCACGGGCAACAATTTCGCTGACATCTCCCTGTATTGCCTGAAAAAACTCTGGGTTAGTCGAAATCACTTCCCGTATGGTTAAATCCTTTCTTCTTTCCATAAGAATCTTTATTAGAATTTTTGTCTTTAGTCTTTATATTATATGGTGAGAATTTAAGGTCGGACTTAGGTGGCAGAATCCGATACTTAGTTTTGACCCTATGTCCACCCCCAACAACGTAATCCAATAGGTCGGCTTCCTTCAAGCGTTCGCGCGAAGACTTCAATACCTGAATGGAGATATTGGCGTTGGCAACCATTCGTTTGTCGGCAAATTCTATCCATTCCGACCAATACGAGCGGTTCGCCAAGTGCATTAAAAAGAAATACAATCGGGTTTCGTTTCCGCTGAAATTCTGCTGTTCGTCCACCCGCCAGAAATTGACGATTAAATCAAACAGGTTCATCGTCCAGCGGCTTTACGCTTTTTGTATTCCGCCTCTGCCTCAGATTCTATTTCCGACAAGGTTTTCTTTTTGCCTTTGGCGATACACTCCAGCAACTCATCCTCAAAAAAGTAGAGTTTCTTGCCATTTTTATAACAGGGGAGTAATCTCTTGCGTACAAGAGCGTACACGGTAGGTTTGGCTTTGCCGATTATCCGGCAAGCATCTTCGATTCCAATCGGAACACGTTTTTGGAGAACAATAGGAGTTTGCTGCCCCTTTTCTACTAAAGATTTGATTTCAGCCAGCTCGCTGACTAAGTGCGCTACTGCTTTCGGCAGGTTTTCAAAAGAAATTTCATTTACTTCCATAATGATCGTTTTTAATGATTATGGTGCAAATGAAAAAAGTGTTTTCGCTGTGTTTATCGACACTGAAAGAACACGGAGGAAACACTTAGAGTGTTGATATTATGTGGTTATTGTTGTGTTTTTAAGGCGACTACATCGTTGGATATTTTATGTTTCTCATTGAGAATTACTACCTTCCAGAAGGTAAGTTTAGCAAAGAACGTTGTTTACTGTGTGTGGCTGATAAATGTCGAATGTTCATGGATTATTATTGTTGAAATTGCAGTCTAAAACTTCTCCATCTTTCAATAATATAATTGTCTGCTCTTTAAATATCTCAAGAAAATCCTCTGGAGCTTCTGTGTGAATAGGGATAATGCCATATTTTGGATTGACTGTTTCAAAAACGGCTTTTAGGGTCTCTATATTAGCATGTCCACTTGTGTGCTTGTACTCTAAATTATAAGGTTCGAAGAAATTAGACAGAGATTCATTATATGCAGCTCTTCCTTTATCTAAATATCCATTCCACATCGAATAATATATTTTAGTTGCTTCCAACTTTGTATATTCATCTAAAAGAGGCTTGAATATTTTGTTTGAACGAATGAGCATACAGAATCCGTGCTTTTCTAAATAAGGCTTCAAGTTCCCGGCAAAATAAAAAGAACTCTGACCTCGTCGATTCAACTCAATAAAACGTCCAGCCGGATTTGTCTTTTGGGTATAATCAACATCGTAGAAAGGGGTGCGGTGCTTGTGGTTTTGAGAAACAACCTTCATTATTTTTGCTTGATAGCTATCACAAACGAAACAACGTCCTACTTTCTTTGTTGCATGATATAAAGCAAATATTCGGTCGATATTAGTTGAAGATACAAACACAAAATTATACTTGTGTTTTCTAAAAAGTTTTTCAAAATCCATTTGCAACCCTTGCTCAGTTTGCATTGCGGCGTTAGGACGTTGGATATTAGAACCCTCGGATATTATATAATCTATATTTTTCGCGAATGCGTTTAATGATGGCATAAGACCTTTGCTCTTAAATCCATGTCCACGAAAGTCGCCTGTATGAAGTACTCGTTTCCCGTCAGCATGAACAATAAACATATAAGCATCAAATGCCGAGTGATCGACAAACAGAGGAATTACAGTTATTCCTCCAATTTTTACTCGTTGTAGGGGTTCAAATGGCTTTATTATCTTTATCCGCTCGACATTCTTTTTGTGTCTCTCAGCCTCGTTTGTGTCAGGGATATGCGATAATCTGCTTTCAAGGCAGTTGAAAATTTCGAGCGCAGTCTTCCCTACATAGATAGGTAAATCAGAATCCACACTGCAAATACTACCAATGTGGTCTCCGTGGTAATGAGTAATGAATAATGCGCTTTTTGAAATGTCGCCATAAGTCAATCCTTCTATTTGCGACAACTCTTTTTTTTCTGCACCCGGTAACTGCTCTCCAAAATCAATAAACACTTTGTAACCACTGCTTTCTATTTCAGTTACGCAGCCACCAATTTGATCAGTTCCTCTATGGATTGTTATTTTCATGCTTAAAGAGACGTTTGAAAATTACTAAATCGTTGCCCATCATGTTTGAAGTATATATAATGACATTCAATACAATCACTTCCAATTGGATAAACTGTTTTTGCAAACGATTGATCCAAAATGTTATCCGGCATTGCACAAGCCACACGAATGTTTAAGGTTTTAGGTATTTTACCCTTGAATCCAAATATTTTATACCAAGCCTCCCCACAGTCCGAACGTAAAAGCTCACGAATAAAAACGGCATATTGTATTGCTTGTTTCAGTGTATCTGTAGGTGGTTCATCAGATTTGTTTTCATCTTTAACCTCTATAATCGTTAAGTATGTGGAACGACCACCAATGCCTGTTCTTGCAAAAACATCTATTCCTCCACCGTTTTGCTTGGCATATTTCAGCGGTTTTTTATGATCACTTGCACTAATAGGTGTAGGCATCCCAAATCTTATTCCACAGAATTTTACCGGTTGAATTCCAAGTATATGTTTCGCCTTGCTATTCCGTTTTGAAAACTCAGACAGCAACAAGCTTTCTATATTATGCTCTTCATTTCCTTTATTGTTTTTTCTATTCCTGGTGTTTTCTCGGCTTTTGAAAAAGCGTCTAAATTTCTGTGCATCTGATTCATTCCAACTAATATCATTCAATTCTATTTCGCAATCAAAGTCTCGCAAATTAGTCATATTTTTTCCTTTAGTGGATATAGTAACATCGTTTTTACTAGTTTTTAATTGAGCCACACTTTGTCCTCGATATCTGACATCTAATAATAAAGCACTTCTTGCTCCTTTTGCATTGGTTGTTGAAATATAATATCTTAGTGGAGCTTGTTCACGAAATTTTCTTCGGTTCGTTTTTATACAATTTTCGTTTGAGAGCATACTTGTGGCATAGTCTGTGTATCTTTTCTCCCATTCTGCCTTATTTGCTAAAAGCAATGCTTGAGCTTTTTCAATCGTGTCACTAATATTCATCCGTTTGTCTCTTTTTCTATTTTATCTGATTCTATTATCCTCTCTTGTATCTTTATCAGCCCCTTCAACTCATCATCTTTCAAATGCCGCTTGATACTCTTGATTTCTGTTTCCCTGAAAATATCAGGAAATACAGCTTTCAAAAAACTGGCGATACTTTCTTGCTCTCTCGGCTTGTAGAAGTTCCAGATATTCCAACCAAAATGGCGAAGATCGACTGCGGTTAGCTCTTTGACTTTAACCAGCTTCAATTCTTCTACATCCTGATTGTTGATATACATCAGAACATTCCGGCAAAGTATATCAAGGTGTTCGTCCGAAAGATAGAGTACAAAAGATTTCCGGGTATAGTTCAGAGCGATGTTCTGTTTTTCCTCTTGCTCTTTGGTTCTATTTTGCAGTTGCTCTCTTCGAATATCTTTCAAAGAAGGTTGCTCCGGCATATCGGGAAAGAGTTCTTTCTCTTCCTCCTCAATTACTGATTCTTCAACGACTGTTTTTTCTGTTGTAATTTCGGCTATCGGTTCTTCTGCTTCAACAATTGGGACTTGCCTACTCTCAATCTTCTTTCGAAAATATGGTATTTTGGATAGCCATCCACCAATCCAAGGTAGCATTGTATTTTGTAGTATCACATGGATACTCAAATAGACTACGACCTGAATGGCCAACGCCACAATAAAGACGATGAAAGCGGTAAAGCTATCAAAGCCAACCGAAACGGTAAACATTCGTGCCAGTGTTGCAATCGCCAAAGCAACGCAAGCGACTATCACATATAATATAATGTACTGCAAAAGACTGTTCTGTTTCATCCCTCCGTGTTATTAATGGTGTTCAACTGAATCGCCTGTGCAGCTTTGTTCTTTTTCTCATCAACCACCTTAGCATATATCTGCGTGGTTTTCACATTGGTATGTCCGAGCATCTTACTTACAGTGTAAATATCTGTGCCACTGCTTAATTGGAGGGTCGCATACGTATGACGGAAGCAATGAAAGCTGATTTTCTTTTTAATGTTTGCCACTTCTATCCAGCGTTTCAAGGGTTTTGAAATCCATGCAGGGTCCGGTAAGTCCTCGAAAACTAATTGCTCCGGCTGTCGGGGTTCTCCGCAAAGAGCCAAAGCCTGTTGCGAGATGGGCATATACTCAACGCCTTTCGTTTTCTGCTGCGTGAAATGCAGTTGGGCTTGATTGTCGTTCATGCTGATTTCTTTCCATTGCAGTTTTTGAATATCGCAATGGCGCAAGCCGGTAAGAGCTGAGAATAAGGCTGCCCGTTTTAGAACTTCCCTTTCACATGGCGTATTGACGAGAGTATTGAGTTCCTCAACGGTTAGGTATTCGCGCCGTGATTCTTGCTCTTGAATACCCTTGATTTTGGCGGACAAATCCACTTGCAAGTAACCATCAATGAACGCTTGTTTGAGAGCTGCTTTGAAAATGGAGAAATAAGTAGCCGCCGTATTCTGCGAAATGGTTCCGCTTTTGCTTCCACCACAGGGCGCAGTCATAAGGAAAAATTTGAACTCTTCGGCTGTCCGATTATCTATCTGAGAGAATAGAAGTGTATCGCCGGAAAACAATTTCAACAACTCATATACTCGTTTCCAATTGACTTGAATAGACTCGGAACTATTGGCATGACGTTTGGCGGCTGTTTTCTTGAAATATTCGATAAAGTTCTGCTGCAAACGTTCTTTCTGTTCAACTTGTGCACTTTCGGTGTCGCTGTACAAATCGGCATTATCGTATTCGCGTTGGCGAAGCTTGCGAACGCCATCAGCATAAAGCATCGTTTCTTGGTCTTTTTCGCTCCGGCAAATGATTACTCCGTTGTCATCACGCTTTGGTTTGAACGTTTTCGAGCCGTCTGCGTTGGTACGAGCAGTACGCTTTTTGTCCCATTCCACAGTCGTAATACTGCGATTCAGATATTCGCGAATACGTTGAGGTGTGTTCTTTCCGGGAATAAAGACGGGGTAGCTCTCAATATAAACGTACCACTCCTTGCGATCTTCTATCTTCCGAAGCCGAACAGTAACTTTGGTGTTCGATAACTCTTTCATTTCTTTGCGAATATTTTATCAATTTGTTCTTTTGGTGCATATACATACTTACCGACTTGCCGTTTGGGAATGCTGTTTCGGCGAATAATCTTATCAACGGAAGAAAGAGAAACACCGTACTTTTCTGATATTTCATTGATAGTATAACATTCATCTATCTCGTAATGCAGCTTCATGGGCTTTTCTTTCGGCTCTTCAGGAATCTCAATTGCCGTAAACATCTCTTCAAGGTGTACCCGGCTAACCCTTGTGAGTCGCAATCCAAAATTAACCGCAGGAACTTTTCCGGCTTTGATAAGTCGGCGAATCGTATCTTTGGAAATGCCAAAAAGGATAGTCGCTTCTGTGATTGAAATATAGGGGCGCGTTTGCATCTCTGCGATTTTTTCAGCCGATTGCTCCAAAAGAGTTTGCTTCTGTTCGACCTCTTTTGCTTGCTTCTTCTTTTCTTTGCCTGACTTATTCGCACAAGCAGGGCTACAGAAACGAGTCACCACCGTTTTCGCCTCAAAAGCTTTGCCGCACTGCTCGCAAATCTTCGGTATTTTCAACTTACTAAATCCCATATTTTTCTATTACCCGTTACATCATCGCCGATTAAGGTCGATTAAGACATGATAAGTACGCTTAAGGCGCACATTGTCGCCAATTAGCGCGCGGAACAATTATGGTACAAATGTATGATAAAAAACAATTAAAAACAATAGATATTCACAAATTCACAAAAACAAAAATCCCCGTAAACTATTTGCTTACAGGGATTTTCTATCATTTATTGATTATTTCTAATCGCCTTTTACTTCACTTCTTCGAAGTCTACGTCGGTGACCTGCTCGTCTCCTCCCTTGTCGTGATCGTCAGTCGGCCCGGCATGTGGTCCCGGCTCACCCTGTGTCTGCTTGTACATATCTTCAGAGGCAGCCTGCCATGCTGCATTTATTTCAGCCAGCGCCTTGTCAATGGCTGTTATATCCCTGTTTTTATGGGCTTCACGCAGCTGGTTGAGTGAGTTCTCTATCACACTCTTCTTCTCGGCAGGTATCTTGTCACCATACTCGTTAAGCTGTTTTTCAGTCTGGAATATCATGCTGTCAGCGGTATTGATCTTATCAGCCAACTCTCTGGCGGCTTTGTCTGCTGCCTCGTTATCCCTGGCCTCATCACGCATACGCCGTATCTCATCTTCGCTGAGACCTGACGATGCTTCAATACGTATTCTCTGCTCTTTGCCGGTGCCCTTGTCTTTGGCTGAGACATGTAGTATACCGTTGGCATCAATATCAAAGGTCACCTCTATCTGTGGTATGCCTCGTGGTGCCGGTGGTATACCGTCGAGGTGGAACCGGCCGATGGTCTTGTTGCCTGTTGCCATTGGTCTCTCACCCTGCAGCACATGTATCTCTACCGAGGGCTGGCTGTCACTGGCGGTGGTAAATGTTTCCGTCTTGCGTGTAGGGATGGTGGTGTTGGCCTCAATAAGTTTGGTCATCACACTGCCCATCGTCTCAATGCCCAGAGAGAGAGGGGTGACGTCGAGCAGCAGCACATCCTTCACCTCGCCGGTGAGTACGCCTCCCTGTATGGCGGCTCCCACGGCCACCACCTCATCGGGGTTGACACCCTTTGATGCTGCCTTGCCGAAGAACTTCTCTACCACCTGCTGAATGGCGGGTATACGTGTAGACCCTCCTACGAGCAGTATCTCATCAATGTCTGTGGTCTTCAGTCCGGCATCATTCACCGCCTTACGACACGGTTCAATAACCGCATTGATGAGTGTGTCAGTCAGCTTCTCGAAGTGCGCCCTGGTCAGTGTCTTTACCAGATGTTTGGGTATACCGTCTACCGGCATGATGTATGGAAGGTTTATCTCTGTGGTGGTGGTGCTAGAGAGCTCTATCTTGGCCTTCTCGGCAGCCTCCTTCAGGCGCTGCAGTGCCATCGGGTCTTTTCTCAGGTCAATACCTTCATCTTTCTGAAACTCTTCAGCCAGCCAGTCTATGATCTTATTATCAAAGTCATCACCGCCCAGGTGGGTATCACCGTTGGTTGACTTCACCTCAAAGACACCATCACCCAGCTCCAGTATTGAGATATCAAATGTTCCGCCACCCAGGTCAAACACTGCTATCTTAAGATCCTGTGCCTTCTTGTCGAGACCGTATGCCAGTGATGCGGCTGTCGGTTCGTTGATTATTCTTTTCACCTTGAGGCCTGCTATCTCACCTGCCTCCTTGGTTGCCTGTCTCTGTGCGTCATTGAAGTATGCCGGAACGGTTATGACAGCCTCACTGACCTCCTGGCCAAGATAATCTTCGGCGGTCTTTTTCATCTTCTGCAGTACCATAGCAGAGAGCTCCTGTGGTGAGTATTTGCGGTCATCAATCTTCACTCTCGGGGTGTTGTTGTCTCCACGGACCAGCTCATATGTCATCTTTGAGACCTCCCCGGAGATCTCGTCATAGTTTCTGCCCATGAAACGCTTTATTGATGAGACGGTCTTGCGCGGGTTGGCAATAGCCTGTCTCTTTGCCGGGTCACCTACCTTGCGTTCACCGCTATCAAGAAAAGCAACCACTGATGGTGTGGTGCGCTTGCCTTCACTGTTAACGATCACCGTTGGCTCATTCGCCTCCATCACGGATACGCATGAGTTGGTGGTTCCAAGGTCGATACCAATTATTTTTCCCATTGCTATACTATTTTATATTCTCAACTTTGATTCTGACACAACCCTTTATGACAATGAGTGTGCCATTGGCTGCCCTGCGGCTCTGTCATGCAATTATGTCATAGTAGCTCTCTCTGTCACCGCTCTGCTCTCCCATCCGCTATGACAAAACGGCAGAAATCTTTAAAAGAGTCTCCCCGTCAGGTGAACCTACCCGCTTATTTTATAGTTTTGCAGCTGCCACCAATTCAGAATAGAGAGATGTCAGTAGAGAAAAGTGTTAAGCTTGTTACCACCCATGTGCTTTATGAGATGAAGTTTAAGGGTGAGAAGATATCGATGCTTACGGCCTATGACTATTCGATGGCCCGTATCATTGATGAGGCGGGTATTGATATCATCCTTGTAGGTGACTCAGCCTCCAATGTTATGGCTGGTTTTGAGACCACCCTTCCCATTACCCTTGACAACATGATCTACCATGCTGCCTCGGTGGTCAGGGGTGTCAGGCGTGCGCTGGTTGTGGTTGACCTTCCCTTCGGCACCTACCAGGGCAACTCGCGTGAGGCGCTCGCATCAGCTATACGTATCATGAAGGAGACCGGCGCCAGTGCCGTTAAGCTGGAAGGGGGTAAGGAGATCGTTGAGTCGGTAGACCGTATCCTGACGGCCGGTATCCCGGTTATGGGTCACCTCGGCCTGACACCGCAGTCGATACACAAGTTCGGAACCTACGTGGTCAGAGCGCGTGAGGAGGAGGAGGCGCGGAAGCTTAAGGATGATGCCCGTATCCTGGAGCAGGCGGGCTGCTTTGCCATCGTGCTGGAGAAGATACCTGCCGTGCTGGCTGAAGAGGTGGCTGAGTCAGTTAAGATACCTGTGATAGGTATCGGTGCCGGACAGAAGGTGGATGGCCAGGTGCTGGTGCTTCATGACATGCTGGGCATAAACCGTGAGTTTTCGCCCCGTTTTCTGAGGCGTTACCACAACCTCTATGATGAGATCAAAGGGGCGGTTAATCACTATATAGCTGATGTCAGGTCGGGTGACTTCCCGAATGAGAAAGAGCAGTATTAGATGAGAAAGGATTATCCGTCAGTTCTTTACGAAGATAACCACATTATCATTGTCAACAAGCGCCCCTCAGACCTGGTGCAGGGTGATGCCACAGGTGATCAGCCGCTTGATGCACTGATAAAGACATACATAGCTGAGAAGTACAACAAGCCGGGTGCCGTCTTCCTGGGTGTGGTGCACCGGCTTGACAGGCCGGTAAGCGGATGTGTGGTCTATGCCCGTACCTCCAAGGCACTGACCCGCCTCAGTGAGCTCTTCCGCAGCCGTGAGGTGAGGAAGCTTTACTGGGCCATCGTGGGTGAACGACCACCGGCAGAGAGAGGTACGTTAGTCAACTACCTGAAGAAGAACGAGAAACAGAATAAGTCATACGCCTGGGACCATGAGGTGAAGGGATCAAAACGGGCTGAGCTCTCTTATGAGCTGCTGGCGCGGTCAGCCAGGTATTATCTGCTTGAGATAGATCTGATCACCGGCAGGCATCACCAGATAAGGGCACAGCTGGCTGCTGCCGGCTGTCCGGTTACCGGCGACCTGAAGTATGGGGCATCGCGCTCCCTGGAGGGTGGCGGGATAGCCCTGCATGCCAGGGAGATATCTTTTGTTCACCCGGTACGGGGGGAGGAGATTACCGTGGTGGCCCCGCTACCCGCACATCATCTCTGGAAGCTTTTTGAAAGAGATTGATTGACTGCCTCTCTGACTGGCTGTTTGTTTTATTATCCGGATGTCTGGTGATCAGGCTGATGCCGGCTACTGAAAAAGAGGGGAGGAGGCACATTTCTGGTGTCCCTCCTCCCGGCCTAACCCAAAGCTAACCTAAAACAACCGGCCGGAAGAAAAATCCGGCATGCTTATGATGCAGTATCCTGCGGTCAGGATCTGTTCACCTGATTTTGCACCAGGGGAATCAGCCTGCTACAAAGGTAGCCGATGGTGTTGTTTCTAAGGTTAATATCTGGTTAAATCAGGTTAATGAAAAGTTAAAACGAGACTCAGGTTTATTTATATGTCTAATTTTGTGATATGAACAAGCGTCAGTTCATTGGTCTGATAGCGCTGATGGTGATCTCCATTACGGCCATTGTATGGGTTCAGGTGAGGTGGACTACCAGTTCTGTCAGGGCCCAGAATGAGCAGTTTGACTTCTTTGTGTTCAACTCTCTTCGCAATACGGCCCGCTCACTGGAGACCAGCCGCCGGATGAGCTTCCTCAATGAGATGTTTATAAGCAGCTACTCCTCCCTCCCGTATGCTCTCCACCGGTCATCGGCACCCGACATCAGCTCAGGACATATCTCTATTCAGGGGAGTGGCAGCTCTGAGACCGATTCGGTTGAGATCATCATCTCTGCCAATAATGAGCCGCCCGTCACCATGAAGGTAACCCGTGAGCAGGCGTTGGCAGAGGCTGAGAGAAGTATTGTTGTTGGCAGTGATGAGTTCATGCGGTGGGTCAGGCAGCAGTCGTTCGAATTTCAGTCTATGAGCAACCAGCTGCTTAGTGAGATGTTTGTCTGGGAGAGTAACATGACCGTCAACAAGGAGGAGCTGATGAACACCCTGCAGGGTGAGCTGCTCGCTTCAGGCATTGAGACCCCATTTGAGTTTGCCATCATCAGGGCTGACACCATTTTTGACGGTATCTATTCAAAGGCCAAGGGGCGTCGTCGTGAGCTGCAGGCATCACCCTACAAGGTGACCCTCTTCTCCCAGGGCCTTCTCAGGAAGGGTGACACCCTCTCGGTAGTCTTTCCCAGGAAGACCAACTATGTTCTCGGGTCAATGGGGTTTATGCTGGGCGGGTTTGGCCTCTTCCTGTTTATTATTATCTCTACCTTCGCACTGAGCCTCTGGTTTATTATAAGGCAGAAGAAGACCTCTGAGATGCAGGCTGACTTTATCAACAACATGACTCATGAGTTCAAGACCCCTATCGCCACTATTACCGTGGCGGCAGATACCATTGCTGACAGCCGGGTGATAGGTGACCGGGAGCGGGTACGCCATTTCGTCAGTCTGATCAAGAAGGAGAACTCACGCATGAACAGGCAGGTTGAGACAATCTTGCAGATAGCCACCCTTGACAAGCATGAGATGGATTTTACATTCGTGCCGGTTGAGATGCATGATATCATCAGCCAGGCTATTGATACCATAGAGATACAGGTTGCCGGCAGGGAGGGGGTGATCAGCCGTCACCTGACAGCGACCAGGAGCACAGTGATGGGTGATGCTGAGCACCTTCGCAACCTGGTGCACAACCTGCTTGACAATGCCAACAAATATTCTGAGGGGGCACCTGAGATCACTGTCACCACCCGCAGCAATGAGAGCGGTCTCTTTGTGGATGTGGCAGACAGGGGGATAGGCATGAGCAAGGCTGTGCTCAACAGGATCTTTGAACGCTTTTACCGTGAGGAGACAGGCAACATTCACAATGTTAAAGGTTTTGGCCTCGGACTGAACTATGCCAAAGCCATTGTCGATGCCCATGGCGGTACTGTTACTGTAGAGAGTGAGCAGGGGAGAGGATCACTCTTTACGCTATTCCTGCCCTTTAATAACGAGTCGGTGTCATGAGCAGAAAGAGTGCGAGAATTTTTCTGGTTGAGGATGATGTAAGCTTCGGATCGGTACTCAAGTCATATCTTGAGATCAACGATTATGAAGTTGACCTGGTTGATGATGGAAAGATGGCGGTAGATACATTCAGGAGAGGGGTCTATGACCTCTGTATCCTCGACGTGATGCTGCCCCATGTTGACGGATTCACCATCGCCACTGAGATACGTGCCATGAACTCTGTCATACCCATAATATTTCTTACTGCCAAGAAGCTCAAGGAGGATCTGCTGAGAGGCTATGGTGTAGGGGCAGACGACTATATCACCAAACCTTTTGACACCGATATACTGCTTCTGAAGATAAGAGCCATCATTGCCAGAAGGGATCTGCGTGACGGTACACGTGACATCTATGAGATAGGCAGGTATATCTTCAATGCCAGGCTACGTACCCTTGAGCTGGGTGAGCAGCAGCGGCAGCTCTCGCCCAAGGAGGGGCAGCTGCTTGAGATGCTGGCTATCACACCCAATACCCTTGTCAGCCGTGAGGCGGCACTGAAAAAGATATGGGGTTCTGATGACTATTTTACTGCACGCAGCATGGATGTCTATGTCACCAAGCTGAGGAAATATCTGAGTGATGACCCCAATATCATGCTGAAAAATATTCATGGCAGCGGCTTTCAGCTGGTCATCAGCGACAGCTGAGGTGACTATGGCACAAATTTTCTATCCTGCTGTTGTCACTGCCGTGAGTAGATCATTTCATGCTGCCGCCGGTAAAGCTGAGCGGCAGCAGCTGACTGCTCTCCTCTATCACCCATACCTTAGATCTGCCGGCCAGGATAACCTTTATCGGAGTGTTGGTACGCCGCTCCTCTTCTGCAAGCATCTGCCGGCAGTTGCCACATGGCGTTACCGGTTCATCACTCATCTCACCATGATGGATGGCGGTAATAGCTATCGCTTCGGCTCTTCTGTTGCCATGGTTGGCTACCATATATGAGAGTGCGGTCTTTTCGGCGCAGCTGCCGGAGGGGAAGGCGGCATTCTCAACGTTGGCACCTCTTATTACTGTGCCATCATCAAGCCGTATGGCTGCTCCCACCCGGAACCCTGAGTAGGGCGCATAGGCTCCTGCGGCAGCCTCCAGCGCCTCCTCTGCCAGTGCCCTGTCAGCTGCCGGCAGCTGATCACTGCCGGAATACTCAATGTAGGAGAAGGCTGTCTCCCTCTTTTTCATAGCGATGGTATAAGAGTGAAAGAGCGATAAAAGTAATAATATTTTCGCCGTCACCCTTATGCTTTGCTGATGGTTACAACATTTTTATATTTTTGTCAAAAGGCTCCGGATGAAAAAGTCGATAATCTTCTCCCTTCTGGTTTTATTACTGTTGCTTGGCTCCTGCAGCTCCATGCGACGAGGTGCCCGTAGTGGGGCTACTGTTTCGCAGGGTGCAATACCGGCTCATGCGCTTGAGTACCTCGATCGATTCAGTGCGCTGGCTATCAGTGAGATGGAGCGCTCAGGCGTGCCTGCCAGTATCACCCTGGCGCAGGGTATGCTGGAGTCAAACTACGGTCGCAGCCGGCTGGCTACGCAAGCCAACAACCACTTTGGCATCAAGTGTCACAGCGACTGGCAGGGAGGGAAGATCTATCATGATGACAACCGCCGCGGTGAGTGCTTCAGGGCCTACAAAAGCGCCTGGGAGTCGTACCGTGACCACTCTGACTTCCTTGTAAAGGGTAGTCGTTACCGCTCACTCTTCTCACTGGCCCGTACCGATTACAAGGGGTGGGCCCACGGTCTCAGGAAGGCTGGCTATGCCACCGACCCCAAGTATGCCTCCTCACTTATACGCAAGATAGAGGAGTACCAGCTGTGGTCATATGATACGGGAGGGGTGCCGGCGCTGGTGGCGATGCATCAGGCATCATCACCGTCACGGCAGCCGGCAGTAGCCCCGGGAGCTGTCAGGGCTGCCGGTGAGACAGTCTCTTCGGCTGCCGGGAAGGCTGCCGGGAGATCAGATGTCTCCACCACGGCTAAACCCTCTGCTGCAGGTACTCCTGACAGCCGGGTGGCGGCAGCCGCTACCGTGGCAGCCCCTGTGACGGTGAGTGAAGTGGAGGAGCCCATAGGGGTGATCAGCTTCACCACAGGTGTAAGGACGATGCGCAACAACAATGTGGAGTATGTCATTGCTGAGGCAGGAGAGAGCTATGAGAGTCTGGCAGACCGGCATCAGCTTCTTCTGTGGGAGATCACGCGCTATAATGATGTAGCCCTGGATGCAACTCCCCGTCCCGGCAGCAGGGTCTACCTGGGCATGAAGCGTACCAGGGCTGCCAGAGGCTTCTCGATGCACCTGGTTCTGGAGGGTGAGACGATGCATTCAGTCTCCCAGAGCTATGCCATCAGGCTCTCGTCACTCTATAAACTCAATCTGATGGAGGAGGGTACCGAGTGCACTACGGGTCAGAAGCTGAGGATAAGGTGAGGCTGATAAGGTGAGGCTATTGCACCCTCCAGCCTTTCAGATCATACCCTTGCAGAAACTGGACTGAGCTCATCGGTTTTCTCCCTTCAGGGATAAGGGTCACGATCTCCAGGGCACCCTCATCACAACCAATGACCAGGCTCTTTTTCTCTGTCACGATCAGTGTGGCAGGGGTGGCAGCGGTGATATCGTCTCTCACCAGCGCTTCGGTCACCTTCAGCCTCATGGTCTGGTCACCCCTCCTGAGTATTGTCGTTGCTCCCGGTTGTGGTGAGAGTCCTCTGATCTGGTTATGAACTGATATTGCCGGCCTGTGCCAGTTGATGAGCATGTCAGCAGGGTATAGCTTTGGTGCCTTTTTCAGTTCACCCCCTTCCGGCATCTTTTGTGGGTGTGGTGTCAGTGTTCCTCTCAGCACTCCTTCGGTCGTCTCGATCACCAGCTGTGCACCCATCACCATCAGTCTGTCATGCAGGCTGCCGGCATTCTCATGCGGCTCTATAGGGGTAGAGCGTGACATCAGTATCATGCCGCTGTCTATCTCATTGTCTATAAAGAAGGTGGTTACGCCGGTCACCCTCTCACCATTGATTATTGCATGGTTGATGGGTGCTGCCCCACGGTACTGTGGCAGGAGGGAGGCGTGCAGGTTGAATGTCCCGAGCCGCGGGAGGCGCCAAACCACTTCAGGCAGCATACGGAAGGCCACCACCACAAAGAGGTCGGCATTCAGCTGTCTCAGGGTATCGATGAATGCAGGGTCACGCAGCTTCAGGGGCTGCTCAACCCTGAGATGGTTCTCCAGGGCATACTTTTTTACCGGGCTGGCAGTAAGCTTTTGTCCGCGGCCGGCAGGTCTGTCGGGAGCGGTCACCACGGCAGCGATATCATATCCTCGCTCATGCAGGGCTGCCAGTGATGCTACGGCGTATTGCGGTGTGCCCATGAAGAGTATCCGCGGGCGGGTATCAGTCATCTTCCCCTTTAGCAGGTATTTTGTAGCAGGTGAGGTCATGCCCCATCTTACGTGCTTTGGTCTCCAGGTAGAATGAGTTGTAAGGGTTGGGAGGTATCTCAAGCGGTATTGTCTCAACGATGGTGATGCCATACCCCTCCAGTCCGGCTCTTTTGACAGGGTTGTTTGAGATCAGCCTGATCTTTCCCAGTCCGATCTTCCTCATGATGTTGGCTCCTATACCGTAGTCACGCTCATCCTCACCGAAGCCCAGCTCCAGGTTGGCCTGTACCGTATCTCTTCCCTGCTCCTGAAGCTTATATGTCCGTATCTTGTTTACCAGTCCTATACCCCGTCCCTCCTGGCTCAGGTAGATGATGGCCCCTTTCCCCTCCTCCTCAACCATCTGCATTGCCTTATGGAGCTGCGGCCCGCAGTCACATCTCTTGGAGCCGAAGATATCACCGGTAAAGCATGATGAGTGGACCCTCACCAGTACTGTTTCATCCTTTGTCCAGTGTCCTTTTACCAGTGCTGCATGCTCCAGTCCGTTGCTCACCTGCCTGAAGGGTATAAAGTCAAAATCGCCATACTCGGTTGGCAGTTTTACCTGTTCACCCATCTCAATGATCGACTCTATTCCCAGGCGGTAGGTTATCAGGTCTTTTATGCTGATTATCTTGATACCGAACCGTTCAGATATCTTTAAGAGGTCAGGCAGCCGTGCCATTGTGCCGTCATCGTTCATTATCTCTACCAGCACGCCTCCCGGTCGCAGGCCTGCCATCCGGGTGAGGTCTACTGCTGCCTCAGTATGTCCGGCTCTTCGCAACACCCCTTTGGTTCTTGACCTCAGCGGGAATATGTGTCCTGGTCTGGCCAGCTGTGACGGTTTGGTGGCGGGGTCAACCAGCGCATTGATGGTCATTGCCCTGTCTTTTGCGGAGATACCGGTTGAGGTCTCGGGGCTTATCAGGTCAACCGAGACGGTGAAGGGTGTCTCGTGCAGTGAGGTGTTGTGCCCTACCATCATGTGTAGCTCCAGCTCATCACATCTCTCTTCCGGGATTGGCACACAGATAAGTCCCCGCCCGTGTGTAGCCATGAAGTTCACCGTCCCGGGAGTGGCCAGTTCGGCGGCACAGATGAAGTCTCCTTCGTTCTCACGGTCTTCATCGTCAACAACAATCACCATCTTACCCTGCCTGATCTCATCGATCGCCTCTACGATTGTATTAAGCTTTGTATCCTCGCTCATCACAAACACGTTTTGTGGGTTCCCATATCCCGCTTTCTACTCCCCTTACTGCTTTCACAAATCCTGTTGCCAGGGCCAGATTCATCAACAGGAAATGGGTTAAATATCTCTGGAAAATGATCTGTTTACCCTTCCTGTCGAGCAACAGGTCAAACGCTGACAAAATTAAGAAAATCAGCAGGGCTGACAACAAACAAAGATAGAGATTCGATCCGGACGAAAGAATGATGGTTGTCATTATAAAAATGAGTATCAGAAGAGGTGAGAGCCACCTCAATACTTTATGTGAGATGAGGGTTATGATTACGCCTGCCCTTTTTGAGGGTAACAGGCCGAAGTGAAAAAGGTTCTGGTATGATCCTGTGGCTATTCTCACCCTCCTCTTGTACTGCTGTCTCATATCGGGCTGTGTATCTTCTGATACTATTGCCTCCGGGATGTTGAGTGAGCGGTAGCTCTTTTTCAGAACCGTCAGTCCGGCATAGAGGTCATCAACGAGAATATTCTCAGGCAGTACCGGGAAGATGCTGCGTCGTATGGCGTAGCAGCCGCCATAGGGGCCGGGCATAGCTCCCCAGAGCTCCCCCTCGGCCCTCTTAAGAGCTGTCTCCATTCTGCTGTAGAGGTTCTCCTGGCGGCCTACACCACGGTTATTCACCCTCTGTGTCAGTGGGGTGGCATCACACAGCCCAACCCTGTTATTGACAAATGGTTCTGCCAGCCTCTTAACGGTCAACGGGGTGAAGATCACGTTCGCATCTGTAACGATGATGATCTCACCATCAGCCTCAGCCACCAGCCTGTTGATCATGGCAGGCTTGCCCTGTCTCGTGCCGCCTCGTATCAGCCTTATCCGGCCGTTGCCGGCTGCCATCTCCGCGATGGCCTCATCGGTGCCGTCATTCGAAGCATCTGAGCCTATCACTATCTCCATCAGGTGAGGCGGATAGTCTGAGCTGAGCACACTCTCAATCTTCTTTCTGATAACCCTCTCCTCATTATGAACGGCCATCACCACGGATAGTGACGGCAGTGCCGCCTCTGCCCGACCTCCTCCTTCACCACTGGCTGTCACTCTCCTCTTAAACCTGTTCTCAGGGGTGATACTGTTTCTCCTGAGCCATGCCGCCATCATGACTCCTGCCGGCCATAGGATGTAGCTCCATGCCAGCAGCACTGTTACCGTTATAAATATCACCCTGACTGTCATCTGCCCTTAACTGTTACCTACCTGTTACCTACCCGTTGTCTGCCTGTTACCTGCCTGTATCTTACCCGTCATCTGTCCGTAGCTGTTACTTACCCGTTATCTGCCTGTTGCCTTACCCGTTATCTGCCCCTGACCGTTACTTCCCTGTTATTTATAAGCTCCCGGTAGAACTTCATCAGTCCGGCTGTCACCCTGGTGTTATCATACCGCTCGTTTACCAGCTCTACCGCTGCTGCGGCGCTGCCCTCACGAAGCTCTTTGTTACTGAGGAGGCTGATGAGCGCCGCAGCGAAGGAGACAGCGTCGTCGGCTACGGTCAGTGCCCCGTCAGCCATGGTCAGCGGCCCGTCATGCTGAGCTGCTATCCCTTCTGCGGCCACTCTTGTGGCTACCACCGGTCTGCCGGCGGCCATCGACTCGATAATCCTTATCCTCAGTCCGCTGCCCGCAAACAGTGGTACTGCCATGATATGGTTTGAGGCTATAAAGCTTGCTGCATCATCAGGCTCACCTCTCATGATCACTCCGTTGCCGCCGGGAATTTTACCGGCTGCCCTGCTCATACCTTTACCGGCTATCTGGAGTGTTGCCTCCGGCACCTGAGCTTTCACCTGCGGCCACACCTCCTCAATGAGCCATATCACCCCTTCCAGGTTGGGCTGCCAGTCCATCGACCCGATAAATCCTACCCGCAGTCCCTCCTCATCAGGCCATGGCTGCAGTGCTGTGCTCTCCACCCCGGTCTCACACAGCCATACCGGCCGGCCTGCTGCTGCCGCACTGAACCAGCTGTAATCGGGCATGCTGATAGGGATGATGGCATCAAACATCTCTGACGCCCTCTGCTCCAGCCTCATGAGCCTCTGTGCCAGGTTATTGAGGTATGCCCTGCGGATGGGTGAGGCGGTTCTTGCTGCCGTCATCTCCCTTATCCTATGCTCGAGGTTGTGCGCCCTGAGAACCACAGGTATTTTGGTGAGTTTCTTTATCTGCTTAATATAGAGGGCAAAAGGGAGTCCCTCACAATGGATCAGGTCATAGCTGTTGCTCTTTATGAGGTGGCTAAGAGCCTCCATATAGCGACGTGAACAGAACCGTTGCAGATCATACGGCTTACCGGAGAAGAGGAGGTTGTTGAGCATCGCGGAAGCCTTAACCTCTGTATTGATATCAACAGTATGGTATGCAGCCAGGAGGGGCGGGGCGGGGTAATCTGCCCCGTCGGCCCTATGCTTCTGTGTCTTCATTGAGAGGAGGGTCACGCTGGCTCCGGCAGCGGCCAGTCCGGTGAGACAGCTGGCTGTAGCCACTGTGCCGCCGTCCCTCACGGGTGCTATCGGTCTAGGAGCGAGTGCCAGTATCTTCATCGCCACTATAGTCTCTGTTGCCTGTAAAGCGTCTGACAAGCTTCCTGAAGAAGAGGTTGTATGTCTCTGCATTCATTATGGCCGAGTCGGTGGTGGCCTTATAAGTGAGGAAGATCCCTATCGGGAGCAGTACAATCGTTGAGGCGAGCATACCCAGCGGTATCCCTATCACCAGCTCTTTGGCAAATTTCTCACCTGAGAGTGAGATGACGTAATAGACCACAAAGAAGAGCACCGAGATCACCGCAGAGGTCCCCAGTCCGCCTTTACGTATTATTGCTCCCAATGGTGCTCCAATGAAAAAGAATACTATACATGCCAGTGGCAGGGTGAAGCGTTTGTATCTCTCGGCTTCATACTTCCTCAGGTTTTTTGTCTCTGCCACCATCGCCTCACTTTTCTCATTGAGGAATGATGTGCCATCACGCGCAAACCCCAGGGCACGGCTTATGGTTCTGTTCTTGTCATTGAAAGAGAGGGTATCGAATGCATTGCGGGCATTGAACCTGCCACTCTTCCAGGGTGGTGCAGGGTCATCTGCCGGCGTATGGTCAGGGTAGTACTGTTGTGTCAGGGTCATGAGCCGCATACGACTGAACTCACTGTAGTAGACATCACTTCTGGCCTCATACCGTGATGAGAGTGAGTCGATAAAGAAGGTGAGCCCCGAGGTGTTGAGCATGGCATAGTTTGACCTGTAGATATCCATCCCCGACCTGTTCAGACCAAAGCCGGTCAGTTCAATGACCATGGTCTGTTCAGTGAACCGGTCTCTTCTGAAGGGGTAGTGCCGTTTCTCCTGTTGCACGTCCTTCTCTTCTATCTCTCTGTATGCATGTCCGTTATATAGCGTCAGTATCAGGCCGCTCTCGTCGGCGGTCACCTTCATATAGCCTGAGTCGGCATGTATGACCGAGGTGTTGCCTATCCCTTCACGGTGATCATAGATATATATTCCGTCGAGGCGGTTTGTCTCAGGGTCTTTGTTTGTGATCTTAATACTGAAACCGTCGATACCGTTATAGAAGGTACCCTCCTGAATGTTTAGCTCGGGACGCATACGTCGTATATCGGTCAGCAGTGTTCTGGCCTTTCGTGTAGATACCGGCAGCACAAAGTCAGCAAAGAGAAAGGAGCCGGCAGCCAGCAGGGAGGCGAAAATGATTAGTGGCAACATGATACGCTGCAGCGGTACGCCTGACGACTTGAGTGCTGTCATCTCAAAAAACTCACCGAGGTTGCCGAAGGTCATCAGTGCGGCCAGCAGAATAGCCAGCGGGAGGGAGAGTGGTACGAAGGTGAGGGAGAACTGGAAGAGCAGTTCGGCAAGCACCTTGAACTGCAGCCCTTTGCCTGCCAGGTCATCCACATACATCCACAGGAACTGCAGTATGAAGACAATCAGCACAATAAAGAACGTCAGAACCAATGGCCCCACGAACGATCTTACCATGAACAGATCGATCTTCTTCATTTCATCGGGTGTGGTGCAAACGTACTTTATTTTTGAGAAAGATGCAATGCTCTCTCAGTCGAGGATACCCAGCATTTTTCTCAGGTGAGCCACCTGTGTGTCCCACAGGTCACGCGCATCGTCGAGCTCACTCTCTTCGGCATGGTCGGTTATTATGAGTGCCGTATCGTTGGTCAGCTCATGAACTATTATGCGAAACTCAAAATAGTTTGTCTCCTTGTCGGGATTGTCGAGCCAGTCAAAACGTACTGAGCGGTTCTCTTTGGCATAGGCCTGTCTGGCCTTTACCTCTGACTTGTTCCAGTGGAATGTGAATATGTCACCATCGACGGTGACATTGTCGGCAAACCATTCTGCCAGTCCCTCGGCGGTGCTCAGTCTGTCATACAGAACACGTACGGGGGTGTTAAGGGTATATTCGATCTCGTATCTCGACCTCATGCTGAGTGGGGGTGTTTCATGCAATATAAAAATAATCGTTGAAAAGACAAAGTTTGTCGGTCAAAATGAAATATTTTTTATATTTGCAGCCTTGAAAACAGCCCCCTGCAATATTTCCGGGCAGAGGTCACATATTGTCTCTCTGTGGTGCCGGAAACCGTTGATAGCGGCTGTTGACAGAGAGAATCATACGGCGAGATAGCTCAGGTGGTTAGAGCGCATGATTCATAATCATGAGGTCCCGAGTTCAATTCTCGGTCTCGCTACAAAGAAAATCAACCACTTATACAATGAAATGTATAGGTGGTTTTTCTTTTGTTCTAGGTTTGTGCTAGGTCGTTCTTAAAATTGGGATGACAAAACGGTATTTAAAAGCTATTATTCTTGTTTATTAAAGCTGAATATTGCATCCTCTTTAATGATTTGCGTGACATTGATTGTAGGAAGTAAATATTTGTTGAAACAGGTGCCTTCTGTTTTTGCATGTAAAATACCACGTGATGTTCCTATTGTCAACATTGCCAAATGACACATAAATCCTTTTGGTACTACCAGAGTGTTAGTCTCAGAATTAAACATCTCAATCCACGCAGAATCTTTTATTTGGAAATGGCAACTAGCTTCAACTATAAGAAAAGGTTTGGTATTAGAATCAAAAATAAACGATGTAAAAACAGCCACATATTTTTGTCTGTCATCAGCAGCATACCTTAATGAAGTTTTTAACCTAATTTTCCCTTTGTCATTAAAATCTTCTTCAATAATTGCAAACTGCTCTGTTGAGACTTTCATTAGTGAGAACCCGATACTTTTTTTTTGTGTTTCCATTGCTAGGCTGCAATATGTCTATCTTGCGGTTGATATTCACTTTCAGATGTATATTCTGTTTTCTTGGATCCGATTGGTTTACTCTCAAATTTTGGAATTGAGAATGGCAAAATAGAAAAATCATCAAGAATAACCTGGCTAGATTCATAAGAGGGGACCGAAATCAATGAAATCCCTAATGATTTCTCAATTTTACAAATAGTCTCTAGGGTAAGATTTTCCTGTCCTTTGACAACTTTATTAATATATTGAGGTGTAACACTAATACTCTCTGCAAGTGCCTTTTGAGTAATTGACTGATTTTTGAGTGCGCTAAGGATTTTAATTGCAATTAGAGCGGATTTGTCAAGCCAATCTTTGTTATGCTCATAAAATTCAGCCTGCTCCATCCATGCAGGAGATTCTTTTGAAACGAACCTACTTAATTTCTCTATGTTAACTTTGTTTCTCATATAGTTACAATTCCATATACTCAATAACACCATCATCATCGACAATACCTTCACTTATTAAGAAATTTCTACACTTTTCCAGCTTAGCTAATTCCGATCTGGTATGTTCTCTTTCATTCATATTACTGGTTAATTTTATAGCACCTCCTGTAATTATATACATATTCTCTCCAGCTTTTAATGCATATATTCTTAGCCAACTTTTATGTCGATTACCATACGCTTTTTTCTTGTCAAATGGATGATTTGTTACTAAACCATTGTCAAGTGGGTGAAATAGTCTCAATAACAGACCAATTCTGTCAACTGCAGGTTTCTTTGAAATCTTTCTGAGATATTGAAAAAAAATGTTGGCTTCATTCCTAGTTTTGATTATAGCTTCTTCAATAGTAATCCCTTCCCAGAAAGGATCACTCAAATCCTTTTCATTATTGGAAAAGAAATTATGAAGGTACTCGATATCAGTCCAATCGCGATATATTCTATCAAACTCACTGTATTCTTTATCCTTGACAGATAATAAACAACTTTCATCGCCAAATATAGGAACAAATTCCATTAAATCAACTTATAGGTTTATTTATTTATTGTATTTTTAACAATCGCAGTTGACAGTTGTGAGTATCAGAGTGATAAAATTACCCATTAATTTTTAATAACAGGTCTCTTTCATTCTAGTTGTTTTCAACACGGGCTATATCATAAGTTGTTTAAAAATTTGCTTCTTATCAAGAAGGGGAACTATCTCAGAAATCTGAAAAGGTTACTTACCGCATACTGTAATTTGCAAGTGAACTTACAGTAAATAGCAAATCGCCGTAATTATGAATATTTTAAATATTCGTTTAATTTCTTTGAATCCCTTAATTTTGGTCAAATAGAATTTATTGAACTCTGAGCTGGTCTAGAAAAACTGGACAGGAATTTAATAACTTTAAAATTTCTGTCACATGAAAAAGTCAAGAAGAACATTTACATCAGATTTCAAGGCGAAGGTTGCCATCGAGGCAATCAAAGAGATCAAGACCATATCTGAGCTTGCCCAGATTTACCAGGTTCATCCGAACTTAATAACCCAATGGAAGAGAGCATTCCTGTCAGGTGCCGGTAAAGTCTTCGACAGCGGGAAAGATGAGGCATCAGAGATAAAGAAACTTAAGAAAGAGAACCAGGAGTTCTCTCTACTATACTCCATCAAAGGCTGGCGAGAAGGACCTGCAGTTAATGGAGGCACTTGACAGACTGTACTGTGAGGATCCCACCAGAGGAACGAGAAGGATGACCCGCGAGCTGCAGAAGCAGGGTCATCAGGCAGGCAGGCATCATGTTCGCACTCTTATGCAGATTATGAGATTAAAGACGGTTTATTGCCGGCCGCGCACCACGATCATTGATCCTGCCAGGCACAAATATCCTTATCTGCTCCGTAACCTGGAAATAAAGAATCCCAACCAGGTCTGGTCGCTTGATATCTCCTATATCCCGATGGTTCGGGGATACATGTGTTTTCTGGCCATTATGGACATTTACAGCAGGAGTATCCTGGGCTGGAGTCTGTCGAACACGATGGAAGCCGAATGGGTTGTTGATACACTGAGGATGACAGTAAACAGATACGGCAAGCCTGAGATTATAAACTCAGATCAGGGCAGTCAGTTCACCTCGGATGCTTATGTCGGTTATGTAAAAAGCCTTGAAACAGTCAGGATATCTATGGACGGGAAAGGCAGGGCTATTGACAACGTGTATATTGAGAGGTTCTTCAGAACGATCAAATACGAGAAGATCTACCTTGAAAGGCCGGAAACCGGAGGTGAGTTATACCAGATCTGTGCACAGTTTATTGAGTATTACAATGAAAGAAGGGATCATTCTTCTGTCGGGAATATCCCGCCGATGGCTGTATATCAGATGGCTGCGTGATTTATTAACAAAATAATGAGTTATGAGACTCCCCCGAACCCCCTCTTTTCAACATAACCACTTAACTTTGATGAAAACATTGTCCAGTCACATTAGACCATCTCATCTTTAAAAGGAATTGAAAAGAGGCTTGGCCTATCTGCTCCCCTAAGATTGGATATGGCACGTCACTGTTATGCGACAACTTTCGATCGTGCAGGAGTTAAAACAAAGAAAATAAGTAATATGTTAGTTCATTCATCTGTAATTGTAACTGAGAAGTACTTGGCGGGATTGAATACGGATGAGCTTTTTGAAACCAACAAACACATCTTTTAATTTTGCGCTAGGTTCCGCGCTAGGATTTATTAAAAAAGGTGAAAATAGATGATAACCAAAAAACTTAACAAATTGAAAATGAAAACCAGTGAAAACTGGTACTAGTCTGTAAAGCAATAAAAACATCGTTCATAATCATGAGGTCCCGAGTTCAATTCTCGGTCTCGCTACTCAGCAAGGCCCTTCCTGCGAAAGCAGGAGGGGTTTTCCTATTTAATGGCTCATGAGCCTGCTTCATGAGAGGCAGAGGCCACGAGCCCAATAAGCGACCGGGGTATTTACCGCGAGAGCAGACCAATATCCTTTTATGACCGGTCTCACCGGAGGCACTCCATCACTGTATTGAAGATCTGTAACCGGAGAGGATTGAGGTTGAAGTATTCACCCCTCTCTGTGAGTCCCGTGTTCTGCCTGTTGATCAGAATTATGACCGAGAGCCTGCTCTCAGGGACAACCGCGATACTGGTTCCTGTGAATCCGGTATGTCCGAATGAGCCCTGTGGTGCATCCCTCATGAAGGAGTTGGCAGGGTCCATAGCCCAGCCCAGCCCGTTATTGAATCTGTCTCTGGTCAGGAACGTTTTGATCGTCTCCTCACCGACAAACTGCGCTGAGCTGTGCATGCCCCTGTTCAGCAGCATATCCACCAGCTTCTGTAAATCGTCGGCAGTGGAGAAGAGACCGGCCGCTCCCGAGACGCCTCTGTGAGCATACCAGGCATTGCCGTCGTTCACCTCTCCGCGCAGGAGGTATTGTCGCCAGCCGTTCCATTGTGACGGGTCGATCTCTGGCACACTGTAGCCCAGTGTGGGGTCACTCACCATCCTCTTCTCGTATGGATTACCGGGTGAGGTGGCTGCAATATCCCGGAAGCCTCCTCTCTGCAGGGGATTGTAGGTTGTGTTGTCCATACCCAGCGGCAGGAAGATATTTTCTCTCACGAACTCCTCCAGTGGCATTCCGGAGAGTATCTCAGTTATCTGTCCGAGCAGTACAAAACCGAGGTCGCTGTAGTGGCGCTGGCTGCCGACAGGGTATTTCAGGGGAAGCCTGCCAATGAGCCGGTAGCTCTCATGTCTGTCTGCGGCGAGATAGTAGGTGGGATACCATTCGTTGAGGCCGGCAGTGTGAGTGAGGAGATGCCTGATGGTGATCTCCTGCCTGTCAGGAGTGGCAAAAGCCTCTATATAATTGCCAACCGGATCATCAATATTCAGTGCTCCCCTGTCAGCCAGCAACATCATTGCGGTGGTGGTGGCTACCACCTTTGTCAGGGAGGCGATGTCAAACAGGTGAGTGACAGTCATCTTTTCGGGCTGGTCAAGGAGGCGGTGGTCATAGTCGTATTTCATGGCATAACCGTATGCCCTCCTGTAAACCACCCTCTCACCCTTCTTTATCAGTATCACGGCGCCGGGTATCTTGTCGAGTCTGACCTGACTCTCCAGGATAGAGTCGATCCGGCTCTTCATCCTCGTCTCTTTATCCGGCTGATCGGCCTGCCAGCCACTTACTGCCGGATTAAGCTGTGCAGTTATGCCAGACACAGTCGGTATTCCGGTCCCGGAAAAGGCAGGCAGGATAGTGATGGACAGAGCCAGACAGATAATTTTGCACAGATAACCAGGTATCTTCATATAGCTGCTCTTTACTTGATATGGTGTCATAAAAATAGCAATTTCAGCTTCAGCAAGTGACTCCCGGCATTGATTTATAATTAAGAAAGTTTAAATATTGCCGGGAGGTATTGCGCCGGTTAATTTGGTAGTTTTATTGTTTTTGCCGGAGGTGATAGATATAGGTTATCCGTTAAAACAAATATCATTTTGGCTGATCTCTGACACAGATTCTCCGGCAAGCAGTTATTTCAGTTTTTCACCTGACAAACCGACCAACAGATGAACAGAAGCGTTACCATTTTGTTGCTGCTCGCCCTGACTGTTCAGTGGCCCTCTCTTTCTGCCCAGTCTTCCCTCACCATTGATCAGATCATGCAGGGTGACCGTTTCACAGGTATCCTGCCCGGTATGCCAGGCTGGTCACCCCTGAAAAACACCCTCTACTTCAGTTGGGGCGGCGGAACAGATAGTGTGCCGTCGCTCTGGGCTCTGGATGAGGGCTCCGTTACGCCCCGCCGGGTGAGTGTTGAGGAGGAGCGTGAGCTGGTACCCTCCGGCACCTTCAACCGCAACAGAAGCCTCTTTGTCTATTCAAAAGACGGCGATCTCTTTCTTACGGAGGTGAAGAGCGGCCGTACGAGGGAGATAATATCAACCTCGGCACAAGAGGGTGCTCCGCGCTTCAGCCTCAATGAGGATAAGATACTCTTTAGCTCTGGCAACAACCTCTTTGCCTGGGATATCACTACCGGCCACCTCACGCAGCTCACCGATGTGAGAAGGGGTAAGGAGGTCAGCGATGGCGCTCCAGCGCTGACCGGTCAGGAGAGGTGGTTACAGGCTTCCCAGCTAAGTCTGTACAGCACCCTGGCGGAGAGGAGGGAGAGGCGTGAGAGGGACCTTGCGGAGGCGGCAGCCAGGGAGCCGCAGCGGCTACGGCCGGTATATACCGGTCTGGAGAACCTCTCTTCTGTAAGGTTCAGTCCTGACGGCAACTATATCACCTGGCTCTCATCAGCACCGCCGGCGGGGCAGCGTACCATTATACCCGGCTATGTCACCGAGTCGGGCTTCACAGAGAGTATCGGCTCCCGCACAAAGGTTGGCATACCTATGGCGGCATCCTCGCTCTTCATATGTGACCTGTCGCGTGACACTATCTATCAGGCAGCAGCTGACCTCTTCGCCGGGGAGGGGGGTGAGCTCTCCTTCCGCCACCCTGTCTGGTCTGACGATGGCCGCCGTGCTGTTGCTGAGCTCTTCTCAACGGACAACAAGCGACGCCTGATCACCCTGCTGGATCTGTCGGATGGCAGCCTCAGGCTGCTTGATGAGCAGCGTGACTCAGCATGGATAGGTGGCCCGGGTATCGGCTACGGCATGACCGGATGGCTGCCCGACAACCGTACTATCTATTACCAGTCTGAAGAGAGTGGCTTCTCACACATCTATTTGTGTGATGTTGTTACCGGTGAGAAGAGGGCGATCACCTCCGGCAGCTTTGAGGTATACAGCCCGCGGCTCTCCAATGACAGGAAGCAGTGGTACTTCATCTCCAATGAGGGCGACCATGGTGTGAGGGAGCTCTACCGTATGCCGGTGAGGGGTGGCACACCTGTTAAGCTGACAAATTTTGGTGGTGGTGTTGAGTACCATCTGTCGGCCGATGAGAGCTACATCGCCCTGCGGGTCTCGTGGGCCAACAAGCCGTGGGAGCTCTACCTCATGAGGAACAGGCCCGGAGCGTCACCTCAGAAGATCACCGTGTCAACCACCGCGGAGTTCAGGGATTATGAGTGGCGCCTTCCTGAGTTTATCCGCTTCAGGGCCTCTGATGGCGTTATGGTGCCGGCACGTCTCTACCGGCCGGCTGATGGGGTGAGTAACGGTGCGGCGGTCATCTTTGTACATGGTGCCGGCTATCTGCAGAATGCACACCGCTGGTGGAGCAGCTACTCACGTGAGTACATGTTTCACAACTTCCTTGTTGACAACGGATATACGGTGCTTGATATCGACTACCGCGGCAGTGCCGGCTATGGGCGCGACTGGAGGAGTGCCATCTACAGGCATATGGGTGGCAGGGACCTTGATGATCATGTTGACGGCGCTGCCTACCTGGTGGCTGAGCACGGGATAGATCACAAGAAGGTAGGTATCTACGGAGGATCATATGGAGGGTTCATCACACTGATGGGGCTCTTCACCAGGCCTGAGGTATTCGCTGCCGGGGCGGCATTGAGGCCGGTGACCGACTGGGCTCACTACAGCCACGGCTATACATCCAATATACTGAACACGCCGATGTCAGACTCACTCGCCTATGTCAGAAGCTCACCGGTATATCATGCCGGAGGGTTGCAGGGTGCACTGCTGATCTGCCACGGCATGATAGATGACAATGTCCATTTCCAGGATGTGGTAATGCTCACCCAGCGCCTGATAGAGCTGGGTAAGGATAACTGGGAGCTGGCCGTCTATCCGCTTGAGAGCCATGGCTTCATTGAGCCGTCAAGCTGGACCGATGAGTATAAGCGTATATACCGGCTCTTCCGCGATAACCTAGAGTAGCTGAGCCGGCTACTCACACTTCAGGTTGGTACGCTGTGCCTTGGCTGCCTCGGCAAAAGGACCGTATAGTGCCTTTTTGAACGACTCACATGCTGCGGGTGTCTGCCCTCTGCCTGACTGTGCCACTCCCAGCTGGTAGTAGAACATAGCTTTTGCTTCGGCATCACCTGTCTCCAGATCGAGTCCTTTTTGTGCATATTCGGCTCCCTGGGTGAAGTTGTTCTTCTTGTTGTAGACGTCGGCAAAGAAGTAGAAGAGTGTCTTGTCATCACCATACTTGGCGGCTTTGCCGAGCAGCTCCAGTGCCTCGTCAAGCTTTTCGGCATTGTTTGCCTTTGAGCCTGCTGACCGGAAGTATTCCAGTGCCGAGTTTTTGGCCTGTGCCATCCGTTCGGCGTCACTCTCGGGGTTGAGCTTCTCCAGGAAGAGGTCTATGGTCTCCTCATACGGCTCCGCCTCATCGCGGTTACGATAGATCAGACTTTTGTTATAGAGTGAAGCGATATGGTCAGGGTTTAGTGTCAGTACGCTGTCAAAAGCCAGGAGGGCGTTATCATAGTCGTTGGCCGAGAAGAGCTCGGTAGCCATCTTGTAGTAGCCATTGACAAGCACCTTGCGGGCATTCTCCTTATGTGTCTCATTGCCATACTTTTCAGCCATCTCAATGGCCAGCTTTGATGTGGCAATGATCTCCCCGGCAGGCTTCTTCTCGTTAAAGGCGGCAGCCGCAGCCCTGTAGTAGAGGCCGGGCAGTACCTGTACGGCTCTCTGTTTCAGGTCATCGGCACTCTCGCCAACCTCGCCGGAGAGGGAGATCACCTTTTCAAACGCCTCAATGGCAGCCTGAACATCTGTCTGCATAGCTTTAGCTCCTTCATTGTATACCGCTATAACATCATTGCGGTCCTGCCCGTTGAGGCCCGTGCTGAAGAGTGCGCCAAGCAGGGCGACACAAGCTAATGTACTGAAAAATTTCATCCTCATTGTTCTTGATTTAACTGGTTGTCAATATTCAAATCTGATTTCAGCCGGTAAATATAAAAATTATGATCAATTAGAGTGCCAATAATTTACTGAAAAGCCTGTAAAGCGGCTAAATAAAAAAAAGGAGGCGGTACAACTTTCCAAATTTCCTGATATGGTATCTTGCCGTAGCAGCTGACACTTTTTGTATCTTTCCCTCTAAAAAAGAGGAGGAGCCATGATAGTGACAGCTGTTCATATAAAGGTGTTGCCCGGAAAGGTTGATGAGTTTATTGAGGCGATTCGTGATAACCATAACGGTACGGTCTGCGAGTCTGGTAATATACGGTTTGACGTACTTCAGCAGTCTGATGACCCGTACCGTTTCATGATCTATGAGGTATTTGAGTCAGAGGAGGCTCTCACTCATCACTGGCAGACACCCCACTTTCTCAGGTGGCGTGAGCGTGCCGGTGATTTGATGGCTGAGCCGCGTCAGGCGGTACGGTACCGTGTGATTGCCCCGTAAGATCATCTCCAGGCATCTCTGCTCCAGTGGGCTCGTTACCCTCAATGCCTTAAAGCCTCTCAGTGCCTCAAGGCTTGTACACCTTCTCCCTGTTCTCCCGCATCATTGCATATATGATGATGAGGTTCACAGCTGCCAGTACGGCAAAGATTATAAATCCGCGGGCATAGCCGGCATCACCGTACCTGCCTGCTATGGCTCCCATCACCGGTGGCAGCGCAAAGCCTCCAAAAGCACCCAGTCCGCCTATCCACCCTGAGGCGCCCCCTACCGCGTCAGGCACATAGTGTGGTACCAGCTTGAAGATGGCTCCATTGACGATACCCATCCCCACGGCCAGTGTGATCACTATTGCTATGCTGGCTGTCACGCCTGAGGTGAATGAGAGCATGGCTGTGGTTATCATTATGAGTATCATGGCAGCCATCGACAGCCTCTCACCTCCCAGCCTGTCAGCCAGGTTACCGCCATAAACACGTACCATTGATGCCAGCAGTGAGAAGATGGCGGTAAAGAGTCCCGCCTTCAGCGGCTCAAACCCCTGAAACTCTATCCAGTATGTGGGGAACCATGCTGTCAGGGCAATGAAGCCACCGAATGTTGTAAAGTATAGTGCTGTCAGTGCCCATGTGTTCATGTTTTTTGCTGAGCGAATGAGGCTCTCCCTGCCCCCTCCGGTGGGAAACAACTCCTGTCCCATCTCTTTGGCTACGATACGCGCCTTTTCAGGCTGCATACCCTGGTTCTTCAGCTGGAAGAACCATGAGTTACGTCCGAGGAGAGCATAGAGCACCGTCCCCAGCAACAGGAAGAGGAACCATGCAAAATAGGCTGAGATAAATCCGAACTGCCTGAGGAAGAGCGGCAGGATGATTGAAAATACTCCGGGAGCCATGTTACCCACCCCGCCGAAGATACCGAGTGCCAGCCCCTGCTTCTTCTGGGGGAACCAGTAGCAGGTTTGTGCCACCCCGACGGAGAAGTTGGCGATACCACATCCGCTCAGGAAGCCGAAGAAGAGCACCAGCCCATACATCCCTTTCATGCCGTCAGGGTAATAGGCGGTCAGCAGAAGGGTGATGCCGCCAAGTCCTATCAGGCTCAGTATCATAAGGATTAAGAAAGGCTTTTTGCCTCCGGAGGAGTCTACCCATGCACCAAAGGGTATGCGTAGCAATGAGCCGGAGAGTGATGGAATGGCAATCAGCAGTCCGAGAAGGAAGGGTGTCAGATCCATCGCCTCCATGAATCTTACTCCTGTAGGGCCATAAAGTGCCACTGCAGCAAAGCCAAAAAAGAATCCCAGGGTGGTGCCTGTCAGCCCCTGGGCAGGGGTCCCTTTTATTTTCATCTCTGGTTAGGTTATAAAATAAATAAACAGAACTTCCGGAAAGGTAGCCTACTGCCGGAAGTCAACCGGTAACTTATGTTGTGTGGTGACTCTTTCTGCCGGTTACGACAAATGTATCACGCGGTTAATTTATTTACTTTTAACCTGCCGGCGAAATAAACGGGGAACTTTCTTTTCCCGGAACCGGGGTTGTGAGTTCATTTTTGTTAATTTGGGAACTGATATCCTCTTCCCCGGGGCGATAGCCTGAGGGAGGGATCAAAAGTTTCAATAGGGTGGAAATGATCTGGATTAAGGTTGGTATACTATTGATCGGCTTCGGCTATGCCGGCCTGTTGCCCTATGCCATCAGGAAGACCCTTCAGCATATTGAGTTTGACCTGAAGAGTCAGACGCTGAGTTTTTTCAGTAACAAGAGCCTCTATGACCGTCGCTACCGTAAGGCCTATAAACGGCTTCTCTTTATGATGGCTATCCTTACCTATCTCTTCTTCTGGCTCCTCTCGTGGGCCTATGACCTTGGTGAATATGAGGCCTTCATGAGATACATTGACTACAGCTTTGCATTCATAACGCTTCTGGCGTTTGTGCCACACAACCTTGAGCCTTTCAGTATCAGGTCACTGGGAAAGACAGTACAGCGACTGATGCACAATGTTCTGGCTGTGGTGGTCTTTCTGGCACTGCCCGCATTGATAGTTCTCTTTCAGGTAGGTGTGCTGGCCGGCCACAGGTTTCTGGGTATTATGGGGCTGGTGATAATAGGTATGGTTCTCATTGCGACTGCTGCTTCGGCATTACGCAATGGCATTAACGGGGTGACTGAGATACTTTTTATCAACGGCATAAGTATCTGGAGTCTGTTTGTCACCCTGGTGACCTTTGCAATGTAGCTGCCAATATCATCCTCACGGTGCAGCTGCCTCTCTTCTGTGAGCCATCTCCCCGGTGGTGGTGCTGCCTCTTTTCTGTGAGCCATCTCCCCCTTGGTACAGCTGTCTCTCTTCTGTGAGCCATCTCCCCCTTGGTACAGCTGCCTCTCTTCTGTGAGCCTTCTCCCCGCTGGTGCTGCTTATCTGGCCAGTGGTCCTGCCGTTACCCTGCCGGCATGCCGGTCACCTCTTCCGGTAAACCCGAAGAACCATATCAGTGAGAGGGAGATGATCACCATCCCGGTTACGGTTATCCAGTCGGCCTTTTCACCGGGAACTATGATCCAGCTGAGCAAAGCGCCGAAGACCGGGATTATGAATTTCCAGAGATTCAGCTCACTCACTCTTACCCCGGGTCGCTTCAGCAGCACGTACCATGTTGAGAAGGTAAAGGCAGACATGAATGAGAGCCATGCCAGTACCATCCAGTACCTGGCGGGGTAGATGGGTTTTAATGGCACCTCTTCAAATATGAATGATGCTGCGAACATAAGGACCCCTCCTGTGAACAGTGAGAATGAGCTCAGTACCAGCGGGTTCATGTTACCCCCGCTCTTTGATACCAGCACATTGCTGGTTGAAGATGAGATGTTGGCAATCAGTATCATCACCACGCCTGCTATCTCTGCCGGCACTGCTGAAGGGAGCCCCTGGCGTCCGGCGCTCACCAGCACGATCCCTGTCAGGCCCAGTGATATGGCTGTCACCTTTGCCGGTGTGAACCGCTCTTCCTTCATCATGATACGCGCCACAATGGCTGTAACGAAGGGTTGTGAGCCTACTATTACTGCTCCGAGGGCTCCCGGCACATACTTCATCCCGACATAGAAGAGTGAGTAGTTGATCACTGTCTGCAGCAGCGTCACCCAGAGGGCCAGGCTGAGGTTTTCCCTCACCATCCTGAGATAGGCTTTTGGTTTGATGGTGAGAGGCAGTATCATCAGTCCGGAGATAATAAACCGGCTGCCGGCAAAATGAAGTGGCGTTGAATATTGCAGTCCTACCTTAATGAAAGGGTAGGCGGTAGACCACATCAGGCATGACACTATTGCCCAGAAGATAGTATTGGTACGGCTCTGGTCGCTCATCAGCAATAGCCCGATACTAAACGGGTGACAGCTCTATCTCTCCTTCCTGTTCCAGTCAGGTGTCTCAACACCCATCAGGTGCTTAACGAAGAAGTCCATTCTGCGGCGCTCACCATAGTCACCTCCGCTGCTGTGCTTCATCCCCGGCACCAGCAGGTAATCAAAATCCTTACCTGCCTTTATGAGGGCATCGACCAGCTGTGTTGTTGAGGCGGGGTCAACGTTGTTGTCCATCTCGCCATTGATCAGCAGCAGCTTACCCTGCAGCCGGCCAGCGTTCTCTATGTTTGACGACTCGATATAGCTCTGGTCGACCGGCCACCCCATCCACTGTTCGTTCCACCATATCTTGTCCATGCGGTTGTCATGACATCCGCATGATGATACTGCCACGTCATAGAATTCAGGGTGGAACAGCAGCGCTCCTGTTGAGCTCTGTCCACCGGCTGAGGTGCCATAGATGCCTACCCGTTCAATGTCCAGTGAGGGATATTTCTCTGCTGCTGCCTTCATCCATAGTATCCTGTCGGGAAAGCCGGCATCCTTAATATTTTTCCAGGCTACATCGTGGAATTTTTTCGATCTGTTTGATGTTCCCATCCCATCGATCTGCACCACAATGAATCCCAGTTCAGCCAGCGCGTTCATGTTACTGTGTGTTGTACGGAACGATTTGGGTACGAAGCTGCTGTGCGGACCGGCATAGATATTTTCTATTACCGGGTATTTACGTGTAGGATCAAAGTTGAGCGGACGAATTATCACACCCCATATATCGGTCACCCCGTCTCTTCCTTTTGCTGTAAACACCTCGGGGAACTGCCATCCGGTATCGAGCAGGGCTGCGGCATCAGCCTCGGCGAGCCTCATTATCTCACTGCCGTCACTGCTTCTTCGTACAGCTGTCACCGGCGGCATATCTACCCGTGACCAGGTGTCTACGAAGTGCTTGCCGTCATCAGAGAAGAACGCCTCATGGTTGCCGTCGGCAGGGGTGAGATGCGTCAGTCCTGTGCCGTCAAAGCCTATACGGTAGTAGTGTATGAGGTAGGGGTCACCCTCTTCACGCCCCGAGGCCATGAATGTCAGCTGTCGCTCCTTCTCATCCACCGACACCACCCCGCGTACCACCCACTCACCGCTGGTTATCTGGTTCTTTACCTTGCCGGTGATACCGTTATAGAGCCAGAGGTGGTTCCATCCGTCACGCTCAGAGGCCCATATGATCTCGCCGGTACCCTTTACGTCGTACCTGTACCGTTTGCCGCTGTAGTGTATGAAGGTTGGTGACTGCTCATCTATGATGGTGCTCATCTCGCCGGTAAGGGCATCGATCCGTATCACCCTGTAGAGCTGGTGCCCCCGCCGGTTGTACTCAAATGTGAGTGAGCTGCCGGTGTCATCCCACCGGAAGTGTCCCAGGCTGTACTGATTTGGTATTGACGTCTCATCAACGGCAATATGCTTTCGTCCGGCAACATCGAATATCTGCGGATAGAATTGTGGTACTGCATCTCCCGGCTTGGGGTACTCATAAGTGTAGTATTTTGGCTGTATCTGCCCCTCGGGTGATGACTCTATGTAGGAGATCATATGTTTCTCTGCCGGCAGCACCCTGTAGGCCATAACTCTTTTTGAGTCGGGCGACCAGTAGATGGTTGCCGAATAGTACTTGCCGATGCCGCCGTCATAGCTCAGCTGATACTCGCTCTTCTCATCAAGTACCTTTACCCAGAGGTTGTAGTCGCGTATAAACGCTGTCATGGTACGGTCAGGTGAGGTGTCAGGCTTACCGCTCAGCTCATCACGGAAGCCCCACATCCACCGGTCGTCCCTGCCGCGGTTATCGGGCCTGCTCACCTTCTTCTCAATGGTGAGAGTGCCTCGTCGGAAGTCATACCGGTAGATCACTCCTGAATATTCAAAGGTGGCTGAGCGCTGATCATCAGCCATTATCACGTTCCTGATGGGGAGGCTGGCGCTGTTGATTTTGTTACCCGTCACCTTTTCCAGCACCTCTGCCAGCTTTGAGGAGTCAAACGCTGTCCTCTTTGTGTGGCGGGCAATATCAGCCACCATAAACTGCTTTCCCGTAGCGGTTGTCTCTTCATAGATCAGTGCCGTACCCTGGTTGGTCCATACCGGGTTCTGTACTGTGTTCAGTACTTTGCCAGTGAGCTGCCGGGTAAGCGCACCGGCCCTCTCATAATCCGCCTCACCAACCTGGGCAGTGACCTCCGTTGTAAAGAGGCAGGCAGCCACCAGGGTGATCAGGAAGAAACCAAAAGATCTTCTCATCTCCATCATTATTAATATGACCGCATAGTTAGCATTTATTGCTGCGACGTAAAACTGTTTTATGATAATTTATGATTTATTTTGGCTCTGCCAATGATGGTTATTATGATAGATAATGGTTAAGCTCTGCTATGAGGATTGAGGAGTATATTGCCTATCGTCTGCGCGATGCCGGTGTAAGGAGGGTCTTCGGTATTCCCGGTGGCTCGTCGCTACCCTACATTGAGGCGTTCCGGGGTGCAGGTATTGAGTTTGTGCTCACCTCCCATGAGGCTGCTGCTGCTGTTATGGCTGATGTTACCGGCCGTCTTACCGGCGTGCCGGGGGTCTGTCTTGCCACCTACGGACCGGGGGCGGTGAACCTCGCCTCGGGGGTGGGTGGCGCTCTTCTCGACCGCTCACCTCTTCTAGCCCTTACGGCAGAGATGCCTGATGAGTGGCTGGGTCGTACAGCACAGATGAATATTGATCACCAGGCACTTTTCAGACCTCTCACAAAGGCCACCTTCAGAGCTTCGGCAGACGATGCTGCATGTATCATTGAGGAGAGCCTCTCCATTGCGGGTGATGAGTACCCCGGACCGGTTCATATAGGACTCCCCACCGACCTTGCAGGGAGTCCTGCTGCAGGCGGCTCCCCTTCCGGTTACCATGGTGACCGGCAGGGGCGGCATGGCCGGCAGGAGAGGCATGGCAGGGGAGGAGAGGCTGTCGCTGAGAGGGAGGCCCTCGCCGGGATACTTGCCGGTGCACGCAGGCCGCTGCTGGCTGCCGGACTCACTGCCATGCGTCATGATGTGAGGGAGTCACTCACCCGGTTTGCTGAGCAGCACAATGTCCCGGTGGTGGTCACCCCCATGGCACGCAGCGTGATCGCACATGATCACCCCTGCTTTGCCGGGGTGCTCTTTCATGCTCTCAGTGACAGGCTGCGGAGAGTGATTTCTGCTGCTGACCTGGTCATAGGGCTCGGCTATGACCCCGTTGAATATAACTATGAGTCATGGCTGCCTGAGGTGACTCTTCTGCACCTTGACACCCGTCTCAGTGACCTTGCCATCAGTGGGTCAGTGCAGTATCTCTCCTCACCGGAGGGGTGGTTCAGCTGCCTGGAGGAGCTCACCGGATCACCTGCGATGGTGCAGCTGGCTGCTGAGGCCAGGAGAGAGATAAGGGGTGAGATTGAAAGAGCAGACAACCAGCACCGGCAGTCGCTCAGCCCGGTGACCGTGCTGGCGATGCTGCGTGAGGCTCTGCCTGAGGATGCGGTGGTGACTGCCGATGTGGGGTCTCACCTTCACCTTCTCGGACAGATGTGGGATCCGCAGCGGGGGAGGCTGATCATGACAAACGGATGGTCTTCAATGGGGTTCGGACTGCCGGCTGCCGTGGCGGCAGCACTGGCTGAGGAGGGTGCCACTGTGGCGTGCGTTACGGGTGACGGCGGAGTGATGATGCAGCTGGGGGAGCTGATGACCATCCGGAGGCTGGGGAAGAAAATTATTGTGGTGGTGCTTACTGATGGTGAGCTTAACCTTATCAGGGTAAAACAGTCATGGAAAAATATCAGCCCCTATGGGGTTACCCTCTGCCGGGGTCCCCTTTTCGGGAGTGACAGGGTATTGGGTATTGAGGTGGTAAGGTGTGTTGACAGGGAGTCACTGCGTGATGCCATTAAAAAGGCAACCCGCTCCGATGAGAGCCTGATAATTGAAGCGGTCATCGACCCTTCAGGATATGATGATCTGATAGTCAGAGCCTGATCACGGCAGCCGGCACTCCGGACTCCCTCCTCCCGCTGGCAGCCTCTCTTCCAGCTACTCACTGGCAGTCTCCGGTCCGGCAGCTTCCTTCTCTTCCTCCTTCTCCTTAACCGGCTTCTCTGCCTCCTTCTCAGTATCAGCAGCCGCTTCCTTCTCTTCCTCTTCCTCCTTCTCCTTCTCCTTCTCCTTCTCCTTAACCGGCATATCTGCCTTCTTCTCAGTATCAGCTGCCGCTTCTTTCTCTTTTACCGGCTTGTCAGCAGCTTTCTCCTTCTCCTTCTCCTTCTCCTTCTCCTTCTCCTTTTTCCCCTCCTGTGCACTCTTCTCACCTGTTGCTTTTACCTTGCCTTCCTCCTCCTTTATTTCGGGTTCCTTTGCGGCGGGTTTATCTTCTCCCTTCTTCACCTCTTTTTTTTCAGCTGCCGCCTTCACCTTATCAGCTCTCTTTGTGGCTGATGCGCCGGCAGCTCTCCTGGTTGGGGAGGATGTTGTTGATGATGTTGTGGTTGTGGTTGTGGTTGTGGTTGCGGATGTGGCAGTGGTTGTTTTGAGTTCTGTGGCTTCTGCTTCAGCCCCCGCCGGCAGCAGCCTCTTCCTGGCTTTCCTTCGCCTTCTGACACCGTAACTGCCCTTTATAATTTTCCCCCTTTTTGTTTTTCTGTCGCCTTTACCCATTATATCGTTATAGTTTAATTATTAGCCGCAATCCGGTAAAAAAACAAAAATAGAAAAATTCGCCATTTTAGGGGTATATTATGTTAATAAATAAGGCACTTCACATCTAAATGTATCGCGGCTCTTTTATTAAATTTGTGATATGTCACGCAGGAAGCTCTGGGTCTACTCACCGGTTATCTCTCCCCGGCTTGAATATACGGTCTCGGTAATTTTCGATACCATTCTGGGTGTCAGCTATGAAATAACCAGTGACCGTCGCAGGATAGGGGGTGCTCCTGCTGTTATCTACTCAGGAGACAATGTGCGGGGTGGCTTCACTATCCCCTCCTCCGGTCTCCTCGCTGCCACAGGAGTGAGTGAGGGTGAGCCTGAGGTCTCATCTCTTGGCGATATGCCCCTTCTCTTCCCTTGCGAGGGGGGCACCGTCCCCTTCGATCTCTTCGCTGCCTCCTTTTACATGCTCACAAGGTACGAGGAGTATCTCACTTTTGAGCCTGATGCTCACGGGCGGTTTCCCGGTGAGGCGTCGCTCGCTTCGCGCAGCGGGTTTCTGCGTCTGCCGGTGGTGGATATCTGGGCCGGCTATCTTGCCGGTGAGCTGGTGAGGCATTACCCTACGCTCGCCTTCAGGTCAAATGAGTACCGTTCACTGCTCACCGTGGATGTTGATCAGCCGTTTGCCTACCGTAGCCGCGGCTTGCTGAGGAGTATGGGCGGCCTGGTGAAGGGTCTGGCAGGTGTGGGTGCCGGCGCCACAGATCGCATAAGGACTATTTCAGGAGCTATTGAGGACCCCTATGACAGCTTTGCCTATATCGAGGAGAGGCTGCAGGGGAGTGACAGCGACGTGCTTTTCTTTTTCCCGGTGGGTGACCAGGGTGAGTATGACCACAATCCGCCCTACCGCAACCGTGACTATGGTGAGACGGTACGCCGTTATGAAGGGCTCTATGGCAGCGGGCTGCACCCCTCATACCGCTCTGCCGCCAGGCCGAAGAGGCTGAAGATGGAGTGTGAGCGGTACCGTACCATCACCGGCCATTATCCGGAGCGTGCCAGACAGCACTGGCTGCTGCTCACCATGCCTGACACCTACCGTCATTATGAGGAGGCAGGCATCAGGTATGACTACAGCATGGGTTACCACGACCTTCCCGGCTTCAGGGCAGGGATCGCCAGGCCCTATCCCTTCTATGACCTGCTGCATGAGAGGGTGACAACGCTGACGCTGGCGCCCTTCCAGGTGATGGAGGGTACCCTTGGACAGTATATGGAGCTCACCCCTGAGGAGGCGATAGAGGTGATCCGTTCACTGATCGCTGTGACACGCAGTGTGGGTGGTCAGTTTGTCTCAATCTGGCACAACACCTCACTCAATGAGGGTGCCGGGTGGGAGGGGTGGCGCAGCGTGTTTGAAGAGACCATTGAGATGCAGAAGAGATGATCACCTACCTCAGACATGAGCAGATTGACCGCGGACGGTGGGATGCATGCCTCATGGAGATTCCTGCCGTGAGACCCTATGCCATGTCATGGTACCTCGATATTATCTCTCCCGGCTGGGAGGCGCTGATGGATGACGACTATCTGGCACTCTTCCCTCTGCCACGCCGCAGGAAGTATGGTTTCACCTACGCTGCCACGCCGCTGTTCCTTCAGCAGCTGGGCCTCTTCACCGCTGATGGTGACCACCGTCTCATGGCGGATGAGTTTGTCTCATTCATGCCCTCCTTTTACAGGCTGATAGACCTGGCTGTCGGCCAGCAGGTCAACGTTGCCGGATACTCAATCACCCGGCGTGACAACTATGAGCTGATTCCTGAACGTACCTATGAGGAGGTGTGGCAGCACTACACCTCTGACTGCCGCAGGAATATCAACCTTGCCCGCAGCTTCCCGCAGGAGATAGTCTCTGATATCACCCCGGCAGAGTTAATCACGCTCTACATTAGCCATACTGCATTGAAGAGCGGTGTCAGGAGCAGGAGTGCACTCAGCCGTCTGAGGCACCTGATGGAGCACTGTCTCGCCTCCGGCACCGGCACTATACTGGGCGTCAGGTCACCCCGGGGAGAGCTGCTGTGGGGAATGTTTATCATTGAGTTTATGAGCCGTACCACCATGCTCCTCACGGCGGGAAGCAGGAGGAGCCGTGAGCAGCGTACATCATACCTGGTGATAGATCATATTATCGGCAGCCATGCCGGCACGGGGCAGATAATTGACTTTGCCGGCTCATCAATACCCTCGGTGGCTGCCTTCATAAAATCATTCGGAGGGGTGAGGAGCAGCTACTGGCGCCTCTTCCGCAATGAGCTCCCCTGGCCTGTGAGGCTGCTGAAAGAGCCGGTCAGAAGAGCAGCTCGATAGGCTGGTCATCAGGCCTGCTCTCGGTGAGCAGACCGTCGTCACACCGCAGAGTGCGTGCCGGAAATTTTTTTACCAGTGAGTGTTTGTGTGTCGACATCACCACCGCCCTTCCCGTCTCACTGATACTCTTAAGCAATATATGTATCTCCTCTGAGGTCTCGGGGTCAAGGTTACCCGTAGGCTCATCGGCAAGGATTATCTCGGGATCATTGAGCAGTGCCCGTGCTATGACCACCCTCTGCTGCTCGCCGCCTGAGAGCTGATGTGGCATTTTAAAGCCTTTGTTCTGCAGCCCCACCTTGCCGAGTACCTCCCTGATACGCTCCTCTATGGCCATCCTGCTGCCCCATCCGGTAGCCTTGAGGGCAAACCCGAGGTTATCATCTACCGACCGGTCAGTCAGCAGACGGAAGTCCTGAAAGACGATCCCCAGCTTGCGCCTCAGCTGTGGCACCTCCCTCTTTTTGATGGAGTGGAGGGTGAACCCTGCCACCCACCCTTCACCCTCGGTCAGGGGCAGCTGTGCGTTGAGAGTCCGTATGAGTGAGGTCTTGCCACTACCCACCTTCCCGACAAGATATACAAACTCCCCCTTCTCAATTCTCAGGTTGACATCCCTGAGTACCAGGTGATCCTGCTGCATGATTGAGCACCCCTTCAGTTCAATAATGGTATCGGGCAGTAAGGTCTCTTCCATCGCTCTCTCTTTTCGTGCAAAATAAGAAAGAATTAACAATCAATGGTTCATCTGTTGATAAAATGAACGGCTGCACCAACCAGGCACGGCATTATATTTGTAGTTTTGGGCGATATGAAATCGAGCTGCTCCGGAGGCGCAGGGTATTACTGCTTAAACTGTTACCTGCCAGTCCTTCTGGCGGGCAATATTTTTTTTGGACTATCTCAGGAAAGGAGAAGGTAATGAAGAGGAAGTTACTCTTTTTGATAATGGTCTCACTCATCAGCTCTGGTGGTGCACTGTTGCATGGACAGGTCTCATTCACCGGCAGGGAGGTCACCTCGCTGCTCAATAACGGGTATGAGATGTTTGACAAGGCCAAGTATGCCACTGCCATTGAGCTGTTTGACCGCTGGCTGGCCGAAGAGCCGGAGGGTGACCCGCTGGAGAGGGCTGATGCAGAGTACCATGCTGCGCTGGCCTCGATGAGGCTGATGGCTCCCGACGCCGGCTATCGTTTGCAGCAGTTTATTGCCGGCAATGGTGAGAGCCCCATGGTCAACCAGGCACGGTTTGAGATGGGCAGGTACTACTACCAGCAGCGTAACTATGGTTCAGCCATAGGCTGGTTTGAGCTGACAGACCGCAATGCGCTCTCTGTCAAGGAGCTGCCTGAGTACCTCTTCAAGCTGGGCTACTCACATTACCGTCGTGGTGACACCAGAAGGGCACAGATGCTCTTTGGTGAGCTGAAGGATGTTGACACTGACTACACCCCTCCGGCTATCTATTACTATTCGGCCATAGCCTATGAGAACGGGTTTTACTCTACCGCACTGGAGGGGTTTGAGCGGCTCACCGGTGATGAGACCTTTGGCACCATCGTCCCATTCTATATCACCCAGATCTACTACATAGATAAAAACTATGACGGTATCCTTGAGATGGCCCCCTCACTGATCGCCCAGGCGGGCAGTAAGCGTGAGACGGAGCTATACCGCTTTATCGGTGATGCATACTTCCAGCGGGGCAGCTATGAGGAAGCTATCCCGTACCTGGAGAAGTTTATCAGCGGCACCCGCCTCAGTGACCGCAATGACAAGTATGAGCTCGCCTTCAGCTACTATCAGACCGGCGCCACAAGTCAGGCTGTCAGGCTTTTCAATGAGGTGGTGGGCCGGAGTGACATACTGACTCAGAATGCATACTTCATGCTGGGCTCCTGCTACCTTAAGGAGGGTGACAAGAAAAAGGCACAGATGGCCTTCTCTGCCGCCTCGGGCATGAGCTATGACCCGGCGGTGCAGGAGGAGGCTCTCTTCAACTTTGCCAAGCTGGCCTATGAGAACTCATACGCACCCTTCGGCGAGGGGATAGAGGCTCTTCACACCTACATAAGCAGCTACCCCAACTCAGACAATGTCTCTGAGGCGTATGACTACCTTATATCAGCCTTTATGAGGCTTAAGAACTACCAGGCGGCGCTCACCTCACTGGAGAAGATCAGCAGCAGGGATGAGCGTCTCATGAGAGCCTACCAGAAGGTGGCCTACTACCGCGGTACCGAGCAGTTTCGCAACCGTCAGTATGCTGATGCGGTGACCTCTTTCGGCAAGTCACTGCTCTATAAGGAGATGAACAGTGACCTGCATGCCAGGGCACTCTACTGGCGGGGTGAGTCCAGCTACCGTCTGGGTGCCGATGATGCTGCTCTCAACGACTGGGAGAGCTTCCGGAAGGTGCCCGGGGCATCCTCACTTGATGAGTACCGGCTGATTGAGTACAACCTGGGCTACCTGTGGTACAACCGGGGTGACTATCAGCGTGCACTACAGCACTTCATCGCTTTCAACAACAAGGCCGGCGGAGAGAGCGGACCTGAGATGACAGCCGATACGCGCAACCGTATTGCCGACTGTTACTATATCAGGGCTGACTACCCGTCAGCCATATCCTACTATGACAGGGTGATCGAGTATGGGCGGCTGGATGCCGACTACGCCCTGTTCCAGAAGGGTTTCGCGCAGGGGCTGAGCAACAATAACCAGGCAAAGATCAGTACCCTTACCGGACTGATCAATAACTATCAGAGCTCCGCCTATCTTCCCAATGCGCTCTTTGAGCGGGGCAGGGCCTATGTGGCTGTGGGAGAGCCGTCGAGGGGTGAGGCTGACTTCATGAATATTGTGGCGTGGCACACTTCCAGCCAGTTTGTTCCCCCCTCCCTGGTGCAGCTGGGCCTGATCTACTATAATGCCGGTGACAATGCGAAGGCGGTGGCACAGTTCAAAAAGGTGATAGAGAATTACCGTGACACCCCCGAGGCACGCAACGCCGTCAGCGGACTGAGGAATGCCTATACCGATATGGATGATGTACAATCATTCTTTGCATATATGGAGAGGGTGGAGGGGGTAGGTGATATCGAGCTCTCCACGCGCGACTCCATGACATACATCTCAGGTGAGAACCAGTATATCAGGGGCGACTGTGAGAGGGCCTCTGCCACCTTCCGCAGCTACCTGCAGCAGTTCCCCTCCGGAGCCTTTGCCACCAATGCCAGGTTCTACCTCGCCGACTGCCTCAACCGTGAGGGTCATTATGATGAGGCCCTTGACCTCTACCTCAGGGTGGTCAGTGTGGGTAACAATCAGTTCATGGAGCAGTCACTGCTCTCGGCTGCCATCATCACCTACACCAGGGGTGACTACCAGCGATCGTGGTCACTGTACCAGCGTCTGGCTGACGAGGCGGCCACCCCTGAGAACAGACTCTCTGCCTCACTGGGTATGATGCGTTCTGCTGCCGCTCTTGATGATCAGGAGAAGGTGATACTATCTGCCGAGCTGGTGCTGGGCTCCGAGAAGCTGACCGAAGAGCTGGCCCGCGAGGCCACCTTCCTCACAGCCAGGGCCAGCCAGATACTGGGTAACAATGAAGATGCACTTGATGACTACCGCCGGGTGGCCTATGAGGTGGCCACACTCCACGGGGCTGAGTCCAAGTACCGGGTGGCTGAGCTGCTGTGGCTGGCAGGTGATGTTGAGGGGGCAGAGAGGGAGGCCAATGAGTTTATCGATATGAGCTCACCCCACGCCTACTGGACCGGTATGACCTTCCTGCTGCTGTCAGAGATAGCGGCACGCAAGGGTGATACCTTCCAGGCCAGGGCTACGCTGCAGAGCCTGATTGACTACTACACTGTCAGCAACGACGGTATCATCGATGAGGCGCGTGCCAGGCTCGCCCGGCTGACTGATGATGCCGGCGGAGGAGAGAAGTGATAGTCCACTTTTGGTAAACAAGATGAATCAGATCATGAAAAGAAGAATATACCTCACCGTGGCAGCTCTGCTGCTCACCACGCTGCTCGCTGCCCAGGGCGAGGATGAGTCGCTCCGGCGCACTGTCACCCTCTACAACCCTTATAAACCCACCCTGCAGAGGGCTGAGAAGAGAGCATTCCTGCCGGTGGCTGACGATACTGTCACCACCGAGGTGCGGTTCAGTTATGACTTTACGCCAGGATCATTCGTGCCTGAGTATGAGGTTAGTCCCATCACCTCAGCCCTGCTCTCCCCCGAGCCGCTGCCTGACCTGAAGGGGGGTTACGTAAACCTTGGACTGGGCACATGGCTCTCTCCCTTCCTGGAGGTTAATATCTCCAGTGGCCGGTCACCCCGTGGAGCCATAGGGCTCTATACCCGTACCTTCGGGTCGGGAGGTAAGATTGAGCTGGAGAATGACAGGCGTATGCCGGCAGCCTTCCTCGATAACCAGGCACTACTCTATGGCAGGAAGTACTTCCGGCGCAGCAGGCTCGATGCCGATATCGGGCTCAGGCAGATGACCCGTCATGCCTATGGGTACAATATTGACTCCACGGAGTGGGAGCCGGAAAAAAGGGATATCAGATCACTCTATTATGACCTTACCGGTAAGGTGAGATACTTCACCATGGAGCCCGACTCAAGTGATATAAACTGGGATGCCACCCTGCGCTACAACCTGTTCACCAGGCAGGGTGACGGCCTGCAGCATAACCCCGGACTGTCGGTCAGTGCGGGCACCACCCTGCTGGGCCTCTATGCGGCTGCTGACCTCTCCTATGACCTCTACCTCTTCTCAAGCAACATAGATGTCATGACAAGGAGTCTGCTGACCATCTCACCCAACATCTCAAAGGGTAATGAGGAGTGGCGCTTCCGGTTTGGGGCCAGAATGGCTGCCGACCTGCGAGAGAACCCTGCCCCGCTGCAGGGGGGAGTACGTAAGCTCTACATCTACTTCTACCCTGATGCCATGTTCACCTTCAGGATAATACCGAAGTATATGAGGTTTACCGCCACCATTGACGGCTCCCTGGATAACAACCATGCGGGCAACACAGCCTATATCAACGAGTGGCTGTTGCCGGGCGATACACTCTACAACCTGCGCAGTACCGACAACCAGATAAAGATCGCTGCAGGCCTCTCCGGGACTATGAATGTCAATGCCTCATATGCCGTTGATGTGAGCTATACAATCTTCCGTGACATGCTGCTCTTCATGAATGACACGCTGAGCGTCGGTAACTACTTCGTGCCGCTCTACTCTGACGGCAATCTGCTCAATGTGAGGGGCTCATTTAAGATACCTGTCAATCCGCGTACAACCCTCTCACTGCTGGGCAACTACTGGGGGTACAACATGTCAGGTCAGGAGTATGCGTGGCATAAGCCTGAGTGGGACGGCACTGTGAAGGCAGCTTATAACCTGCGCAACAAGATAATAGCCTCTGCATCACTCACACTTACAGGAGCCAGATATGCCAGGGTGCCGGCGCCCGAAGAGGTGGTGAAGCTCTCATTTCATCCCAACCTCAACATGGGGGTCGAATACCGGTACACACCCGACATATCATTCTGGGTGAAGTGCAACAATGTCTCCTACAAACGGTGGTTTGAATGGAACTACTACCCCTCAAGGAACTTCCTGCTTATGGCCGGAATCTCCTACAGCCTGTAAGGTGATAATTAACTCCGGATTGTTCATATGTTTTCAGGAATCAGACCCTCCTGACTGGGTGAAAACGGTATATTTTATTACCTTTGTATGATTTTATAAAAAGCAAGGTATCAGAAGGTTATTACGCTGATGATTTCAAATTTAAGTGATATATGATTAATGAAGAATTGAGGAAGAGGAGCAGGGAGCAGGAGGAGTACTCGGCAGAGAGCATCCAGGTGCTTGAAGGGCTTGAGGCAGTTCGGAAGAGACCTGCAATGTATATTGGTGACGTCGGCCCCAGAGGCTTACATCATCTTGTCTATGAGGTTGTTGATAATTCTATCGATGAGGCCCTGGCCGGTTATTGTGATAAGATAGAGGTTACCATAAATGAAGATAACTCAATCTCGGTGGTTGATAATGGCCGCGGCATACCGGTTGAGATACATGAGAAGGAGCAGCGGTCGGCCCTGGAGGTGGTGATGACCGTGCTGCATGCCGGGGGTAAGTTTGACAAAGGGAGCTACAAGGTCTCCGGCGGACTGCACGGTGTAGGTGTGTCATGTGTCAACGCCCTCTCGTCAGAGATGAGGGTTGAGGTGAAGAGACAGGGTAAGCGGTGGGAGCAGAGCTACAGCAAGGGGAGGCCACTGGCGCCTGTCACCATGATCGGTGATGCCGATGACTCAGGAACGATAACCACCTTTATGCCTGACAGCACCATCTTCCCGGTGATAGACTTCAAGTTTGATGTGCTGGCAGCACGCCTGCGTGAGCTCGCCTTCCTTAACAAGGGTATAGTACTTATACTGAATGATTTGCGTGAGACGGAGGAGAATGGCGAGGGGGATGAGGAAAAGCCGCTGACAGCACGCTTCTACTCTGAGCGTGGCCTGATAGAGTTTGTTGAGTACCTTGATGTGAACCGTGAGAGGCTGACCGAGAAGGTGATATATATGCTCTATGACAAGGGTGATACACCTGTTGAGCTGGCATTGCAGTACAACACCTCTTTCTCAGAGAATGTACACTCCTATGTAAACAATATCAATACCATTGAGGGAGGGACACATCTTGCAGGCTTTCGCAGGGGGCTCACCCGTACCCTGAAGAAGTATGCCGAAGATTCGGGGCTTACCAGCAAGCTTAAGTTTGACATCAGTGGTGACGACTTTCGTGAGGGGCTCACTGCCGTTATCTCTGTCAAGGTTGCCGAGCCACAGTTTGAGGGTCAGACCAAGACCAAGCTTGGCAACTCAGAGGTGATGGGTGCTGTTGATGTGGCTGTCAGCAATGCCCTCTCCAACTACCTTGAAGAGAACCCCAAGGATGCCAGGGTGATCGTTCAGAAGGTGATACTGGCTGCCACTGCCCGCCATGCTGCCCGCAAGGCACGTGAGCTGGTTCAGCGCAAGAATGTTCTCTCGGGCTCCGGTCTGCCGGGTAAGCTTACCGACTGCTCTGAGCGTGACCCGTCGCTCACCGAGATCTTCCTGGTGGAGGGTGACTCGGCCGGCGGCACAGCCAAGCAGGGCCGTGACCGTCGCTTTCAGGCCATCCTGCCCCTCAGGGGTAAGATCCTCAATGTGGAGAAGGCGATGCAGCACAAGATTTTCGACAGTGATGAGATAAAGAATATATTTACTGCCCTTGGTGTTACCATCGGCACTGATGATGACAGCAAGGCGCTCAACCTGTCGGGTCTGCGCTACGGAAAGGTGATCATCATGACCGATGCTGACGTTGACGGCTCTCATATCACCACTCTTATCATGACCTTCTTCTTCAGGTATATGAAGGAGCTGATTGAGAATGGTCACCTCTATATCGCCACCCCGCCCCTCTACCTTGTCAGAAGGGGCAGGGCCGAGAAGTACTGCTGGAGTGAGGAGGAGCGTGATAAGGCGGTGCAGGAGCTGGGTCAGGGCAAGGAGTCGGCAGTCACCATACAGCGTTACAAGGGGCTTGGGGAGATGAATGCCGAGCAGCTGTGGGAGACCACCATGAACCCTGAGACGCGTACCCTGCGTCAGGTGACCATTGACAGTGCTGCCGAGGCGGACCATATCTTCTCAATGCTGATGGGTGATGAGGTGCCACCGAGACGGGAGTTTATTGAGCGGCATGCCAGGTATGCAAAGATTGATGCCTGACAATAAGTCCCTCCATAGTTGGTTATCATTAAGCTGTAACTAATCTCTCCGGCATGGGTCTGTTTGAAACTGTTTTCACCTGGTATATGGAGCATCTGAACTATTTTACCATATACCTGCTTATGACCATTGAGAGCTCCTTCATACCCTTCCCCTCTGAGATTGTGGTTCCTTTTGCTGCCTGGAAGGCGGGTGAGGGTACCCTCACCCTTTGGGGTGTGCTGCTATCCTCATCGGCAGGAGCCATGACAGGAGCAATAATCAACTATTACCTTGCCATGTGGATCGGCAGGCCGCTGCTCTACCGGCTTGCCGGCACCAGGCTGGCCCATCTGTTACTGATAACCCCTGAGAGTATTGAGAAGGCAGAGAGCTACTTCATCAGGCACGGGAAGGTATCAACCTTCATAGGGAGGCTGGTGCCGGCGGTGAGACAGCTGATATCGCTCCCGGCCGGTCTGGCCAGAATGAATTTACGTGCTTTCCTGCTCTACACCTTCCTGGGTGCCACTCTCTGGAATATAATATTGGCAGGGGTCGGATATTTCGCCTATGACAAGCGCGACTATATTCTGCCATATATTGACTGGATAATGTGGGGACTGGCAGCACTCTTTGTGGCCTGGCTGATCTTTAAGGGTATAGGCATCTACCGGAAGAGGGCAGCGTGAGCGGTGTGATCGGCGAGAGCGGTGTGAGAGGTGTGAGAGGTGTGATCGGCGAGAGCGGTGTAAGCAGCGGGATCGGTGTGAGCGGCGTGACTGGCTCTATTCGGTCAGCTCACCTGCCAGCAGCCGAAGTCCTATCTCAGATATTTTTGCCTGATAAATAGCTGTCAATCTGCGGTTTATCGCATTGAGGTAGTTGTTTTGATACTCCCTGAATTCAAGGCCTGAGAGTGATCCGAGCCGGTAGCGCTCCATCGCTATCTCCAGGGAGGCGCGTGCCACCTCTGCGCTCTGTGTCTCGAAGCTGGTCACCACAATATTGTTTCGGTAGGTGTTGTAGAGGAGGTCCAGCTCACCCAGTATCTCATTCTCGGCATCCAGGTATGCCAGTCGGCTGCTCTCTGCCCTGATACGTGAGTTGGCTATCTGCCGGCTGGTCACAAAGCCCGAAAAGATATTCCATGAGAGGTTGAGGCCCCAGTTGAAGCCGTTGGTCTGGTTGTATGACCCTGCCTGCCAAGGAAACTCATTGCGGTTGATATTGTATCCGGTGCTCAGGTTGAGGGTGGGGTAGCGTGCTGCCCTTGCCGTCTCGATATCGTAGAGCGAGATCTGCTCACCCTGCCGGGCGAGCAGCAGCTGGTTGTTGAAGGAGAGTGTCTGGCGACGGAGTGAGTCAACATCTATCTCAGGTGCCAGCACGATTGTATCAGTGACGGTGAAGGTAAACTCATGGCCTGCATTAAGCAGGTTGGTCATGCGTATGTATGAGCGGCTGACAGCCTCCTGTTGCAGCAGGACGGCCGAGCTGTCAGCATTGAGGTCTATCCGTGCCTGTTGCAGGTCAAGACCCGATATCACACCCAGCAGATACTTCTCTTCAGCATTCTCATACCTGGCGCGTGAGAGAGCCAGTGAGGTGAGGGCAGACTCCATCTTATTCTGCTGAAGCACTATATTGTAGTATTCGGTACAGACCCTCATGATCAGGTTCTCAACGTTGATCCTGACCCTCTGGCTGCTCATGGCCAGCAGCTCCTTCTGCCTGCTGTACTCAGTGAACATGGCCAGTCCGTCAAACAGCCTCCAGTTGAGTGTGAGGCCTGCATTGTACTGGTCATTCCTGCTACGGTCAGCAGCAGCAGTTGATGATCTGGTATTATTGATGGTCTGTGACTGTCTGCCGGTACCGGTGATGCCGGGCATGAACGGACTGAAGGATACATTGTTTGCGGCAATAGCCTCATCGTTTCTGCTCATCTTGAGTGAATAGTTTTTCTCAAGAGCCAGCATTATGGCATCATCAAGGGACATCCTCTCCTGGGCCATGGCTGAGCCCGGCAGCAGGAGCAGAATCAAAAGGGTACTAAGCCTGAGGTTGCTCATCACTCATCTCTGTTTGTTTCTTACCGGCCAGGTAACTGTATATTGCGGGGACAATGAAGAGGGTGAGGAAGGTGGCAAAGAATAGTCCGCCCACCACGGTCACACCCATGGTGATACGGCTCTCTGCACCCGCTCCTGTGGCCAGTGCCAGGGGCAGGGTACCCAGTATGGTGGTGAGGCTGGTCATCAGTATCGGCCGGAAGCGTGCCACGGCTGCCTCACGTACCGCATCCATGATGGTTAGTCCCGCCTGCTGCCGCTGGTTGGCAAACTCCACGATCAGGATACCGTTCTTGGCCACCATACCTATCAGCATGATAAGTCCTATCTGGCTGAATATGTTGAGTGTCTGGCTGGTGATAGCCATGGTAAAGAGTGCCCCTATCAGTGCCAGTGGTACTGTTACCAGTATTATGGCGGGGTCACGGAAGCTCTCAAACTGTGCTGAGAGCACCAGGTAGATCAGCACCAGTGCCAGCACAAAGGCGAAGAGCAGGCTGGAGGTGCTCTCTACAAAGTCCTTGGAGTCACCCGAGAGTGTGGTACTGAAGTTCTCATCAAGCACCCTCTCCGATATGCGGTCCATCTCCCCGATACCTTCGCCGATAGTATGTCTTCCGGCCATACCTGCAGATACTGTTGCTGAGACGAACCGGTTATATCTGTAGAGCTGTGGCGGCAGGCTGTTCTCCCTTATCTCAACGATATTGTCAAGCTGGATAAGCTGTCCGCGGTCACTTCTCACATATGTGCTGGTAAGGTCATACGGGTCATTACGCTTTGACTTGTCAAACTGGCTGAATATCTGGTACTGCTTGCCATCAAGTATGTAGTAGCCTATACGCTGCTCGCTCATTGTCAGCTGCAGTGTCTGTGCTATGTTCTGTACGTTGACCCCCATCATAGACGCCTTCTCCCGGTTTATCGATACGGTCAGTTCCGGTTTTGTGAACTTGAGGTTGACATCTGATGCAGCGAAGTAGGGGCTTTGTGATGTCTCTGCCAGGAACTCGGGTATCACCCTCTTCAGGTCATCCAGGTTCTTGGCCTGCAGCACGTATTGTACCGGCAGTCCGCCACGTCTGGCCCCGAAGGTCTGCTGTTGTGACACTATGGTCTGCGCCCCGGTATACTGTCTCAGCACCGGGCTGAGTGCTGCCGCTATCTCCTTCTGTGTCCTCTTGCGCTCTTTCTGGTCTACCAGCCTCACCCTCATATTGGCTGAGTTAACGCCTCCCATACCCACCATCATCATTATGTTGTCACTCTCGGGCACCTGCTCCTGCACCACCGGGTATATCTCCTCCATATAGGCGCTCATATATTCATAGGTAGCCCCTTCGGGTGCCCTCGCATTGATATTGACGTAGCCGCGGTCCTCCAGCGGTGCCATCTCTGATGGCAGCAGCGTCCATAGCAGCGCTATCAGTCCGCCGGAGACCACGATGATGACAAAGGCCAGGTAACGTACCTTAAGGAATGAGGTGATAGCTCTGCGGTAGAAATTTATCATTCCGGAGAAGAAGGGTTCGGTGACCCTGTAGAATCGCCCCTCCATCGCATCGGGCCTGAGAACCCGTGATGAGACCATAGGTGTGAGCGAGAGTGCCAGGAATGCTGAGATCACCACTGCACCGACAATCACCAGGCTGAACTCCCTGAAGAGCCTTCCGGTCACCCCCTGCAGGAAGACTATGGGGAAGAAGACCGAGACGAGGGCAATGGTGGTGGCAATAATGGCAAAGTAGATCTCTTTGGACCCCTTTAGTGCCGCCTCCATGGGGTTCATGCCATTCTCCACCTTGGTGTAGATATTCTCCACCATCACAATGGCATCATCAACCACCAGTCCGATAGAGAGTACCAGCGCAAAGAGAGTCAGTATGTTGATGGTAAACCCGGCGATATACATTATGAAGAAGGCGCCTATCAGTGCCACCGGAATAGCAATTACCGGTATCAGGGTGGTACGCCAGTTGCGCAGGAAGAGGAATATGACGAGGATAACCAGTGAGAAAGCCACGAAGATGGTGTTCTTCACCTCCCTGATAGAGTCACGTATATAGATGGTGTTGTCAAACAGCACCTCCATCTCAATATCTTCGGGGAGGTCCTTCCTCAGGTCTTCGAGCAGCACCTTGGCATTGTCTACTATATCAATGTAGTTGGCTCCCGGCTGTGGTATAAGAATAACGTTCACTGCCGGTCGGCCGTTGCTCAGCAGGTGTGACCTTATATTCTCGGCATCGATCTCTGCTATGCCTATGTCACTGAATTTAACCACCCTGTCACCGCTCTTTGCAATGATCAGATCATTGAACTCATCCACTGTGCGGAGTCGTCCCATGGTACGTATTGTCAGCTCGGTATTATCACCCTCGATCCTTCCTGACGGCAGCTCAATATTTTCACGAGTGACCGCCTGACGTATATCCAGCGGGGTGAGTCCATATGCAGCCAGCCGTGCCGGGTCCATCTTCATCCTGATGGAGAGCTTCTTGGATCCCCATACGCCTACCGCACTCACCCCCGATATTGTCTGCAGCCTCTCCTTGAAGTTTATCTCGGCAAAGGTGCTGACATCTATTATTGAGCGGGAGTCACTGCGCAGTGAGACCGCAAAGATGGGCTGAGCGTCAGCGTCAGCCTTCTGCACCACCGGAGGGTCAACATCGGGTGGCAGTCGGCGCATCGCTCCCGACACCTTGTCGCGGACATCATTGACCGCAGTCTCCATGTCTACCTCCAGCTTGAACTCCACGGTGATACGTGATGAGCCGTCACTGCTGGAGCTGGAGATGGAGCGGATACCCTGTACACTGTTTATGGCTGACTCAAGGGGCTCAGTGATCTGTGTCTCCATAACATCAGAGTTGGCACCCGGAAATGAGGTGGAGACTGTCACTATGGCCGGGTCGACGCTGGGGTAGTCTCTCACCCCGAGGAAGGTGTATCCGATACCTCCCATGATCAGGATGACCAGTGACATCACTGTAGCCAGTACCGGTCGTTTTATGCTTGTTGACGAGAGACTCATTTTTGCCTTTAACCTATTTCTGTAACTTGTTCCTTAGTGCTGGTGTCACCATTCGGATGACCTATCAGGTGGCCCTCCGGCTCCGGGCAGCCTCCGAAGAGGCTTTCCATGTGATTGTCAATGTGACCATTCATTAACCTCTCATGCGGCCCGTACCTGTTGTGATCACCTTTCGATGTGTACCTTGACCGGCATATTGGGTCGCAGCTGCATCAGGCCGGTAGTGAGCACGGTATCACTCACCGAGAGGCCTGCCAGCACCTCTATTGATGATGGTGTCCGTGACCCTGTCACCACGGGTATCAGCTCGGCCTTTCCGTTACGTGCCACCCACAGCTTCTTCTGATCCATCTCGGGCACGATAGCCTCGGTGGGTACCTGCAGTGCATCCTGCTTCTCCTCGGTGATCAGCGTCAGTGCTGCGAACATGCCGGGCACCAGCCTGCCGTCACGGTTGTCATAGCGTGCCCGGAGCCCTATGGTACGGGTAGACTCATCTATACGGTAGTCAACCGCATAGATGGTGGCGAAGAACTCTTCGGGGTACCCTTCTGTCTCGAACGAGATACGTTTGCCCATCAGGTCTTCAGAGACATACTTCTCAGAGACCGCAAACTGTATCTTGAGGAATGAGGGGTCTGTCAGGTGTACTATTTTTACTGACGGGGTTACATATGTTCCCTCGCTCACGTCTCTGAACCCTATCACACCATCAAACGGTGCACGTACCTCTGTCTCGGCTATACGCACCTTAAGCAGGTTTATATCTGCCAGTATCACATTGTAATCGGTCTGCAGCTGGTCAAACGCCTCACGGCTGACAGCATCTTTTGAGAGAAGCACCCGCTGTCTCTCCAGCTTCTCCGAGAGCATCTTCTCCTGTATCTCTGAGCGTTGCAGCTGCGCCTGCAGGTCTTCATCATAGATCTTTACCAGCAGGTCACCCTTCTTCACCCTGCTCCCCTCCCTGAAGAATACGCCGGTCACCTTGCCTGATACCTTACTTACGATATCTACCTCCTCATTGGCCAGCAGTGAGCCGGTTGATCTGATACCGTGTGTAAGGTATGATGGTTCAGCAATGATACCCACCACCGGCAGAAGGGTCTGTCTGCCCTGTCCGCCCTGACCGCCCTGACCACCCTGTCCGCCCGGGCCCTGTGCCGTCTGCATCTTGTCAGCCTTCTTCAGGTCACGGTTGCCCCAGAGGCCTATCCGCGGCCCTGCAAAGAGGATGGCAAGTATAATGGGAATGCTGGCGAATAGCGCTATTTTTGTACTTTTCTTCATCTCTTACAACATCTGTCCAATTTCCCGAAGCGCAAAATTAGGAGATTATTCAATCTATTATGTTAAAGTATATTAAAACGGTAAGAGGAGCATGAAATAGTTCATGTTTCCTCTCTTTCTGGTGCTGACGGGGACTCAATAGCTGAGGATAATTTCCCTCACCATCTCCTCCATGTAATCTGTGATTACCCTTGATCCCACCGTAAAACCGTTGGCAAAAGTTGTGAATGCCACTCTTCTGCCGCTGTTGGTAGTGAAATATCCGGCGAACGACTTTGCGCTGTTGATTGTTCCCGTTTTTGCCACTACCCTTCCTTTAAACATCTCATCACGAAAATAGTTCTTCATGGTTCCTGAGAGGTTTCCCTCTGGCAGTGAAGAGACAAAGTGGTCAGCCACGGGACTGTTGTTCATATGTACCAGCAGCTTTACTGTCAGCCTGGCGCTAATGTTGTTGTTTGAAGAGAGCCCTGACCCGTCAAGCAGCAGTGATCTGCGGTGGTCACACCCTATCGAGTCGAGGAAGTCAGCTATCACTGCTCTTCCGGCACTGTATGAGCCCTCCCTCCTCAGTTCATATCCCAGGTGCCTGCTCAGCGCTTCGGCATACATATTCACGCTCTCATGGTTTGTCACCTTCACTATCTCGGTGAGGGCGGGAGAGAGGGTATGGGCCGCTTCCCGGCACTCTTGTCCCTCCAGTATTACTCTCTCTCGTGCAGGTATACCATCGATCACTATACCTGCCTTACGCAGATCAGCGTCAAGCTTCCTCACCAGCGCCATCGGCGGGTCAGGGAGAGATGCCCTGAGGGCGAAGCTGTGGTTTACCGGTACGGTGCCGCTGATCCATGCCGTGCTGCTATAGGGGGCGTTGTAGACATATCCCCTGTCACTCCTTCCCGATGAGATGAGGTAGTTGATCATGCTGATATCTCTTCCATACTGCTGCACCGAGTCAATCATGGCCGGCACCCCCTCTTCGCCACCGGTTATATATATGTTATAGGCGTTGTCATTGATATTAATATCATATACACCCGCCCCGTAGTACTGGCCCATATCACCCCACTCCCATCCGTCAGGCAGCGGATTGAGGTCATAGAGAGACCGGGCGGCAGCCACCCGCCCTTTGACACGTTTTATTCCTGCTGCCCTGAGGGCTGCCACCCACTCTGCCGTCACATCACCATAGTGGTCAGTGAAGTATGGCGAGCCGAGGGCAGGGTCACCGCCACCGAGTATGACGATGTCGCCATTGAGGATACCCCTTTTCTGATTGAGTGATCCTGTTATGTATAGCTCCGTCCGGTAGCGGTAGTCAGGCCCCAGCAGTGAGAGGGCCACCGAGGTGGGATAGAGCTTCATCACCGAGGCGGAGGCGAGGTTACGGTCAGCATCATGACCGAAAATTACCTCTCCGGTGACGGCATCAGCAAAGCATACCGACCATGATGAGCCGGTCAGTGTGGTGTCAGCCAGTATATTATCTATCACCTCCTGCTGGGCGGAGAGTGTGACAGAAAGGAGAGCTGCAAACAGCGTTACGATAAAGGTTCTTTTGCTCATGACTTTTTGTTTAGTTCAATGGTTGAGAGGAGTCCGCATGCTGCCCCGATATCTTCACCGCGGCTGGCACGTATGGTGGCAGTTATTCCTTTTGCGTTGAGGCTGTCACGAAATGCCTCCATCTCTTCGCGGGGCGGCGAGGTATAGTCTGATCCTGTCGTCTGGTGATACCGTATCAGGTTGATACGGCAACGCAGGCCATTGAGGAGCCTGGCCAGCTCTCTGACATGGTGGCCGGTATCATTCACTCCCCTGAAGAGGATATATTCAAAGGAGACCCTTCGCTGCCTGCCGAAGCTGTGCCTCCTGATCTCGTCGATGATCTCTCTCACGGGCCATGCTCTCTCTGCCGGCATGAGCTGCTCCCGCTCCTTGTCAAACGGTGAATGGAGGCTGACCGCCAGGTGTACCCTGCTCTTCTCCAGGAACTCACTGAGGCGCCCGGCAATACCTATTGTACTCACGGTGATACGTGAGGGGCTCCACCCATAGCCCCAGTCAGAGGTGAGCACCTCCAGGCTGGTGAGCACCTCCGTGAGGTTGTCAAGCGGCTCACCCATCCCCATATAGACAATGTTGGTCACCCTCTCATGCTCAGGTATGCTTATGAACTGGTTCAGAATCTCGTTGGCGGTGAGGTTGCCCTGAAACCCCTGTCTGGCTGTCATACAGAAGCGGCAGCCCATACGGCAGCCGGCCTGTACCGAGAGGCAGAGGGTTGACCTGTGGCGGTCAGGTATCCAGGCTGTCTCAATATAGTGGCCTCCGCCGGTGCGGAAGAGGTATTTCTTTGTGCCGTCGGCAGAGAGGGTCTCCGAGACGGGCTGCGCCACGCCGGTCACATAGCTCCCGGCCAGCAGTGTACGTGCCCTGACGGAGAGGTCGGTCATCGCGCCTATCTCAGGGGCGCCTCTCCGGTAGAGCCACCCCGCTATCTGGCGTGCAGCATAGGGCGGGAGGGAGGCCTCATGCACTATTGCCGAGAGCCCGTCGAGGGTCTTGCCGTAGAGCTTTTCCGGTACCATCAGAAACGATAGGCTGCACTCTCCAGGTCACGCAGGTTTTTGAATGGTTTGGGTGGCTTGAGCTCACCGTTGAGGAAGTTGTAAATCTCAAGCCTGATCTTCCGTGCTTCCCGGTAGTCCATGCGGTCAAACGAGTGTCCGCCGGGCATCTCTTCAAAGATCTTGTATTTGAAGTTCTGCTTGCCGGCAGCCTTGAGAGACTTTATCAGGTGCTCCACCTCCAGCACGTTGACATCCTCATCATTGGTGTTGGTGTGTATCAGCAGCGGGGTGTTGCGGTAGCGTTCAACCTGCCATGCCGGTGAGCGCCTCCGGTACTCGGCCACATCATTGTCTGCCGACTTGCCTATATGGTATGAGGCTGAGAAGAGATCGCGGTAGTTGTCATTCTTGTATCCCATACGTGCTATGATATCACTCACCGGCACCCCGGCGAAGCACGCCTTGTATGCCTCCGGGTGGTTGAAGATACTGAAGAGACCTATCAGTCCGCCGTGGCTCCAGCCGATGATGCCCACCCTGTTTTTGTCAACTATCTCATAGTTCTCAATCATGTACCTGCGGCTGGCATCAACATCCTCCACCTCCAGTCCGCCATAGTCTATCCTGCGGTACATGGCTGCCCCGTACCCTGTTGAGCCACGGTACTCGGCCGCCACAACAATATAGCCCTGTGTGATCATCTCACGTATTATATGGGTATGGTAGGTGGTGAAGTTGGCATGTACACCGCCATGTGGCAGCACCAGCAGCGGGTACTTTGCTGCAGGGTTGATATCACGTGGTATGAAGACATAGCTCCAGAACTTGAGCGGATTGCCGGCACCCTGACCGGTCGGATTGGCCTCTTTGGCGGGTGGCGGGCCTGTGATATACACCTTGTCAATAAATGCGATATCACCTACACGGTCATACCACAGCACATCATCAACCCCCTTCTCAAGCACATCAAGGCGATGCCCCAGGGCATCGATGCTCCTCTTGATATCATTGATCGCATTGAGCAGTTCACTGTTGCCGGGCTGTGCCGTCATGGCAGCAGCCATGGTCAATATCACGGTTGCAGCAAAGAGCCTCTTTAGAACTAAATTTTTCATCTCAACCATACTTTTCATATCAGATAATGTTTTCTATTTCCTTTTCACCGCTGAACACAAAGGTAGCCGGTCCGCCGAGAAAGATGTTGCGGGCACCCCGGTCAGTCAGGTCGAACCTGACCGTCAGTCTGCCTCCCGGGGTGGTCACCTCTGTCATACCTGTGACAATCTTTCCGGTATGGGCTGCCGCAATGGCAGCTGCTGTGGCGCCGGTCCCGCAGGCCAGCGTCTCATCCTCCACCCCCCGCTCATAGGTTCTCAGGCTGAGCCTGCCGTCACTGATGGTAACGAAGTTGACATTGACACCTTCAGGAGCATAGTGGGGTAACCAGCGCAGCCTCCTTCCCTCGCCGGTCACATCGGTAGTGCTGTTGTCATCGGTAAAGACCACCAGGTGTGGTACACCGGTATCTACCAACAGACCGTCGGGCACCTCTTTCATCCCACCCACATCAGTGATGGAGAGCTCAATGAAGCCCTCATCAGCGAGACGTGCCGTATGCGGACCGTCGCCTGCCAGGAACTGCAGCTGGCGGAAGCCGGTAATGTGCCGCATGGCGAAGTGGGCAGCACAACGGGCACCGTTACCACACATGGCACCCGGTGACCCGTCAGAGTTGTAAAAGAGCATCCGGAAGTCATAACCGGGTGACTCTTCGATCAGTATCAGACCATCAGCACCAATACCGAAACGCCTGTTGCATAAGTGGCTTATAAATGCTATATTTGAGAGTGCCGGCAGAGCGGGCGTATTCCTAATGATGATAAAGTCGTTTCCGGCACCCTCATATTTGTTAAAGATAATTTTCATACCGTTAAATTGAAGTTAATTATCTTAAAATGACCCCTTCAGTCTGTTAAATTTTTAAAAATTTGTAAAACAATTGCTGCCACGATTGGTTGTAAAGATACTGATCTTTCAGAGAGGCATGTAATTTGTAAAAATTAAAGAGCGGATCAGAATAAAACTATTATTGTCATGAAAGGAAACAGGTTTATAACCACTTTGCTTATTGCGCTTATCGGTGCCCTTGCCGGTCTGTTTGTCTATACCCGTTATCTGGAGCCGGGAAGGCATGCTGCCGATAGTGGCTGGGAGGGTCAGCCGGCTGGCGGGAATGTCAGTTACACCTCTTTGGTTCCCCAGGATGGTGTCAGTGACTTTACCCTTGCTGCCGAGCATACTGTTCATGCTGTTGTACATGTCAAGACACGTACCAAGGTGACCACCTCCTACTCAAACCCCATCTATGAGTTCTTTTATGGTCGTGGCTCGGGTCAGACGCGTGAGCGTGAGATACGCGGATTCGGATCGGGAGTCATTGTGACACCTGACGGGTTTATAATAACCAACAACCATGTTATTGAGGAGGCTGAAGAGGTGGATGTGACGCTTAATGACAAGCGCACCTTTCCGGCTGAGGTGGTAGGGCGTGACCCCTCCACTGACATAGCTGTACTAAAGATCAAGGCTACCGGGCTACCCTATATCGGGTATGGCAACTCCGATGCCATAAGGCTTGGTGAGTGGGTGCTGGCAGTGGGTAACCCCTTTAACCTCACCTCAACGGTTACCGCAGGTATCGTCAGTGCCAAGGGCAGGAGCCTGGGGCTGCTTGACCAGCAGTACCGGATAGAGTCATTCATACAGACCGATGCGGCCCTTAACCAGGGCAACAGCGGAGGGGCGCTGGTTAACCTGAGGGGTGAACTGATAGGTATAACTACCGCAATTATATCACCCAGCGGTGCCTATGCGGGCAACTCATTCGCCATACCTGCCTCTATAGTAAAAAAGGTGTATGAGGATATCAGACAGTATGGAGAGGTGCAGCGCGGATTCCTGGGGGTGAGCATACAGGATGTCACATCGGAGATAGCCGATCGTGAGAAGCTCAGGGAGATAAAGGGAGCATACCTGGCAGAGGTGACCGAAGATGGTGCTGCCAGGGCTGCCGGACTGGCTGAGAAGGATGTGATAATAGCAATCAATGGTGAGGCAGTAGAGAGCAGTGCCGATCTGCAGGAGAAGGTTAGCCGCCACAGACCGGGCGACAGGCTGGAGATAACATACGTAAGAAAGGGCAAGCAGGATAAAAAGAGTGTGGTGCTCCGCAATATTGAAGGAGGTACAGGCGTTGTAGCTCCCGGGACACAATCCTCAACAGTGTTCGGCGCCACATTCACGCCGATCACTGCAGGCGAGAAAAGTCAATACAGGATTTCTGGTGGAGTAAAGATCTCATCCCTGGCTGATGGACGACTGCGTGACCTGGGCCTCTCAAAAGGCACGATCATAACAGACGTTAACGGCCAGAAGGTGAATAGTGGAAATGAGGTACAGAAGGCTACAAACAATGAGAAGAACCTCTCTTCAATTGAGGGCTTTACACCAGATGGAACCTATTTTAAATATCAGACAAGAAGATAGGTGGGGAACATATAAGATAACAATAACCTGCTCAGGTGATTGGACTGAAGAGTCGCCCCTGCCGGGGGAGCATCTGACAGATTTGTATTATAACTTAATTAGCAGTACATTTGCCAAAATTTTTTCGAAGGGATATATAGCATGAGACAACTTAAAATTACCAAATCCATAACCAACCGTGAAAGTGCTTCATTGGACAAATATTTACAGGAGATTGGTAAAGAAGAGTTGATTTCGGTTGAGGAGGAGGTAGAACTGGCTCAGAGGATCAAGAAGGGTGACCGGGCAGCACTGGAGAAGCTTACCAAAGCCAATCTCCGTTTTGTGGTGTCAGTTGCCAAACAGTATCAGAATCAGGGCCTCAGTCTGCCAGACCTCATCAATGAGGGCAACCTTGGCCTTATCAAGGCAGCAGAGAAGTTTGATGAAACCAGGGGTTTCAAGTTTATCTCCTATGCTGTCTGGTGGATCAGGCAGTCTATCCTTCAGGCTCTTGCCGAGCAGTCAAGGATAGTTCGTCTGCCTCTCAACCAGGTTGGTTCACTCAACAAGATCAACAAAGCCTTTGCAAGGTTTGAGCAGGAGAATGAGCGCACTCCCACACCTGAGGAGCTTGCCGAGGCTCTTGACCTGCCCAAGGAGAAGGTGGCTGATACCCTAAAGGTGTCAGGCCGTCATGTCTCCGTTGATGCCCCTTTTGTTGAGGGTGAAGACAACAGCCTCCTTGATGTGCTTACCAATACTGACTCGCCATATGCTGACAAGATGCTTATTGACGAGTCGCTCTCAGTAGAGATAGACCGTGCACTGGCCACCCTTACCGAGCGTGAGAGGGATATTATCCGCTATTTCTTTGGTATAGCATGCCAGGAGATGACTCTTGAGGAGATAGGTGAAAAGTTCGGTCTCACCCGTGAGCGGGTACGACAGATCAAGGAGAAGGCTATACGCCGTCTTCGTCACACCTCACGCAGCAAGCTCCTGAAAGGATACCTGGGCTGACTCGTTATGGCCCGGGCATAGAAAAGAGGGGTGCCTGTGGCACCTCTTTTTCTATTATAAGCTATTTTTGCCTAATCAGTGATCATGGATTTCAGGCTTATATCCGATTTTGTGCCGTCAGGTGACCAGCCGGAGGCTATCGAGCAGCTGGTGAGTTCACTTCGTCAGGGTGACCTCTATCAGACGCTTTTGGGAGTGACCGGTTCAGGCAAGACCTTCACCATTGCCAATGTGATTGCCAGAATCAACAGGCCTGTACTGGTTCTCAGCCACAACAAGACACTGGCAGCACAGCTCTATGGTGAGTTCAGGCACTTCTTCCCTGATAATGCCGTGGAGTATTTCATCTCCTACTACGACTATTACCAGCCGGAGGCTTACCTCCCGGTGACCGACACCTATATTGAGAAGGATCTCTCTATCAATGATGAGATAGAGAAGCTACGGCTCAGTGCCACCTCCTCACTCCTCTCCGGTCGGCGTGATGTTATCGTTGTCTCATCAGTCTCATGTCTTTTTGGTATCGGCAATCCTGACGATTTCCGGTCCAACACCATTCATCTTATGCGTGGTGCCCGCATCACCCGCACTCACCTGTTGCGGCGCCTTGTTGACAGCCTCTATGCACGCAATGAGACCGAGTTCACCTATGGCACCTTCCGGGTGAGGGGCGATACCGTCGATATCTTCCCCGCCTATGCTGATGTGGCCATTCGTGTCATCTTCTTCGGTGATGAGGTGGAGGAGCTCTCATCGTTTGACCCGGGTAGCGGCCGGCAGCTTGAGCAGCTTGATGAGTATGTTGTCTACCCTGCCAACCTCTTTGTCACTACCCGGGAACGTATCAACAGTGCGGTGACTGAGATAGAGAATGATATGGTGCTTCAGGCTGCCTTCTTCCGTGACGCGGGCCGCCCTGAGGAGGCGCGGCGTATCGAACAGCGTGTGCAGTATGATCTGGAGATGATAAAGGAGCTGGGCTACTGCAGCGGCATTGAGAACTACTCACGCTACTTCGATGGCAGGGCTCCCGGGACGAGGCCCTTCTGCCTGCTCGACTGTTTTCAGGATGACTTTGTCACCGTGATAGATGAGAGCCATGTCACCATACCACAGGTAAAGGCTATGTATGGTGGTGACCACTCCCGCAAGAAGACACTGGTGGAGTATGGCTTCCGCCTTCCTGCCGCCCTCGACAACAGACCGCTCACCCTCGAAGAGTTTGAGAAGCTGACAGGGCAGACCATCTATATGAGTGCCACCCCGGCCGGATATGAGATGGAGAAGAGCCAGGGGGTATTTGTCGATCAGGTGATCAGACCCACCGGACTGATAGACCCCCCGGTGGAGGTGCGACCCAGCAAAAACCAGGTAGATGACCTGATGGAGGAGATAAGGGTGAGGGCAGAGCGCAGTGAGAGGGTGCTGGTGACCACCATGACCAAACGTATGGCTGAGGAGCTGGATAGCTACCTGACCAGGTATGATATCAGATCACGATACATCCACTCTGATATTGAGACGCTGGAGAGGGTGGAGATACTTGAAGGACTGAGATCAGGTGAGTTTGATGTGCTGGTGGGGGTCAACCTGCTGCGCGAGGGGCTTGACCTGCCTGAGGTGTCACTGGTAGCTATCCTTGATGCCGACAAGGAGGGGTTCCTCAGGTCAGGAAGGGCACTGACACAGACAGCCGGCAGGGCAGCACGCAATATCAACGGACTGGTAGTGATGTATGCTGACCGTATCACAGGCGCCATGCAGGCTACCATTGATGAGACCAAGCGGAGGCAGGCTAAACAGCTGAGCTATAACGAGGAGATGGGTATCGTGCCGCGACAGGTGGTGAAGAGGGAGGGTGCCATGCTGCGCGGACTGAGCAACAAGGGGGTGGCAGTGCATGCATATATAGAGCCTGAAAAGATAGATATAGCCGCCGACCCGGTGGTGAGATACATGACTGCCGATCAGATAAAAAAGAGCATGGAGAAGACACAGAGAGCCATGGAGAAGGCTGCAGCAAAACTTGACTTTATTGAGGCAGCAAGGCTGCGTGATGAGCTGGAAGGACTCAGACGGCTCGCCTCGGAAAAGCATGAGCAACGCTAAAGGGGGGGTGCCATACAAGAAAAGAGGCACTGTACCGTTCTCATCATATAGAGAGTGAGCTACTAATGCCATGTGAGCTGTGTTGGTAATGAGAGCCAGAATGTAAAGCGAGCTGTGAGAGCTATGATTGCCATATTACCCATACGAGACCGAAACAGCAGGACTCTCCTGCTGCCCGCCCTGATTGGGCTGCTGCTGCTTGCAGGCAGCTGTAACCGTATAGTTACTCCGGAGCCGGTAGAGGAGCCCAGGGTGGTTATACTGATGTATCACCGCATAACGGCCGGCGAGCCTGAAAACCTGTATGAACGCAGTGCGGCAGAGTTCGAGAGAGATCTCATCTATCTCAGGGATAATAATATCAGGGTGATGGATTTCAATGAGCTGGCTGAGGTGATTGAGGGGAGGGAGCAGCTTGTCACTCATGGTGCCATCATCACCTTTGATGATGGTGACCACTCATGGTATACCCGGGCTATGCCGCTGCTGAAGAGATACCGTATGAAGGCTACCTTTTTTCTGTGGGCAGCGCAGATAGGAAAAAATTCATTCCTCTCGTGGGAAGAGGTTCAGCTCATGAGCAACCACGCCTATGACGGCGGGGTCAGACCATTCTCCTTTGGATCACACACCATGTCACACCAGTTTCTGATGAGTATGAAAGAGGCGCTGGGGGGCGGTGAGGTGTGGAATGAGTATCTTGATGAGGAGCTGGGCGGATCAAAGATATTGATAGACAGATACATCCATGGAGTAGTGGAGTCGCTGGCACTCCCTTACGGCGATGGTGCCGGTGACCCTGACGTTATTGCTGCAGCAAAACGCCACGGCTACCGGTTTATACGTACCTCAGAACGCAATGTCACCGGAACAGCTGCATCAGACCTTTACAGGCTGCCCAGCCTTCCGCTGCTTGATGATACCTGGCAGGGCACCATCGGTGACTACCTGGGAATAGAGTGACCGGCAGGCAGGGTAGGTGCTGTTTTACCGGGTGATGTGACGAACATACGTAAAAGTTGATGACCGTCCGTTAGTTTTTGATTAATGGCTATGCGGGTGAGATTGTATCACCTAATTTTGAAAGGTGTTATTAACCCATTTTACCTACTCTTCAGGGAAGAGCCGAAAAAATGAAAAAGTTACAGGATTTAGTAATTGAAAAAAGCTCCAAGACACCGCAGATAGAGTTGAAGAAGAGCAGCGGTGAACTCTCTCTCTCAGGCAGGTCACTTCCTGAGAACGCTTCAAGGGTGTATGAGCCCGTTCTTGACTGGATTGGCCGTTATGTGTCAGACCCTCTCCCGGTGACGCACCTGAAGCTAAATATTGAGTATTTCAATACCTCATCACTGCTATGGCTTACCAAGATGGTGAAGGCACTGACCAGGATAAACAATCCGGAATACAGGCTGCTGGTACATATCTATATACCGCTTGAGGAGTATGATGATATGAAAGAGCTCACCGATATTCGTGACTCATTCTCTCCTATCACCGATATTCTTGCCGAATCTGTTCCTGAGGTGAGCCTTAAGCTTTATGCCACTGATGACTCATCAAAGGTTATCCGTGATGCCCTGGTACTCTTCTAGAGAGTGCTCCGGTCATCGGGGGTGACCCCTTACAACATTAAAGAGCATAACAGATGTCATTACTGAGATTTCTGATACCGGTACTACTGATTGTGGCAGCCTCATGCGGCTCTGCAGGTACCGCTGTTACTGATCCTGATGAAGACAGGCTCTATGTTACCCGCAAGTATGTAGGTGACTTCGAGGAGTTTCGGCATACCGCCCCTGAGCGGTTTGGTGATCCGCACCTGATATGGATCAAGACGAGCCAGGACTCCGCCTACGGCAAGATCTCAGCCTATAGCCGTGATTGCGGGTTCAGGGAGGGTGACCGGCTCTACCTGCGTCGCAGGTATGTCACACCGGGTATCTATGGCTACTGGATCTATCAGATAGAGAACGACTCATCTGTTTACTACCGTCTCAGTGAGTACCAGAATGACCGTAAGGTGCTGGTGCAGTCCTGGTATTGAGTGAGGCGGGTAGCTGCCTCAGCTCTTCCGGCTCTCTTCATCACTCCTTGCAAAGTGCAATAATTTTCTATTTTTGTAGGAAGGAGCTCCCTGCAGTCCGGCACTGTTGCCGGAGCGTGGTGTGGCTACCGGTCCCTTCATTGCCTTGCCATGGAGGGCTATATTTTGTTTTGTCAATCACTAAAACACTCTTATGAAAAAGATCTATTACATTGTGGTTCTGCTTTGTGCAGTGCTTATGCTGCCTCTTCAGCAGATCTCTGGCTGCACTGTCATTGCGGCAGGCAAGAAGGCTACTGCCGACGGCTCGGTGCTCATCTCTCATACCGATTGTGGTCCTGATTCACGTATCTACTATGTCCCGGGAAGATCCTTCCGTCAGGGTGAGATGGCACCTGTCTACTGGGGTATACAGGATGCTGACCGTCCTCTTGATGATGACGGTGAGATACTGGGATACATCCCGCAGGTGCGTAAGACCTATGGCTACTTCCACTCTGCCTATTCCCATATGAATGAGGTACAGCTTGCCATTGCAGAGAGTACCACTGACCAGCGGCGTGAGCTGATGAGCTTCCGTCAGGGGGGTAAGCAGATTATGACCATTGAGCAGGCTATGATCTTTGCCCTGCAGCGTTGTGCCACTGCGCGCGACGCGGTCCGCCTGATAGGTGACCTGATGATCACCTACGGCTTCCTCCCCTCCAGCGGTCCCGGCTCCGAGGCGCTGGTCATTGCTGACACCGAGGAGGCGTGGGTCTTTGAGGTGTTTGGCGTAGGTAATGAGTGGGATCCGGCGAGTGGCAGGCCCGGTGCTATCTGGGCAGCTCAGCGCCTTCCCGATGATCATGCGACGATGATACCCAACTGGAGTATTATCAAGGAGATTGACCCCACTGATGCAGACCTCTTTATGGTCTCTGACAACTATATGGAGGAGGCGATTGACCGCGGATGGTATGACCCCTCCTCGGGCCACCCCTTCATCTGGCAGGAGGCTTATGCCCCGCTGCCGGTTGAGTATGCTACCAGTCGCTTCTGGCTCTTCTATACCACCTTTATGCCCAACCTGAAGGAGTGGCCTGACAGAAGGCTTGACCCCTCCAATCCCTACAAGGGTAAAGAGCCATATTTCCAGTATGTGGAGCCTCTCTCATTATACCCCTTCTCGGCGGTGCCTGAGAAGAAGATCTCGGTAAAGGATGTGATCGCCTTTCAGCGTTCCACCTTTGAGGGTACCATCTATGACATGACCTCATACCCTGAGTGGCTGGTGGCTGACGGCAAGGGTGCCTATGTGAAGAGCCCGCTTGCCACACCATTCCCCGGCAGTGAGATGCGCAAGCTGATAGGACAGACATGGCGCAGGCCGGTGGCACGCCACCGCGGTCACTATGGCATGGTGGTGCAGCTGCGCCACTGGCTGCCTGATGCCATCGGCGGTGTCTACTGGGTCTACCTTGACAACCCCTACTTCAGTCCCTATGTGCCTATCTACGCCGGCAACCTCTCAGTGGCTGAGACATACAATATTTATGATCCTGAGGAGTATGACGAACGGTCAGCACGGTGGGCAATAGACTTTGTTGATAACCTTGCCAACCTGCAGTTTCAGGATGTGGCGGCCGACGTGAGAGCGGTGAGAGACCCCTTTGAGGAGGAGATGTTCATCTCACAGGAGAGGATAGAGCAGGAGGCACTGGCCCTCTACAAGAGAGACAAGAACGCTGCCCGCAAGTTCCTGACCAGCTACTCAGATGAGAAGATGAACAGGGTGACCGCGATGTTCCTGGAGCTGCGTAACCATATCATTACCAAGTATACAAACAACAGGGAGTAGTCTATGCCGACGCGTCAGAGTCAGACAGGAGCAGTAACATATTACACCAGATCTTAACAGTCTCTCACCCTGGTAGAAACGGACACCCCTGCTGCCTGACGGTAGCAGGGGTGTCTGTCACTGTCGGGATGCCGGGATTTGAACCCGGGGCCCCTTGTCCCCCAGACAAGTTATTTAACTCCCTAACCATCACATTTACAGTCTTGTATATTGTTGCGCAAATTGAATTAGCGTTCATTTAGCGTGTATCATTTTGCAATTTCTTTTGGCATTGTCAAAGATCCGAGGGGCGGCATGGTTGAATACAAATGAGCAAACCGACAAAAAAACACTGGTAATAAAGATATCAACGCGAGAACAATTTTTAAAAACACTAATAATAAAGTTATCAACACAATAGTAATTTGATTTGATGCACTTGCCGGACCTGAATAGTTTAGTTATTGATGTAATATACTGATCTATATATTAATATGTGCGTTGATAACTACGTTGATCTAAAGTAGGTGAAATCCTATGATGGTCCTATTTGAATCCTATAGGTTTGTATTGTCATTCATCTTTATCTTTCTTATGACATACACATGACAGCGAGCCAATATTTCAGTCACGACGCGAACGCAACCAACGATCCAAAAATTATAAGGTTGATTGAGGGGTTGGGTCCTGAAGGTTATGGAATCTTTTGGATCCTTGTAGAAGCTTTGAGAACTCAGGAACCAGCATTCACATTTCCGATGGATGCTCTGCCGGGACTTGCCAGGCGTTACAATTCCACCTCTGAAAAATTTACAGTAGTTGTCAAATCCTTTGGCCTGTTTACCATCACCGATGATGACCGGTTCTTTTATTCAGAGTCCTTGCTACGTCGAATGGATAAAATGAATGAATTGAGATCAAAACGAGCAGTAGCGGGGGCTATAGGAGGTAGGCAAAGAGCACTTAACCAGGCAAGTTCAAGCAAAGCTCAAGCATTGCTTGAAGCAAATCCAAGCAAAGCTCAAGCATTGCTTGAAGCAAGTCCAAGCAAATCCAAGCAATTAAAAGAAAAGGAAATTAAAGAAAAGGAAATTAAAACAAAGAAAAATAAAGAAGAATCTATATCAGGTGACCCTTTTTTCTATTTGAAAGAAAATTTTAATCCAGATAATGCTCTGGGAGAAAAATGGAAGCAATGGATTGACTTTCGAAAGAAGCTCAAAAAGCCTTACAAGACAAAAGAGGGAGAGACAGGAGCCTTCAAAAGACTTATGGAGCTCTCCGATGGAGACACGGGAAATGCAATCCGGATCATTGAACAGTCGGTTGCAAATGAATGGCAGGGATTGTTTCCGCTGAAAGTCGATACTGTAACCAGGATAAATAAAGAGAAAAACCTGTCGGCGGCACGGCTTGCTTATGAGGCGAGTTTGCTGAAGAAATAAGCGTTTGAATGATGGAAAACATTACTCTCACACGGGATGAACTGCAGGAGATTATAGCATCGACTGTCAGGACCTCTATTGCAGCTGCCCTGGAGAGTATGGGTGTCAAACCGCGAAAAGACAAAATATGGATGAGCCAGGCGGAGGCATCAAGAATGGTGGGCCGGCGGCGACTTGAAAAAGCGATGAGAGAAGGAAAGGTCCACTGGGAAAAACCGGACATGGACAAAAAACAGGGGCGGGTGAGCGTGAGAGCGGCCGATGTGATTAAGTTGATTAAAGAACCAAAATAAGAGAAGCTTATGGGAAAAATTGAATTAACCCGGGCGGCGCGAGCAGAAAGAGCTGCATATATGCGCGAGTATCGGAGAAAAAACAGAAAAAAAAATGTTGCAGCTCAGGCCAGGTACTGGGAAAATAGAGCAAGACAGGCACGGGCCATATTCTTGGAAGAATGTGATAGAAATGAACGTAAAGAAGCTTCATGAGCCATGGGACAAAAAAGATCAATAACAGACGGGCAGGTCTTCTCTACAGGAAAGGAGAAGGAACGGGAGATATCGTTTGTTGCATCAACGCCGGATCGTGACAGATATGGGACTGTTCTGAATCAGGATAATTGGGAGTTAGAGAATTATCGGGAAAATCCCATTGTCCTGTATCACCATCAAAGCACCGGGGATAATTATGATCCTGACGTTGTAATCGGGAAAAGTAGCTACGTTGGGATAGAGGTGGTGGATGGCCGGCGATGCCTGGTAGCAACTATAGAGTTTGAGCCTGCAGAAATCAATCCTTTGGCGGAAAAGGTTTATCTGAAAACCAAGTTTGGGAGCCTTTCGGCAGTGTCTGTGGGATTCCTTCCTGTAGGAAAAGGCAGCTTTGGCAAAGGAGATGAAGCTCGTGAAGGCAGCAATCCAACATTTTATTTTGAAGGCCAGGAGTTGCTGGAGATCTCTGTCGTGCCAATTCCGGCAAACCCGAACGCTGGAGTAGGTAAAAGAAAAATTGCCAAGGATGCTTATGCTGTGGCTTCGCGGTCATTAGGCATACCAGCTGCTGAGCTTCATAAATATTCGCATGAAAAGATTTTGCAGGCCATTGATTCAGCTAACAAGGGCAGGCCGACTCCTCAGGGACCACAAACAAAAGTAAATAACACTTTAAAAACTGAAAATATGGAACTTAACTCACTTGGCCTGTTCGAAAGAATCCGTCAGGTACTACAAGGCGGAAGCTACAAGAGCCTGCTGACTGCCCAGGCAAGAAAAGAACTGGCGGCCGCAAGGATAGTAAATGCTCCCCTGAGTGCAATTACATTACCACATGTTTCCAGGGCCGTTTTAGGCCCGGAGAGTATGGCATCAACACAACCCGTGTTTCCGGTGGTATCTGTAGAAAATGCCATGGTTATACCAGGTATTGGCGCTCTCTATCTGGATGGATTGGTGAACAACACTGTAATCCCTAATCTTTCAGGTATTGAAGCCGATTTCCTGGACACATTTGACGAAGATACGCCGAACCTTGACTCGAAAGGGATACTGATGGATGTTAGAAGAATTACGGCATATCTGTGTATCTCAGACTCAGTACCCGGGTTTATATCGCCTGCCGCCGATATATTTCTAATAAACGCAATTAACCAGGCTATTGGCTTAGCACTTGAAAGGGGCATACTTGCATCTTCTGCAGGTAGTACATATAGGCCTCAGGGTATGGGATATGCCTGTACACTTGGTGAAGATACTGCTGTAGCATCAGCTGCGCCCACGCTTGAGGATATAAATGAACTGGAAGACAGTGTTCTGAAATATGGCATGAAGCCTGGGGAATATGCTTTTATAACATCACCATCAGCAATGAGAACTTTGATGGCTATGGTGGAGGCGGAATCTTCAGCTTTTGCGCGAAACTGGTCTATAAGGGCTTATGGAGGTATTTTAAACCAGGATAGGGGCCTCGTAAGGCCGAGCGGTTTCCTGAATGGATATCCTGTATACGTGACAAGTAATGCACCGGTCAACCTGGGAACCGAAGAAGATGGAGTAGGGCTTTATTTTGGAAACTGGAGCAGACTGGTGATAGGTAAGGTGGGCCCGACAGTATTAACCTTTGATCCACTTACTCGTGCTAAGTCAGGAATGCTGAAAATATGGGCACATGCCTGGTATGATGTAAAGGGGCTGGATGGTAAAACGCCTACTTCTGAAGGTAGCGTCACCCAGGATTATAACTTCAAAGGTTTTGGAGTGCTGCCTATCTTGATAGAGGACTCAGAGGGATCAGAAGGATAGTTGAAATAAAAAGAGGAGCCGTCTTTATGTTTTCACTCATTTATTTTGTTGTCAAGTTATATAATCACCGAGAGAGCTTGCTTCTCGGCTCCTCTTTTTTCAAATAAAAGCAAATGAATCTCCATGATGCGGTGGGGATACATCAAGATCATGAGTAATTGCATATACCACACGAAATGAGATCCGGACGTCAAATACTGCAGCTTATGGAAGAGTTTCTGGCAAACCAGGACATCATGGATAATTCCAGAAAGAAGTATCGCGGAAACCTTCGGGTGTTCATCGTATGGATAACACGCAACGGAGATCCCCATGACATTCGTCGTGCTGACATCATCAGGTACAAAGAGCACCTGATACAGTTGGGAAAGAAAGCACAGACGATTGACAATTACCTGACCACCGTGCGGCAATTCTTTGTCTGGCTCGAGGAAGTCGGGGAATGTGACAACGTTGCCGCCGGTATCAGGTCCCCCAGGATCTCCAGGGAGTTCAGGAAAAACCATCTCCGCCCGGACCAGGTCAATGCTCTCCTGACATCGATCGAAGCCAACAGTCTCCATGGCAGCCGCGATTATGCCATCATCAACCTGATGGTACGCACCGGGATGAGATGCATTGAAGTCTGCAGAATGAACACTGCTGACATCGACATTGAGGAAGGAAGATACGTGGTTAGGATCCAGGGGAAAGGCAGGCATGATAAGGACAGGATCCTCGGCATTACAACCCGGGTAGTTGAACCGATACTTCAATATCTGGGTATCAGGAATAAACATGCAGACGATGATCATATGAAGGAAAGTATGCCGGTATTCTGTAATCATGCTGCCGGTAGCAACTTTACCCGGATCACTCCGGAATTTCTGTCAAAGATGATCAAGACGCGGTTGCGCGGAGTATCAATTGATGATCCGAAGATCACAGCTCATTCACTTCGGCACACTGCAGCTGTGACTGCCCTTCGAGCCGGTGCAACCATCAACGATGTTCAGCAGATGCTTGGCCATACGGATATAAAGACCACCAGCGTCTATTTACAGTCGATTGCAGCTGCTGAGGCTCGTAAAGGTACCGCAGTACGCCTGCTGGACAATCAGTATGAATTTCCAAAGGAAACGAGCAAATCAGGGCAAAAACAGTCCAGTATGATACTAAGTGATGAAGAAAGATAAATTTTGTCGCACACGGAATAAAAAAGGAAAGGCGGGTAAAAAATGAATCGGTTAGCAAAAAAGTCAGAAAAAAAAATGTGCAAAACGTCTGAGGGGGAGGGGGGTAAAAATCTCTTTTGGAATTACTCCTGCGACCGCAGCCCCCGCCTTCTTCTGCCTCTGTCAAAAGTCAGAGGGGGGGGGTTAAACTATAAGCAGTAGAACTGATGGGAACGGTAATTACAAATATGAAAGCTCGCTTTGGTGTTGATACCAAAGATTTCAAAGAAGGTCTGAAGGATGGCGCCAAGGCGGTAGAAGATTTTAAAGGCTCAGCTGATGCGTCAATTGATGAGCTCGCGAATATTTTCGGGATCAACATGGGCGCCGTGAATGATTCGGTGAATACCATGCGCCAGTCTCTCAATTTTCTTTCCCAGAGTTTTGTTGCGGCGGCCAAAGGTGGTCAGGTGCTGACCATCGCCATGAAGGTTCTGAGAACTGCCTTTATTGCAACGGGCATCGGTGCCCTGGTCGCTGCCCTGGGATCCCTGATAGCTTACTTTACAAAAACAGGCGAAGGCACCGACAAGGTTACTGTTGCCTTGGGTAAGATTAGGTCTGTCATCGATACGGTGATTTCCAGGGTCGCGGCTCTCGGTGAGGGGCTGTTCCTTCTTGTCACCGGTCGTTTTAAAGAGGGCTGGGAAAGGATGAAAGATGCTGTCAAGGGATTCGGTGATGAGCTCAAAGAAAACTGGAAGGCTGCCGGAGATCTTGCAAAGCGTGAGCTCGAGCTCTATAACCGTGAGACTGCCCTGGTGCTTTCACTGGAACAGCGACGTCAGAAGATGGAGGAGCTCCGCCTTGCAGCAAAGGACCTGGATAAAACTGAGACGGAGAGGCAGACAGCCCTTGCAGAGGCCCTGAGATTGCGCAGGTCGATGATGGAAGATGAAGTGAAGCTGGAGACTGATAGGCTTGCTATCATGAAGGAGAAGCTGTCAATAGCCACTAAGGATCCGACATCTGAACAGCTCCGGGAGATCGTAGAGCAGGAGTCAAAACTTGCTACCCTCCGGGCAGAAGGGGCCAGACAGATCAGAAGGATGAGCGGTGAATACAACACACTCACCAAGGCGATCAATGCTGCAGCTGAGGCACAACGTTTGATGGCAGAGGAAGCGGAGAAGGCCTGGCTGAATATGGCGAAGATCAACAGGCTGGAAATGCCGGAATTAGTTGATATTAAAGGCTTGGCGGCTCAGCTGGCAGAAGTAAAGGGAGTCTTTGTTCAGACCTTGACAGATATTGACAAGGCAATAACAGGTTCTATTGAGAAGAGTCTCGAAAATTTTCTCGTAGGCTTTGGTGAATTTCTTGGAGATCTCGCAACGGGGCGGCAGGGATTAGAGGGATTTGGTATCCTTGTGGCTGAGTCCTTGGCCGACATGGCCCTTGCTGTTGGCAAAATAGCTATAGCTACCGGTGTTGCGATAGCGGGTATTAAAACGTCGCTAAAAACGCTCAATCCGGTAGCAGCTATTGCCGCCGGTGTTGCACTGGTTGCCCTGGGGACTATGATCAAGGGAGCTTTGGCAAATGCAGCTTCTCCTGGTGGCGGGGGAATGAGTGTGGCAGGTGCAGGATCCGGAGGGACATTTGACCTGCGGACTGTTACCGTGCAGCCTAAACCGATAGAGTTGACCGGAAGGGTAGAGCTCGTTGCCAGTGGTCGGGAGCTTAAAGGTGTTATTGATATGGAGAATCAGAGAAGAAGAACAAATACATAAAACTTTGACAGAGGCGGTCCCCCTCCCCTTCTGTCATTTAACATCATGTGATATGCCGAAACAGTATGTTTTTTCAAGGCCCGGAGATGAAGATTATGTGGTTCTGACTGACGGGCGCAAAGTTAGGGTTTCTCTAAGCTTTGCTGTTATAATGGAGCTTAACTCTAGAATAGGAGTCAAGAAATTCCAAAAAATGGGGAGAGGTGATTTTGATATTGATGCCCTGACAGAAACCTTTTTGATTATGATCCGGGAAGGAGAGCAACTGGAGGGGCGCGAGTTCAAAGAAAGCGCTAAAGATCTGAAACGACTTCTGTCATTGTCTGAATATTTCAAGTTGACCAGGATAACGGCCCGGATCCTAAGGGAGGCAAAAGGGGGAGTCTTTAAGATAGACGGGACGCAAAAAAATTAACAGATGAATCTTTTTGCATATACAATGCCCCTCCCCTCCCTGGTATAACATTGCAAAATGAATAAAAAACCGGACTCATAACAATGATCTCCTGCTGTTGACCTGGTATTGTGCCGTCCGGTGATGAATAACAGGGCGGATCTCCGGGCGGATCCCGGAGCTGATCAGCCTGCCATCGTGATGGAGGAGCTGGTAATAGCTACCAGGGATCTGTTATATGAGCAGCTGGGGATCCTTGGGCGGAATGTGCCAGGGATATCGACCGGTTCCCGGGCCGGTGCCTGCCCTTCCCGGACCATGGAGGACCGCAGATCTGTCATGTGTGTAACAATGATCTCCTGCTGTTGACCTGGTATTGTGCCGTCCGGTGATGAATAACA
>CAZHZC010000001.1:103994-308177 GCA_964537135.1 uncultured Rikenella sp.
TAACAATGATCTCCTGCTGTTGACCTGGTATTGTGCCGTCCGGTGATGAATAACAGGGCGGATCTCCGGGCGGATCCCGGAGCTGATCAGCCTGCCATCGTGATGGAGGAGCTGGTAATAGCTACCAGGGATCTGTTATATGAGCAGCTGGGGATCCTTGGGATAGAAAGGGCGCAAGAGAATTGAGGCCAGCAGTTAGGCTGATTGTATCCTCAGGCTGAATTCATTGAAAATTTCCAGCTTGTCAAATTCAAGGGATCTTTCATACAGGCCAGCAAGCTTTTTATACAATGCAATTCGCCTTCTGGTCAGCATGTCATACCTGGATCTGCTTTTTTTGTCAATGAGCTCGCATGCTTCCATGAGAGAATCAAAACTGATGGTGAGGGCCCGGACTATAAAAGTGTTGTAATTTGTGCCCTCAGTGCGGCTGGATATGTAGTTAAGTTTTTCTGTGATGGCAGCAAAACAACTTTCGGTTTTGTATTTGAATTCATAGTCTCGATCCGCAATAAAATAGGTGCGGTAAAAAGCATGAATGATATTAAAATACTCATTAACAAACAGGAGAGCTTCATTCAATTGTTTTTCTACCTGGGTAATGAAGTCAGCAGCTTCCCTTTTATTTGTGAATGTCTTCTTGAAGCCACGGTCAATAAATACCTCATACTTTTTGTTCCTGTAGATTGGCGGTTGAAGTGTGATTTTAAGCATGGCGGGAGTTATTTCGGTGATTTTCTTTGCCTTTTCTGTTTTCCCAGAAGCTTGTCAATTACATGCCGGTTGGCATGGTCCACCTGGGAGATGTCATACATGGTATATACCGGGACTAACTTGAAAGGGCTTTGATGCCCCAGGGCCCGGCCGATTATAGAATCTGAAATATTAAGTCCGGCCGCCATGGTTGCCCAGGAGTATCTTGCTGAGGTCATGACCACCTTTTCCGGGATATCGAGGATCCCGGCTAATTTCTGTAAATTCTTATTTGCGTTTCTCTTGAAATCAGTATGCAGCTCAGTTTTCCGGTCAGCCTTTCGTACCGGTTTATTTTCCATGAGATTCAATAGATATTCTTCACCCGGGTACCTGTTTATGATCTCCATGGCTTCAGGTTCTACTTTGATGCTAATCAGCCGGCCTGTTTTTGCTCTCCTATACTGGATCCTGCCGTTGACAAGGTTCTCTTTTTTCAACCTTGAAAGATCCGCAGGATTGATTCCAATAAGATAGAAAGATAGGAGAAAAATATCAGCTGTCCGGTGAAGAGGATCGATAAACCGGCCATGACCTGGAATAAGATCTCTAATTGCTATAAATTTACGAAGCGTCTCTATTGACAGATAATGAATAGGGGTCTCCTCTGTTTTGATTTTGTGCCGTCTGAATGGGTAATTCTCCTGCCCGGTGGTGCCATCATTGATAGCCCTGTTGATAATGGCCCTGATATTTCGCAGATGGACCGCCACGGAATTTATTTTGTTTGGACGGTCTGTTTTTGTCAACATGTATACTTCAAACTGCCTTAAAGTATCGACTGAAAACATGCTGAATGGCAGGTTATCTTTGTCCAGGGCGCATTTCAGGTGTTCAATGGTATAAGCGTAGCTTTTAGCGGTGCTGTTGTGTCCTCTGAGCTGTAAATTGCTTATTACGTTGGCAGCGTATGCAAAAAAATCAAGGTCCGGGGCTGTAGCCTCCAGGTATTCCTTGACTTGTTGTGCGCTCAAATTGTTGACTTCATCTCCCAGTTCTATTATTTTTTTTTGGTATCCCTGAATAATCTCATTTAAGCGAAGGTTTAATTTTGAGGCACTTGCGTATTTATGTGAGATCTCTCCTGTGTCTTTGACAAGGGCAGGATCAATATAATAGGCGGGATTGGTGGAAATATAGCGTGTATTTCCGCGGTGACTCAGGCGGATTTTAATCCGGCATTGACCGGATTTGTTGATCTCATCACTCCTTACGGCAATTTTTAACGACGGCATTTTTCGCGTGTATTTCGCGTTAGAAATGTACAAAACATTACAATTGTGTACAAATAAAGCACAAAAAAAATAAACACACGCAAGAACAACAAAACTACAATACGCTGGTTTACAGCTCTCTTACCCTGTCGGGATGCCGGGATTTGAACCCGGGGCCCCTTGTCCCCCAGACAAGTACTCTAACCTGGCTGAGCTACATCCCGTCTTTTTAAGGACGTGCAAAATTAATTAACTATTCCGATAATTCAAATAAAGAGAGACACTGCATTGCAATATATCACTGTTGTAAGAAAGGGAGCTTAAAATTTTTATATTTGTCTGCTGACCCGTAATGTTAACCACTGACCTGAATTAACCATGAGACCTACCTGCCGATCTCTTTTCCGGCTGCTGTCATTCTCAATACTCTTTTCATCTGCCACTGTTGCCATGGCACAGCTGACCCTTCTGCCCGGCCATCCTGTCAGCTCAGCAGGTTTTGAGAGTGCCGGTATCACCTCTTTTACTGCTGAGACACTTCATGATTACCTGGGTGAGGGGGCAGACCTTGTTCTTGAGTATGGTATTGATACGCTTGAAGTGGTCAGGGTCATATCCGACGGGCGTGAGATCATGGCAGAGATCTACCGGATGCGTGACCCGGAGGCAGCCTTTGGCATATTCTCGGTATCGAGGTTCCGGTGCAGTATGGGGGTGCAGCTCACTGCCCACCAGTGCCGGTCGGCATGCCAGTTTCAGTTCAGCAAGGGGCATTACTATGTCAATATTATCAATGATACCGGCAGTGAAGCTGATCAGAAGAGTTCTGAGCTGCTTGCTGCTGCCATCATCACCGCTATCGGCGGGCCACTCTTTGATCCGGCCGGCTATTATGCAGGTGAGATTGATGAGGAGATGATGAGAGGAGCTCTTCTGGTGAGAGGCCCCCTGGGCGTTCATTATGGTGCACCTCTCCTGATCGGGAAGCTTGGAACAGTAACAGGCTATACAGCGCTGCTGATAAAAAAAGGTCATGATATCATCGCTTCACTGCGGTTTAACAGTGCCGAATCAGCAGAGGCGTTTATGATTGACAGAAAAATTACGCCGGACTCTCCGGGCGACGTAATGCCCAGTGGTCCAGCTGTATCACTCTTTTCACCAGGTCACCTGATCATTACTTTTTAACACTTTTGAATTTAATTATTATTTTTGCGGTCATAAATTTTTAAAAAAAGAACGATGCAGTTTTTCAAGCCGCTTGAGACAGGCAGCAGTGATGAGCAGAAGCAGCCTGTTACCGCCACCGAGAAGACCAGGTGTCTTATTGTGGGGTCTGGCCCTGCCGGATATACAGCAGCCATCTATGCTGCCCGCGCCAATCTTAAGCCTGTACTCTATACCGGCCTGCAGCAGGGCGGACAGCTTACCACCACTACTGAGGTTGACAACTATCCGGGTTACCCTGATGGTGTCACCGGCCCTGCCATGATGGAGGACTTCCGTAAGCAGGCTGAGCGGTTTGGCACAGATATACGTTTTGGTATAGCCACTGCAGCCGATTTCTCTTCCAGGCCGCTGAAGGTCACTTTTGATGACTCTCTGGTGGTAGAGGCTGAGACGGTAATTATCTCTACCGGCGCCACCGCCAAATATCTGGGTATACCCGGTGAGACCAGGTATGCCGGTCAGGGCGTCTCAGCATGTGCCACCTGTGACGGCTTCTTCTACCGTGGCCGGGAGGTGGCGGTTGTGGGTGGCGGCGATACGGCCTGTGAGGAGGCCACCTACCTCGCCGGCCTCTGCAGCAAGGTCTATATGATAGTAAGACGTGATGTGCTGCGTGCCAGCAAGGCTATGCAGGATAGGGTTATGAGGACACCCAACATAGAGATGTTGTGGAAGTGCCAGGTTGAGGACCTCTATGGTGAGAATGGTGTCGAAGGGGCGGTGGTTATACGGAACCGGGGAACAGCTGAGGAGGAGAAGTTCAATCTGAAGATCGACGGTTTCTTTCTGGCTATAGGCCATACACCCAACTCAGATATCTTCAAGCCGTGGGTTGAGACTGACGAGACAGGGTTTATTATCGTTGAGCCGGGGTCCACACGCACGCGCGTGCCCGGCGTATTTGCCGCAGGTGATGTGGCTGACAATGTCTACAGGCAGGCTGTGACGGCAGCAGGAACGGGATGCAGGGCGGCTATTGATGCCGAGCGATATCTCGCTTCTCTCGAATAAGTTATTGTATTTACAAACAGGGGATTAAACAAGCAGATTATGAGAAGTTTCAGGAAAACCTACAAGATAAACGCCGAGCCATCTGACATCTATGCCGCTCTGACAAACCCCTACACCATTGAACTCTGGTCAGGCTATTCAGCTATTATGCCTGCCGAACCGGGAGAGGAGTTTAACATGTGGGACGGAGATATATGCGGACGTATCGTTGACCTGGTGCCGGGCAAGAAGGTGGTACAGGAGTGGTACTTCGGTGATCGTGAGGTGGACTCACTGGTGACCATCACCATCAATGGCAATGGTGGTGAGACCGCGGTAACGGTAGAGCATACAAACATTCCGGTAGAGGCTTACAGCAATATTGCCGAGGGGTGGAATGAACACTATATGGGGGCCATCAGACGATTCTACAATCCCAATTTCTGATCTCCCACAATAATATCATACACATCCTCAAGACTCCCGATTATCAGTCCTGATATGGCGGTATAACATTTTGTCTTTGACATGCCGGTCACTGCCTCAGACCAGCCGGGAAGCCAGCTGAGCATCTCATTCGCTATAAAGCCGGCCAGCTCAGCACCTATCATCGCTTTTATCTCATCATCATCCTCTGTCAGGTATTTCTCTATCAGCTGGTTGGCAAACAGCAGTTGTATGCCGAGGTGATCAGGGGTGAGATCAAATTTGTCAGCCAGGCTGTAGCCATACCTGTTGTAGATTGCACAGAGCCGTTTATGATGATCCTCCTCAGTGAGCCCGTCATCCCTCCAGTGTGAGGCTGCCGGAAATGCTCCCCTGCTGCTGCTACCGTCTCCCAGCAGCATCATGTAGTTCTCACTTATGGCCATACGGCACTGGCTCTTCAGCGGGCATGGTGACCTGAGCATCCGGCTCGCCTGCTCAAACCTTTTGTTGGTACTTCCCACCGGCAGGTTGCGTAGCAGCCCCGACTCACAGAGGTGGGGCAGGCCGCTCTCGGCCGGTGTCAGTGATACTGAGCTGCCAAGAAAAAGAAACAGGGCAGTGTATGCCTGCAGCAGCTCATCATGGGTATTTATGCTCTCCGGATAGCCTCTCATCATATTGACTGGTCAAACAACCTCTTAACATGATGATCAGCTAAATTGTTCACTGCATAATCACACCAGGCTCATCAAACCCGCTGTGCCTTAGCTGTGGCATCAGTTAGCTCCTGAAGTCGGCTATCTTGTCTCTGGGGTAGATGTCCTTCTCGAGCTTCTCCTTCACTTCAGAGAAGGCCCTGATAGTATAGTTTACATCCTCCAGGGTATGGACTGCTGTGGGTATCAGTCTGAGCATGATCACTCCCCGCGGTACTACCGGGTATACCACCACTGAGCAGAAGATACCGTAGTTCTGTCTCAGGTCTTTTATCAGGTGGGTTGTCTGTTCAAGCTCCCCATTGAAGAATACCGGTGTCACGGGCGACTCTGTCCGGCCCAGGTCAAATCCTGCCTCCCTCAGCCCCTTCTGCAGTGCACTGGTTATGCTCCACAGCTTTTCGCGCAGCTCAGGCATGTCTCTCATCATCTCGAGCCGCCTGATGGCACCGATAGTCATCGCCATTGGCAGTGACTTGGCATATATCTGTGATCGCAGGTTGAACCTCAGGTAGCTGATGATCTCCTTGTCGCCGGCCACGAAGCCTCCTATCCCTGCAAAGCTCTTTGCAAAGGTTGCGAAGTATACATCTATCTGGTCCTGCACGCCGAAGTGCTCTCCGGTACCGGCTCCTGTTGCGCCCATGGTACCTATACCGTGTGCATCATCAACCAGGAGGCGGAATCTGTACTTATCCTTGTAGGAGACGATCTTGTCCAGTGCCCCCAGGTCGCCTGCCATGCCGAAGACCCCCTCGGTGATCACCAGTATGCCTCCGCCGGTTGTTGCGGTGATCTTCTGCGCTCTCTGCAGCTGCTTCTCAAAGCCCTGCATATCATTATGGGGGTAGACAAACCGTTTTGCCAGCACCATACGCAGTCCGTCCATTATGCAGGCATGTGACTCTGAGTCATATACAATCACATCATGCCTTCCTATCAGGGCATCGATGATCGACACCATTCCCTGGTAGCCATAGTTGAGAAGGTATGCTGACTCCTTGTTTACATACCGGGCTGCCAGCTGCTCAAACTTCTCATGCATAGCTGTCTGCCCTGACATCATCCTGGCACCCATCGGGTATGCCAGTCCGTACTCAGCTGCTGCCTCGGCATCGATCCTGCGTACCTCAGGGTGATTAGCCAGCCCGAGATAGTTGTTCAGGCTCCAGTTGAGCACCTCCCTGCCCATGAATTTCATGCGTGGGCCCAGCTCGCCCTCCAGCTTGGGAAACATAAAATAGCCGTCGGCCTGCTCCTGGTATTGACCTAGTGCACCACGGTTCGTCCTGATCTTGTCGAAAATATCCACGATAATTGTTACGGTTTTGTTTGACGCACGCAAATTTATGAAAACATTTCTCCTCTCTGCTACCTATTTATACCTATTTGTGGTGGCTTAACCCCATGGTGATAGAGGGTTTCCACCCTGTTTCCCATCTCTTTTGCCCGGTTTTTGTCAGTGAAATCAAAAAAAAGAGTAATTTTGCGCAACATTTTCATGTATGAGAATCAGACTGGTAACATTTTTGGTGCTGGCTCTTGCCGTGGCATCATGCGGTGAGTATGAGAAGCTTCTCAAGAGCAGGGATCATGAGCTCAAGAAGCAGAAGGTGTATGACTATTTTGATGATGGCAAGTATAACAGGTCTATTGAGCTGCTGGAGCAGATACTGCCCAGGTACCGGGCCACTGAGGAGGCTGAGCAGCTCAACTGGCTCAATGCCCAGGCCCACTTCCGTACTCATGACTATCTGATGGCAGGTCAGTACTTCCAGAATTTTGCTGACACCTATCCTCGCAGCACCAATGCGGAGGAGGCCTTTTACCTGTCTGCCCTCTGTCAGTATTACCAGAGCTATCGTCCTGAGCTTGATCAGGCCAATACGCGTGTGGCTATTGAGAGCTTCACCATCTTCATGCAGCGTTATCCGCACAGCACACGTATCAATGACTGTCAGGCACGGGTGCTGGAGCTGCAGGAGAAGCTGGTTGAGAAGTCATATCTCAGTGCCAAGCTCTATTATGATATGAAGGAGTACCGGGCTGCCACCGTCTCACTGGCCAACAGCCTGAAGGAGTACCCTGATACCAGGTACCGTGAGGAGCTGATGTACCTGAGGCTTGATGCCCTTTACCTCTATGCGGTGAGCAGTATTCCTGCAAGGCAGGTAGAGCGCTACCAGACAGCGCTGGATGAGTATTACTCATTCATAGAGGAGTTTCCGAAGAGTAAGTATACGCGTGAGGTGAACCGGATATTCACCAATACCGCCAGGTATCTCAAGGTTGATGTCTCAGCCACAGAGAGAGAGTAACTGCAAACATTGATTTAATAATATGGATTACAAAAAGATTACTGCCCCCGTCAATACCATTACCCGTGATATTGATCACTTCGATGAGTCTACGGGAAACATTTACGAGAGTGTCCTTATCTGCACCAGGCGTGCCAACCAGATAGCTGTTGAGATGAAGCAGGAGCTCAACTCAAAGCTTGAGGAGTTTGCCTCGTTCAGCGATAACCTTGAAGAGGTGTTTGAGAACAGGGAGCAGATAGAGATCTCAAAGTTCTACGAGAGGCTACCCAAGCCTACCCTCATTGCCCTTTCAGAGTTTGAGGAGGGGCGTATCTATTTCCGCAACCCTGACAAGGAGCAGAAAACGCATAAGTAGTCAGTCCGCCCGAAAGGGTGCTTTACTGATCTCTTTATCCCGTAAATGAGAGAGGGATATATGCTCAAAGGAAAAAAGATAGTACTGGGTATCACCGGAGGCATTGCAGCCTATAAGTCGGCCATGCTTACCCGTCTGCTTGTCAGGGAGGGGGCAGAGGTGAGGGTGGTGATGACGCCGGCAGCCCTTGAGTTTATCACTCCGCTGACCATGGCCACTCTATCAAGGAACCCTGTCATGACCAGCTTCTTTGAGGAGAGCGACGGCCGCTGGAACAGTCATATTGAGTTGGGTCTCTGGGGTGACCTGTTTGTGATAGCCCCGGCCACAGCCAATACCATGGCCAAAATGGTTACCGGTATTGCTGACAATCTTCTGCTGGCCACCTGGCTCTCAGCCAGGTGCCCGGTAGTGGTGGTTCCGGCAATGGATATGGATATGCTGGCTCACCAGGCAACGGTATCCAACATAGAGAGTCTGAAACGGATGGGGTGCCATATCACAGAGCCGGGCAGCGGTGAGCTGGCCAGCGGCCTCGAGGGTCGCGGACGCATGGCAGAGCCGGAGGTGATAGTGAAGGAGATAACAGCTCTCCTTTCAAAAAAAAAAATAGAGAGGGCGCTGCCACTTAAGGGCAAAAGAGTCTTTATCAACGCCGGACCCACCGTTGAGCCTCTTGACCCGGTCCGGTTTATCAGCAACCACTCATCAGGCCGTATGGGTATAGCACTGGCTGATGCTGCCGCCACAATGGGTGCAGAGGTGACACTGGTACTCGGACCGGTAAGCCTGAGACCCTCTGGCAGTGGAGTAATGGTGGTGAACGTCACCACGGCGGCCTCAATGACCAGTGCCTCGCTGGAGGCCTTCAGCAGTTGTGACATAGCCATTCTGGCTGCGGCGGTGGCTGACTACACACCGGCAGAGGTGTCTGAAACGAAGATCAGGCGTGAGGGTGACGAGATGGTACTGAGGCTGCGGCCCACCGAAGATATTGCAGCACTGCTGGGCAGAAAGAGACGTAAGGGACAGCTGGTGGTCGGATTTGCGCTGGAGACCGGCAATGAACTGGAGAATGCTGTCAGCAAGCTGAAGAGAAAGAATCTTGATATGATAGTTCTTAATTCACTCAGGGAGAGTGGGGCAGGATTTGATCATGAAACCAACAGGGTGACCATCATTGACAGTAACAATAATATTGATAAATTTGAGTTGAAACCGAAAGAGGAGGTGGCAACAGACATCCTGAACAAGATTATCTCACTGACAGAGAGAGTGTAATGAGTAATTGTAGAATGGCTATCCGTATCATGGCAACAGTGCTTCTTCTGGCACTGCATGCCGGCACTGTCAGCTCACAGGAGCTCTACTGCAACGTGCAGGTTACTGCTCAGAAGATACAGGGGTCAAACCGTGAGGTTTTCCAGAGCATGCAGCGTGACATCTACGAGTTCATGAATGGTATGATCTGGAGTGACAATCTCTTCAGCTTCTCGGAGAGGATAGAGTGTAACCTGCTGATCAATCTTGATGAGCAGCTCTCTGCCGATGAGTTTCGTGGCACCATACAGGTACAGCTCAGGAGGCCTGTCTTCAATACCACCTATGAGTCTACGGTACTCAACTTTGTTGATAACAGCTTTCAGTTCAGGTATGTGGAGTTTCAGCCGCTGGTGTTTAATCCGAACAGCCGTAACGATAACCTGGTAGCAGTACTGGCCTATTATGCCTATCTGCTGATAGGTCTTGACTTTGATACCTATTCGCAGGGTGGCGGCACCCCTTACTACCAGGTGGCAGAAAAGATCGTCACCAACTCACAGAATGCCCCGGAGCCGGGGTGGAAGCCTTATGACGGCTCAAGGAACAGAAACAGGTACTGGCTGGTGAAAAACATACTTGACAATGAGTATTCGGGTGTCAGGCAGTTTCTCTACCTCTACCACCTGAAGGGGCTTGACCGTATGGAGTCAGATATGACACAGGCCCGCACCGAGATCTACGAGAGCCTGCGGCGGCTGCAGGAGGTCTATCGCCACAGGCCCGACCCATTCATGTACCTGATGACGGTGCTCCTCGATGCCAAAGCCAATGAGATTGTGAACATCTTTTCGCAGGGCTTCCCTGAAGAGAAGAACAGGGTGATGCAGATACTTGCTGAGATTGATCCGGCCAACGACAGCAAGTATCAGAAGATATTGTCAGGCACCGGTTAACCGCTCAGTGATGCTTCACAGACTAACAGTCAGGAATTATGCCATCATCAGGGAGCTCGATATGGAGTTTGGTGATGGTTTTACCATTATTACCGGTGAGACCGGTGCCGGAAAATCGATCCTCCTCGGTGCTCTCGGACTGATACTGGGTGAGAGGGCTGACACCACGGCCCTGCTCAACCGTGATGAGAAGTGTGTGGTGGAGGCCTTCTTCAATCTCTCGGGCTATGAGCTGCAGCATCTCTTTGAAGATAACGGTATTGACTACGATGATGAGGCTATTGTGAGACGTGAGATATCACCCGGTGGCCGCTCACGCGCTTTTATCAATGATACGCCTGTCAACCTGGGTGTGCTGAAGGAGCTGGGCAGCCGCCTGATCGATGTGCACTCACAGCATGAGACGCTGCTGCTGGGCAGCACTATGTTCCGTTTTCGTGTGATGGATGCCTTTGCCGGTACTACCGCTCTCTCGGCTGCCTACACAAAGGGGTGGGGCCGATACCTGTCAGCCAGGAGTGAGTATGAGGCTGCTCTGGCCAGCCTTGACCGTGCCAGGGCAGACTATGACTACTACTCACATCAGCTTGATGAGCTGCGGGCTGTCGCTCCGGTGGCGGGTGAGCAGGAGGAGCTTGAGCATGAGCGTGAGCTGCTCTCCAACGCCTCATCCATCAAGGAGGCACTGGCAGCGGTCATCACAGCCCTCTCCTTGGAAGAGACGGCAGCACTCACGCTGCTGCGCAGTGCACGTGCCAGCCTGGCGCGTATAGGCGGATGGATGAGTGGTGCCTCCGAGCTGGAGAAGAGGCTTGACGCACAGATAATAGACCTTAATGATATTCTCTATGAGGCGGAGAGGCTTGAGGAGGGGGTGACGGCTGACCCCGGCAGGCTGGAGTATGTCACCTCACGGCTTGATACCCTCTACAGCCTTATGCAGAAACATCGATGCAGTGACCTGGATGAGCTGCTGGCGGCGCAGCAGCGCTATGAGGAGCAGGTAGCACGGGCGGCAGAGAGTGATGACAGGGCAGAGGAGCTGAGGCGGCGGAGTGAGGGGGCCCTCTCTGAGGTGAAGGAGATGGCCGGGCAGCTCTCCCTGGCACGGCACGGTGCTGCGCCGGAGCTGTCACAACGTATCACCGGTATGCTGCAGCGCCTCGGCATGCCCCATGCACGCTTTGAGGCAGCCATCAGACGGCTGGAGGAGCCCGGCGCAGCAGGCTATGATAACATGGAATTTCTCTTCAGCGCCAACAGGCAGGTGCCACCTGAGGAGATCTCACGGTGTGCCTCAGGAGGAGAGCTCTCACGGGTTATGCTATGCCTCAAGTCGGTGCTGGCCAGCAGCAGCGGACTGCCTGCAATAATATTTGATGAGATAGATGCCGGGGTATCCGGTGAGGTGGCATCAATGGTGGGAGCTATTATGGCTGAGATGGGTAGCCGCATGCAGGTGATAAACATTACCCACCTGCCACAGGTAGCTGCCATGGGCATGATTCATTACCACGTCTATAAGGAGGAGAGTGACCACTCAACAATTACCCGTGTAAGGTTGTTGAATGAGAGTGAACGGGTGAGGGAGGTGGCAAGACTGCTGAGCGGCAGCACCATCACCGAGGCAGCATTGCGAAATGCCCGTGAGCTTATAGGGGGTAAATAACTTACTAATGTATCAAACCTGAAACGAAAGGATCATGATCACCAACCTGCTGAAAGATAAGAAGGGGTTAATCTTCGGTGCCCTTAATGACAAGTCGATAGCGTGGCATGTGGCAGAGAAGGCACATGCCCAGGGTGCACGGCTGGTACTGACCAACTCACCGGTAGCCGTACGTATGGGTACCATAGGCGAGCTGGCCGAAAAGACCGGCAGCAGCGTCGTAGCAGCAGATGCCACCAGCATGAAGGAGCTTGAAGCCCTCTTCAGGGAGACGCTTGAGATCTTCGACGGTAAGATAGACTTTGTGCTCCACTCAATAGGTATGTCACCCAACGTAAGGAAGGGTATCCCCTATGCCTCAAGCAGCTATGAGAATATGCTCAAGACACTTGATATCTCGGCTCTGAGCTTCCACCGCATATTGCAGACAGCATACAAGCTTGATGCCATCAATGAGTGGGGGTCGGTGGTAGCACTGACCTATGTGGCAGCACAGCGTACCCTGGCAGGCTACAATGATATGGGTGATGCCAAGGCGCTGCTCGAGTCTATAGGTCGCAGCTTCGGATATATCTATGGCAAGGAGAGGCGGGTAAGGGTTAACACCGTATCACAGTCACCCACCCTCACCACTGCCGGCTCAGGCATCGCAGGCTTTGATTCGCTGGTAGACTTTTCCGACCGTATGTCACCCCTGGGCAATGCTGATGCCTCTGACTGTGCCGATGTATGTATCACCCTCTTCTCAGACCTTACCCGCAGGGTCACCATGCAGAATATCTACAATGATGGCGGTTTCTCAAGCATGGGGATGAGTGAGAGAGCTATCGAGCAGTACAACAAGAGCTTCAGGGAGTGCCCTGACGATAAGTAAAAGTACCACCGTCAGGTCGTCAAAATACCTCTTTTGCTAAGCTGATGACCGGCTCAGTGAGCGGTTTATCTATTTTTGGTTTTCTAAAACCAACCGCTATGTTAACCCTGGTATTGCTGGCTCTCTTCTGCCTTCTCTTCCCCATCTTTCTCATCTGGCTTACTACGAGGTACTCATTCTTTAAAAAGATCGGTGCCATTGTTATGGCCTATGCCACCGGAATCCTCATTGCCAATATAGGTATTCTGCCTCAGGGCAGTGACGCCTACCGTCAGGCCACCATAGGCGAAGACCGTGCCTATATACCCCAGGGTGAGGCTATTGAGCTGGCTGAGGCTGGCCTGCTTGCCAGGAGTGACCTCAGGTACAACAGTATTGCCATGGTTCAGGACAGCATGCAGAGTGCCCTGGTGCTGCTTGCCATACCCCTGATTCTCTTCTCGCTCAACGTGAGGCGCTGGCTGCGCTTCTCTGGCAAAGGGTTTCTCTCAATGCTGCTGGCACTCATCTCAGTGATGGTCATCGTTGCTACCGGCTATCTGCTCTTCCGTCATAAGGTTGATGAGGCTGAAAAGATAGGAGGGATGCTGATCGGGCTCTATACCGGCGGCTCGGTCAACCTGGCCTCCATAGCTCTCGCCCTTAAGGTTGACCCCCATGCTTTTATCATGACCAACACCTATGATATGATTGTGGGAGCAGTGGTGATACTCTTCTTTATCACTGTCGGACCGGCATTCTTCAGGCTCTTCCTTCCTCCCTTCAAGAGGCCGGCAGATGAGGCCGGCGGTGACGGTAAGATCGATTCCCGCTCTATTGAGAAGCAGCTGACAGAGGATTTTGATGACTATTCGGGCATCTTCAGCCGCGAGGTGATTCTGCCGCTGCTGGCAGCCATCGGCCTCTCACTGGTAATACTGGTTATGGGGCTGGGAGTCAGCTTCCTGCTGCCATCAGTGCCGATGACCATATCGGTGATACTGACTATCACCACCCTCGGTGTGGCTGCCTCATTTATCAGCCCCGTACGTAATATAAAAAAGAGTTTTCAGCTCGGTATGTACTTCATTGTGGCTTTCTCAATAGTGATAGCCACAAGATGTGACCTTACCATAATCTTTCAGGCGAAGTACCTCAGTCTGCTCGGTTTTGTCACCTACGCCTACTTCGGGTCACTGCTGCTCCACCTCTTCCTCTCATGGGTCTTCCGGATCAATGCTGATGACTACCTGATCACCACTACCGGATTTGTCTATTCACCACCCTTTGTGCCGATGGTTGCCGCTGCCCTGAAGAACAAAGATGTGATCCTCACCGGACTGGCTACCGGAATGATAGGGTGGGTTATCGGTAACTACATAGGTGTTGCCTTCGGCATGTGGCTTGACAAGCTGTAGGCGGTGGCAGTCCGTTTTGCGACACAAGCAGCCCGATTGCAGTCCGGTTTGCGACAGGTAGCGCGGTGGCAGCCCGGTTTGCGACACAAGCAGCCCGATTGCAGTCCGTTTTGCGACACAAGCAGCCCGGTAGCAATCAGACAGCTTCCTGACAGACAAACAGCTCCGTGACTGTCAGATCACGCTGCTGCTCCGTTGGTTTGCCGGATTGATTAAAAGAGGTAGTTGAGCCCTATATAGAACTCCATTCCCCCATCCTGCTCTTTGAGTGCTTTTCCCAGGTCAGCTGAGATTATGAAGTTCTCGTTCATCGCTATCTTAAGGCCTAGGCCTGCTGTGACGTGCAGCCCATCCTTATCACCTGAGAGATAGTTGCTGAGTGACTCACCCGGATAATTTGTTTGCAGGTATTGGGCAAAAGCATTTTCGTTGATATCGATCTGATCGGTCACCACACCTGCATCAACGAAGTAGTTGGTGCCGATATAGAAGTTCTGGTTGATAAACCTGAAGCGCACCATCTTCCATCTCAGCTCGGCATTTCCGTAGGCTATGCCGTCACCGACCACCCTGTTACGCAGAATGCCTCTCAGCGTCTTGCTGCCACCCAGTCCTTCAGAGCTGGCGCCTCGCAGTTCAGACACTATCACCTGTCCCTGGTAGTAGAAGGGCACATCACCGAAGAGTGTCTGCTGGTATCCCAGCCTGTAGGCGAAGCTCAGGTCTCTCTCCTTGAGGGTAAAGTACTGTCTCCATGTGAAGTAGAACTTCCCGAAGGTAGAGTGTGCCCCCAGGAATTGTGGTACCACCTCTATCCCTGTCTCTGCCCATATGCCGCTCATGGGGCATGCACGCTGGTCACGCGAGTCATATGATACCCCTCCCTTTATAGCGGGGATCCACCCGCCGGCAGCCTCCCCGGCAGAGATTAGCCCTGACTCTGTATAATAGTCATAGAGGGTCTTCCGGGTCGGGTCAAGATATTTGGGATCAGAGGGATCCTTGCCCTTGTTAAACTTATCCACATCAAGCCGGTCAGGCCTGAAGTGCTGTATACTGAGCCCTGCATTCCAGTGCCAGTTGTTCTCACCGATATTACCGATAAAGTCATTCTTGAACCGGAAGAGATGCCGCTTCATGGCATAGAAGAGGCGGCTGCGGTAGTCGGGTGAGAGAGAGCCCCCGGTCAGCCTGTCATCAGTCCAGTCACGCATATAGACCGACCCAAACCCGTTAAACCCGTAAAAATCGTAGGCAAAGTCGGGTATATAGCTAAGGTCAACAGCGTACCTTATCCCCTTGATAAGATAGTCGGAGTCATACATAACCCTGAGAATCGAGCTTCCCTTGGTGAAGGTGGATGCCTCAACATAGATACGGTGATAATACTCAGGGTAGATAGAACCATCACCATAGTCAAAGAGGTTCACCAGGGCGCCATACTGGAATCCCTGGTCGGTACTGAATGTGATGGCCGGCAGTGCGCCGAAGTTCCATCCCGTTTTGGTCTCCTGTGCAAAGGTGCCATTTGCCGTCAGGCAGGCCATGATAATCAGAGTGAGCTTTTTCATAGATTGCATCTTTAGAATAGCAAACTTATACAAAAAACATTTATGAGCGCCGGGCAGCGCAATTCAATTAGGAGAATCAATTTTTCACTCAACCTGCCAGCTGCTCTCTATTTCTATTAATATTGCTACATTAGTGACTTTTAAGGAAAACAGAATGAAAGTGCTTATTCACAATACCGGTATGGTTGTACAGGCCAGGAGGGAGAGTGTCAGTTTCGTGGCAGGCAAGGAGATGTCTGAGCTGCCGGTAGTTGAGAGAGGATGGGTTCTCATTGAGAATGACCTTATCGCTGATTTTGGTCCGCCTGAGACCATGCCGGCCCCCGATGGTCAGGTTACCCGGGTAGATGCTGCAGGGGGTTTTGTCTTTCCGGCCTGGTGTGACCCGCATACACACCTGGTCTATGCCGGCAGCAGGGAGAAGGAGTATACCGACAAGATACGCGGACTCTCCTACGAGGAGATAGCAAAGAGGGGAGGGGGGATCCTCAACTCGGCAAAGCTGCTTCATGAGACCACTGAAGAGGAGCTTTTCAGGCAGTCGATGGAGCGTGTGGAGGAGATTATCTCATACGGCACCGGCGCTGTGGAGATAAAGAGCGGCTACGGGCTCACCACCGAAGATGAGCTTAAGATGTTGCGGGTGATCAGGCGCATCAGGGATGAGTCGCCTGTAACCGTTCGGGCCACCTTCCTCGGTGCACATGCCATACCAGCCACCTACCGTGATAATCGCAAAGGATATGTTGACCTGATCATCAATGAGATGATACCTGCCGTGGCGGCGGAGGGGCTGGCTGACTATGTTGATGTCTTCTGTGACAGGGGTTTCTTTACCGTTGAGGAGACAGCACAGATTCTTCAGGCGGGCGCCCGATACGGTATGCCGCCAAAGATACATGCCAATGAGCTTGACTATTCCGGGGGGATTGAGGTGGGAGTAGAGCACGGCGCACTATCGGTTGACCATCTGGAGTTTACCGGTGATGATCAGATAGCGGTCCTGCTGGGGAGCGGCACCATGCCAACCCTTCTGCCGGGTGCAGCATTCTTCCTGGGAATGATAGACCCTCCCGCACGGAAGATGATAGAGGCGGGTCTGCCACTGGCAATGGCCAGCGATTACAATCCCGGCTCGTCACCGGCAGGCAACATGAAGTTTGTGGTCTCACTGGGGTGCATCAGGCTGCGTCTGCTGCCTGAAGAGGCGATCAATGCGGTGACGGTCAATGCGGCATATGCCATGGGCCTCTCGAAGACACATGGCTCAGTCACACCCGGCAAGAAGGCCAACCTGTTTATCACCAGGAAGATACCCTCATATGAATTTCTGCCTTATGCCTATGGCAGTGACCTTGTCGGAAAGGTAATTCTTAACGGCAGGGTGGTCTGTGATAAGGGTGACTGAAGATATGGTAAGCCGCACCCCGTCTTCCGCACATGATAAACGATAGGTTTTATTTATATATAAGTGTCATATATATTATGGTATGCATTGTAACGTAAGGAGAATCACAAGTAAGAAAGGATAATCAAAAACAGTAATCAGTATGAGCAGTAACCGTCTAATTGAGTGCGTCCCCAACTTCAGTGAGGGTCGTGATATGAATAAGATTCGTGAGATTACCGATGAGATAGAGTCGGTAGAGGGAGTGATGCTTCTTGATGTCGACCCCGGCAGAGACACCAACCGTACCGTGGTCACCTTCGTGGGAGAGCCCGAGGCGGTGTGTGAGGCAGCCTTCCGGGCGGTACGCCTGGCAGCCCGTATCATTGATATGTCAAAGCACCACGGTGCCCACCCCCGCATGGGTGCCACCGATGTTTGTCCGTTGGTGCCGGTAGCTGGTGTCACCATGGAGGAGACAGTTGAGTATGCACGTGCCCTGGCAAAACGTATTGGTGAGGAGCTCTCACTGCCGGTCTACTGCTATGAGTCGGCAGCCTTTAATGAGAAGAGGCGTAACCTGGCCTCCGTGAGGTCAGGTGAGTATGAGGGACTTAAAAAGAAGCTTGAAGACCCTGCCTGGAAGCCCGATTTTGGGCCTGCACGGTTTGATGCCGGCGCCGGTGCAGTGATTGTAGGTGCCCGTGACTTCCTCGTCGCTTTCAATATAAACCTCAATACCAGCTCAGTAAGGCGTGCCAATGCCATTGCCTTTGATGTGCGTGAGCGGGGTCGCGAGAAGCGTGAAGGCAACCCCATCACCGGCAAGGTGGTGAGAGATGCCGATGGCAATCCTATCATGATACCAGGGTCACTGAAAGAGGTGAAGGCCATAGGATGGTATATCCCCGAGTATGGCTTTGCACAGATTTCAATGAATCTGACAAATATAGGAGTCACCCCTGTCCATGTTGCCTTTGATGAGACGAGCCGTAAGGCTGAGGCGCGCGGCGTGCGTGTCACCGGCTCTGAGCTGGTGGGCCTCATACCAATGCAGGCGATACTGGACGCCGGAAGGTACTTCCTGCACCGCCAGAAGCGATCAGCCGGGGTCTCCGACGAGGAGCTGATAAAGACAGCGGTACGGTCGATGGGTCTCTCAGAGCTGAAGCCCTTCAAGCCCGAAGAGCGGATAATTGAATATATCCTCAGTGACAAAACCAAAAAGAGGCTGGTAGATCTCTCCCTGGCATCATTCGTATGGGAGACCGCTGCTGAGTCACCTGCCCCTGGCGGCGGCTCCGTCTCAGCAGCCATGGGAGCCATGGGTGCGGCACTGGGCGCCATGGTGGCCAACCTCTCAAGCCATAAGAGAGGGTGGGACGACCGCTGGGAGGAGTTTGCAATATGGGCCGAGAAGGCGGTGATGATGCAGAAGCGTATGCTGGAACTGGTAGATGAGGATACAGATGCATATAACGGAATCATTGAGGCATTCTCACTGCCCAGGAAGAGCGAAGAGGAGAAGGCAGTCCGCGATGCTGCGGTGGAGGCGGCAACACTACATGCATCACAGGTGCCGCTGACCGTAATGAAAGAGGCTTTTAAAGTGTTTGAGATGCTCGGCGAGATGACCACAAAGGGTAACCCCAGCTCGGTGACTGATGGTGCAGTAGGGGTGCTGGCAGTGCGGGCATGTATCAGAGGTGCATTCTTAAATGTACGTATTAATGTTAAGGATCTGAAAGACAGGACTAAGGCACAAGAGCTGGTAGCTGAGGCGCAACAGATAGATGAGGCTGCAGCAGCCATAGAGGCCACAATAGTAGAGAGAGTCACCACAGATCTTGCAATGTGATATCAGGGGGCTTATTTTCCGGCACTGGTCCGGATTAGGCGCAAAACGACAATATTATTCTAAACCCAGCTGTTTTCAGGGGGTATCAGAACCGATACCTATATAATAATAGAAGCTGTAAAATATGTTGTCTTTCTCCTATTTAAGCCATTTTGCGTTCCATTTCTGAGCTACTGCTTGCAGATTTAAAAAAAATTATTACTTTGCAGCGTGAGAAATTCACAATAACCCTTATTAACCTAAACAATCAATCTATGAAAAAGATCTTTTTGTTCTTTTCATTGCTGCTTGTGACAGCTTCGCTTGTCATGGCGCAAACGACACTGATCTCAGGTACGGTTACCAGTTCTGATGATGGGGCAGGACTAGGTGGCGTCTTTGTGACAGTAAAGGGTACAACCCTGGGAACTCTAACAGACGGGGATGGAAGATACTCCCTGCAGGTACCATCCACGGCGAGGACACTGGTCTTCAGCTTTGTGGGTTATGTATCACAGGAGGTGGCCATTGAAGGCCGCACACGTATTGATATCACTCTTCAGCTCGACCTCTTCAATGTGGATGAGGTTGTTGTGGTAGCATATGGTACTGCACAGAAGCGTGATGTGGCAGGAGCAATCTCCACCGTCAGCGGCGGCGATATCGCCAAGATGAACCTGCAGAGCTTTGACCAGGCCCTTGCCGGAAAAGCTGCCGGTGTTTCAATAACAATGCCCAACGGTGTTCTGAACAACCCGCCGGTCATCCGTATCAGGGGCTTCAACTCGATCACTTCGAGCTCAAACCCGCTGGTAGTTGTTGACGGTGTGCCGGTCTTTACCGGTAACATCGGAGGTACAGCTATTCAGAACTCACTGGCTGATATCAACCCCAACGATATTCAGTCAATGGAGATCCTGAAGGATGCTTCAGCCACCGCCCTCTACGGGTCAAGGGCTGCCAACGGTGTGATCCTTATCACCACCAAGAAGGGATCGGGTGCCAAGACAAAGGTCACCTATGACGGGTTTGTCGGATGGACACAGCCCTTCAGGCTGTTTGACCTCATGAATGCTGAGCAGTATGTGGCTCATAAGAACCGTGCCAACCAGAATGCCGGTGGAGGAGCAGTGTTCCACACTGTCAACGGCCCTGATGGCAAGCCCATTGACACCAACTGGGCTGATGAGGTTTACCAGACCGGCATGCAGCACAGCCACTCAATCACGGTGTCAGGCCAGTCACCCACCACCGCCTATTATCTGTCGGTAGGTTATACCGATCAGGACGGGATGGTCAAGTACAACTTCTATAACAGGCGTAATGCCAGGATGAACGTTGACCACAAGGTCACCAGGTTCCTCTCGTTCGGTGCCAATATCGCCTATACCAACGGTTACACTGAGTCACCCAATACCGGGTCAAGCTTTGCCACCGCCGGTGCAGCAAGGCTCGCCTTCGTACTTCCTCCGATCATTTCAGGACGCCTTAATGATGGCTCCTACAACGTCTATGGCGGCGGAATTGGCGGTATGGGAACAGGCCTTCCCACAGGACTGGGTTATCACAACCCGACGCAGATCTTTGAGACCAACAAGCACACTACCGAGTCAGACAGGATACTGGCATCACTGTCAGGTACCCTCGAGCCGGTGAAGGGGCTGTTCCTCAAGACTGTTTACGGTATGGACAACATGCTCAGGGAGACCACCACATTCTGGCACCCCATCGCCGGTGACGGCTACGGGTATGGCGGTTATGCCTACAACTGGACCGGTAAGGACAAGAGGTGGACCTGGACCAACACTGCCAACTACAGCCTGACCCTGGCCGAGAGGTTCAATATCGGACTACTTGCCGGCCTTGAGCAGCAGCGTACCGTTGGCAAGAGCTGGTATGCCACCAAGACAGAGGTCTCTGACCCCTTCTACAACACCTTCCAGGGTGCATTCACCACCGCCTATGGTATTCCGGGCGGCAGCTACGGTGAGAACCTCTATGCATCTTACTTCGGACGTATCACCGCCAACTGGGACAGGAAGTACTATTTTGAGGGAAGCTTCCGCCGTGACGGCTACAGCGGCCTCTCAAAAGAGAACAAGTGGGGTAACTTCGGTGGTGTCTCATTTATGTGGAATATTTCCAATGAGGGCTTTGTTGCCAACTCAAGCCTCGGAGACTTCTTCTCCGATATGAGGCTCAAGCTGAGCTACGGCCGCGTAGGTAACATGTTCGGGATCGGCAACTACAGCTCGCTCTTCCTCTACAGCGCCAGCCTCTATGCCGACCAGGCCACACTCTACTTCTCACAGGCCGGAAACGCCGACCTGAAGTGGGAGACCAGCAACAAGTACGACGTAGGGTTAAGCTTTGGTCTGCTGAAAGACAGGCTTCAGGCTGACCTCAACTACTTCTACAATGATGTGGACCATCTGATTCTGAACGTGCCCCAGGCACCGTCAAAAGGAATTCCCGGTAACTCGATACCTGCCAACGTAGGATCGATGTACAACAGGGGCTTTGAATTCTCACTGACCAGCTTCAACATCAGCAGACCCAACTTAAACTGGACCACCAGCTTCAACTTCACAGCGCTCCAGAATGAGGTGACTGCACTGGCCCCGGGCGTTGATGAGATACGTACATCAACTGCTGACCTCGAGACCACCAACATTACCGTTGTAGGTAAGCCTGTTGGTAATATCCTGGCTGTTGAGACCCGCGGTGTTGATCCGCAGACCGGTCTGAGGATCTTTGTCAACTCAAAGGGACAGGAGATTCTCTATGACCACTCCACAGCACAAAAGTGGTTCTACCGTTCTGACGGCCAGCCGGCACCCCAGGTAAATACAGCTGATGATGCCGTTCCATTTGCATCACCCCTGCCAAAATACTACGGAGGTATTGACAATAATCTGGAGTACAGGGGATTTGATGTGGCACTCAACTTTACCTATGCATTTGGCTTCCATGTCTATGCCGGATCGAAGGCTGGTATCAGAGACCAGAGATGGTGGAACAACTCGGTTGAGGTTTATGAGACCGCATGGCAGAAGCCTGGTGATATCACCAATGTTCCGAAGCCGGTCATGAATGACAACGTATCAAACGGCTCGGCATTCGCAATCAGCGAGAACGTTGAGAAGGGCGCCTACCTGAAGGCCAGAAACATATCTGTCGGTTATACCTTTAAGAACCTCCTGCCGGGATCGGTTAATATTGAGAGGGTCAGGGTTTACGGACAGGTGTTCAATGCATTCCTGCTGACCAAATATTCTGGTTCTGACCCAGAAGTATCTACCAATACTGACTCTAACCTCGCACCCGGGATTGACAGGAACACTGCCCCACAGGCAAGAACCTACACCTTCGGGGTTAACGTAAGCTTTTAATTAACCAATCAAGAATCAGATATGAAAAATATAATAAAGGGTTCAATAATATTTGTTCTAGTATTGTTGATTTCCGGATGCGCCAAAGATGAATGGATGAATCCAGTGCCCACGACTTCACTCTCTGATCTCACCGTTTTTGAGACCCAGGAGAGGATAGTGGCACAAGTTAACGGTATGTATGCCTCGTTGAAGAACGGATGGCATATCGGCGGCCGCTTTCAGGCATACAATGACCTGAGGTGTGACAACTTCCTGCCAAAGAGCTCCAACCTTGTGACGCTCTATGCAACATGGAACCATACAGTGCTCAGCTCAACCAACGAGGTACAGAACTTCTGGGTGGTAGCATACTCAACCATCAACGTAGTCAATGTCTTCCTTGAGGGGTTGACAGCTGCATGGGATGAGGGTAAGCTGACAGGCGTCATTACCCAGACTGAGTATGATCAGTACAGGGGTGAGGCTCTCGCTATCAGGGCAATAGCCTATTTCAATATGCTGCAGATGTATTCCAGGCCTTATCATACGGATAATGGTGCCGGCCGCGGCCTTCCGCTTCGTCTGGTTGCAAACAAGACAGCTGAGGGTAATGATCTGGCACCAAGCTCTGTGGCAGAGGTTTATACCCAGATACTCAAGGATCTCAATGATGCTGAGTCGATGGCAACTGCCAACTTTGGCAATGACCGCCTTAATATCACCAGGATCCAGAAGAGCTCAATCATTGCGTTCAAGTCAAGGGTATACCTCCATATGCATAACTATGGTGCTGTAATCAGTGAGACAGGCAAGCTTGTCCCTGCTGCTGCACCGTTTGTTGCAACCACCGGCCCGGGATACAAGCTGGTTGATGACTATGCATCGATCTTTGCATCGCCGCATACCACTGCTGAGTCTGTCTTCTCACTGCCTCACTCATCAGCAAACAATGCCGGTACCCAGAATCACCTGGCCCACTACTTCGGGTCAGTGTCGGGTGAATCATACTACCTGGTGAAAGGAGCCGGCTCTCTCTTTGATCAGATGGATGACGCCGATGCCCGTAAGGAGATGATGGAGGAGGTAGCAGGTGACCATTTCCTTACCAAATACACCGATCAGAGTACGCGTGCCGACTGGGCACCGGTCATCAGATGGGCTGAAGTCCTTCTGAACCGTGCCGAGGCGCTGGTACGTGACGGAAACACCGTAACAGCTGATGCCGTTGCCCTTCTCAACGCTGTGAGAGAGCGCTCACTGGCAGGAGGTGGTTATGAGCTCAGCGACTTTGCTGATGCCGGAGAGTTTTATGATGCTATTCTTCTTGAGAGGAACATGGAGTTTCTGGGCGAGGGAATGCGTAATCAGGACCTGATGCGTCTTGGTCTGGAAATACCCGGTAAGGTAAGTGCTGGCTTCGGACCTGTTGCAGCTGTTCCAACATCATCACAGGCATACATCTGGCCGGTACCTGACAATGAGAGAAGCTACAACAAGCTTATGACCAACTAACGGTCACTACGCTATAGTGATAAAGAGGCTGCCTCAACCGAGGCAGCTTTCTTTTTTTCAATCCGGCACCCATCAGCCGCGTCGCCGGAAACGACGGCGGTTATCCATCCGTCTCTTTACTGATGCGCACCTGGTCCGCATAATGACATAAACCAGGAAGAGCACAAAGATTATTATTATAAGGGTGATGATCCCGCGATGCTCCATGGTAAATAGCTATCTATGATTTTCTGTGATAAGGTGTAGCTGCCGGAATCCTTTTCTCATCTATCTCTATCTCCTGTCACCTATCCCTATCCCTATCCCTATCCCTATCTCTATCTCTATCTCATGTCAACCACCTCAATACCTTTATGGTCAGCACTCTTGAATATAAAATATCCTGGTGGCGGCACAAATGTGAGATCATACTTTTTTGGTGTCAGTGTCAGGGTGATCCCGTCGCGCGTCTGGTAGACGGCACTCTTCAGATCATAACTTACCTTACTGATGGTAAGTCTGATACGTATCATGTTCACTTTAATGTTCTCGGGATAGAGGTCTATTACCCACTCCCTGTTGTCCTGGCTGAGAAGCCTCACCTTGTAGCCGGCCTCGTGCATGGAAAAGAGGAGTGATGGCCGTGAGATGAAGGAGTCATCGCCGGTATCAGCCTCAGTAATGGTCACCTCATTGATATCAGGCATATAGTTCCATACACTTCTCCCGTCAGCCCATATCAGGTTATCAGGAAGTGTCAGTCTGTAGCTGTCGCCGCTGATCACTGCCCTGCCATCCAGGGTGGTCTCATCCTCCTCTATGGCATCATATGCCACAAGCTCATAGTCGATACTTACTGAGGGGGCAGCCAGGGCTCTCTTGCTGAACTCTGAGAGCACCATCACCGCCTCCGGATCTTTCTGTGACATGAGGGTGAGTGGCATGGCCAGTAACAATATCAGCTGTGTGATTCTCATCGCTAACTGTTTTCTTCATCAAGCCTCTTCAAAATCTGTTCCAATGTCACCATGTCGCCCACTATCACCTCTCTCGCCTTGCTCCCTTCAAACGGGCCCACTATGCCTGCTGCCTCCAGCTGGTCTATTATTCGTCCGGCACGATTGTATCCCAGCTGCATACGCCGCTGTATCAGTGATGTTGATCCCTGCTGGTGCTGTACTACCAGCCTGGCTGCCTCATCAAAGAGCTGGTCGCGCTTCCTGAGGTCGGTTTCACCGCTGCTGCCGGCACTATCGTCATCACCCACATATTCAGGAAGCCGCATGGCATCGGGGTAGCCCTGTTGTGAACCGATATATTCGGTAACCTCCTCTATCTCCGGTGTATCGATGAATGCACACTGTACCCTTACCGGCTCACCTCCCTGTGAGATAAGCGCATCACCCCGCCCCACCAGCCTGTCGGCGCCGGTGGTATCAAGTATTGTACGGGAGTCGATGCCTGAGAAGACCCTGAAGGCTATCCTTGACGGGAAGTTGGCCTTGATGAATCCGGTGATGATGCTCACCGACGGTCTCTGTGTAGATATAATAAGGTGTATGCCCACTGCCCGTGAGAGCTGTGCCAGCCTCCCTATCGGCGCCTCCACCTCACGGCCCGAGGTCATGATCAGGTCGGCAAACTCATCAATGATAAGCACTATATAGGGCATGTAGTCGTGACCCTTCTCCGGATTGAGACGCCGTGCAATGAAACGCTCATTATACTCTTTGATATTCCTCGTCTGTGACATCTTGAGCAGCTCCAGCCGCCTGTCCATAAGTATACAGAGTGAGTTAAGGGTATTGATTACCTTCTTTGTGTCAGTAACGATGGCATCCTCTTCATCGGGCAGCCTGGCAAGGAAATGGCGCTCTATCCTGGAGTAGAGCGGCAGCTCCACCCGCTTGGGGTCTATCAGCACAAACTTGAGCTCTGCCGGATGCTTCTTGTAGAGCAGTGAGGTGATAATCGCATTCAGTCCTACCGACTTGCCCTGCCCCGTGGCACCAGCCACCAGCAGGTGAGGCATTCTTGTCAGGTCAATGATGTAGGGATCATTGGTGATGGTACGGCCCAGTGCCAGTGGCAGCTCATAGCTGCTCTCCATATACTCACGTGATGCAAGCAGTCCTCTCATTGAGACTATTGCTGCCTTCTTGTTGGGCACCTCTATCCCCACCGTTCCCCTCCCAGGTATGGGGGCAATGATACGTATCCCCAGTGCTGAGAGGCTCAATGCTATATCATTGTCGAGCGACTTGATACGGTGTATCTTGACCCCTCTGTCGGGCACCACCTCATAGAGTGTCACTGTCGGGCCCACCGTTGCTGTTATACGTTTTATTGTGATCTTATGGTCTCCCAGCGTCTTGAGGATTATCTCCTTGTTGGTGGTCACCTCATCATTGGTTGTAGTACCATCATTGCGGTAGTCACGCAGCAGCGAGAGTGGTGGCAGCTTGTAGCGCGGGAGTGTCAGTGTGGGGTCAAAGGGTGGCAGGTTACTGACATCAGGCTCACCATCAGGGTCTCTGAGGGCAGCCCGCTTCTCTCCGCCAATGACGTTGACCAGCGGCCTCTCTGCGGCTGGCTGCTCATCACGTCCGGTAGCTATCGATGGGGGCTGGTAGAATTCATCCTCATCAGCTGCCGTTGCTGCCCTGCCGTTGCCGCTCTCCCTCTCATCCTCCCTCTCTCTCTCAATCTCTCTTTCCCTCTCTCTTGCTCTTTCCCTCTCTCTTGCTCTTTCCCTCTCCTCTCTATCAGCATCTTCTCTCTTCCCTGCCTCCTCGCCGGTAACGGCTTTACCATTACCCTTTTCCCGCCCTTCGCCCGTGAGTACTGAGGCACCCACCCTGGCCATAGTGTCGATCGGCTTTCTTATGGTACGCGGATTGACCTTCATGGCGAATATGAGATAGGCAACCGTCACCACCAGCAGCAGCGCTCCGGTTCCCACCTTACCCATCCCGTTATTGAGGTATTCAGAGATCATCTTCCCAAAGCTGCCTCCCGGCCCTGCCCCCATAAAGGTGGAGTCGCCGACGATATATGCCAGTATCACCGACAGGATGATGGTGGCAAATGCCAGGCGCAACAGGTTACGCCATAACCTGAAATACTTGACTCTCAGTAGTGCCAGCCCTATAGCACCCACTATCAACGGTATGAAGAGAGAGCCCAGCCCGAAGCCGTGATACATAAGGTGGTGACTCAGCTTGTACCCTGCCTGCCCTCCCCAGTTGCTGTAGTTGCTGACGGTGTTGGCTGCCGCTCCGGATGCTATGCTCTGGTCAGCCCTGCCGGTGATGGCATACGAGATAGAGACGATAAGCAGGTAGAGTGAAAAGACCAGCAGTATAAGTCCGGTGATGAACCTGATATTTTCACCTGATGAGCTGCCTGACGCAGCTTTTCGGGATGTTGATGAACCCTTTTTTTTCTTCTGTTTGCCCATCGTAAAGTAAAGTTAGTGTGCCCCCTGTGGGGCAGAGGCCTTCAAATGAACAGCAAAGGTACGAAAATTGGCTGACCTGCAGGAGGGGAGCCTAAAAGGAAATCATCTTGCTGATAAGGGTATCCAGGTACCTTGATGATACCTTACGATAGTTTTTTTTCTTTTCAAACTCCTTGTCCGGTATCTTTTTTGCCAGCACCTCATCTGCCGTGAACTGCATCTCTGCACCTCCTATGATATAGAAGAACTCCATCAGCACCCCTTTTATATCCTTGTAAGGGGTCATACGGTTCGGATTCTCCACATCTATCTCATTGGTATACCATATATACCTGACACTATCGCTTCCGGGAAGCTCCACCATCACCTCGTGGCAGTTAAATCCGCAGATGATACTCTTCTTTCCTGTCTCCCTGAACCTGATTCCTGCCATTGACTGAAATCCGGGCTGTATATCCTGCTCATTGCCCTCAAAGCAGTATCTGAATGAGAGTATATTGAGGTAGGTGTCATAGACATTCTCAGCCGGGTTGATCACGGTTGAGACCCCAAGGTTGCCAACAGGTGCTTTGAGCCTGGTAGCGATCAGGTCATTACGGAAAGAGATTACCAGCTCCTTTGGCATAAGCTCCTTTGAGATTGTGGAGGAGTTGTGAATATACCTGATGGCATAATATATCTCACCCTCCTTCATATGTCTGTATTTCCCTCCCTCCCTGCAGGAGGCAAGCATCATAAGTGTAATTGAGATCAGAAGGAGTGGGGAGGAGATATTCTTCACGCTGAGATATTTGGCGATAAAATTAGTAAAATAAGCTTAATCTGTTCACCGCGCCGATGGTCAACAGCTCTAATATAACTCATATGTGGCCGGAATAATATCTGCTGATGCAATAATTTGATGTAAAATCATAGCTTTGTTATCTCTTCCGGTCAGAAACGGCCCGATATGCGCTTTATGTGCCTGTATGGCGGCTGGCCGGGGAGAGGGATGGTGTTGTTTGTATAACCATTAAAAAATATCAGGAGATGGCATTCAACTTAAGGAACCGCAGCTTTCTCAAGCTACTCGATTTTACCCCTGCAGAGATCAGGTATCTGCTCACCCTGTCGGCCGACCTCAAGAGGGCCAAATATGCCGGCACCGAACAGCAGAGACTCAAAGGAAAGAATATTGCCCTTATTTTTGAGAAGAGCTCCACACGTACCCGCTGTGCCTTTGAGGTGGCTGCCTATGACCAGGGTGGTCATGTCACCTACCTGGGCCCTTCCGGCTCACAGATAGGGCACAAGGAGTCAATGAAAGATACTGCTCGGGTGCTGGGACGTATGTATGACGCTATTGAGTACCGCGGCTTTGGTCAGGCGGTGGTTGAGGAGCTTGCTGCCCATGCCGGCGTCCCGGTATGGAACGGCCTCACCGATGAGTTTCACCCTACACAGATACTTGCTGATTTTATGACCATGACAGAGCACAGTGACAAGCCACTGAACCAGATCAGCTTTGCCTACCTTGGGGATGCCCGTAACAATATGGGTAACTCACTGATGGCCGGGGCAGCCCTGATGGGTATGGATTTCCGAGCGGCCGCTCCGCAGGCCTGTCACCCCTCAGCTGAGCTGGTGGCCCGTTGCCGTGAGCTGGCTGCCACCACCGGCGCCTCCATAACCCTCACCGAAGATGTTGGTGAGGCTGTAAGAGGTGTTGACTTCCTCTATACTGATGTGTGGGTCTCCATGGGTGAGCCGGCAGAGGTGTGGGAGGAGAGAATCAGGCTGCTGAAGCCCTACCAGGTGAATGGTGAGGTGATAGGTATGACCGGTAACCCGAAGGTGAAATTCCTCCACTGCCTCCCCTCATTCCATAACCGTGACACCAAGGTGGGAGAGGAGATTTACCAGAAGTACGGCCTTGACGGTATGGAGGTGACTGATGAGGTGTTTGAGTCACCTCACTCAATAGTCTTTGACCAGTCGGAGAACCGTATGCATACAATCAAGGCTGTGATGGTGGCCACACTGGGGCAGTGACTTGGCCGCATCATTGGTGCCCTGACCGCCCAAAGGTGCTCTGACCGCCCAAAGGTGCTCTGACCGCATCAATGGTCTCCGGGTGGTCTCTCTCTCTTAAACAAACAGTGCCTTTACAAAATAGAAGGTCATCAGCAGTGAGGCTGCCAGCTTAAGTCCAATGCCGGTCAGGAACCCCAGCAGGCTTCCGAACCCAGCCCTGAGGGCGTATCTCATCTCGTCTCTGAACAACAGCTCACCTACCACTGCCCCGACAAAGGGGCCCAGTATGATGCCTGCCGGTCCGAGGAAGAGCCCTATGATCAGCCCTACCGTGGCACCTCTCATACCATATTTCGATCCTCCGAATTTGCGGGTGCCCCATATCGGAACCAGGTAGTCAATTATGGTGACTCCCACCGCAATGACACCAAGTATGATGAGAAGGTTTTTACTGATAGTGGCAAAACGGGTGAAGTGAAGCAGCACCACCCCCAGGTAGCTGAGGGGAGGCCCCGGCAGTACCGGCAGCAGGCAGCCTGCTATGCCAAGCAGCATGAGAATAATAGCGATAACCAACAGAAAGTAGTCCATCTGCAGCAATTATTAACCTCTATGATCTCAGGCTCTACTTTGTCCCGAGCTCATCGAAGTCGACATCGGAGAATTGTGTGGCGGTCACCTCTTCCGCAGTGATCTCCTCATCAGAGACGGTGGCGGTAGTGATATCTGTCAATCCGTTGCCCGCAAAAGCCACCGCCTCGCGCAGCCCTTCGGTAAACTTCTCAAAGTCCTCTTTATAGAGAAAGATTTTATGTTTCTCATAAAACACTCTGCCCTCTTTCCCCGGCCTTTTCTTGCTTTCGGTGATTGTCAGGTAGAGATCTTCATGGCGTGTTGACTTCACATCAAAAAAATAGGTCCGCTTTCCAGCCCTGACTATCTTTGTGAAAATCTCCTCTTTGTCACTTCTCTCATCCTGACCTTCATTTCTTCCTTTCTGGTCTTCCATCGGTAGTGAATGTTTTAGGGTTTCAATCGGTTAGCATGGTCAAATGTAAGAATAATTTTTTCATCTCAAAATCTGCACCGGACTATGACTCTCTTTTTTGTCTGCAGGCTTCGTTTCAGGCCTCTTTTTTTTAACTTTGCAGGCTGAAAATCTGTTCTTTTCATGATAAGCAGGAGACAATTACGGATCAAGGCGCTTGCTATTCTCTATGCCAGCGGGTTTAAATCGCCCGATGATCTTGAGGCGGCCGAGCAGGAGGTGATGCTGAGCATACGCAAGAACTGCGATCTTTTTCACTATCTGCTGCTGCTGCTTATCTCCCTTTCTGACCTGGCACGTGAGAGGATAGCCCTCTCTGCTGCCAAAAAGATGCCGGGTCCTGAAGATCTCAATCCCAACAGGCGTTTTGCCGATAACAGGGTGATAGTGCAGCTTCGTGAGAACAGGCAGCTTCATAACTATGCCCTTGCCACCCCGGCCCTGTGGAGCCGCCATGACAGGCTCAACAGCATGAAGGCACTCCGACGGTGGCTCTCTGCCAAGGGTCTCTCATGGAGTGACCACCAGCAGATGGTTAAGTTAATATACAGTGAGATGACCTCATGGGAGGGGTATAATCTATATATGAATTCCGGTGAGAACAACTACAAGACTGACAGGAGTTTTGTCAGAGACCTGGTCTCCTGGTTCTTTCCGGTGTCGGAAGGAGTGACGACCACCCTTGAAGAGCAGTCAGTATACTGGAATGATGACCTCCCCTTTGTGGCTGTCATGCTCCGTAATACCATAGGTAAGTTCCGTGAGCATCAGGAGGGGGCTATCGCATCACTGCCAGAGCTCTTTGCCAATGATGATGATGAGATGTTTGTAAAGATACTACTCAGGAAAGCGATTCTCAACAGCGAGAGAAACAGCGAGATGATAGATACCCACACCACCAACTGGGAGGTTGACAGGATTGCCCTGATGGACCGGCTGGTGATGCAACTGGCAATAACAGAGCTGACTGAGTTTCCTGACGTACCCGTTAAGGTAACTCTGAATGAATATATTGAGATAGCAAAAGAGTATTGCACTGCCAAAAGCAGTACTTTTGTCAATGGTATCCTTGACAAGATTGTCAGGGATATGAGAGCCGATGGGGTGATCAAAAAGAGTGGGAAAGGGCTTATAGGCGAGCCGGAGGAGTGAACAGGCAGAGTGGAAAAGGGCTTACAGGCGAGCCGGAGGAGTGATCAACCAGAATGGAAAAGGGCTTACAGGAGAACCGGAGGAGTGATTAAAAAAGAGTGGGAAGGGTTTACAGGCTGGCCGGAGGAGCAGTTATGAGAGAGAAGTTGACATATCTTAACGTTGCAGTAATGGCATTCATGGTGGCTGCGGTGATGCTCATGACCTCATGCAGTGGCAACAGGCCTGGCGCACCGGGTGGCAGCCAGTCAGACTCAACGGGCACCGCAATCCTGAGTTTCAATTCTGCAGAGCATGACTTTGGGAAGGTGAAGGCAGGTGAGAAGGTAGCTTCAATCTTTATCTATACCAACAGTGGCAGTTCAGACCTGGTTATTACCCATGCTTCGGCCAGCTGCGGCTGTACAGTGCCAAAATTCAGCAAGAAGCCGGTACCACCCGGTGGCAGCGGCACCATTGAGGTAGTCTTTGACACTTCGGGCAGAGAGGGTGTTCAGTCAAAAACAGTTGTGATTCAGTCTAATGCAGAGAATAATATAGTAATTTTGCGTATTATTGCCGAAGTGATCACCAGATGATAGCTGCCGGCACTAATGAACAAGTTGAATAAAATCAAATACATCAAACATTTATGACAACATTATCAATGATCTATCTGCAGGCAGGGGCACCGCAGGGAGGCCCCAACCTGGTAACCGGTCTGCTTCCGCTGGCCCTGGTTTTTGTGGTTTTCTATTTCTTTATGATCAGGCCACAGATGAGAAAGCAGAAGGAGCTTACCAATTATCGTAACTCAATCAGCAGGGGTGACAAGGTGATTACTACCGGGGGTATTTATGGCAAGGTGGTAGACATTGCCGACTCAGTGATCACTGTAGAGATAGCCCATGAGGTGAAGGTGAAGGTTGACAAGAATGCGATCCTGAAGGATCCTTCTGATACTGCCGGCAGGTAAGGTGTGACGGATTGAATGGAAGGTGGCAATGACAGAGAAGCGTGAAAATAAGGAACGATTCCTCAGGAAGGAGCTCCCTCTGTTTGCATTTTTTTTCCTCCTGTCATTTGCCATTTGGTATCTCAATGAGCTGAGCAAGGATCTGCATGGCACCATCAACTATCCGGTCAGATACATCAACCCTCCCAAAGATCGTATTATTACAGGCAGCCTGCCCGACAAGCTTGAGATGGAGCTCCGCGGTCCGGGCTACTCCATCCTTAAGCTTAAGCTGTCAGGCAGTCGCGCTCCGGTAGTTATTGACTTTTCCAAGGTGGCACCGCGGCGTATTCCCGGTTCACAGCATCACTACTATCTGGTCACCTCCGGTCTTGTCACCACCATCTCCAGGCAGCTGCATGCCGACTTCGAAATCCTGACCATCCATCCCGATACCCTGAGCTTTGGGTATGACAGGCTGATAACCCGGACGGTGCCGGTGATCGCCAATGTGCAGGTAGAGCCGTCATCCGGCAAGAGGCTGGAACTGATCACCAGCCCTGACAGTGTCACCATCACCGGTCCGCAGCTGATACTTGATACCCTTTACGGACTACATACCAGGTACCGTATGGTCAACTATCGTCATGACAATTTTCGTGTCAGGGTGCCTCTTCAGATACCGGATCAGCTGCAGGTCACCCAGCGGAGGGTAACGGTTGAGGTGATAACCAACGGCAGGGGAGGAGAGCTGTCGGGAGAGGAGTAGTAAGAGATGACTATGCGGCCGGGAGAGACAGGAGATGAGTAGCAGGAGATGACTATGCGACCGGGAGAGACAGGGGAGGAGTAGTAAGAGATGACTATGCGACCGGGAGAGACAGGGGAGGAGTAGTAAGAGATGACTATGCGACCGGGAGAGACAGGAGAGGAGTAGTAAGAGATGACTATGCGACTGGGAGTGACAGGAGGGATAGGCAGTGGAAAGACCACCGCCTGTCGTCTCTTTGGAACACTGGGTATTCCTGTTTTTGTGGCTGACACAGCAGCCCGCAGGCTGATGGAGAGCAGCCCACAGGTGATGGAGGCCATAAACCGGATAGCGGGAAGAGACCTCTATCAGGGTGGCAGGCTGGACCGTAAGGGTCTGGCAGATATTATCTTCGGGAGCCCGGAGCTGCTTCAGCAGGTAAATGCCGTGGTACACCCGGCACTCTTTGTCACCTTTGAAGAGTGGGCCGACAACACCGGTGAACCCTATGTCATTCTTGAGGCGGCCATCCTGTTTGAGTCAGGCGCTGACACACTGGTTGACCGTGTGGCAACAATTTCAGTGCCGGAAGAGGAGCGTATTGCCCGTGTAATGAAGCGTGACGGGCTGAGCCGTGATGAGGTGTTGAGACGGATGGAGAATCAGCTTGATGACAGGGAGAGGGAGGCACGGTCACACTGGGTCATCAGTAACTCTGACAGTGACCTGATGATACCTGCCCTGCTCATGATACATGAAGAGATGATGGCTCTCACAGCAAAAGGCGGGTGATGGCTAATGTGGGCGGATGGATAGGGGCCGGGCTCGGCTTTGTCAAGGGAGGACCGATAGGTGCTCTGATAGGCTTTTTTGTCGGGACACTGATCGGCAATTACTGGTCTGCCCCTTCAGGGCCGGCCAGCAAGGCAGGCCGACGGGTAGCTCCCACCCAGGGCGATTTTGTGGTTAGCCTGCTGGTACTTATCGCTGCCGTGATGAAGGCTGACGGCAAGGTGGTGAAGTCTGAACTGGATTATGTCAAGCGTTTCTTTGTGACACAGTTTGGTGCTGAGCCTGCCCGCGAGGCGATCCTGATGCTGAGAGACCTGCTCACCAAGGAGATACCCCTCAGGGATGTGTGCCGCCAGATAAAGGAGAATATGGACTACTCATCCCGGCTGCAGCTGATACATCTTCTATTCAATGTCTCCGCTGCCGATGGTCGTTTTGAGGAGCGTGAGGTAGCGGTGATACGCTCAATAGCCGGGATGCTGGGAATAACCTCGCCTGACTACGAATCGATCCGGAACATGTTCATGCCTGACACCGATTCAGCATACAGGATACTGGAGAGTGACCGGTCGGCAACAAATGAGGAGCTCAAGGCTGCCTACCGTAAGATGGCCATGAAGCACCATCCCGACAAGGTTAGTCACCTGGGTGAGGAGATAAGGCGGTCTGCCGAAGAGAAGTTCAAGGCGGTGAACAACGCCTGGGAAGAGATTAAAAAAGAGCGTAACATTGTTTGAGGACAGGGTTTGGAGAGAGATGACTACGTTTGAGAAGAATGCTGCCAGAGAGCTGGCAGCATATCTGAGCTACGTTTAAAGAGAACCGGAAACATTAGTGAGGACTATTTCCGGTGAGCTGACAACTTATTTGAGCAATATTTAAGAGAGCAAAACAACAGTAAATATAAAATGTGATGAATCTTAAAGATATTCTGGCCATCGCAGGTGAGGGAACCCTCTTCAAGTTCATTGCCCAGGGCAAGAATGCGATCATTGTTGAGAACCTTGAGACAGGCAAGCGGTTTAGTGCCGGCGGTACGGCAAGGGTGAGTGCACTGGATGAGATCTCGGTATACACCACCGGTGAGGAGGTGCCGCTGGCCAGGGTGATGGACCTTATCATGGAGAGGGCAGAGGGCGGCGAAGCCCCTTCCCACAAGCTGCCTGAGACAGAGCTGAGAGAATATTTTTCAGCGGTGTTGCCTGACTATGATCATGACAGGGTCTATCTCTCTGATATCAGGAAGATAGTGAACTGGTACAACATACTTCACAGGCTGAATCTGCTGATAAAGGATGAGGAGCCGGCTGAGGCTGAAAATGGTGAGACCGTTCAGCCGCCAGTATCAGAGAAGGAAAAGGGTGATGACCACGATACCGGTGACAACCGGACTGATATCTGAGAATATGCCGGCAGCAAGTTTCGGTGGTGAAGAGATATTGTGCGGTTATGATGATGCCGGTATTATCATTGTACCGGTACCCTATGACGCCACCAGCACCTGGCTGCGGGGATCATGGAAGGGTCCGGCAGCAATAATAGATGCCTCTTCGGCCCTTGAGTTCTATGATGTTGAGACCGGCACCGAGGTGTACCGTCATGGTATCCATACTATAGCGCCGCTGGAGTGTGGTGATGACCCTGCCGAAGTCACCGGAGCCGTCTGCCAAACCCTGTTGCGGTTGTTTGGTGAGCAGCGCTTTCCGGTGGTGATAGGCGGTAACCATACTGTCAGCATAGGGGCGTTCAGGGCGGCGGCAGAGTCGTTTGATGACCTTACCATACTGCAGCTTGATGCCCACTCTGACCTGCGTGACAACTATGAGGGCTCACCCCTCAACCATGCCTGTGCTGCTGCCCGTGCCAGGGAGCATGCTCCCCTGGTGCAGGTAGGCATACGCAGCATGTCAGCTGAAGAGCTGCCTCATGCCGAGATGGGCCGCATCTTTTTCGCACATCAGCTCTATGATGACAAGGGGTTGTATGACAAGGCGCTGGAGCTGCTTACCGCCAATGTCTATATCACCTTTGATCTTGACCTGCTCGACCCTTCGGTGATGCCCTCTACCGGCACCCCTGAGCCGGGCGGACCGGGCTACCGTGAGATCACCTCCTTTCTCAGAAAGGTGTTTGCCAGCCGTAATGTGGTGGGGTTTGATGTGGTGGAGCTGTGTCCCACAGAGAGTAACAGAGCGCCTGACTTCACTGCTGCACGGCTCATCTATCAGATGCTGAGCTACCGTTTCAGCAGGTAGTATCTCAGCCTGATGGCTGTAGTGAGTCTATTGTGGCAGCCACGCCCTGTCACCGGCAGCTGCTTCTCCGGTCTCTGTTCCGTCACCATCTTCCGTTACTCTCTCCGGTCAAACTGCTTGGCCTCCTCCCATATCTCGTCCATCTCAGCCAGGGTCATCTCATGGAGTGATCTCCCCTGGGCTATAGTCTTATTCTCCAGGTGGTTGAACCTGGCCATAAATTTTCTGTTTGTCTTCTCCAGTGCTGCCTCGGGGTCTATATCATAGAGCCTTGCCGCATTGATCAGTGAGAAGAAGAGGTCACCCAGCTCAGCCTCTATCCCTCTCTCTTCACCGTTTTTCACCTCACTCTTCAGCTCCTCCAGCTCTTCACTCACCTTCTCCCATATCTGTTCGCGTGTCTCCCAGTCAAATCCTACGCCTCTCACCTTCTCCTGTATCCGGTTGGCCTTTATGGTTGCCGGCAGTGATGCCGGCACACCTGACAGCACCGGTTTATACTCTTTGTTTTCGGTCAGTTTGAGTTTCTCCCAGTTCTCCTCCACCTCACTGGCGCCTCTGCTGATGGTGACCTCTCCAAAGACGTGGGGGTGGCGGTAGATAAGTTTCTCATTGATACTCTTCAGTACCTCTGCAATATCAAATGCACCTCTCTCCGAGCCTATCCTGGCATAGAAGACGATATGCAGCATCAGGTCTCCCAGCTCCTTTTTAATAGCCTCATTGTCATCCTGTAGTATAGCATCAGCAAGCTCATAGGTCTCCTCTATGGTCAGTTTTCTGAGGGTCTGGTTGGTCTGTTTCATATCCCAGGGGCACTTGCTTCGCAGCTCATCCATTATGTCGAGCAGCCTGTTGAACTCCCTGATAGCGTGTTCTCTCATATTGTAGATGTTAAAATAGTCCGCCCGGCTGGTGATCTCCTGTCCCGCTCTCCACCCTCACAGCATCACCTGTCTCAACTGAGAAGAGCTGACAGATACTGGCACCATTGATCGACAGCTCCAGCAGGTCGAGGCTGTTGAACCTTGATACAATCTCTCCTACAGGCTCTTCACTGTAATACCTGCTTATCTTATCTGTGAAGTAGCTATTGCTCTTTATCACTATCCGGAACCTCCTCTGTTCAAATACGCGGTTGAATATCTCTCTTGTAATATTGGTTATTGCATTTCCGTATGAATCGATAAAAATAACACTCCCTATAATCACATCACGTTCAATCACGGCTCTCAGCGGCACCTTTTCGGTCACTGATCCTATCCTCTCTCCGAGGCTTTCAGGGTCAGCTCCGCCTGCTATGGCGGCAGCACTGTTGACAAAGAGTGTTATGGCGTCGTGGTCATCCTCATTGCTGAGCCTGATTATCATCTCAGGCTCACTGTTGAGTATCAGGTTGAATATACCGTTGTCGGCACCTATAAACCAGTGGTTACGGGCCCGTATCAGCAGATGGCCCTTTCCTCTGCCTCCCTCGCTGCTTATGAAGATAAGGTGTATGGTTCCGTCAGGGTAGTGACCATAGGTGTTCCTGACCACGAATGCACCATGCATGATGTTCAGGGGAGGCACCCCCGAGGCGTTGGATACCACCTGCACTGCGGGGCACTTTGAGGAGAGCTTTCCCCTCACTATCCCGTTAAAGAAGTCATCTTCCCTCCATTCGGTGGTGAGCGTTATTACCGGCATTCCAAAATTGTTATGACAAAGATACGCTTCTGCAAAAAATAACCTTACTTTGCGGAGAGGCAGATATGACAAAAGCAAAATATCGTCTCTATTTCAGAAGAGCTATCTACTCTTCGGGCAGAACAGGAGGCAGATGACAGAACAGACCATCTTACTTGATGATATTGACCCGCTGGTTATGCTCGGACCCAATAACCGGCTGCTTGACCAGATAAGAGGCTATTTTCCGAAGATAAAGCTTATTGCACGTGGTAATGAGATCAAATGCAGCGGTGAGGCGGCTGAGGTCTCACTCTTTGTGACACGTATGCACGAGCTGATTGAATACTACCGTCGGTATAACCGTCTTGATGAGAGTGACCTGGAGAGGCTTCTGCTTGATGAGGAGCACCTGCGTACAGCCAGTGGCGGCGACTTTGAGGGGGTACTGGTGTTTGGCCCTTCAGGTAAGCCGGTCAGGGCACGTACCGTCAACCAGCTTCAGCTGGTGAAGGAGTATGCCAATAATGACCTGGTGATTGCTGAGGGGCCGGCGGGCACAGGAAAGACATACACCTCCATTGCCCTGGCGGTCAGATCGCTGAGAAGCCATGAGGTGCGAAAGATAGTATTGACGCGTCCGGCGGTGGAGGCGGGTGAGAGACTGGGGTTCCTGCCCGGCGACGTGAGGGATAAGCTCGACCCCTACCTGCAGCCGCTGTATGATGCACTGAATGACATGATACCACTCAGGAAACTGGAGCAGTGGATAGCTGACGGCACGGTGCAGATAGCACCCCTGGCATTTATGCGGGGCCGGACACTGGAGAACTGTGTGGTGATACTGGATGAGGCACAAAATGCTACCGTCAGCCAGCTTAAGATGTTTCTAACCCGTATGGGGGTGAGCTCCAAGTTTATACTAACCGGTGACACGACACAGATAGACCTCCCGGGGAGAAACGAGTCAGGACTGCTTCAGGCTATGAGGCTGTTGTCAGGGATCAGTGGCATCACAATTGTACGTTTCGATGAGAGGGATATTGTGAGGCACCGTCTGGTAAGGCATATTGTAAGGGCCTATGATAATGAAGAAAAGAACAGGAACGGAGATCAGCAACAATGATCAGCAGAGATACTATTAAGATTATGACCGGCACGCTGGCAATGGCCATGCTGCTGGCACTCTCCACGCCGCTGGCAGCACAGGAGCCGGTGCCTGTCACCATCTCACAGCAGAAGATGGTGGTTGCAGGCAGGTCATACTATTTACACCAGGTGCAGAAAGGTCAGACACTCTACTCTATCGCACGGGCATACAGTGTCACTGTTGAGCTGCTGAGTATTGAGAATGAGCTTGAAGGCAATGAGATAAAGGAGGACCAGGTGCTGAGGATACCTGTGGCGGTATCAGCTCAGGGCCAGGCAGCCGTGAAGAGTGCGGAGAGCAGGGTCACACCGGCTGAAGTGGTCCCAGACAGGCAGCAGGCCTACCCTGATGAGCGGGCAGCGCAGCGACAGCCGGAGGCGGCAGTCAGTGAGAGACAGACACCGCAGCAGCAGGGTGGCATCATCTATCACCGTGTCAGCCGTGGTGACAGCTTCGGATCGATAGCTGCCAGGTATGGTATCACTGTCAGGGAGCTGCGGCGCCACAACCGGGGGGTACTCTTTCCCCGTGAGGGTGACCGGCTGATGATACCGGGTGACCGGGTGACGGCTGAGCAGCGCCACGGTTATGGTGAGCCTGAGGAGGAGCCTGATACAGCCCTTGCTGATACCCTCCTCACCGAGATGGAGGGTGAGCTCTTTACGCGACCCGGGGAGCGAAGCAGGCTGGATAGGCTCACCGGCTCGGTCAGGGTGGCGGCACTGCTACCCTTCTACCTGTGGGAGAACAGTACCCGTACCTATATTGACTCGGCAGCCAGAGACCAGCGGGGGAACGTCATATACCGTGAGATGACCCGCGATGCTACAGAGATCTATGAGGGCAGCCTCCCCTTCCTTGAGACATATGAAGGGATATTGCTTGCAGCCGACAGCCTCCGCTCGCTCGGCCTGGCCATAGAGCTTGATGTATATGATACCAGGGCAGACTCAACGGTGATACGGCGGCTGATCAACTCCGGCGCTCTTGATAATGCAGACCTGATAATTGGTCCTGTCTTCTCGGCAAACCTTGAGCATGCCTCAGCCTGGGCAGCCACACGTGACATTCCGATTGTCTCACCGGTGCCGCTGCGTGACCCGAATATTCTCGAGAGGAGACCCACCCTGTACCGTGTCTATCCGTCAGATAATGTCGTTCAGGATGTTATTGTCAGGGAGGTGGGTAACCACCCTGATGCCAGGGTGATATTCCTCTATGCTGACAGTGCCATGTATGAGCCGGGAACACTGCGCTTCTGGGAGAAGCTGAGTGAGAGTGCCGGCAGGAGACAGTTTATGGATACCACACGCCTGCTGCCTCTCTATTTCACCGGCATGACCGATAAGCGCAATGTCTATAGCAATGTGGCCACCCTGGAGAGTGTGCTTGACCCCGGCAGGAAAAACCTGGTGGTGCTGGCAACCACCAGAACACCTGTTGTCAGTACAGCCTTCTCGGCGCTCCACAGCCTGATAAAAAAGTATGAGATCAGTGTGATAGGATTTCCCGGCATACGTGATCTGGAGACCATTGACCTGAAATACTATTATGACCTTGATCTCTATATCCCCTCAGTAAGCTATGTAGATTTTGAGTCGCCTGAGGTGCAGGCCTTTACCGCATCCTTCATGAAGAAGTTCAGGACAGAGCCGATGGCTGAGAGCTATGCCTGGCGTGGTTTTGATATTGCATGGTATTTTATTGGCGGAGTAGCATCGGGAGGGAGCGGGTTCCTGAGAGACCCCGGCACCTTCAATCCGTACCTCCTCTCACTGGAGCCTGTCTTCAGACGCAACAGCAGGGATTCGGGATATGAGAACGGAGGTATGTTTATGTTGCACTATCGTCGTGACATGACCATTGAGGTGACAAGGCCCTGGTCATACAGCTACGATAGTGATGCCGGTGGTGATTCAGCCGGGGATGGTGATAATGGTGATAATGGAGATGAGAAGAGCCTGTTCACCTTCCCTTTCCGGCGTTCATCAGAACCCAGTCAGTCAGCAGCGGCAGGTCGTCGGCACTGACACCGTTTGTGGTGAGCATCGGTATATCATCGGTAAAGACCGCCAGAAAGGTATCACTGCTCATCCCTCCCTCCTCAATGGCACTGATATAGAGGTTGGCAGCCTTGCCTGTCTCACCGCGGCAGAGAGCCAGGTGGCCGATATTTATCAGGTCATAGGGTGAGTAGCCACTCTCCTTCAGCCTCTCAAAGTATTTCTCTGCCTCCTCATACCTGCCTGTCACCAGGTAACACCACGCTATTGGTCTGAGCACCTTTGAGTTTCCCGGCGACTCATACTCAATACGAAAGTAGTGTCTGAGCGCCTCGTCATAGTTGCCGGTATCGAGCTGGCAATGAGCGGTCATAAGAATGGTATTGAGGTCGTCAGGCTCTCTCTCCAGCACCCTCTCATAAGCTTCGAGTGCCTCTTTGGGCCTGCCCAGCCTGCGGAGGCATAAGCCGCTCTTTCGCAGTGTCCAGGTGCGTGGCTCGATGATGGCTGCCATTGAGTAGCTCTCCAGTGCCTCCTCATAGCCGCCCCTCATCTGATGGCAGTACCCCGCCTTTTCATAGAGCTCGGCATCGTCACTCACCCTCTCAATGATATTGAGGTAGAGAGAGAGAGCATCTTCCCAGTACTCCTTGCTGAAGAAATAGTCAGCCATGGACCGGTCATCTGACACATTGCCGCACACCTCCTGGTAGAAGGTTGAGTTGTAGATGTCAAGCCTTCCGGTGAAGAGATCATCAAACTCATTCCTGAAGTCAGAGAGCTTGAAGAAGCGGTACAGATCCTGCACATATTGCGTCACGTTGGTTCGGAAGAGAGCCCCCTGGTCAGTGAGCTCATTGTCATACTTCATCTGCTCAAGCCCCTCGAGCTCCATACGGAACACCTTCAGCATCATATTCTTCTGCTCTGCCGGCAGGTATTTCATATTGAGTATCAGTGAGAATTTGTCTGAGTTACAGATGAAGGGTGTTTTGTAGAGTGCCTCAGCCAGCTCATTGATGGCCGGTCCCAGTATCTCATCCCTGAAGATTGAGTCAACTGCTTTATGGTCAGGGTAGAAGGGTATAAACCAGTTTCTCAGCTCCCTGAAGAAGTCAAACTGCTTCAGTCCGGCGAATGCGGAGAGGTATACATCAGAGCCCTCCATCTGCAGATTTGTCAGCTCCTCCATGGTTCTGAATATCTCCTCTGACCCACTGAACATCTCTGACCAGTCCGGATTCTGCCCCTCTTCGGGGTTGTCACCCAGTATCCTGTCCAGGTCAAGCTTCTCCTCTATCCGTGGTCTCAGCTTAATTACCCTGGGGAGTATCTCTTCATTCATTCTCCTGCTCAGCTGCTCGGTATAGCGTGACCTGATAACCTGCAGAACCACTATCCGGCAGTGCTCCCTGAACTCTTTCCTCTCCGCCACTCTTCTGACAATGTCTATCACTTCGGGATAGAGGCTGAGACGCTCATTATAGTGGTACAGGGTGAATACCAGTCCTGTTACGGCTCTCTCAGCCACCTGTGGCACGGTCTCAGCTGTCAGCCGTGCCAGCATCCTTATCTTTTCTGTGTCCCACACCCGGAGGCTGCTGAGGGTGATGGCGCTGACAAATGTTGCAACCTCATGCCACTCAAACTGTTCTGACCGTATCAGCAGATCGAGGAGGCTCACCTCCGCCTCGCCATACCGGTCAGTGAGCCAGAGGTGCCTGAATATTATCTCTGAGAGGCTCTCCGCTTCTCCCTCCCTGGTACTCTCCGGGCTGCTGCTGCCTATCTCAGCCGAGGCGAGCAGCTTATCGAGCCGTGACATGAAGACCAGGTCATCCATACTCTCGATAATGGTGTCGCTTCTCAGTCGCCCCTCCCGCTGTTCGGCGGCCCTGACAGAATAGGTATACCACCCCGAATGGTGTGCCAATATGTCCTGCCTGATACGGTCATTCATCCGTAATATATCCTGTTGCAGCCGGTTGTACACCTTATGTCGCTCGGGATCATAAATGCCGTCAATGGTATACTTCAGTATATTACGATAGGTCATCTGCAGCCTGACCGACTCATCTCTCAGCTCACCAACCGATACAGACTCAAGCATATCGGTGATAATCTCAAATGCCTGTCTAAGCTTTCCCTTTACTACCAGGTTACAAACATCCCTGTGTTTTCGTATGACTGTGCTGCTGTTCATCTTATATGGGGGAGACTCCACCTCCCGATAATTCAATAATCAGGCCACAAAGTTGCACAATGCCTTCTGCGGGCATGGCGGTCACCTCAGCTGCACTATTGTTTCAGAATGTGAACCCCACCATCACATAGCCCTTTACCCCCTTGTATAGTATCTGCCTCTTGTAGAAGCCGTGCATAAGGCCTATCTGTATAGGACCGGCAATGGTCATATATCCTGCCCCTATCCCGTATCCACCCAACAGGCTGTACCCGGTTTTGCGTTCAGGCTCATTGATGGCGAACAGGTTAAGGTCGAGGGTCAGGTGCAGGTCGGGCGCTATCCCGATATCTATTCCCGACCTGGCACCCAGAGCTTTTCTCACCGCTATCTGATTGGGGTGGAACCCTGTGGCGGCTATTGATCTCCCGGTCAAAGCCTCCATGCCCCCCAGATACCAGAAGTCATTGCCTGTGGTGATTGAATCGGCGCCGGTTGAGTATAGCAGGTCACCGCCTAAGTTGAGGGTTACCTTTGTGCCGGGTGAGAAATAGCTGTTGAACCAGGCTCTTGCAATGTAGTTACGGTTAAAGACAAATGGTGAGGTGAGGTCACCCGGCAGGTGTACCGTACGGCTGATCCTGGTTCTGACGGTGGCCTTCAGCAGACTCTCTGTCGAGAGTGCAACACCTGATACGATTCCCTGTCCCGGGAAGTGCTTCCTGTCAAGGGTGTTTGTCTCATAGGTCACCCCCAGGTTCAGGTAGTCATACGAAAATCGTCTGATATTGGTGGCGGTAATAAAATCGGGTGACAGGTAGCGTTTCTCCAGCGCTATTGCCATGCTGGTAAGATGGTTGAGGCTCACTCTTTTACTCAGTGCCACCCTGGTTGTCAGGTTACGGCTTAACATAGGACCTGTCTCATGGCCCAGCCGTATCAGAGGCAGTTGTGTATTGTCAGTGAAGAAGGAGACCTCCAGGCTGCTCTTCTGGCTCTTGTCGATAAACTGTGTGGCGCTCACCCTGAACCGGTAATATTCACCGATATATGCATCTGCACTCATCACCGAGCTGGTAGTTAACAGGTCTCTTACCGTCAGCCGTATCACTGCTCCGGCACTGAGTGTCTGATCATAGTGGAGGGAGCCGTACAGCATTGCCCTGGGTCGTTCGATACACTCTATCTCCAGTATCAGCCTCTCCTCTTCGGGAATGATCCTGTACTTAATCTTCTCAAACCACCCCTTTCCGTAGAGCAGCTCTATCCGCTCCTCGAGGTGACTCCTGTCGACCCTGTCACCCGGACCTATCTCGAGCATCCCTCTGATCTGTTCGGCAGTGATCAGCCTGTTGCCCTTGATCCGTACTGCATCGAAGGTGTAGTGGCTCAAATCAGGCAGCCTCTCCACCGGTTTACGGGGCCCTATCGCATCCAGTGAATCGGCCAGCTGCCTGAAGAGATCACTGTACTTCAATGCTTCACGATAACCCTCAGCAATGATTGAGTCAACAAGGTTGAATGAGAGGGTACCCACACCTGTCAGGCGTGGCTCAATCATTATGTCGGTCTCCTTCTTTTGCTCCTCATAGTCGGTAATGCTGGTGATCATTCCGATCTGTTTCATTATCTCATAGGCCGACTGCAGGTCATCACCCTTGTATCCCCTGAAGCTCACATATGACCCTATCACTATGTCAGCTCCCATCTCACGCAGTTCAGTCGCTGCATAGTTCCTCACCACCCCGCCATCAACCAGTATGGCGGTATCACTCCTGACCGGGGTGAAGACTGTCGGTATCGCTATGCTCGCCCTGATGGCATCGGGCAGATAGCCGCTCCGGAAGATGACACTGCTGCTGGTGACCACATCAGTTGCAAGGCATAGGAACGGTATCGGGAGGCTGTCGAAATTGGAGATGGTTGCTGCCGGCCAGAAGTAATGGTTCAGGCTGCTCTCTATCTGTTGCCCGCTGATAAGTCCTGACGGTATCTTTATTGCCCTGCGCGTTACCGGCAGCGAGATGAGGCTGTTGTGATAGTTCTTTTTCTCAAGGAATATCACCTTGTTCTCAGGGATCATGTCAGACATTGCAGCACTCCAGTCGAAGGCTTTGAACATCTGTGCCATGCTGTCAGGTGAATAGCCCATGGCATACATGCCACCAACGATACTTCCCATACTGACACCGGTGATATAGTCAGGCGTGAGCCCGGCCTCTTCCAACACCCTGATAAACCCTACGTGTGCTATACCCTTTGCACCGCCACCGCTGAGTGCCAGTCCCACCTTTGGCCTTGAAGGTTTCACCTCGGTGCTGTCAGGGGTGACCCCTGCGCTGAGTGCCACTCCCACCTTTGGCCTTGTTGGTTTCACCGCGGTGCTGTCAGGGGTGACCCCATCGCTTAGTGCCAGCCCCACCTTTGGCCCTGTTGGTTTCACCGCAGTGCTGTCAGGTCTGACCCCTTTCTCTTCACCTTTCTCTTCCCCTCTCACTTCACCTCTCTCTTCCGGCAGGCTCACTATATGCTGTATCAGCTCTCTCCCCTCACTGCTCATCCCGGAGCTGTTCTGCCAACAGGGATTGTGGCTGGCGTTTAGTGGCAGCAGGGTGAGCAGAACCGCTATCAATGTGGCGAGAGCTGCCCTTCCGGTACTTTTTTCTGCAGGTAGTGGTGCCATTTTCTTGGTTGCCGTTCAGCCTTGATGAAGATAATACAAATGCATTTAATACGACATTCGTGTTGGTGGAATATGTAACTTTCCGGCATGAAAAGCTTAGGCAGCACCATTGGTCAGTGGCTCCCCACCTCACGGAAGGAGATGGCAGCGCTGGGGTGGGAGAGGGCTGATGTCATTCTCTTCACCGGTGATGCCTATGTTGATCACCCCTCTTTTGGTGCTGCAGTGATTGCCCGTGTGCTTGAGGCAGCAGGTATGAGGGTTGCGGTGGTGCCGCAGCCCAACTGGCGTGATGACCTGCGTGACTTCACCAAGCTTGGTGCCCCACGCCACTTCTTTGCTGTCACCTCGGGCAATATGGACTCAATGGTCAACCACTATACTGCTGCACGCCGTTTGCGGTCTGACGATGCCTACACCCCGGGTGGCGTTGCCGGCTTCAGGCCTGACAATGCTGTCACTCAATATACCCGTATTCTGAAGAGGCTCTTTCCTGACACCCCCGTAGTTATCGGTGGCATTGAGGCCTCCATGCGACGGCTGATGCATTACGATTACTGGAGTGACACGCTTGAGCCGTCACTGCTGATCAGCAGCGGTGCTGACCTGCTTATCTATGGTATGGCTGAGCGTGCTGTGGCCTCTCTGGCACAGAGGGTTGCCGGTGGTGAGCCGCTGGCTGCCATCAGGGATCTGCCGCAGTCAGCCTTCCTGCTGCATGAGGGAGAGCAGCTGCTGCCGCTGGCCGGTGTGACAGACAAGGCGCTTCATCCATGTCATGAGGCGCTCGCCTCCAAGAGGGCCTACGCCTCAAACTTTGTCACCTTTGAGAGGAGCAGCAACACTCTGCAACCTGTCAGGCTCACCGAGCAGTGTGGTGAGGCAACGGTGGTGGTCAACCCTCCCTACCCGCCAGCCACCACCGCTGAGGCAGATGCCATCTATGAGCTGCCATTCAACTACCTGCCTCACCCCCGGTACAGCAAAAAAGGTGTCATACCGGCCTGGGAGATGATCCGTTTCTCGGTTAACATACATCGTGGCTGCTTTGGCGGGTGCAGCTTCTGCGCCATAGCTGCCCACCAGGGGAAGTTTATCAGCAGCCGCTCACGTGAGTCGGTCCTGAGGGAGGTTGAAAAGATAAGCATGATGGAGGGGTTCAGGGGTTACCTTACTGACCTCGGCGGACCCTCAGCCAACTTTTACCGTATGGGCGGAGCCGATGAGGAGCGCTGCCGACGCTGCCACCGTCCCTCATGCATATGGCCTGAGGTGTGTGACAACCTCAACACCTCACATGGTGAGCTGCTGGAGCTCTACCACAGTGTGGCAGCACTGCCATACATAAAAAAGGTATTTATAGGGAGCGGTGTGAGGTATGACCTGCTGATGAAGGGGTACAACAGCAAGGCGGGCAGGGCAGAGGAGCGGTACCTCTATGAGCTGGTGGTGAACCATACCGGCGGCAGGCTGAAGGTTGCTCCTGAGCATACTGATGAGCAGGTTCTTCACCTGATGAGGAAGAGCCCTTTCACCCACTTCCGTACGCTGCATACCAGGTTTGGGGAGATCACCCGTTCCCGCGGAGTGAGGTATGAGCTGGTTCCTTACTTCATATCGTCACACCCGGGCAGCACGATGGGGAAGATGGAGGCTCTCTCTGATGAGCTGACTGATATGGGTCTCTCTCCGGAGCAGGTGCAGGACTTCACCCCGACGCCCATGACACTCTCCACAGCCATCTTCTATCTGGGGTTCAATCCGTACAACGGGAAAAGGGTCTATGTGGCACGTGATATTGGGGAGAAGAGGAGCCAGAAGGAGCTCTTCTTCAGGCGGCGACGGCCACGTCGCCGATAGGGAGGTGATCGCCCCAGCCGGCAGCTATGCCGTAGCTAGCGAGGGCCCTCCCCTGTGGTCAACAATGCCGTAGCTGGAGAGGGTACCCCCCTGCCGGCAGCTATGCCGTAGCTGGAGAGGGCACCCCCCTGTGGTCAACAATGCCGTAGCTGGAGAGGGCACCCCCCTTTGGTCAATGACGCTCTAAACAGAAGAGAGGCCGCCTCTTCCGGGGCAGCCTCTCATATCTGATATACACAACTCCTATTCGTACTCCTTCAGTATTGAAGGTACATCATCGGGGGCTACTCTCCCGTAGGTCTTGTCACCTATCAGCACCACCGGTGCCAGTCCGCATGCTCCCACGCACCTCAGGCTTGAGAGAGAGAACTTGCCGTCGGCTGTCGTCTCTCCCACCTGCAGTGAGAGCACCTTTTTAAACTCATCAAGCACCTTCTCAGCGCCCCTGACATAGCATGCTGTACCCATACATATGCTTATGGGGTATTTGCCTTTTGGTGTCATGGTGAAGAATGAGTAGAAGGTAACCACCCCGTAGACATGTGCTGTGGATAGGTTCAGCCTGTCGGCAACCACCTCCTGTATCTCAGCCGGCAGGTAACCAAAATGTTCCTGTGTCTGGTGCAGGACATTTATCAGCTCCATCTGGTCGTTGTTGAAAGAATTGCAGATCTCGGTGATCTTGTCAACATCTTCCTGTCTCAATTCTATTTTTATACTTGACATCTCTCTGATTTTTTAGTTTGTTACCACTCTCTTACTGTTTAACCACGATCTTTGCCTTTTTGTCAAAGTAGTGAGTATGCAGCAGTTCGTGTGCCCTTTCACTGTTTGGTTCGCCAAGGTACTCCTCATACAGCTTAATGATGTACGGATTTTCATGAGACATCCTCAGTGGTTTGTTACGGTCCTCTTCATAGATAGCTTTTGCCCTTGCCTTCAGTATCTCCGACTTACCGTGGTGCAGGGGCTGTCCGCCTCCTCCGATACATCCGCCGGGGCATGCCATTATCTCTATGGCGTGGAACTTTGATCGTCCGGCCTTCACCTCGTCGAGCAGCTTACGTGCGTTGCCCAGTCCGTGTGCTATACCAATATTTAGCGGGAATCCGTCAAGGTCAATGGTTGCCTGACGCACACCCCCCATTCCTCTCAGCTCGGTGAAGTCGAGGCGGGTCAGCTTTTTGCCTGTATAGAGCACATAGGCTGTCCTTACGGCTGCCTCAATCACCCCGCCGGTATTTCCAAAGATAACACCTGCTCCGGTCGACTCACCCAGTGGTCTGTCAAAGTCTGAGTCAGGCAGGTTGACAAAGTCGATATTGGCCTGGCGTATGAAGCTTGCCAGCTCACGTGTTGAGATTGAGAAGTCGACATCCGGATTACCATCTACCGAGAACTCTTCTCTCTGACTCTCATACTTCTTGGCGAGGCATGGCATGATTGATACCACCACCATATCCTTGCGGCTGATATTTATCTGCTCAGCGAAGTATGACTTGGCTATAGCTCCGAACATCTGCTGCGGTGACTTGGCTGTTGATGGCACATCCTTCATCTCGGGATAGTTGTGTTCAAAGAAGTTGACCCATCCCGGGCAGCACGACGTCAGTATGGGGATATTTGCATTCTTGTCACCTTCAATAAATTTGGTCAGTCTGCTGAGGAACTCAGTACCCTCTTCCATTATTGTCAGGTCAGCAGCGAAGTCGGTATCGAATACATAGTCAAATCCCAGCTCGCGCAGTGCAGTCACCAGTTTACCGGTCACCAGCGTTCCCGGCTCCATGCCAAACTCTTCACCCAGGGCAGCACGTACTGCCGGTGCTGTCTGTACCACCACCACCTTGTTGGGGTCAACGATGGCACGCAGCACGTCACGTGTATGGTCAACCTCTGTCAGTGCACCGGTAGGACATACTGCCACACACTGTCCGCAGTAGGTACATGGTGAATGTTCGAGGTTCTGCTCGTATGCCGGTGCCACGGTAGCCATAAAGCCTCTGTTGACGGCTGAGAGTGCACCGACGGTCTGTACGTCATTACACATCATCTCACAGCGGCGGCACATGATACACTTGTCCAGCTCACGTATGATAGAGGGTGAGGTGTCTGGCCTGTAGGTTGACATGTCGGCATACTCCTGGCCGGGTATCTCTCTGATGCCCAGCCGGTGAGCCATGTCCTGCAGTTCACAGGTACCTGACTTGGGGCAGATAAGGCAATCTTTCGGGTGGTCGGAGAGAATAAACTCCATCACTGTACGCCGGGCATTCATCACCCTGGGTGTATGTGTCTTGATAACATCACCGTCATTACAGCTTGTGACACATGCCGGTGCGAGGTTACGGCGTCCCTGTACCTCTACCACGCATATGCGGCATCCGCCCGGTTTGTTTTCAATGTTCAGGTCATCAAGCCTCATGTGGCACATAGTGGGTATATCAATCCCCATCTTACGTGCAGCGTCCAGGATGGTTGTTCCTTTACCAACCTCAATCTGCTTGTTGTCTATTGTCAGTTTTATCGTTTCCATCGTCACTCTTTCTCCTCTTTAGTTGATTATCACAGCACCGAATTTACACTTCTCAAGGCATGCCCCGCACTTGATACACTTCTCCTGGTCGATGAAGTGTGGCCCTTTGCGTTCGCCGCTGATTGCGTTTACCGGGCATCCCCTGGCGCAGGCTGTACATCCGACGCACTTGTCAAGTATGATCAGGTACTGCATCAGCTCCTGGCATGATCCTGCCGGGCATCTCTTGTCGGTAACATGAGAGAGGTACTCATCCCAGAAGTTGTTCAGGGTTGAGAGTACCGGGTTTGGTGATGTCTGCCCCAGGCCGCACAGTGATGTATCTTTTATCACGTTGCTCATATTCCTTAGTCTGTCGAGGTCATCCAGTGAGCCATTCCCCTTGGTTATCTGCTCGAGCAGCTCCAGCAGCCTCTTGTTGCCTATCCGGCAGGGTGCACACTTACCGCATGACTCTTCGACGGTGAAGTCTAGAAAGAACTTTGCTATGGATACCATACAGTCATCCTCATCCATCACTATCATTCCTCCTGAGCCCATCATTGATCCGGCAGCCACGAGGTTATCGAAATCTATCGGTGTGTCAAGGTGCTCTTCAGTGAGGCATCCTCCTGATGGTCCTCCTGTCTGTACCGCCTTGAATTTTTTCCCGTTTTTGATTCCGCCCCCTATCTCAAAAATTATGTCACGCAGGGTGGTACCCATCGGCACCTCTATCAGTCCTACGTTGTTTATCTTTCCGGCCAGGGCGAATACCTTTGTTCCCTTTGACTTCTCTGTTCCGATGGATGAGAACCACTCCCATCCCTTTGTAATAATTATTGGTATGTTGGCGAATGTCTCAACGTTATTGACATTTGTAGGTCTTCCGAGGAACCCTCTCTCTGCCGGGAATGGCGGCTTGTTGGTAGGCTCGCCCCGCTGTCCCTCCATTGAGTGTATCAGCGCTGTCTCCTCACCGCACACGAATGCGCCGGCGCCATATCGCAGCTCAACATCAAAGGTATATCCGGTACCCAGTATGTTGTTACCCAGCAGCCCGTACTCATGTGCCTGCCTGATGGCTATCTTCAGTCGCTGTATTGCCAGCGGGTACTCAGCCCTGATATAGATAAGTCCTTTATCAGCTCCGGTGGCGTATCCGCATATTGCCATTGCTTCGAGTACCGAGTGCGGGTCACCTTCAAGCACTGATCTGTCCATGAATGCTCCCGGGTCACCCTCATCGGCATTACATACCACATATTTTTTGTCTGCCTTGTTCCTTGCAGCTATCTCCCACTTGAGCCCTGTGGGGAATCCTGCACCACCCCTGCCTCTCAGTCCTGACTTTTTGATCAGTCCGATCACCTCCTCAGGCTTTAGCTCAGTGATGCACTGTCCGAGTGCGGCATAGCCGTCGCGTGCAATATATTCATCAATATTTTCCGGATTTATAAATCCGCAGTTGCGTAGTGCTATACGTATCTGCTTCCGGTAGAAGCCCATATGCTTGGAGTCACTGACGTGCTCCTTGCTCTTCGGGTCAACATAAAGCAGTCGCTGTACTGCCCTGCCCTTGATCACATGTTCAGCAACTATTGCTGCCGAATCTTCAGGTTTAACCTCTACATAGAATGTGTTGTCGGGCATGACCTTTACCACCGGTCCTTTTTCGCAGAAGCCGAAACAGCCGGTTGTAATAACCTGTACCTCATTGCTCAGCCCTTTCTCTTCCAGTTCAGTCTGCAGGCTGTCAGCAACGTGACTGCTCTCTGCTGAGCGACATCCGGTACCGCCGCAGACAAGAAGGTGCATCTTGAATTTTGACATTGTCTTTTTCCTCCCTGTTATTAGTCTATTTTTTCATAGTTAACCGGTATGATCCCCTCTACCAGCTCGCCGGTCTTGATATATTTTTCAATTATCTCATCGGCTCTCTTTGTGTCAACATAGCCATATACGATAGGCTCCTGTCCGGGAAGCTGCACCTCAACGGTTGGTTCGGCATAGCAATAGCCCATACATCCTGTCTGGGTTACCACTGCTGCGATACCTCTTTTGTCAAGCTCCTCAACAAAGAAGTCCATGATTACCTTGGCTCCGGAGGCTATGCCACATGTTGCCATAGCAACCTTGATCTGTACGAGTCCTTCCGGATCGTCTCCCCTGACTCTCAGTTCAAGCTTCTCCTTTGCTGCTTCGCGGATTTTCTTTAAGTCTGCCAGTGATTTAACTTTTTCCATCTCAAATATTTTAATCTTTAAACCTTGTCTGCTCTTTAATTAATGTGCGAAATTACCTCATGCAGGTTACTAAAACCCTAATATTTGTCATGCCGGGCCACATCTTTTCTTAGTTCCTTAATACTCTCATTTATTATCTCTTTTAGTGCTCTGACTATTGAGAGGTCTGTCAGCGCATCCTCTCCCAGCTCTCTTTTTATCTCTTCGGTTGAGATGCTCCACTCTCTTTTCCCCCACAGGTGTTTATAGGTTATATCAATAGTTGGGTTTGAGATTATCAGCAGTGCTGCCGTTCCGCTCACATCGCCCAGTGGCGGTCTGTCTATATGGCTGTGGATGAAGCTGGCTGTCACCGTTGTTCCCCTGCCTTTCTCCGAGTCGATTGTCATTGCTCCTCCTGCCCCGTCAGCTTTCATCTGTAGCAGGGGGAGCCCCATCCCCACCTTGCGGGTTGTCCGTGAGGTGAACCATGGGTCTGTCACTTTACGGCAGCTCTCCTGGTCCATCCCCGACCCGTTGTCTGCTATGGTGAGAGTGAGGGTGTCATCGGCAGGTGACTCATTCAGGGTGATGGTGATCCTGTCAGCGCCGGCCCTGACCGAGTTCTGTGCTATATCCATTATATGGAGTGCTATCTCCTTCATCCCGAGGTATCGATTATATGTCTTCCCTTTTCGTTTCTGAGGGCCATTGCCAGCTCATCAAAAGAGGGGTGATCAAGCATGTACCGTGTTGTGCGCTGTCCGATATTTCCCGGCATGTGCGCATCTGAGTTGCGTATCACAGGATATGGCAGTCCGGTATCAGGCCCTGTCAGCTCTACCGCATCCACGTCGAGCTGATCGGGTATGAACCCCAGCTGGCTGAAGATACTCATCGAGGGGCGGTCTATGTGTGCCGGGATAAAGAGTCCGCCATGGCTGTGTGCCGCCCTCTCCACCTCATCAAGTGATGCTGTCAGTGCTGCCGGCAGGAAGTGTCCGATCTCCATGATGATATTCTCATCGTGGTCTATCACCACCTGGTCACCGAACAGGTCGGGGTCATGAGCTATCTTTTCGGTGTGGCTCTCTATCCACTTCTGGAATGATTGTGCCGCCTCTTTGTCAGGCAGTATTACCAGTGAGTGCACCTCTTCGGAGCTGGTCACCTCAGCTGCCATCAGGACGGTTATTCCGGCCTCCCGGCCGAATGTTGCCGTCAGTTCGCAGTGCAGGGTGCTGTTGTGATCAGATACCGCTATCATATCGAGGCCCAGCTCTTTTGCCCGTGAGACGATCACACGCGGGGTCATCTCAAGTGAGCCACACGGTGAGAGCAGGGTGTGTATATGCAGGTCAGCTCTGATCGGTCTCATCATCAGCTTGTCAGTAGTTCATATAGTTTGCCGGCCAGCTCAAATGCCGGCATCACGGTGCCGAGCACCGGTATACCCTCCTCATTGCTCTGTGCTGCAGTGTCATCGGCCGGCTTGCTGCTGCCGGTAAGGATCACTGCCGAGAGGTCTCTCAGTGAGGCTATCGCCATCACGTTACGATGTGTCTGCAGGGTTATCCATACAGCTCCTGCCGGGGCATGCCCCATCACATCACTCAGCAGGTCTGATGCGTACCCTCCGGTCACCTCTCTCTCAAGCCCCTCATGGCCTGAGAAGATTGTCAGTCCCAGTTTTTCTACGATCTCAGTTACTTTCATTTTCAGCACCTTGTTTATTGCAATTCTTTGAAAAATTGTTCTCTCCCCACAGGCGTCTCATAATCTTTGATGATTTGCCGGGCTGCATCAGCTTTTTCTCCATGTTGACCTCCCTGATGAAGACGCACTGTGAAATTTTCCCTCTCTTTCTCACGATATCCTCAGCCAGGCTCTGGCATGATGGTGCTCCGCACAGCCCACAGTCTATTCCCGGCAGCCAGCACATCAGACGTCGTTGTCTTTTCATCATCATCATCGCTTTGTCACGGTCACTTGAGAGACGGTACATTGAGCGTGGCTTTATCTCGTCGGTAATTCTCACCTTACTCATCAGGTAATCACCATAGGCATTTATGTCTGCCAGTCCCTCCATCTCCGTTGTGCCTGAACCGGGTTTGAGGTTGCGTGCCTTGTTGCGCAGCCGCTCAGCCACCAGGAAACGGTTTGAGGAGAGCAGTACCCCTCCGGCACACCCCTCATCACATGCCCTCAGCTCAAGGTAGTCAACGCCCGTTATCTCATCATTCTCAAGCTGCTCAAGGAATTCGGTCACATTGGCCATACCGTCTATCGCCAGCGTACGTCCGTTGACGCAGGATGCCTCCCCACCGGTGAGGCTCCATACCAGTGTGTCAGGATTGACCGAGTAGGCGTGGTCATCTCCCCTGGGCATCTCCCCTTTATTTCTCAGGGTACGGTTTATCTTGTTGTAGATAAAGTCCATATTTATCACACCGGTGATAGGGGTAGACTCTTCACCCACGGGTGACTTCACGGCTGCGATCTTTGCAGCACAGGGTGTGACATAAAATACGCCAATCTCCTCATTGCTGGCACCGGCATCCCTGAGTACCTTACGGCAGTAGAATGCCGCCATCTCGAGCGGCGCCTTTATGGTGGCCATATTGCGTATCAGTGACGGGAAACGTACCTGTATCAGTCGTACGACAGCCGGACAGTAGCTTGATATGAGAGGGCGGGGGAGGGTTCTCACATCCATCAGCTCATCGATGGCCGGCTTGAGTATCTCTGCTCCGTGCTCTACCTCATATACCCATGTGAAGCCCAGGCTCTTGAGCACTGCGCCAATTTCGGCCATTGAGGTCTCATACCTGAACTGTCCGTGCAGCACTGAGGGGACCAGCGCCACCCTGTGACGGTAGTCGAAAATGTGGCTGAAGTCGTCCTGCTCAATTATTATAGCGTGTACCGGACAGTTACGGAAGCACTCACCGCAGTCGATACAGCGGTCAGTGATCAGTTTCGCCTTACCGTCGCGTATACGCAGTGCCTCGGTAGGACAGACCCTTATACAGAGTGAGCATCCGTTGCATATATCCTCGCGGATCGTCAGTGCGTGATGAAAAAAGCTTTGTTCCATTGTATCAGATTGCTACACTGTTTAAGTTTATAGATATTTCCAGCCGGGTGCCTGTTCCCGGCTCACTGGATATAAGAAACCTGTCAGCGTTGGCCTTTATGTTTGGCAGTCCCATTCCTGCTCCAAACCCCATCTCCCTCACCTCGTCGGAGGCTGTTGAATAACCTTTCTGCATCGCCTGGTCAATATCAGCTATACCGGGCCCGCTGTCAGTAAGCTTCAAATGTATCACCTCTGCCTCCAGCTCAATATTGATCACCCCTTCCCAGGCGTGTGCAACAATATTTACCTCTGCTTCATAGAGACATACCACCACCCTTTTTATTATGGCACTGTCAACACCCAGCTGCTTGAGCATCTTCTTGACCTGGCTTGATGCATAACCGGCGTGGGTGAAGTCACCTCCTTCTATTTTATACTCAAAGTTCATTGCCATAAACGATCAGAACAGCGCTTTTATTCCTGCCTTGTATAGCTCACCTGATGCCCTGTAGAGGGTCTGTGGCGAACTGATGAGGGTCATTCCGAGCTCTTCTGCCAGTGTTTTCATCTCAGCAGTGACATTCTTGTTGCGAACAAACACAATACATTCAATGTCAGACATCTCTGCAGTACGGATAGCCTGCAGGTTGGTCAGCCCGGTTATCAGAAGGGGGTTGTGGCAGTTGAGTGTCAGCACATCACTCATCAGGTCAGATGCAAATGCATATGTCACCTCATTATCTGCCTTATCACTTCCACAGACAAACTGGCCATCCAGTAACGAACAAATTTCACTCAGTTTCATATTCACTCTTCTCTCGGTTAATCGGGGTTTAATCTTTCCAGCACAAAAATAACAAATTATTTGTTAATATTTTCACAATGTTATAAAAATAACAGAAAAGAGTATGAGATATTGTTTGTTCTACTGCTCTATGAATTAATTATTGTGGTTATCTCTCTTTTATGAACTCAGATCCCGCTTTCCATTGTGGTCTGATCCTGCTGTTAACTATCATGTAAGCCACCTCCATAATCATCTCTGCATCTTCGGCTATACCTTCAAAGTTCATTTCGGGGTAGTAGTTGTCTGCCGGTTTATGGTATCTGTATCTCAGATAATCCTCCTCCTGTTGTCTGGCCCACTCCTCTCCATGTTCCCGGCTGTCGCAGTTTCCTCGTGCAAAGAGTGCCGGCACTCCTATGGCAGCGAACGGGAAGTGGTCTGATCTGAAGTACATACCTGTTTCAGGGTTTGGGTCCGGCATAATATATCGTCCCTGTCTCTCTGCTGCTTTTGCTGTCAGGTCATCCAGTTCAGACTGACCGTATCCGGTTATCATGACATCTCTCATTCGTCCTATCGGCAGCATCAGGTCATTGTTAAAGCATGCTATGATATTTTCCGTTTTCACCGGCGGGTTTGCCACGAACCATGATGATCCGAGCAGTCCCTGCTCTTCGGCTGTCGGGAACACTATTATTACCGATCTTTCGGTTCTCTTTTTCAGTGAGGCGAATCCCTTTCCTATTCCGAGGGCCCATGCCATTGCGGTGCCGTTATCCACTGCCCCGTTGTATATTGAGTCTCCATTCTCCGGCTCACCTATCCCGAAGTGGTCCCAGTGTGCTGATATCACCACTGCCTCTTCGGGTCTCTTTCGTCCCTCCAGTATTCCCGCCACATTTACCGAGCTGTTTTCCACATGGCTGTTGTTTATGGTAAGGGTGATGGTTGTGCCGGTATCAAATCCTCTGTATCCCTTTGTTGCTGCTGCGCTTCGTATCCCGTCAAGGTCGTGCCCCAGTGAGCTGAAAAGCTTTTCTGCTGCTCCGGCATTTATCCATCCTGTCACCTGGCACGGCTCCTGCTCACCACTCTGCCGTTTCATGTATAGTGATGGTGATATTGAGCTCTTGCGCGGTATTGAGTAGTCATACCCTGCCCCGGTGCTCTCATGTATGATAAGTACTGCTGCTGCACCCTGTCTTGCTGCCTCTTCATATTTATATGTCCACCTGCCGTAATAGGTCATTGCTCTGCCCCTGAAGAGGGTTGTATCACCGCTGTAGAGGCCCGGGTCATTGATCAGCACCACCACGCACTTATCTTTCACCTCCAGTCCGGCATAGTCATCCCACCCATATTCGGGTGCCACTATTCCAAATCCGCAAAAGATCACCGGCATATCAGTTATTGTAACCTGTTGGCTCATTGAGGGCGACTTCAGTGCTATCTCATCGGGCGGGCTCATCGTCCATCTCCTCTCTCCGGCGGTGAAGGTCACCGCTCCCTCCACAATGGATGTGATCTCAGTCATTGGCACCTCCTGGAACCAGCTGTCGCCAAAGACGGGTCTGAACCCTCTCTTCTCCAGCTGCCGGGCGAGGTACCCGGTTGTCAGTCTCTCTCCCCCGGTGAACGGTTTTCGTCCCATCATTGAGTCTGACGCCAGTATGCGGGTATGTTCACGCAGCTCATCAGTGGTGATGGCAGCAAATGCTTTTTTCAGGTCTCGTTCGTGTGAGCATGAGGCGACGGCCACCATCACGGTGAGCAGCAGCAGGGTGATTCTTTTTGTCATGGTACTGTTTATGTCAGTGTGGAGATATTGACTATAACCTCAACAGCCTTGGCCATCGACTCCAGGGGGATATACTCATGCCGGCCGTGGAAGTTGTGTCCTCCGGTGAAGATGTTGGGGCAAGGCAGCCCCATGAATGAGAGCCTGGCGCCGTCGGTACCGCCTCTCACCGGCTTTATCAGGGGCTCTATTCCCGCCTGGCGGTATGCTCTGGCTGCTCTCTCTATGATATGGTAGTTGGCTTCAATGACCTCTTTCATGTTGTGATACTGATCTTTGATGGTCAGCTCCACCACCGCTCCGGCAAACAGCTCCTTCAGCTTCTCTGTAGCCTCTGCGAAGAGCTTCTTCCGCTCCTCAAACCTTATAGGGTCATGGTCTCTGATGATATACTTCATTACTGTCTCCTCTACGCTGCCATTAATATGGTAGAGGTGGAAGAATCCCTCATAGCCCTCGGTATGTTCAGGCCTCTCAAATGTGGGGAGGAGGCTGTCAAGCCTTCCTGCCGCCATTATTGAGTTTATCATTGCATCCTTGGCTGTTCCGGGGTGTACGCTCCTCCCTTTTATCACCACTGTGGCTGCTGCGGCATTGAAGTTTTCATACTCCAGCTCACCCACTGCGCCGCCGTCGACCGTATATGCCCAGTCGGCACCAAACCGGCTGACATCAAAACGGTCGGCACCCCTTCCTATCTCCTCATCGGGGGTGAAGGCTACCCTGATCATTCCATGCCTCACCCCCGGGTTGGCCAGGAGCCATTCACATGCGGTAACGATGGCGGCGATACCGGCCTTGTTATCAGCTCCCAGCAGAGTGGTGCCATCAGTGGTGATGATTGTCTGGCCCCTGTATCGTGACAGATCGGGGAAGTCGTCAGGTGAGAGGACCATGGTGCCGGCACTGTCAAGCCTGATCATGCCACCGTCATACTCCGCATGTACCTGTGGTGTGACATTGTGGGAAGGGGCTTCCGGACTGGTATCCATATGTGCTATGAAGCCAATAACAGGGTGATCATCACCACTGTTTGAGGGTAGTGTAGCCATCAGGTAACCGTTGGCATCAAGGGTCACATCACTCATACCCAGGGCTGTGAGCTCATCGGCAAGCTGTGAGGCAAAGAGCATCTGGGTGGGGGTGGAAGGGGAGGAGGAGCTGTTTTCGTCAGACCTGGTATCAATCCTGGCATAACCCAGGAATCGGTTAAGAAGCTTTTGCATTCGCTAATCTTTGATTGAGCAGTAAATTTAAACAATTCAAATGAGAACAGGAGAGCCGGCAGTAATGGTATGTTACGTGACATCTTGATATCATTCACTTTTAAGTTTATTATCTTTGTTTGAACAAAACTGAGTCAACAAACGCAATTCCGATATTATGAAAAAGTTTTACATCACCCTGCAGATCACACTGTTCCTTCTATTGTCAGTCACTGCTGCAGGTCAGTTTCCCGGTATGTTCGGCAACCAGCCGGGGGTGGTCAGATGGCTTGATGACAACCGTATGCTGTTACGTACCATCGACGATAATAACCAGCCTGTCATCTCAGAGTACAACTGCCGTACCGGCCGGTCGGTCGTTATCAGCGACTATGTGAGTGATATGGCCAGGGTGCGTGCCCTCCTGCCTGAGGGGCATATGCCGGGTGCTGATATGGCCACCTCATCAGACATGAAGGCGGTGGTCATCACCCGTGACAATGACCTGTGGTACTACTCAGAGAGTGAGCGTGACGGCCGCCGGCTGACCAATGACGCCGGCCAGGAGATGAATGCGCGGTTTGCTCCCGGCGACCGTAAGCTTGCCTATACGAAGAACAGAGACCTCTATGTCTATGACCTTGATCAGGGCAGGGAGATCAGGCTCACCACCGACGCTACTGACCTTATCTATAATGGATGGGCATCATGGGTCTATATGGAGGAGATACTGGGCAGGGGCTCACGTTATGCAGCCTTCTGGTGGTCACCCGATGCGGAGAGGATAGCCTACCTGCATACTGACGACGCCCCCGTACCACTCTTTTACCTCAATGCACTGAAAGAGACTGACGGCCTCCATGGCAGGCAGGAGATTACTCCCTACCCAAAGGCTGGTGACGCCAACCCCAGGGTGAAGATGGGTATTGTGGAGCTCTCTACAGGGGTAACCACCTGGGTCAAGAGCGATGAGAATATCGATCAGTACACTGCATGGCCCTTCTGGACCCCTGACGGCAGCAGGCTGCTGGTGCAGGTGCTCAACCGCAACCAGAACGATATCAGGTTTATCCTTGCTGATGCTGCTACCGGCAACCATACAGAGATATACCGTGAGACGCGGCCCACCTGGGTAGACTTCTTTGAAGATATCCATGTCATGAAGGATGGCAGTGGCTTTATTATAAGGAGCTACCGCAGTGACTGGCATAACCTGTACTACTATGGCTGGGATGGCAGCCTCAGGTCACAGATAACCGACTTTGACTGGAAGGTGACTGCTCTTGTCAGGGTTGATGAGGCACGGAAGGAGGTCTACTTCACCGGCAGCGGCGGCTCATCGCTTGAGAGCCACCTTTACCGTGTGAGGCTTGACGGCAGCAGGCTACAGCAGATCACTGCCGGTGAGGGGTCACACTCCGTCTCCATCTCACCGGGTGGCTCATACTTTGTTGATACCTGGAGCAATATAGGTGATCCGGGCGGACTGACCCTTATTGACAGGAGAGGCAGGGCGGTACGTACGCTACACCGTGAGGAGGCTCCTCAGTTCGATCCATCAAGACATCAGAGGAGTGAGCTCATCACCATCACCACCACTGACGGTCTCTTTGAGATGCCGGCACTGATCACCTATCCGCTCAACTTTGACCCGGCAGTGAAGTACCCGGTGGTCTTTACCATCTATGGCGGACCGGATGCCGGCAGTATCAGGAACAGGTGGATGGGCACGGAGCCGCGTTGGTATGCCGAAAACGGTATCGTCACCATCAATGTTGATCATCGCGGGTCAGGTGCCTTTGGCAAGAGGGGGCTCGACTATATGCACCGTTCACTCGGCAAGTGGGAGATCTCAGACTACTCCGATGCGGTGAAGTGGCTGCGGCGGCAGCCGTGGGCTGATGCCGGCAGGATGGGTATCACCGGCGGCTCCTATGGCGGGTATGTCACCTGCCTGGCACTGACCGCAGGCTCTGACTACTGGACACACGGTATAGCCGACTATTCGGTCACCGACTGGCGTCTCTATGATAATGTCTATACCGAGCGATTCATGGACAGGCCACAGGATAACCCTGACGGCTACCGTGACGGCTCAGTCATCACCTATGCCGACAGGCTGAAGGGCAGGCTGTTGATACGGCATGGCGACCTTGATGATAATGTTCATATGCAGAACACCATATGGCTGGTCAACACTCTGCAGGACCTCAACAAGCCGTTTGAGATGATGATCTACCCCGGTGAGCGGCACGGCTGGGGCGGCCCAAAGAGGGTCTTCTACACCAATGAGGGCAACAGCTTCTGGCTGAAATCATTCTTTGACAAGCAGGACAACTGATCATACCGAGATGGCAGATAAACCTTTTCCTGACAGGCTGGCCGGTGTGCGGTCACTGATGAGCCGCCACAGCCTTGATGCACTGATTATACCCTCCTCTGACCCGCACCTGGGTGAGTATGTGCCTGACCACTGGCGGGTGATCAGGTGGCTGACCGGCTTCACCGGCTCAGCGGGTAATGTAGTTATCACCCGGGAGTTTGCAGGGCTATGGACCGACAGCCGCTACTTCATACAGGCTGAGGAGCAGCTTGCCGGCTCAGGCTTTGAGCTGGTACGTCTCAGGATACCCCACACCCCTGAACATATTGAATGGATTGGCGAGAAGGCCGTTCGCGGCTGGAAGAGTGGTGTTGACGGTCGCCTGATCTCGGTCACCGCGCTGCGGATGCTGGAGTCAGTCATGGAGGAGGCCGGCGCCACCCTCAATCTTACGGCTGACCTTATCACCCCACTCTGGGATGACCGGCCGCCCCTGCCGGCCGATCAGGCGTGGGAGCTGCCGCTCACCTATGCAGGTGTCAGCAGGAGGGAGAAGATAGAGCAGGTGAGAGGTGCTATGGCAGAGATGAGGGCCAGCCACCAGTTGCTCACCGCGCCTGATGATATTATGTGGCTGCTTAACCTGCGTGGCAATGATGTGCCCTACTGTCCGCTGCTGCTCTCCTATGCTCTGGTGAGCCACCACCAGGTGGTGCTGTTTGCCGATGAGGAGAAGATCCCTGCATCGCTCGCCGCCGCCCTTGATGATGACGGGGTGGTGCTGCTGCCTTATGAGACGATCACGTCGGTGCTGGACCACCTTGAAGATGACTCTGCCATCATACTCTCACCCCGGACCACCCCGGCGCTCCTCTACCGCTCACTACCTGCCACCGTCAGGGTCATTGAAGACCTGAGCATACCCACCCGGCTGAAGGCTGTGAAGAACCATGTTGAGCTGCGTAACCTGCGGCGTGTGATGAAGAGCGATGGTGTGGTGATGACCCGCTTTCTCTACTGGCTTGAGAAGGCGCTGAAGGGTGGTGAGGAGATAACGGAGCTCTCAGCAGCGGCTAAGCTTGATGATATGCGTCGCAGTCAGAAGGGGTGTACCGGACCCTCATTCAGTACTATTGCTGCGTGGAATGAGCATGCTGCCCTGCCTCACTATGTCCCCTCACCTGACACCGATGTGAGGCTGCAGCGTAGCGGTATATTCCTGCTCGATTCGGGCGGTCAGTACTATGGTGGTACCACAGATATCACCCGTACCGTGGCCCTGGGCAGACCCTCTGCCGCCATGAGGCGTGACTTCACCCTCGCATTGCGCGGCACTATCGGACTGGCTATGGCCCGCTTCCCGGAGGGGACAAAAGGGTATCAGCTCGATATACTGGCGCGGAAGCCGTTATGGGATAACCACCTCAACTACGGTCATGGTACCGGACATGGTGTCGGCAGCTTCCTCAACGTACATGAGGGACCACAGAGCATAGGCACCGCTGCTACGGGTGATATAAAGACATCCATCGATCCGGGGATGGTGCTCTCTGATGAGCCGGCACTATACCGTCCCGGCAGGTATGGTTTTCGTACCGAGAACCTTCTTGTCTGCCGCAAAGAGAAAGAGAGCAGTCATGGAACCTTCCTGCTGCTTGATACAGTGACACTCTGCTATATTGACCCATCACTGGTAGAGGTCTCCCTGCTTGATGACAGTGAGCTGGAGTGGCTCAACAGCTATCATGAACGTGTATGGCAGGCACTCAGTAAATATCTTGACCCGCCCCTTCAGCGATGGCTGAGGAGAAAGACCCTGCCGCTGACCAGAAGATAACAGGCTTAAACAGAATTTCATTTATCGTTCGGCCAGGTTCATAAGAGAGAGCCTGGCCGCTCACCAGAAATTAACCCAATTAATACCCAATTTCACCAATGTTTAAAACAAGACTACTGCTACTGGCTGTCGCATCGCTCTTCATCTGCGGATGTGGACAGAAGACTATGACCCTTGAAGAGCGGCTGGCCACACTGCCTGCCGACACCATCTTCCGTATCAAGGCAGACACCACCTTCCGGGAGGCGTGGGAGATAAGGCTGCGACAGCCTGTTGACCACCGTAAGCCCCGCGGACCACACTTCACCCAGCAGATATTTCTCTACTATGCCGGTGCTGACCGTCCCGTGGTGGTAGAGACCGAAGGGTATGGGGCGCGTGGCGGACGCAACGAGCTGGCCTCACTGCTTGATGCCAACCTGATACGGATTGAACACCGCTACTTTGAAGAGTCAACGCCGGAGGAGGCAGGGTGGGAGTACCTCACCACCTGGCAGGCAGCCACTGACCATCACCGCATAATAGAGCTCTTCAAGCCGGTCTTCAGCGGCAGGTGGGCTACCACCGGTATCAGCAAGGGAGGACAGACAGTGATGTTCCACCGCTATTACTATCCTGAGGATGTTGATGTCAGTGTCCCTTATGTCGCTCCGCTCAATTTCGGGCCTGAGGATGCCCGTATGAAGCCCTTCCTTGACAATGTGGGCAGCGAAGAGTGCCGGCAACGTCTCTTCAGCTACCAGAAGATGATGCTGGAGAGGTTCGATCACTTCTTCCCTATGCTGCTCTCACTGGCTGAGGAGAGGGGATGGACCTTCAACAGGGTGGGAGGAGCAGAGGTGGCCTATGAGATGACAGTGCTTGAGTATGAGTTTGCATACTGGCAGTGGGGTACCATACCTTGTGACTCAATACCGCTCACCGGCACTGATGAGAAGCTCTTCAGGCACCTGGCTTCTGTGGGTGACTTCAACTACTTCTCTGACCAGGGGGTGGTATACTTTGAACCCTTCTTCTACCAGGCGATGACCGAGATAGGGTATTACGGCTATGACTTTGAAAAGTTCGGAAGCCTGCTCAAATATGCCAGCGACGGTGAGCAGCCGGAGTTTATCTTCTCAGCACCGGCAGGGCCTGACTATGAGTATGACTACACCTTTGGTGAGAAGGTTGATCACTTTATTAAGAACAGAGCCCGCAACTTTATCTTTATCTATGGTGAGTATGACCCGTGGTCAGCTACCGCTGCAGATCCGGGTGACAATAAGAGCTGCCTGGTCATCTTCAGGGAGGGCGGATCACACCGGTCACGTATCGGCAATCTGCCCGAAGATCAGCGCCAACAGGTGATGGAGAGGCTATGGGAGTGGATGGGCCTTAACTGATAGTGTAGAAAAGTTATGAAAATGAAATAAAAATGTGATGATGGTTTCAAATATTTTGAATTATTTGCCATTGTTAAAATTATTTAAATACCTTTGCCTCAGCTGAGTTGCGATTGTGTGGACATCTGTTATGTGCCTCTCATTTTCAGTCAGTTGATTTAAGTACTTTATTAACATTAACCAATTTTCAAATGAACATTTTTGTAGCCAAGCTGAGTTCTGTAACCAAAGCAGAAGACCTTCAGGAACTTTTCAGCAAATTTGGGGAGGTTATCTCCGCAAAAGTCATTATGGACCGTGACACCGGTTTTTCTAAACGTTATGGTTTTGTTGAGATGGCTGATGACCGTGCAGGTTATGAAGCCATTGAGAAGCTGAACAACTCAGAGCTCGATGGCAGTCAGATCATCGTCAAGAGGTCTGAGCCCAAGGCCGAGAAGAAGCCATTCAGGCCTCGCCGTGATTTCCGCGACAGGGATCATGACCCGAAATACTAAAGGTTTAATCTATGAGGCCGGTCTTCCCGGCCTCATTTTTTTATCTTGTTATGATGACTGGCTCCCATCCTCTCAGGGCGAGCAGAAGGATAAACCCTGTCACATAAGCAGCTATAATCCACCATCCGCTCTTTAGCCATCGTACCACTGAGCGTCCTTCGGGAAACTTGTTGGTTATTGCCACTCCTGCCGATGAGCCGAACCATATCATAGACCCTCCGAATCCTACGGCATAGGCCAGCATGCCCCAGTCGTAGCCGCCCTGCTCCAGTGCCAGCTTGGTAAGCGGTATGTTGTCAAATACCGATGAGATGAAGCCCATGACCAGGCTGGTCTGCCATGATGCCTCCGGCAGCTCCTCTACCGGCATCATTGATGCGGAGAAGACCAGCGCCAGCAGGAATATCGTTCCACGGAATGCGCCCTTCAGCTCACCCCACGGCGTTTGGGTGAAGAGTGCCCCGATCAGTATGCCGGCCCACACTCCTGCAGCAGGAAGATCGAACAGGATGTTGGTGGCGATCGCCCCGCCCAGTATCATCACTACCACAATAATACGCCGGTAGTTGATTGTCACCTGCTGAAACGCACTCTTAACTATCGGCTGATGTCTCTCCTGCACTATCGACAGCGGTATCCCGAAGATCAGTAGTGCAGGAACCACTGCTATGTATGCATGCAGCACATTGAGCGCTGGTACCCCCTCAATCCACATCAGGGTGGTGGTGGTATCACCTATCACACTACCTGCTCCGCCCGCATTGCTGGCAGCCACTATGGCAGCCACATAACCTATATGTACCCTTCCGTTGAAGAGCACCATCGCAATGGTTCCGCCGATAAGGGCTGCAGCTATGTTATCAAGGAATGATGAGAGTATGGTGATCATCACCAGCAGCGTGAAGGCTCCCATCCATCCCCCGCTGAGGTACCTGGGCAGGAGTGCCGGTATGTTGGACTCCTCGAAGTGCTTTGAGAGGATGGCAAAGCCGAACAGCAGCCCCAAAAGGTTGATGAGCGTCCGTCCCTCACCGGCCAGGTGAGAGAGGAGACGGAACGGGTCAGCAGCGTCATTGAAGAGAAGCTTGAAGATTATTATAAGGGTCATGCCTGTAAGGGCAACCCACATGGTCTGTTTATGGAACAGTGCCACACCAGCAAGAGTCAGCGCAAAGAGCACGAACTCAAAATTTTCGGTAAGGAGCATGGTATTAGAGATTGAGATTGGTATGCCTGGCCCTCAAACATTGTGGTCAGCGGGTACAAAATTAAAAGGCTCCACCATTCGGTGAAGCCTTTTGTCAATATTTTTTTTAGAAAATCAGACCAACAGCTGAGCCTGCAGCCAGTATACTGCTGCGCCTGCCAGGTAACCGACAGCTGCCAGCCATGTGATTTTTTTCATGTACCATATAAAGTCGATCCTTTCGAGACCCATGGCTGCCACCCCTGCTGCCGATCCTATGATCAGCATGCTTCCTCCGGTACCGGCACAGTATGCCAGCAGCTCCCAGAAGAGCCCGTCCTGCACAAAGAAGGCTGCATAGGCCGGGTCGGCTGCCAGGCGCAGCATGTCAGGAGTGACGATGTCATACATACCCATTGCCCCGGCTACCAGCGGCACGTTGTCAACTATGGCAGAGATTGTTCCTATGGCGAGGTTGATCAGGTATATGTCACCCAGCTTCTCGTCGAGCCACCCGGCCAGCAGGCTGAGGTGTCCGGCGCTCTGCAGGGCAGCCACGGCAGAGAGTATTCCCAGGAAGAAGAAGATGGTGGGTGTGTCAACCCTCTTGACAATATGGAAGATGGTGAGCCTGCTCCGTATCTCTTCGCTCTTGTTGCGGTGCATGATCTCGGAGACGAGCCACAGAACACCCAGTCCGAAGAGCATACCCATGTAGGGAGGCAGATGGGTGACGGTCTTGAAGACCGGCACAAAGAGCAGCAGTGAGACACCCAGCACAAGCATCACGGTACGTTCTGACTGAGTGGTGAGCTCTGCCTGCTGTGACAGCTTTGACGGTCTTGTGATTTTACCCTTGACCATGAAGGTGAGGATGGTAAGCGGCACGATCATGTTGACAAGACTCGGCAGGAAAACCTTAAGTATAATATTTATGGTGGTAACCTGTCCGCCAATCCAGAGCATGATGGTGGTCACGTCACCGATTGGTGACCATGCACCCCCGGCATTGGCAGCTATCACAATCATACTTGCAAAGAGCCAGCGGGTGGGCTTGTCATCGATAAGCTTACGCAGCAGGGCTATCATCACTATGGTGGTGGTGAGGTTGTCAAGCACGGCTGACATAAAGAAGGTGATAAAGCCAAGTATCCAGATCAGCTTCACCTTGTTGGTGGTGGTTATCCTGTCGGTGATGATTGTGAATCCCTGGTGCTGGTCTACCACCTCAACTATTGTCATGGCCCCGAAGAGGAAGAAGAGTATCTCGGCCATCTCGGCAAGGTGATGCCCCAGCTCATGCCTCACAAAGGTGTTTGCCTGGCCCCCCAGCTCAACCGTCTCACGGAATGGTGAGGTGGCAAACTGGTCAGGTGACATGGCAGGAGCGATGTGGCTGATGATCTGCTGCCCCATCAGCTTCAGCTGCTCCCAGGAGGGAGAGAAGCCAAGGGCGAGGATCTGTTCACTGAAGAGGGCATAGACAGCCCACAGGATGGAGCCCAGCAACAGCGCGCTGGCAGCTTTTTCTACTTTGATAGGGTGTTCCAGTGCTATCGCCAGGTAACCCAGCAGAAAGAGCACAACCATTACTATAAACATATTGGGAAAATTTTTTGCAAAAATATGGTTTGTATCTGAAAAAAAAATGGTTGTTGCAATTATCAGCTACATTTTAGTCAATTGATGCCGCCCTGCGGCTTTTCGGCTCTCATGTGGCAGAAAAAATCTTCAACAAATAATAAACAATGGGGCAATTCTCTTTAATAAGTGGCTCTATTGGATTAAATTTGGCGCGTGCTATTCAATTGCACTAATGTCCTATGAAACTTGACAAGATCTTTTCTTACCTGGCTCCCCGTGAGGGTAAGTTCTACCCGCTCTTCAAAGAGGCCTCTGCCAACCTGATTGTTGGTGCAGAGCTGCTGGTTGAATTCATGAATGAGCCTTCATCCGTGAGGAGAGAGGAGCTTAGTCACAAGATAAAGGAGGCTGAGCTGGTTGGTGACCAGATTGCCAGGGTGCTCTATAATACCCTTAGCAGCACCTTTATCACCCCGTTTGACCGTGAGGATATTTTTGAACTTATACATGCTACCGATTCGGTGCTTGACCTGATTTATGGTGCATCGAAGCAGGCGCGTCTATATAAGCTCAGGGATATCCCTGAAGAGTTTCGCCAGATGGCAGATGTCATAATGAAGGCCTCGGTTGAGATCAATACTGCCTTCAGCGGGCTGCGTGATGTGCTCAACCTCTCAAAGTACAAGGACAACTGTCACCGTATAGAGGAGCTGGAAGAGGAGGCTGATGATATCAACCACCGCTACCTTGCAAGACTGTTTGAGGAGGAGAGGGATGCAATTGAACTGATTAAGAAGAAGGATATCATTGCAGCCCTTGAGAAGGCTGTTGACCGTTGCGATGATGTGGCCGATATTCTCTCCTCGGTGATTATCAAAATCGCATAAGGGTATCCAGATGGACTTCACGATCCTGATCATCATAATAGTTCTGGCATTTATCTTTGACCTTATCAACGGTTTTCATGATGCTGCCAATGCTATTGCCACCGTTGTCTCCACCAAGGTGCTGACCCCTTTCCAGGCTGTCTTGTGGGCTGCAGCCTTCAACTGGATGGCCTATCTTGTCTTTGAGCTTAATGTTGCAGATACCATTGCCAAGACGGTTGATACGTCGGCCATCTCACTGATGGTCATTCTGGCTGGTGTTCTGGCAGCTATCACCTGGAACCTTATCACCTGGTATTTCGGTATTCCCTCCAGCTCATCACACACCCTGGTGGGCGGCTTCTCCGGTGCTGCCATCGCCCATGCGGGCTGGAGTGTGGTCCATTCCGGTGTTATCCTGAAGATAGGAGCCTTTATCTTTCTGGCGCCACTGATAGGTATGTTCTTCTCCTACATGATATCACTCTCCCTGCTCTGGCTATTCCGGCGTGCCAACCCGTTTCGTCTTGACAAGAGGCTCAAGAGGGTACAGCTCTTCACCTCGGCACTGCTCAGCCTGGGGCATGGAGGTAATGATGCCCAGAAGGTTATGGGTATCATTGCAGCAGCCCTGATCGTCTATTTTCATGGGGCAGACCCGGCCACTATCCCTCACTGGGCCAGGATAGAGATGGTAGATGGAAGCATTCATGACATACCTCACTGGATTGTGCTGGGATGCTATTCGGCCATAGCTCTCGGTACCCTCATGGGGGGATGGCGTATTGTCAAGACCATGGGCTCCAGGATCACCAAGATCACTCCCTTTGAGGGTGTCGCTGCTGAGTCGGCCGGTGCGCTGCTGCTCTTCGGTGTTGAGGCGTTCGGTATACCGGTAAGTACCACCCACACTATCACCGGCGCCATAATGGGTACCGGCCTTACCAAACGGATGACGGCAGTCAGGTGGGGTGTCACCGTCAACCTGCTATGGGCATGGTTGATCACCATACCGGTCTCAATGGGTATAGCTGCCGGGTTCTATTATCTGCTCTCTGCTGCCACCGGGATGCATTAGCATACCGGGCCACACAGGCCTGCCGGGTCACGGCTGCACATGCGCAAACTGTCGTCTGACGGGCTGCTGTTGACTGCGGGTTGCTGTTGACTGCGGGCTGTCAGTTTAACCTTACACTTCGCCCTTCTCCCAAAGGGGCAGTATCTCCCTGATGAACCTCTCTTTCTCACGTATCAGTGCATCCATATCAAGGCCTATTGCTCTCTGTGCAGCTGCCTTGGTTGAGATGTCGGGTATTGCAACACTGTACACACCCTTTTCCGCAAGTATCTTTGCCAGCCCGATACGAGCTTCGAGCCCTCTCATGATGCCGTGGCTCAGTATTGATGCCACCTCTACCGGTGCGTGAAATGAGGCGCCATGGCTGGCGGCACTGAAGTCCCACCTCCACTGCGACTGCCTGATGAGTGCGAGTGTCGGCTTCATGGTTGTCTCATCAGAGCCGGCATCCCATGCAGCCTTAGCCTCATAGTGTGCGGCCACCAGTGTCTCTTCCAGGTAGTTGCGTAGCCCGGCTATCTTGTCCTGCCTCTCATAGACATTGTTGATCAGCTCCTCTTCGCTCTCACGGTGGCACACTGCGCATGTCTGTGAGATCATGTTGAGGGGGCTCTGCACGTGGTGGCTGGTATATTTCACACCCCCTTCGGCCACAAAGGGCATATGACAGTCGGCGCAGGCAACCCCTCTCTGTCCGTGTATCCCCAGAGTGAACAGCTCATAGTCGGGGTGCTGTGCCTTGAGCATGGGTGCCCTGCTGATGGCGTGTGTCCAGTCGGCAAACCCGTAGCTGTCATAATAGCTCTCTATCTCATCTACGGTCATGCCCTTGTCCCAGGGGAATGTGAGGTATGACCCTTCACCCCTGAAGTAGTACTCCACATGGCACTGTGCACATACCAGGCTGCGCATCTCCTGGTGACCAGCGTCATCAATGTTTCGTCCCTGTCTCTCAAAGGCCTCCCTCAGGGCGGGTCGTGTGATGGTGAGTGTCATGTCATCAGGGTTATGGCAGTCGGCACACCCCACTGAGCTGTTCATCTCAGCTCCCAGTGATGCCCAGGTAGCCTTGTAGAAGTTTTCGGCTCCCATCTTCTCTATCATACGTGGCACATCGGGTCCCTTACAAGCCCAGCATGTGGCGGGTTGTGGCCCACCATCGGGGGTTAGCGGTCCTCCGGTGCGTAGCGTCTTCCGGATATCTTCAATAGCCCAGTAGTGTCCGCGTGCCTGTGAGTAGTCCCTGGAGAAGAGGTATCCTGCCCACAGTACCACAAACTCAGGGTCTGTGGAGAGCATGTCAAGCGGCTTGCTGCCGGCATGCCTGCTTTTAAATGAGGTGTCTGCTGTTTTAAGCCACGACTGGTACTCTCTCGGGTAGAACTTTCCCCAGACGCTGTTGTCACTCTCAAAGGGCTGCAGGTCGGTTGGCGGCCGGTATGCATATTTGGCTTCTGAGCGCCTCTCGACGATGGAGGAGGCCAGCATCCCCAGAAGGAACACTATCAGTGCGGTGGCCAGGAAGAGAAGCCATCCTGCCCATGGCTTTTTAGAAATAAACTCTCTGATGGTCATGGTTTCAGCTATTAATTATTGTTCTTTCTCTTATTCTTGTCACTTCAGCTGCTCTCAGTCACCTCAGCTACTCTCTGTCACCTCAGCTACTCTCTGTCACTTCAGCTACTCTCTGTCACTTCAGCTACTCTCTGTCACCTCAGCTACTCTCTGTCACCTCAGCTGCTCTCAGTCACCTCAGCTACTCTCTGTCACTCCTGTGCCCCATTGCCAGGTAGCTGCAGGCCTGTGGTTTTATACTCTTACTCTCATCACAGCCATTGATACCCATCACTCCGCCTTGTTGCCTGACAGGGTCAGGTCAGAGGTTATCCTTCAGGGTGGGGGTGATGGCAAACTGCGTTGAGGAGATACTGTTCACCCTCTCATGGGGTGTATAGCGGTGGCAGTCGAGGCACTCCCTTTCGCGCATGAGTGCCATCGCCTGTTCAGGGCGCCCCGGCCCGTCGGAGAAGAGTGACTCATGGCACCTGACACAGTTCTCATGTACCACCCGCCTGCCCGGCTCCCTGATATATATCGAGTGCGGCTCCTTACGCAGGGTAAAGATGGTGGCATGCCGCAGCCCGTCATTAGCCTTGAAATAGAGCTTCCTGAAAGGGTTGTCCTGCGGCACGTGACACTCATTGCAGTCGGTGATGCTGCGGTGGGCACTGTGTGACCACGTAGCAAACTGCGGTGTCATTATATGGCAGTTGATACATACCCTGGGGTCATCAGAGAGGTATGAGGTGGCATTGGATATCTTCATAAGAAAGAGTACCAGTCCGGTGAATGCCCCAACCAGCATGATCACGGGGATCTTCCACTGTGGCGGTGGTATCAGAAAGCTTATGGCTCTTTTGGTTTTGCTCATTGAACAGGTTTATGTCAGGTTAAGAGGCTTGACAGTATCGTAGCCGGTGCGGGCTGCCGCAGCCCCCTTCACAACTACAGGAAGTTGACGAAGCAGAGGGCCACCAGCGCGGTGCCGTACCGTTTGTCAATGGTGAGTGACTCCCGATAGACAGAGGGTTCACCCAGGTAGTACTGTGCGAAGGTGCGGTCATGCAGGTCATGCAGCACAGCATAGAGCCTCTCCTCAAGCGCCTCCATATCAAAGTATCCTGCCAGCTCGCACACCAATCCTCCGACCTTCTCCTCACAGGTGTCATCGGTATACATCCATGCGAAAATAATTCCGGCAGAGACATGTTCACCATAATATCCGTTGGCAACAGCCATTATGGTGCAGAGCTCGGAGCCGTAAGGAGGCATATCGATCTCATCAAGTGACGAGAGCTTGGCCGTGGCAGGCAGTACTGACGAGTAGTTCATGATGTTGTACTCACAGATACCGGCATCATGGAGAGCCATGTGATATGACCCGGGATGAATTGCATATTCACTGCAACCGGAGCCCTTGGTCACGAAGAACTCATTAGGGATTCTGTTGAAGGTGAGTTTAGCCATTTCACATTAGATAATTCAGGTTTTATTACTCCGGAAAAAATCTGGGCACGCAAATATACCCAAAAATAGAGATCAGAAACAATACTATGTTTAATATTCAGATCCTTGCCATTGCCAGGACGAGGGAGTAGATCACCACCGTAACGGTAATATAGACTCTTCTGGCGCTCTCCGGGCTGAGGCCTGCCAGCCTGTAGCTGATTGATGAGTGCTGGCATGCAGCCAGACAATCGCCACACAGTGTGCATGTTATCCCTGGTCTGAGGCTGGCAATGTCTGTGGCACTGAGAGCGTCATATCTGCATACTTGTGAGCATCGCATACAGCTGGTACAGCTTGTCTCAATCACCATCCTGAATGGGCTTATCCGTTTCAGGTAGCTCACCAGTGTCCCTGCCGGGCACCAGAGGGTACAGTGTGCCATCTTTCCCTTTCGTCGTGACAGGGTAGCCATGATCACCAGTCCGGCCACGCCGGTGGCTGCCCCGGCTATCAGTGCTGTCTCCCTCCCTGCCCCTGTGATACGCAGCAGAAGAGCGGCGGCGATAGCCAGCAGCAGGAAGCTGTTTTTCAGTGCCATACGTTTGGGTGGTGACCATGAACGGCCTCTCTTGCCTGCCAGGGCAGAGTCGATTGCCCCAAAGTAGCAGTACTGGCTGCACCATGCCGGGCCAGAGAGCAGTATGGCCGACAGAAAGATAAGTGTCATGACAGAGAGCTCACCACGGTAGAGTGGTCCTGAGATCATCAGTGCAGGAACCGGGAGGTGCAGGTTGCCGGTCATCAGGAAGAGCCTGTCAACCACCAGCCCCAGTATGAGCTGCATGAAGAAGAGCACCGAGAAGAGTGTCCAGCTGAACCGTCGCCACCACCCCTGCCGCTCCGGCAACAGCATGTTGTACTCCATGGCAGAGGCAAAGAGTGCCACGGCAGCTATCTGCAGGTAGCCTCCTCCGGCGACCAGCCTCTCAAGTACCAGCATGGGCCGGCCACCGATAAACTGCAGCGGGAGCAGCAGTATGATAACGATTATACCGGTAAGCAGCGCAAAAAAATATCTCCTCCCCCTGTTCATCTCCCCTTCCTGTCATCTTCACGGCGGCAAAATTATTGAAAAGGAGATTCCGCAAAGTGCAAAGCAATAATTATCATAATGAGTCAAAAAAATGTGCCACCCCTATTTTTCATGACAGCTACCGGTGAGTGTCTCATCAAAATATTCGCTTATAAGGTTATAAAGGTCAGGGTCATACTGCTGGAGTTTATCCCGGGTATCTATGTGGTTATGAATGCCGTTAGACGGTGAACTAAATGCATTGACATTAAACCAGTCCTGCACCCCCTCGGCCCAGTACTCTGAGAAGTTTGTTTCTGCGTACGTATCTGCCCATAGGCCGCTGTTTACTGCATTTGTGAAGAGAGCATTCAGCCTCTGTTCAAAGTCATCTTCGACATATTTGATACCCATTCCATGTATTGCATGTGCGAACTCATGTACAAGGATATCTTCCCCCCTGTACCTGTCATTTGAGTGGCAGAGAATATTCTCCTCGGCTCCTGTTGTCAATGGTACCCATATTGTTCCTCCCAGGCCTCTTGCCCTCTCGTCCCAGTTGGTGACCGGGTCATCTTTCAGGAATGCATACTCTGGCATATCGGTTGTCACTTCTGTAGAGCCTATAACACCGACCCTGGCATTTTTCTCAATCATCATGAGTCTTACATCATCACGTTTTGCTAACATTGTTACAACAATGGATCGTGTTTTGAGTAGTGCTTCCTCGGATACCCTTCCTGAGCTGATCACAGGTATTCCGTTTGCATTGGTATATTTTTTATAAAATGGATCCAGTCCGAGCACAGGCGGAACAGCTGTTATCTCAATCCCGCCGGTGGCAACGGTTACCACTTCACTATAGGTTGCAAGTCCCGTTTTGCTGCGTGCAGTCAGTGTTACCGTAAATTTTCCCGAACGATAATAGGTATGAACCGGTTGAGCTTTATTTGATTCATATCCGTCGCCAAAGTTCCATGAGTAACTCTCTGCATTGGTACTCTCATTTGTGAAGATCACCATGCAGGGTGATTTATCGCTTTCTCTGGTGAATGAGAAGCGGGCATTAGGTTCACCTTCCGCTTTTTTGCATGAGGTCATGATCACCAACAGTACAAATAACAGAGACATTTTCTTTTTCATTTTCGATATTCTGGTTTCATGATAATACTTGATTATTGTCAGTAGGCTGATTTGTAACAGCTGTTAACTGGTCTGATGGCAGGTTATTCACCAAAAATAATAAGAGGGTATCAGGTCGATTATGAGAAATCACTCAAATACCTGGTCTTATTTATAAAAAGATGGTAATTATCCGTCACGTGACAGGGTCAAACAGGTCAGCTCTCCCTTATTTACTAATGGATCAGCCTGTGCCACCTCAGATACAGTCAGTCGAACAGGCGACGGCTTCAGCTTAATCTGAGCGATGAATTTCTCCTCTGCAATCTATCTCTGCTCAGAGTAAAAAATTGTTAATTTTGGGTGTCACCGACCATCTGTAGGCGGTGCAGATCTCGTCAAGCGGCCTCTAATACTATTACCAACAAATAGAGTAACTGAAAAATGAAACATGCAAGATCAAAAACCTGGTTTGTATGGGTGACGCTGATTTTTCTGGTCACCTCATGCGGTAAGGGTACCACCGTGGCTGATGAGGCAGGTGAGAGAGCCTCCAAGATGCTTGCCCTTATGACCCTTGAAGAGAAGATAGGGCAGATGTCACAGCTTGACATGGGTTATTACGGCAGCCATGAGCAGCTGTTACAGGTAGCCCGCGATGGTCGCTGCGGCTCTATCTTCAACCTCTCGGGCCCTGAGCTGGTCAATGAGGTGCAGCGTGCTGCCGCAGAGGAGAGCAGGCTGGGTATACCTCTTCTCATTGGCAGGGATGTGATCCATGGCTATCGCACGGTATTTCCCATACCACTGGGTATGGCTGCCTCATGGAATCCTGACGCTGTCAGGGAGGCGTACCGTATAGCGGCTGTGGAGGCCTCGTCGCAAGGTATCAGGTGGACCTTTGCACCTATGCTTGACATCACCTGGGACCCCCGCTGGGGCCGGATAGCCGAGGGGTGTGGTGAAGATCCTTACCTCGCCTCCACACTTGCTGCTGCCATGGTGCAAGGTATACAGGGTGATGACCTTACCAGCCCCACCGCTCTGGCAGCCTGTGCCAAGCACTTTGCCGGTTATGGTTTTGCCGAGGGGGGACGCGACTACAGTACCACATATATCTCTGAGCCGGTTCTCAGGAATGTGGTGCTCAAGCCTTTCCATGCTGCCGTGGCGGCCGGTGTGCTTACCGTGATGACAGGGTTCAATGACCTGAACGGAGTGCCGGTGACGGGCAGTGAATTCCTGGTAAAAAAGATACTGCGTGATGAGTGGGGCTTTAAGGGGTTGGTGGTTAGTGACTACTCTTCGGTGACAGAGATGGTTAGTCACGGCTATGCCACTGATGAGCCGGATGCAGCAGCCAGGGCCATCAATGCCGGTGTAGATATGGAGATGGCCAGCTCCTCATACTACTCCGGTATCGTGAAGCTGCTCGATGAGCGTAGGATCACCCTTGAGCAGATCGACCAGGCAGTGTGGAATATCCTGAGGGTGAAGTATCTGCTTGGACTGTTTGATAATCCCTACACCGATCCGGCTGCTGAGCAGGTGATACTCAATGATACCTTCCTTGACCATGCCCGCCTGCTGGCACGTCAGAGCACTGTCTTGCTGCGTAATGAGCGCTCACTGCTACCCCTCTCACCTGGCAGGGAGCTGTCAGTGGCGGTGACTGGCCCCCTGGCTGACTCACCCCGTGACCAGCTGGGTACCTGGGTCTTTGATGGCAGGGAGGAGAACTCGGTCACACCCCTGCAGGCTGTCAGAGAGCTGCTGGGTGCCGGGAGAGTACACTACGCTCCCGGGCTTGCCTATAGCCGTGACCGCGACAGGTCAGGCTTTGCTGCTGCCATGGCTGCTGCACGTCGCTCTGACGTGGTCATCTACTTCGGAGGTGAGGAGTGGATACTCTCCGGCGAGGGGCAGTCACGTGGCGAGATAGGTATGCCGGGCGCACAGAGAGAGCTGATAGAGGCGCTGGCAGCAACAGGCAGGCCCCTCATTGTGGTGGTTATGGCCGGCCGCCCCCTGGCAATAGGGAGGGAGCTGGAGCTCTCTGATGCACTGTTGTATGCCTGGCATGGCGGCACAATGGCCGGCCCTGCACTGGCTGACCTTATCTTCGGGAAGGAGTCACCCTCAGGCAAGCTGCCGGTAACATTTGTGAGAGGCGCCGGACAGATACCGTTCTATTACTACCATAAGAACAGTGGCAGACCAGGCAACGAAAATTCGTGGACACCAATTGATGAGATACCGGTGGTCAATCCGCAGAACTCACTGGGATACCGTTCGTACCACCTCGACTATGGATATACGCCACTGCTGCCCTTTGGGTACGGCCTCAGCTATACCACCTTTGAATACAGTGACCTGACACTCTCCACCGGAGTAATGAAGCCTGACGGTGAGCTGACTGTCAGGGCTACCGTCACCAATAGCGGCAGCTACGATGCCGATGAGATAGTACAGCTATATATACGTGACAGGGTGGGGAGCATCACCCGACCGGTGAAGGAGCTTAAGGGGTATAAACGGCTGCGGATAGAGAGGGGTGAGAGTGTGGAGGTTGAATTCACGCTCACCGCCAATGACCTGGCCTTCTTCAACGGCCGGGCAACGGTGACTGAGCCGGGATGGTTTGACCTCTGGATAGGACCGGGCTCTGATGAGGGACTCCATGCAGAATTCCTGCTTGAGTGATTTATGATCTCCAACACCTCACTATATTTGCAAAATGATGTATCATCCTGGTTATGGTCTACGGTAAGGTAAGGGTAAGGGCGCCGGCAACAGTATCCAACCTCAACTGCGGGTTTGATGTTATCGGACTGGCGCTGGATGAGCCCGGTGACATTGCTGAGGTTGAACTGACAGACAGCGGCACCGTTGAGATTGCCGCTGTTACCGGTTGCGGGTCAATCAGTGTTGACCCGCAAAAGAATGTGGCCGGGGCTGTGCTGCTTGCTCTCCTGGAAATGAGGGAGACCCTCGTCTCATCCGGCAGGCTGCCTGACCATGGTATCTCAACCGCCGGTTCCTCCTACAGTGGCTCTGACCCCGGCAGCTCCCCTGACTCCGGCATCTCCCCTTACCCCGGCAGCTTCTCTGACCCAGCTATCTCACATGGCAGCTATTTCTACCATGGTGCCTCTCCCGGCTTCAGGGTCACCCTTCATAAAGGGATCAGGCCCGGCAGCGGTATCGGGTCGAGCGGTGCCAGCGCTGCTGCTGCTGCCCTTGCTGCCAGTCACCTGCTGGGAGGAACCCTCAGTCAGCATGAGATGGTGCTGGCAGCCATGGAGGGGGAGAGGCTCGCCTCCGGGGCGGCCCATGCCGATAATGTGGCCCCTTCGCTCCTGGGAGGGATAGTGCTGGTCAGGAGCTATGAGCCGCTTGACCTGGTAAGTCTTCATGTGCCCGGAGAGCTGCGATGTGTGGTTATACATCCCTATAGCGAGATAAAGACCTCACTGGCAAGAGGGCTGCTTGACACTCACCTGCTTCTGACGACGGCGGTGAAGCAGTGGGGCAATCTGGCCGGACTGGTAGCCGGGCTCTACCGTGAAGATTACGATCTGATAGGCCGCTCCCTCATAGACCGGGTGGCAGAGCCCCGGCGTGCAGCACTCATACCGGGCTTTGACAGGCTCAAGGAGGCTGCCCTGGCCCACGGTGCCCTGGGAGCAGGTATATCAGGTGCCGGACCATCACTCTTTGCACTGTGCCGGGGCGAGGAGGCAGCTGTCAGGGTGATGCAGGGGATGAGAGAGGTGATGGATGAGCTGGGAGTGAGGTTTGAAGGGTACATCTCAGCGGTGAATAGTCACGGGGCACAGGTTATCTGATGAGGGTGACTGATGACCAGAATGATACAGTGACAATGATCTATTACAACCTTAAGGATAAAGAGCAGCGGACAGGTTTTCGGGAGGCAGCCCTGCGTGGGCTGTCAGCCGGTATGGGGCTCTTCATGCCTGAGCGTATCGCCAGACCCGGTGACCTCTTCTTCAGACGGCTGCCCGGCATGACACTGACTGAGGTGGCAGTGGAGATCGGTTCGTTATATATAGGAGCAGACATACCGCGAGAGAGGCTTATCACCATCTGTGAGAAGGCTTTTGACTTTCCTGTCGTGATCAGGGAGATTGATGAGCGCAGAGAGGTGCTCGAGCTGTTTCATGGTCCCACCGCCGCCTTCAAGGATTTTGGGGCACGCTTCATGGCAGGATGTATGGGCTACTTTGCAGACCGTGATCAGAGGCGTATGGTGATACTGGTAGCCACCTCGGGTGATACCGGTGGTGCCATAGCATCAAGCTTCCTCGGAACGGAAGGGGTTGATGTGATAATACTATACCCCTCAGGTAAGGTGAGTACCCTGCAGGAGAGCCAGCTGACAACCCTCGGACAAAATATTACCGCCATAGAGGTGGAGGGTACCTTTGATGAGTGTCAGGCGATGGCCAGAAGCGTGCTGGCAGCTCCACCGCCACAGCTGAAGGTGCGGCTCACCTCAGCCAACTCAATAAACATTGCCCGTCTTATCCCACAGACATTCTACTACTACTGGGGACTAGCACGTGCTGGCAGAGAGGTGGTGCTCTCAGTACCTTCAGGCAACATGGGCAACATTACTGCAGCAGCCATGGCATGGCGGTCAGGACTGCCCATGAGTCACCTGGTGGCTGCCACCAACGTCAATAAAACCATACCGCAATATCTGAAGACGGGAGAGTATACGCCTAAACCATCGGTGGCTACCATAGCCAATGCCATGGATGTGGGTGCCCCCGGCAACTTCGAGAGGTTCTGCAGAGTGTTTGATAATGATTATGATCTTATAACACGTTCCGTATCAGGCTACTGGTATGATGACAGAGAGATTGGCGAACATATTGCCAGTGTATACAGAGAGAGAGGGTACCTTCTTGATCCGCATGGTGCCGTAGCCAGCCTGGGCCTGGATGCCTACCTTGAATCTCATCCCGGACGGAGAGGACTTTTTGTTGCCACAGCCCACCCTGCCAAATTCACCGGAACGGTGGAGCCGCTGACAGGGGCGACCGTTGAGATGCCGCCATCACTGGCCGGAGTGACACCGGAAGGGAAAAAGTCGCTGCTGATGAAGCCTGAGGCCGCGAGCCTGGCAGACTATCTGAGAGAGAGATACGATGGAGAGATTTGAGTGAGTGGGAGAGATGATAGATGTGGGAGAGATGATAGATGTGGGAGAGATGATAGATTTGATGGCGAGGTATGAATGAGAGAGATGACTCACCACAGCAGCACCAGCAGAGGCCGGTACAGCCGTTTCAGCTCTTCCTGAAACCGGTGGGAAGCCTCTGTAACCTGCGGTGCAGCTACTGCTACTACCTGGGTTGTGGCAGACGACAGGAGGAGAGAGCCGACGGTGACGTGAAGGAGCTGCTGCCTGAGGAGCTGCTACCGGTGAGAGAGGATGATAACCGGGGTTGGAAGGGTGCCACATCGCCCTCATGGCTTATGAGCGATGCTCTCCTCACAGAGTACACCAGTCAGCACCTGGCCGCCATCGCAGGGGCAGTGCCCTTCTTCTCATGGCACGGCGGGGAGCCTATGCTTGCCGGGCTGCCCTTCTTCAGGCGTGCCGTGGAGCTTCAGAAGAAGATGGTACCTGACGGATACCGGGTAATAAACGGTATCCAGACCAACGCCACCCTCATCGACGCAGAGTGGGCGCAATTTTTACGAGATGAGCGGTTCGTGACAGGTGTAAGCCTTGACGGGCCGGAGCAGTTTCATAACACCCACCGGAGGAATGCTGAGGGCAAGGGCTCTTTTGATGAGGTGATGAGGGGTATCACTCTCCTCAGGAGGTATGAGGTGCCATTTGAGATATTGTGTGTGGTGAACAGTGAGAACGTTGAGTCGCCGCTGGAGATCTATCGCTTCTTCAGGAGCCTGGGAGCCTCCTTTATCACCTTCCTGCCACTGGTTGAACGTGTTGCCGCTTCGCCCCAACAGTCTGCCGGCGGCTCGTCCCAACAATCTGCTGCCGCCTCTCCTCAACAGTCTGTTGCCACCGTCACCGCCCGGTCGGTCAGGCCCGCTCCCTTCGGCAGGTTCCTGTGTGCCATCTTCGACGAGTGGCTCAGCAATGATATTGGCAGGATAGAGGTACAGATCTTTGAAGAGGCTCTCAGGTCAGCCTTCGGGCTGGAGCATCAACTATGTGTCTTCAGGCCTGAGTGCGGTGCTGTGCCTGTGGTTGACCGTAATGGCGACTTCTATTCATGTGATCACTACGTTACTGACAGCCACCTTCTGGGTAACATCATAACCCGGCATCTCTCCTCACTGCTTTCCGATCCCCGGCAGCTGGCCTTTGGCAGGTACAAGCGCCTATCACTTCCCTCATACTGTCTGCAGTGTGAGGTGCTGGATATGTGCAACGGTGAGTGCCCGAAGAACCGGTTTGCCGTGACGCCCGGCGGTGAGCCCGGCCTCAACTGGCTCTGTGAGGGATACCGTCTCTTCTTCAATCACTGCCGCCCTTTTGTGAATGAGGTGGCCCGGGTGTGGGGAGGCAGGCAGCCCTCCGGTTAGCCGCCGGTTAACCCCGTTAATCGCAGTAACAGGATTATCTTCTCACCCCTTCTTCAGCTTTTCACCCCTTCTTCAGCTTCTCACTGAAGAAACCGATAGTCCTTTTCCATGCCAGATCAGCTGCCTCCTCATCGTAGTTCTGCCCGGTGTCATTGTTGAACGCGTGACGTGTACCCTCATAGATAAATATCTGATAGTCGATCCCCGCTGCCTTGAGCGCCTCCTCAAAGGCTGGTATCCCGGCATTGATACGGTCATCGTTCTCAGCATAGTGGGCCATCACATCCGCCTTTATGCGAGGCACATCTTCAGCCTCCGGCACTGACCCGTAGTAAGGTACTGCCGCATCCAGGTCGGGGGAGGTGACAGCCACCTGGTTGGTCATGGCGCCGCCCCAGCAGAAGCCGGTACATCCCACCATTCCGGTTGACCTGGGGTGGCTCTTCAGATACTTCACTGCCGCCACAAAGTTCCGAATGGTCTCCTCACGGTCCAGCTTCCCCATCATCTCCCGCCCCAGCTCCTGATCGTCAGGGGTACCTCCCAGCGGGGTGAGGGCGTCAGGTGCCAGTGAGATAAACCCCTCCATCGCCATCCGTCTGTTGACATCCTGAATATGTGGCACCAGTCCCCTGTTCTCATGTATCACAATGACTCCCGGCAGCCTCTCATCACCCTCGGGCATGGAGAGGTAGGCCTGCATCATTCCGTCGGGTGCCTGGTAGGTGATAAACTCACTGATCAGCTTAACCGTCTCTGACTGTGCTGCCCGTGCTGTTGATCTGCCGCAGGCGGGAAGTATCACTACTGCGGCGGCGGTGCCACCTGTTGCCAGGGCCAGCTTTTTCATGAACTCCCGGCGGCCCACCACGCCGCTGCGAAATCCCTCATAAAGCTCATTAACTTTTCTTTTCATCGTTTTTCTATTTCTGGGTTTCAACTCTGTCATATAAAAACTATTTCTACCCGGCACCGGAATCGTCCGGCAATACCGGTTGTATATTGTGCTGCTTCAGGCATGAGCAATCCGGCAATGCCGGATAACTGTTGTGCTGCTTCAGTCATGAGCAATCCGGCAATGCCGGATAACTGTTGTGCTGCTTCAGTCATGGGGGAGCCGTGGTTTGCGGATCCGCCCTCTCAGGAAGGGCATTGAAATTTACAAAAAAGAATCGGTTTTCCGACCAGCAGCTTCATCTGTTTCCGACCGGCAGCTTCATCGGTTTTCCGACCGGCAGCTTCATCTGTTTCTGCAGGGGGTACTTTTCGGCAGGCCGGGCTCTTTATACCGAACTTTCGTACCTTTGTATATGTTTCAGTTCTTAACCTGCAAACGGGAGCCGGAAGCACCCCACAACCGGCAGAAGAGAGTTGGTGGCGGGCGTGAACCGACCGGTTTGCGGGTTGTTATGCAGAGAGCGGAATGTCATTAAATAGTGTTCCTATGAAAAAGTACCTGTTTTCGCTATTGGCTGTCATTACCATCATGGCCGCCTCATGTGCCAAAGAGAAAGAGTCTGAGCGGTTCAGGCTTCTGACTGCCCATGTCTGGACCAGTGAGAGCCTTCTGGTCAACGGTGCCGATGCCAGCGGTCCGGGCGGACTGCTTGAAAATTTTAAGGGAGATGTTACTTTCAACAAGGATTACACCGGCACCTTCGGAAGTTATACCGGCTCCTGGATGCTGACCGATGATGATACTACCCTGACCATCTCCTCGCCCGATCTGCCTATGTTGTCTCTGACAACAGTCATTGAGGAGTTGACGTCAACCTCACTGAAGGTCTCATTTGAGTTCACCGGGCTCAGTGTCAGGATGACCTTTAAACCCCGATGACTCTACGCAATTGCCTCCTTGTGGTGTGCCTCTTCACGGCATCGGTTACCGGTGTTGTGGCCCAGGCTATTGTGAGCGGCCAGGTGACCACCAGGGAGGGTGGTGAGCCGCTGGCTGGTGTCTATGTTATCAGGGGCAGGGGAAGTGGTACCGTCACTGATGAGAAAGGCCTCTATCACCTTTCCATTCCCGCTGGTGGGGTCACCCTTACCTTCAGCTATATTGGCTACACGCCGGTGACAAGAACGCTTGAGGCTGCTGCCGGAAGAGACACCATCACTCTTGATATAAGGCTTGAGCAGGAGGCCCACTCACTTGATCAGGTGGTTGTCAGTGCTGACCGGATGGAGCAGAAGCGTTCTGACCTCACCGTCTCCATGGATGTGATCAGGAGTGATTATCTCTTTCGTACACATATCACCGATGCGCAGGAGCTGATCACCAAGACACCGGGCATTGAGGTGCTTGACGGACAGGCCTCTGTCAGGGGCGGCAGCGGATTCAGCTACGGTGCCGGCAGCAGGGTGCTGGCGCTGGTTGACGGACTGCCCATGATGTCAGCCGATGCCGGCAATATCAAGTGGCACTTCCTGCCACTGGAGAACCTGGCACAGGTAGAGATAATCAAGGGTGCCTCCTCAGTACTCTACGGCTCATCAGCACTCAACGGAGTAATAAATTTCAGGAGTGCCGACGCCTCCAACGTGCCACTTACCACCTTCTTTGTCGAGGGCGGTATCTTTGGTGCACCCTCCAACCGCGACTGGAAGTGGTGGGACAGCCCCAGACTCTTCGCCAACGCCTCCTTCTCACACCTGCAGCGTAAGGGCAACAGTGACCTCAGCCTGGGGTTAAGCCTCTCATCAGGAAATGGCTACAGGAAATACAACAGTGAGTCACTGGGGCGCCTCAGCCTCAGGCTCAAGCAGCACAGCAGCAGGGTGGAGGGGCTCAGTTACGGACTCAGCCTCAGTGGTGGGACAACCGACAGGACTGACTTCGTGCTGTGGGAGGAGGCTGAGAGGGGTGCCCTCAGGCAGGACACCTCTACCGTTGCCCGGCTGCATGGCTGGTTTTTTGCTGCCGACCCGTTCCTCAGCTTCACAAAAAGAGGCCATTACAGCCATGACCTGAAGATGAGGATACAGTCCTCATCCAACCGCTTTCCTGTCCGTAGCAACAACGACTCCGATGCTCTCTCCCTCTACAGCGAATACCAGTTCAGGTATGAATTCACCGGCCGGTTCAGCCTCACGGGCGGGCTGGCAGGCACGACGAGTATTATTGAGTCACAGTTCTATGGTGACCACCGCGGGGTGAACCTGGCAGCCTTCGCGCAGGCCGAGGTGCGTCCCGTGGAGCGGCTCAAGCTTACCGCCGGGGTACGGCTTGAGAAAAATATTCTTGACAGTGACCCTGACAGGCTCGTTCCGGTCTTCCGCAGCGGCCTTAACTTCCAGGCTGCACAACACACCTTTGTCAGAGCCTCATTTGGCCAGGGGTATCGTTATCCCTCCGTTGCCGAGAGACATGCTGCCACCACACTGGGGTCAGTAAGAATATTTCCCAGCCCTGCTGTCAGGGCTGAGTCGGGATGGAGTGCGGAGACGGGGGTGATGCACGGCTTCAGGGCCGGACGTATACAGGGTGAAGCTGACCTGTCAGTTTTCATCTCACAGAACAGTGATATGATTGAGTATCTCTTCGGGATACACTACGACCCGTCGGATGGCACCTCAGGCCTCGGCTTCAAAGCCACAAACGTAGAACATTCACGCATCACCGGCAGTGAGCTGGAGCTTCGGCTGAGCAGGCAGATAGGGAAGATGAGCGGTATGCTGACTGGCGGATATACCTTTATTTATCCGGTGGAGTACAATGCTGCCACAGGCCGCTCTACCGGCACCTTCCTCAAATACCGACGGCAGCATACTGCCAAGCTGGGGCTTACTCTCTCCTCCGACCGGTTTGAGGCAGGGACAGATCTCTATGTAAGGTCGAAAACACTTAATATAGATGACGTGTTCCTCAATGAGGCGACGCGCGAAGAGATCCTGCCGGGATTCTATGACTATTGGCTTGATCATAACAGGGGCTACCTGGTGGCTGACGGCAGCATCAGTTACAGCCTGACCGCTTCTCTTAAGCTCTCACTGGCCGTGAAGAACATCACCAATACCGAATATATGGGCCGCCCGGGAGATATTCAGCCTCACCGTAACTACAGTCTCCGTCTGAGTGGCAGGTTCTGATCAGCTCCACTTACTGCCTTGTGGTGGTACAACTCCGGAAAATTGATTAATTTTGTTTCAGGTAAGGAGAGACAACTATGAAACAGTTACGGATATTTATTTTTATTCTGGCCGTAATGGCAACCTCATGTGATGACAGAGGCCACCAATTTATTGAGGATGAAAATCCGCCCGTACCGTGCCGTGCCATCATAACGAAAGCGGCCTGCGGCTTTAAGGATGTGGGTAATGAGCTGCAGTGGCTCAATGAACTGATCGTTGCCTCATTTAATGACACCTCCGGCAGGCTAGAGGGGAAGATATGGTTGAAAACCCTCGGTAATGTAGATTACTTTATCACCGATATGCCTATTGCAGACGGATTTAATGGCTATCACGTGTTCAACTGTGATGGCGAGGAGCTTGCCAACTTTGACGGGCTGCTCTTACAGTCACTGACCAACAAGTATGTGCTGTGGATCAGTGAGTGTCCGAAGCCCGGTACCACCGACTGACCCTCTTCAGTCCGTCCTCCCTCCATCCGGGCCTCCCTCCATCCGGTCCTCCCTCCATCCGGGCCTACCTCCATCCGGTCCTCCCTCCATCCGGGTCAGGTCTGTCACCACCGCCTCACGGCTGCCCCCTGTGACCTTAAATCAGTCAGGGAGAGGCTCAGTATCTGTAGTGAGGAAATATAGGGAGTAATTTATCGTTCTTAAGGTAACAGGCTCTCTTATAAGCCGGGATGAGCCGTTTGGCCGAAGGTTATATCACCAAAAATTATATGTCAGCGATGAAAAAGATTAGTACACTGTTCCTCTTCCTGCTCCTGGCAGTTACTGCATGTGAGAAGGAGATTCAGCCGGCCAATATGTTGAGAATTAGAAATATGACCAACATTGTAGCTTCTAACTGCATTGTTGGCAGTGTAGTGTTTCCTGATGTGGCACCGGGCGAGACCTCACCATACCTGCCTGTGGGTAAGGGTGAGATAACCCTTGACGGGAACCTTAAGGGTACGTTAACCCTCCCTGAGACTGTTAAAGAGGATAGATGGTTCACCCTGACGATCAATAATGATGAGGAGAAGAGCCTGACAATAGAGGAGGAGGTACTTGCTGTGGGAAAGCCCGGACTGAGGAGCCACACCGCAGGCTCTTTTATCCCGGACAATATATAATATACCACACACCACACGTAAATCGATCGTGATACTGTTTAACAAATAATAGAGAATGATGAAGAAAGTACAGTTTATTTCTATGGTTATTTTAGCAATACTGGTATTTGCCGGTTGTCAGAAGGATCAGCAGGGAGCAGGAAGCCTGGATATTAAATGTTTCAATCCGATGGCAACCAGCACTAAAAGTACCCCAACACAACTGAAGTCAACCCTTGCAAATCCGGCTCTCGAAGGTGAAATTACCGAGACTGTTATGACAAGCCTCAAGCTGGGTATTGTTGAAATGTGGGCTTCACAGGATGAAGTGAAGGCTGGTGAGCCTGATAACCTGAAATGGGTAAAACTAATGGTTAACCCTGATGCCGGATTGAAACTCTTTGAGGAGATTACTATCCCTGAGTCAGAGCTCCCGGCAGGTGAGTACAAGAGTCTCAAGATCGTCTTCAGGAATAACTTTTTTCGCTATTGCAGGGCAGCCTCTGACCCCGCAAAGATTTATGAAATTCTTGAGACAATGGGCAGCTATAGTGATCCGTGCGACCCGAATGATCTCTCCCTTGCCAGGCCTAGCTTCTTCAGCACCGGAGGCAGTTTTTCACTTGATGACGACAAATTCAAACTCTCCTCTGAAGGAGAGAAGGTGGCCGGCTTCACCATAGAGGAGGGGAAGAAGTCTACCCTCACCTGGCGGCTTGGGGCAGGCACAGAGGCCGTTTGTATCAATTATCTGGTTGACAGGAATGCTAACCTGCAGTGGGACTGCGGTACTGATAAGGTAGAGATCGAATGTCCGCCTGAGGTAAAATATATGTGGGATTTTGTGGTTAACTGAAACCATATAATACCCTTACACACTAGTACCAGGAGGCTGCTTCACGCGAGGCAGCCTCTTTCTCTTCTCTTTTCTTATTAGAACAGTTTTTATTATTTTCGCCTGGTAAACTGATAACCAAATAAATTACGGAGGATACTATCATGGCAAGAAAAATAAAGGAGGGACTTTCCTTTCTCAACGTCACCGATTGGAACAGGCGCCTGTTTGATTCACTGATACCGCTGCCTGACGGAACAAGCTATAATGCATACCTGCTTCAGGGAAGGGACAAGACAGCGCTGATCGATACGGCTGACCCGGAGCTGGCTGAGATCTTTTTTCAGCACCTGAATGGGGTTGACCGAATTGACTACGTCATCTCACTCCACTCAGAGCAGGACCATTCAGGCCTTATACCTGCGGTGCTTGAGAGGTATCCGCAGGCACAGGTGCTCACCTCAGCCAAGGCGAAGGACATTCTTATGAGTCACCTTCTGCTGCCCGAGGAGAAGATCACCGTGGTAGCCGATGGCGAAGAGCTTTCGCTGGGGGGCAAGAGCCTGAAGTTTATCTATTTCCCGTGGGTGCACTGGCCTGAGACCATGCTGGCCTACCTGAAGGAGGATAAGGTGCTCTTTACCTGTGACCTCTTTGGCTCACACCTGGCCACCACTGACATGTATGTCTCCGATGAGTGCCAGGTCTATGAGGCTGCCAAGAGGTACTATGCTGAGATCATGATGCCATTCAGAACCTTCATCAGGAAAAACATGCCTGCACTTGATCAATATGAGATTGATATTATTGCACCGAGTCACGGTCCGATGTATGATAAGCCGCAATTTATCATGGATGCCTACCGGAGCTGGATCTCCGATGAGACTGACAAGAGCGTGGTGATACCCTATATCTCGATGCATGGCAGTATTGAGAAGCTTGTCAATCACCTTGTTGCCTCCCTGGAGCAGCGCGGTGTAAAGGCCTATAAGTTTGACCTTTCGGTAACAGATATTGGCAAGCTGGCCATCACGCTGGTTGATGCTGCCGCCATTGTTGTCGGCACCCCCACGGTCATTACCGAGCCGCACCCGCAGGTGGGCTACGCAGTCAGGCTGGCCAACACGCTGAAGCCCAAGGCGAAGTATGCTTCGGTAATAGCCTCCTACGCATGGGGCGGAAAGGCTATTGAGAGGGTGGCAGAGATGATACCCAACCTTAAGGTTGAGCTGATAGATCCCATACTGGTGAAGGGCTACCCGAAGGAAGATGACCTGAAGGCTGTTGAGAAGCTGGCTGACGAGCTGGCCGGCAGGCTGGCGTGACCGGCTCCCTGCTGTAATAGCCATACAGTCTCTGTCACTGCTTATCCTCTCCTTCCCTGATAAGGAACTCTGTCAGGTTGACGCTGTTGTCAAGCTGCAGCTTACGTCTCAGGCGGTATCTGGCTATCTCCACCGCCCTGCCGGAAATGTTGAGTATCTTGGCTATCTCTTTGGTGGTGAAGTTCATCCTGAGGTAGGAGCAGAGGCGCAGATCATTAGGTGTCAGTGTCGGATATTTGTCAAGCATCTGCCTGTTGAACCCCTGCTGTGACAGCTTCAGGCTGTTGAGTGCATTCTTCCACTCCACCGTCTGGGTATTCAGTCCTGACCTGATGATCCGCTCCATCTCCCTGATCAGTTTCTGGGGTAGCTTTGATGACTGCTCCTTAAGCAGTATTATCTGCTCATTGAGTTCGGTCATTATCTCGTTCTGCCTGATCAGGTGGCGCATTGTGAGCATCAGCTCATAGCTCTTCATGTCGAGCTCACTCTCCAGCCTGTTCTTGCCTGCCTCATATTCAATCAGCTGCTTCTGTCGCTGCAGCTCTCGTCTGAAGATCCTTCTCCCGGCAATTATCATCAGTGCCACAACAATCAGGTATCCCAACAGGGCGGTGTTGCTCAGTGCAAAGGGTCTCCTGATGGTAAATGCATACTCAGTCACCTGCTTGCCGGTAACCGGTCTGACCTGCAGGTGGTAGTGTCCGAATCTCAGGTTATGGAATGCAAAGTTGTCACTGACAGTAGTGTGCCAGTTATCACCAAGTTCGCGTATACGGTAGAGGTACTCCTTCTCGTCACGCCACACCCCGTAAGGGTCAGCCAGGTAGATAGTGACATTGTTTTCACGATGACCTATTGCCGGTGTGACACCCGCTTCCGGGATAATGATGGTATGGCTTGCGGGACCGCCAAACACCACATGGTCAATCTTTACCGGCTGCCCCATACTGCTGTTGTCATAGCCTGATATATCAAACAGGGTGAACGACTTGCGGGCGGGAATAAGCATCGTCATATGATCAAGTGGTATGATCTGCTGTTCTCTTCCTGGCAGCTCTTCGAAATGTTGAGAGAACTCCATCACCATCTCCGCCTCGAAGCTTCTGGATATATCGAACAGGGCAATCTTATTTTTCATGACAAACCAGTAGCTGTTTTTCTGATAGGGAATAACAGCTGTGGCCCGGCAATACTCTGTCAGCCCCTTCTCGAGTGTTCGTACAGGTGAAAACTCCTGATTTTCATAGTCAAAGCTGTAGATATTCTCCGAGGTGAGGAAGAGAAGCTGGTTATTGATCTTTGAGACCGAGACCCTGTTGTCTGTATCACCGATAGAGGGGAAGTAGCAGATGCTTAATACTGAGTCAGCTGCCTCATTCAGCTCCAGCCTGTAGATCCCTTTTTGCGGATGTGTGGCCCACACATAACCCAGATAGTCAACTTCAAGTGACCGTGATGGCTCCCAATAGCCTGTTATGCGGTTACGGTATCTCCACTCACCGTCGCCCTCCCGGTCGAAAGAGATGATACCGGTATAGGTCCCCTGCAGCAGCAGACCATTATATTCAGCCAGAGACCAGCCTCCGGTCACATCACTGATACGTCTTGCTGTGGCTCCTTCGGTTAGGAAGGTACCATCATTGTGTCCGCACAATATCTGATCACCATGCCGCTCCAGCAGCCATACCTGTCCCTGGGTATTGTCTATCATCTGTAGCTCCCGGAAGCTGTAGCTATTGCCTCTTGCCTCTATCACAGCGATATAGAGACCGTGATTGGTGCCCAGGTAGAGCAGGTCACCCTCCCTGATGGCAGAGTAGATGGTTCCAAGATTGCCTGACAGATCGGCGAAGTGCTTCACGGGTGAATTTACGCTGAGGAGGCTTGCACCATCATCAAGCCCAATCCACACACCACCCTGCCCGTCATTGTAAAGAGAGAGTACTGTATTGTCATTGAGCCCATTGGTGTTGTCATATGTACTGACCACATTCCCCTTCTCATCACTCAGTACCACACCTTTCAGTATCGTGCCAAAAACCAGCAGTGAGTCATTGAGGGCCAGTCCGGCATTGCAGGTTTCGTTCTTCAGCAGCTCCGACAGCTCACTCTCCAGGTAGCTGAATGAGCTGCCGTTATAGATGTAGATACCGTTGTTTGCGGTACAGATCCAGTAGTTCCCTTCCCCTACCGGAATCACGGCATGCACCTTCATCGAACCAAACAGTTCACTTTCCGGAATAAACTGATAGTCTGTCCCATTGAACCAAAAAAGCCCCTTGTCAATACCCTGTACCATGAACCTCTCCCCGGCCGGGAAGAGGAAGAGCAGTATCGCCGGTGCGGGAAGCGGTTTCACCCCTGCTGAGTCGTACCTGTATATTGTGGTGAACGACTGGAAATATATTGCTTCGTCATCTTCATGGATATTCCATATCTCATCATTGGGAGGTATATCAACTCCTCCTGACAGAGAGCTGTAGTTCAGCTCCCCCTCATCGTTTCTCTTCCAATAGCCGAACTCTTCAAAAGAGCCGGTATAGATCTGCCCGGCCCTACTCACATAGACTGACCTGACCCCTTTCCTGAAAGGCATCTTGTAGCTTTTTGAACTGATACCGTTGTACTCCACCAGTCCTGATGAGTTGGCAAAATAGATGTAGCCGGTTGCAGGGTTACGGCAGATCTTCCAGTTCTGATTGGTTACCGGCAACTTTCCGGATATGAATTCCCTTATCCGGTTGTCTTGTCCGGATGCCGGCAGGAGAAGAGCAAGGACGGCAACAGAGATAAAGAGAAGCATCAGGAGGCGCCTCTTTTTTTCCTCTTTTCCGGAATTGTTTGCCATGAGATTATTCTATTGCTTCATTGCCTTCCCACAAAAATAGGAAATATCAGGGAGTTTGCTAAAAGGGCGGGTAACGAGAAGGGAGAATAGTGAGGGGAGAATGATGAGGAGATAATGGCGAGGAGATAATGGCGAGGGAATAATGGCAAGGAGATAATGATGAGGGAATATTGATGAGATAACGGCAAGGTGTTAATAGTGCGGATATTTACATAAATACTTCGATAATGGTATCTCCCTCTGCCGGCAGGTCTCGTATCAGTGATGAGGGTATAACTGCACCGCCTTTACGGTACTGGTTCTCTTCGCGGGTGAATGAGGCTGCTTCACCGTTTATTGTGATAGCTGCGGGGCTGTGGCTTCTTTCACTGATGTGATATATAAAAGTGACCCGCCGCCCCCACAATGTCAGTGATGCTCTCATTCCATTGAGTGGTGGGGGCATTACCGGGTCAATTACAATCTTGTCGCCTTCAATGCGCAGTCCGAGCAGGCTTCTTATGATCAGTCCGATAAATATGCCTGGACCGCTGGAGTAGATACGCCATCCTCCCCTCAGCGTTCTCTCACCCTTCTTAATGCTCTCATACAGTTCATCGGCCTCATAGCGATTTCTGAAGAGAGCATCGGAGCTGCTGTAGTAACAGTTTGCCTGTCTCACCTCGCCCTGTGGCACCACCTCACGGTATGCTATCGGTATTGCCTGTCTGAGGGCCCTGACAAACTGCTCTGCCCTGCCTGTGACCGCCTGTGCCTCGGCATAGCGGATATGCTCATGCATATACATCAATCCTATCTCCCGTCCGAAGTAGGTACTGCTCTCCGCCCTGCGGAAGATCTTCTGCTTTCCGCCCCGGTACACCAGTGGCCTGTCGAGCAGCCGCGCCCCGTCGGGCCCCTTGAGATGCTGCTCTATGATATTGAGGTGGAGCGATGCCTGGGCGGGGGTGAATATTCCGCTGAGGATACCCCGTTCCATGGGCAGTATACTGTAACTGATACCTGTCTTTTTGTCTGAGGGGTGAAAGAGAACGGATATGGTGCCATCATCCTCCACGAGTCCGTACCCTGCCACGATACCATCACGTACAAGGTGCTGGTTGAAATCTCTCTTTATCTCATCCGCAACCTTCTCCAGCTCCTCCGCCTTTCTCAGCTCCTCACTCTTTTCCAGCTCCTCACTCTTTCTCAGCTCCTCACTCTTTCCCAGCTTCTCACTCTTTCCCAGCTCCTCACTCTTTCTCAGCTCCTCACTCTTTCTCAGCTCCCCGGTCTTTTCTTCTCTGCCATCCTTTCTTTGCTCTTTGCTTTTCTCTACTTCTGCAGCCTTTCTCAGCAGCCGGGCATACTGAGTGAACGCCTGGTAATTCATCTGAACGGTCCATGATGAGATCATCCGCCGGGCCAGATCGCTGTCTGCCGGCTGCAGTGAGTCGTTCCAGTCGCCACCGCCAAAGGGTACCAGTGAAGTGCCGCTTATAAAGCTGCCAACAACCATCCTGGTAAGCCTGTCAACGTGTTCATACAGAGATGTTTTTGTTCCCTCACCGGTGTAGTAGGGCAGCTTCTCATTGAGTATCTGATAATCGCCGGTAGCGTTGACATAGTTGCAGAGAGCAATGATGCACCAGTAGTATATATCATCATGCGACTGTGAGCTCTCAGCTCTTACCTCATGGTAGCTGTCGAACATCCACCACTGTGGCCACCCGCCATCCTCCTCCTGGTTTGAGAAGATGGTACATATCAGCTCCCGGGCCTGCTTATATTTTCCCATGCTGAGCAGCAGGTCCACCGGTCCCTGTGCCACATCCCTTGTTCCCCATGCTGCGCCGCTGAACTGCTCAAGGCCGTAGGGGGTGAGGTAGTGGATCAGTGCATTCAGGCCGTACCACGGCAGTATCTCGCTAATAGCTGCGATATCGTCAGAGGTGGCGGCGAGAGCCAGGTTCATGCTCATCTCCTTCCAGTTGTCCCACGCCCGGCGGGTATCACGCTCAAAGCGGCCAGACGGGTCGGTCTCGTCAGCTCTGCCGTCCCTGCCGTTCACCTCACCGGTGATGGTGAGTGAGAGGGCAGAGAGGGGAGGGGTGGTGACAACAAAGAAGGAGCTGTTGCGTAACCGGTCGTCACTGTGATCTCGAAGGCCCCCTTTGTCACTATGGGCCGGACGGCTACTGCCTGTTGTGTGGAGCCCTATACGGTATCGTGGCCGGGTGAATCTGCCGGCCACCATTGATGAGGAGGCTGGCAGAGCGACCCATCCATACTCAGACTTGTTCGTGGCACTGTTCGCAGCGATGACTGCGTCACTGCTCGCAGCACTGCTCGCGTCACTGCTCGCGGCAATGATTGCACCACTGTTCCCGGCACTGTTGCTATCCTGCCGGACGATTTTCCATCCGTTAAGCTCGTCCAGGTGTCCGGTCACCATCAGGCTCACCTTGCCGCCCATGATAACCCTGAAGCTGATGAATGCCTGTGGCGCGTCCGTTGAGGTCCATGTGCGCACCTCGAAGCAGTGCTCTCCATATTTGTATATCCACCTGCAGTGGTTCAGTCCGGTCTCGAAGGCAGAGGGCACCCCCAGCAGATAGCGGTTCACACCGATGGTTACAAATATCCGCACTCCCCGCTCGGGATCGAGGTTAAAGGGACTGGTGTTTACCGAGAGGAGGGTGTTAAAGTTGGTGTTGCCCTGTGAGAGGTGTGAGCAGAAGATGCCGGCGGCATAGGCGGTGAGTGATATGATACCCTCGTCAGGCTTACAGTGTGATGTGGTCTGCATGATATGTCCATGCGGCCTGGGTGCTCTCCTCTCTCCGGCTCGCATCACCACATAGCGACCGTCACCATAAAAGAATGATGTAAGTTGGCCGCCACTGCTCTCCTGATGGCGCCTCCCGGTGTCAAACAGCTCATTTATCTCATCATCATCAAGATCTTGGGCCGTGAGCAGCGGGGTGGCGCTGAACAGGTCAGTAACCGGCTCTTTCAGGCTGAGTGTCTCACTGAGGGGTTTCCTTCCGGCAAGCTCACTCAGGCTGTGAGGCTCACTGAGGGGCTTCCTCGCGGTAAACTCACTCAGGCTGAGCGGCTGGCTGAGCGACTGGCTGAGCGTCTCACCGTGCGTTCTCTCCACAGTAAACTCACTGAGCAGCCGTGGCAGACGTTTCAGGTCTTCGGCGGTGCTGGGCTCAGGGTGGTCAGGCAGGTATGTTGCGATGAACCTGCTGCGGTGCACTGCCCCCGGCTCCAGGGTAAACCCCTTCTCCTGCAGTGCCATAAGTGCTGCCTCACCGGCATACTCACCACCGGGAGTGTCGGCAGCGAGCGCCTCCGGCAGACCGCTCTCGCGGCAGCTGCTGCCATAGAACTGCATACCGTCGGTGAATGCTTTTTCTGTGCCGTTGAGTGAGGCTATCATCAGCCATGGAGTACCCTTCTCATCTGCCATGTTCTGTCGGCAGCAGAGCACCTGCCCGTACTGCTCATCGGTAAATATGCGTCGCTCGAGGTACTGGCTCACATAATACTCATTGACCGGTCCGGCGGCCACCCGTTTCAGTCCAACATCCTGCAGGTAGATAAGGTCGAGGAGCAGGGGTTTGCTGCCCCGGTTTGTGGTCTCCACGGTCCACTGCCAGCTCATACTCTTCTCAGAGAGCTGCAGGATGCATTTATATTCGGTATCATCAAACTGTCCGGTGGCATAAAAACTGTTTCCGTTCACTGCATAGCGACTCCCCCCTGCCGGACCGAGGAGGGGAATAAACCGCCGTTGGCCTGATCTCTCTCTCAGCCAGATGTTTGCCCCGCCGCGTGAGAAAAGTGAAGAGGGCTTGAGGCTGATACGTGTATCATTGGCTTCAATGGATCCTATATTTCCGTTTTCGAGGAAATGAAAGGTGAGGCCCGGTGGATTGCTAACAGTCATTCAGCCAGTAATAATTTCAAGTGTGAACTCCCTACCATGTTGATGGGGGTAGTTAATGATTGCCCGTTCGTTCTCATGTATCACGTCTGCCGGCCGGCCGTCACTCACGGCAGCTTTGATAGTGACGGCAGTGACACCCTCAAGTACCATCTCACCCACCAGGTCGCGGTCGCCCCACAGTGTGAACACTGTCCTTTTCCCTCTCTCTTCAACCTTTAGTATATCTGAGGTTGAGTGAAGCAGCTGCATTCCGCCGGTTATTCTCACTCCTGCCGGTGTGAGCATGGCATAGAGTGGCGGCCATGCCGTCGCTGCTCCCAGGTAGGGCACTGTCACTCGTTCTCCGCTCCCGGGATGGGTGTATGCGATGGTGCCGGCAAGCTCCTCATTGTAGTAGTTGGCGACAAAGAGGAGCGCCTGCCCGTCGGCGGTAAAGAGCTCCCTGACGGTCAGACGGTCATTATCGGCCGAGGCGTGCCTAAGGGCAGCCCCTGACCTGTCGAGCAGGGCACGGAAGGCAGGCAGGTGACCCCCGGTATCAAAGCCTGTCCATGTGCCGAGGTGTATCAGGGAGCCTCTCCCGAGCTCTTTTATGAATCCGCATGGTGATCCGCTGATGGTACGTGCTATCACCTCAGCACCGTTCAGCGACTCTTCCCTGTATATCACCTGAGGGTTGGCACATTTGATATCCTTCAGCTCAAAGAGGTCGATCAGCGGCGAGTGTGTTGACTCTGTTCCTACAGGAGAGATCTCCAGCGCATCACGTATCACGGTACACCTTCTCTGTGACAGGTCGCGGTCAGGCAGGTAGGGGTAAATGATACACTGTCCACCGGCGGTGACATAGCTGACTACCGTCTGTTGTGCCACACCATCCATCTCATTGGCAGCCAGGAGCCACACCTGCCTGTACCTGGCCAGCTCACCGGCGGATGTCTCTGCAAGGTTAACCATATCATAATCGACATTCATCACCTGCAACGCCTTGAGCAGCCCGTCAAACCAGGCGCCACGCCGTATGGCTGACGGCACGAACTGCAGTCCGCTATCACTGCCGGCAGGCCTCTCCAGCTCGGTAGCGTAGTATGGCGGGTAGAAGAGAACAGCTATCTCAGCCTTGCGTGCTGCCTCCATAAAAATGTTACCCGAGGTGCTGATGATGCTGCTCATCCTCTTTATCAGCGGGTAGAGGGCAGTAGGTTCACCCTCAGCGGTGAGCGGGGTGTACCAGTAAAAGGTATCGCCCGAATAGCCTTTATGCCTCCTGTTCCTGCCCTGTGAGAACATATAGTAGTTCCATCCCTTCAGTCCGTTGGCTACCGATGCCTTGTAGAAGAGCTCTGTCTCGCGCGGATTGGGTACTACGTGGTATTCACGCGAGCCGCACTGCTGCTCGGCAGCGAACAGTGGCCTGTCACCCTGCATGGCTGCAGTAATATCATTGACGATGCGGTCATCATGCATGTTACGGTAGGAGACAAACTCCGGGATATGATCTACCCCGAAGATCAGCTCGCTCTTGTTGCCATAGAGCTCCTCATACATGGTGATATTGACCGGGAACTCATAGGCGTGGCCATAGATCCATCCCGGCAGGTTGTGGTAGAGTGGCACTGTGATACCCCTTTCGCGTGCCATGGCAGTCAGCATTATGAGGTATTCAGCATAGTAATGTCGCCAGAAGAGGTGCCACTCATTGTCACGGCTACGGTCACCGGCAGACGCATAGGGCAGCCTGCCGTCGGGTGGCAGCTCAACATGGCTGAAGCTGCTGTAGCGGGTACCCCAGAGGCTGTTCACCTCATCAATGGTACGGTATCTCTCCTGCAGGTATCTGATGAACCTCTCTCTGACCTCATTACCATAGTCAGCCTGTCGTGCCAGCCATGAGAATACCCCTATCTCATTGCATATCTGCATCATTATTACCGGTCCGCCCCGGTCTGCCTGGTACCGGCTGATGAGTGGCATGACTATATCATACCAGCTCTCCACCTTTTCCAGGTATCTCTTGTTGAAGAGGCTCACCCCCTCACTCTCTACTAATTCGCCCCGGCTGTTGCGCATTCTCACCTGGTCATGGTATCTGTCAAGGAACCAGTCCGGCAGTCCGGCACCCCGGTATTCGGCCAGGATAAAGGGTCCGGGCTTCAATATACATGTCAGTTTGTGATGATGGCACCTCTCCAGCCACCCCTCCAGGTCACGCTCAGGAAGCGTTTGCCCGGTAAGGTCGAAGAGCGACTCTTCGGGCTCATGCCATGCCCAGGGGAGGTAGGTGCTCACCGTTGTCAGGCCCGCCCCGGCCGCCAGTTTAAGGTGCTTGTCCCACAACTCTCTCCTGATACGGAAATAGTGTATCTCTCCTGAGTTGAGGAACACCTTTTTCCCGTCAGCCATAAAACCTCCTTTGGCGGCTCTGAATCTCATTTTTTCTGTTTCAGCTATTATCAATGATTGTTTCCTTCCGTTTCCGCTATTGTGCGGTTACGCTGATCAAGCAGCGCCTTTATCTCGTGGCTGCGCTTCTCTGTCAGAGTATATTGCACGATAAAGATTATTGAGAATATGCTCAGCAGGAGCGGCAGCCCTATCTCCACCACGCGCATCATCAGCAGGGTGTAGGGTGTCTGCTGTTTCAGGAGAATCACTCCCGACTCTATCGTGGCCAGCTCACCGGCGATCACGGCCGATGGCGCTGCTGCATCAATGCCTGAGAGCGTCCCGTAAGCCTCTCTTATTGCTTGTGTCAGTCTTTTATAATGGTCTCTGCTCTCCTCTGACCTCTGTGACCCGGGCTTGAGTGACACCCCCGTGAGGTGGGTGAGGAGGTCAAACGCGGTTACCCTCGCTTTGTTTATCTGTGCCTGCTGTGACAGTTCAGCTGTCTTAACTGTGAGGCGGTCCATATCCGCTTCACCGGGCAGGGTGCCTGTTACCGTCATTGCCCTCTGCAGGCTGTCTAGCTCAGCCATCGTCTCCCTGGCGGAGGCCAGCACCTCCTGCATCACAATTTTCCGCTCCTGGTGCATGGAAGCGTTCTGCTCCTTCCCGGGGTCACTCTTTCTGTCAGCCTCTTTCTCGAGCAGGGCTATCAGCTCCCTGGTGATGACCAGCGCCTCACCCGTCTGCCTGGTGAGTATCTTTATCTGGTCAGCGGGAGTGATATCTGCATCCCCTTTGCCTCTCTCTTCCCATATCCTGACAGTGGCCTGCAGCTCCCTGATACTACCCTGGAAGGCATCTGTACGGGTCACCTGTACCTGGTCGAACATGGTGATAGTGATCAGTATGCCGGCCACGAAGCTGGCCAGTGCCGTTCCCATCTTAATGAACCACCAGTATATGGAGTAGTAGCTCCCCTCTGTACGGTGCCCGGTCACCAGCTCATTCTCGTCGCATATATCGCCCACCATCGATGATCCGAGGGTGAAGAAGAAGAGCATACCGGCAGAGAGCAGCATGGTTGGTATGATGATCAGGTAGGGGTGGGAGGGGTTATAGCATACGATCTTGGAGAGCTGTGCCAGGCACATAAGGAGTATGGCCAGCATCAGGGTGTTGCGCTTTCCCATCCTGGGGCTGATCCAGTTGAGAGGGAAGACTGCCAGCACGCCGGTGATAGCCCAGATGGTGCCATTGATACCCAGCAGCCGTGCACCAGCCACCTTGTCACCTCCGAAGACATAGAAGATAGGTATGTATGAGCCCAGCAGGTTGACGAAGTTGAAGCCCATTGCGAGGGTGAAGATGGTGAGTGTGAGTCTCACGAAGTTGCGGTTGGAGACCACCAGCCTCATATCTTTCCAGAATGGGGTCTTCTCCTGTTTGGCTGCCCTGGCAAAGCCCGGCTCACGCAGGGTGAAGAACCACCAGAAGGAGAGGGGTATGAGGATAGCGGCTATCAGCAGTGAGACATACCTCATACCGTCAGCCTCATTGCCGCCCGTACCGCGAAATGCCGGGGTATTGGCCAGGGCAAAGAGCCAGGGGGTGCTCATGGCGAAGATATTTCCGACGAAACTCTTGGCGCTGAAGAGGCGCGTTCGCTCATGGTAGTCGGTCGTCATCTCCATCCCCAGCGCCCCGTGTGGTATCTCAAAGATGGTAGTTGCAGTGAAGAAGAGCAGCAGCGCCACCAGGATGTAGAGCAGCTGAAACCACTGGAAGGCCGACTCTGTGGGGAACCATGCGCGTACCATGGGTCCTTTGGGTATCCACCACATCACCACAAAGAATAGTGCCACCAGGATACCGCCGAGCAGCAGGTAGGGTCTGCGGCGGCCCCATCGGGTACGGGTATTGTCGGAGAGGTGACCGATTATAGGGTCTGAGACGGCATCCCAGAGACGCGGTATGATAAGGATCACCCCCAGCCAGAAGGCGCTGAGACCCAGGCTGATATTTCCCATCAGGCCTACCAGCTGCCCCGCTATGTTAAAGAGAGCTACCGGTATTATCCCTCCGGCACCGTATGCCGCCAGCTGTGAGAATGGTACCCGGTCAGCCGGCGCCGAAGATGTCAGTGGGCTCTTTTTATTCTTTCTCATCGGGTGATTGTCAATAATCTGTTTTTCTTTTCTTATCCTGCGAGATCTCTCTGTTGCCGCTGTTTATCTCTCGTCATATTGCTCTTTTCAGGCTCTCAATAGAATATCTCAACTGTAGCCGGTATCACCTGCACAGCGATATTATGCTTATCATAATCAACAGACTCAGTTCCATTTATTACCACCTTCAGCGGCTCTCTGCCTCCGTTGAAGTTCTTGATTATTATGCCATTGGCCGGCATTCTGAGATCACCGCCAATCTGGAAGAGATAGCCTCCTTCCCTTCTGTTAATAGAGTATGAAATCTCACCGTAATAGGTGGGCAGGTTTCTTACCGCCATCCCGTCCGGTGCATCGATCCACTCCTGTCGCAGGGCAGCGCCTACTGCCAGTGTCTGGTCATACTCATTCTCATAGACAAAGGCTGTCCTTATGGCATTGATAAAATCGCTTCCACACCAGGTGTGTGGCATATCGCCTATGAAGGCGGGTCTCCTCATATCTCTCCACACCACCTCCGCCCAGTGGTTCCACCCGCCCGGCCGTTGATCTGCCAGGAAGTAATCGAACAGCTGGTGTGCCCTCTCAGGCTGGTCAAGCATAATGAACGATCCTGCCACACGGTTCTCATAAGGTGTGTAGTTAACCCATTCAAGGGTACCGTCACGCCTCGAGGTGAAGAAATCATAATAATGACTGAAGGTGTTGTATATCTGTGGTTCAGGCAGGTTTGTCAGCTCGTTGCACGGGGTCAGGGCTATGGTGGTTGAGGTGGGATCGAAGTCGCCCAGCTCAACGCAGCCCGGTATATAGTCTATCTCCCTCACCTTCATCGCAAGCTGCAGTGAGTTATAGAGGTTAACCCTGAAGGTGTCGCGTATGGCTGCGACACGTTGCCACGCCTCCTGGTTGCCAAGTATGTGCTCTATATCGGCTGCATCCTTAAGCCCTTTCATGGTGAAGAAGTTATCCCAGTATGAGTGCATCGGTTTTGCCGAGTACCCCTCGTGGCTGATCGATTCGGGCACCAGCCCGTAGTGCGCCCTGACACTGTCATTGCCATATTTGTAGTAGTCAGTCGATCTCTGTGAGATCAGCTCCCGGATATAGTAGACTGCCCGCAGCACATTGTCATTTTTCGTTCTGAGGAGAGCGGTGTCTCCGGTGAAGTTGAAATACTCCCTGATGAGGTATATCATCTCGCCGTGGCTGTCATTCTCAGGAACGGGGTCAGGGCCTCTGAAGTCGACCACGCATGGCACCTTGCCATTCTCATACTGGTAACTGGTGTACCACTCAATGAACTCTCTCACCTCTTCTGTTATACCTGATTTGAGGAGTGCCGATGAGGTGAGTGCGCCGTCACGTATCCAGCTTCTGTCATACGATCGTGAGCCGGGCTGTATACCTGCATTGTCACGGTTGATAAGGATGTAGATGAGGTTGCTCTTCCAGGTATCGATAAGCCTCTCAGCTGTCACGGGCAGGTCGAGCCCGATATGGTTCACCTTATCATTCCAGAATTCTGCCCCGGCAATGAATGCTTTACGGAAGCTTTCCGGCGTGCTCACTGACGGGTTCTCTCCATGGAACGGTACTGCAATGAAGAACTCCTTTCTCTCTCCCGGCTCAAGGGTGATTTGATATTCTATTATACCCGATGCCAGCCGGTTGGGATCAGTGACGGCTGATAAGCCTCGTGTCGTGCCACTGCCAGCAGATGCGCCTCGTGTCGTGCCACTTCCAGCTGATACCGCTTGTTCCGTGCCACTTCGAGCTGGTGCCGCTTGTTTCGTGCCACTTCCAGCTGATGTCACCCTGTTATGGTGAGCGGCAGCTGATTTTACTGTGTTATGGTTATAATCCCCATTCTGTTTTGGGAGGTCTCCTCGGCGTATCATATTTACCGGGTTGCCCTCTTCCCATGCCATAGCCCGGAATGAGTGGTATGGGATAGAGCTGAATACCGGTTTTCCGTCAACCCTGATCGTGCCATCGCTCTCTTCCGACAGGGATTGTATCTTTCCGGCGCCGCCGACAGTGTTCAGGAACTGGTAGTAGGGGTTGACCTGAAAAGGTCTCAGCATGACAAAAAACGCCAGTTCAGCCGGGCTCTCTGACAGGTTTCTGAATGAGTATCCGGTATAGAGGCATGAGCTGGTGTTGGCTTCTCCATGGCTCGATACGCCTGTAACAAACTCAATATTGCTAAAGTGCCATGTTACCGAGGGAAGGAATATAAAACCGCTGTTGAGGCCGGGGAAGCCCATCGACTGTTCCGGTATGACATTGCTGTGGTTGTAGAGTGAGTCACCTATCCTTATCATCGGCTCCAGGGAGAAGGCACCCTTTTCAGGCTCCACCATACCGCTCTCACTTATCAGCGCCTCCTTCACGTCGCTATTGACGCCGGTGATGGTCCAGTATGAGGCCTTTTCAGAGAAGTAGGCCGGATAGTTGCCGGGGGGTGAGTTGTGTGCTGCGTATATCAGGAAGTCATTGAGGGTTTGTGAGCTTTTAATGTCGGGGAATCTGATCTCACTGATACCATATTCCCTACGACTTTCCTCCGGCAGTATGTTAAGTTTCAGGTATCTGGCTTCAGCCCCGGGCAGTCGTATGAAGCTCACCTCATCACTGTTTGCTGATACTGCTGCAGCCTTTTCCCAGGTCACCCCCTCCTGTGACAGCATCAGCTCATAGTGACGTGCCTCTCTGCCCGGCTGCCATCTTATCTCCACTCCCCCGAACTCCCTCTCTGTCATGAGATCGATGAGCAGTGTGGCGCCCTTTACCTTACGGCTTCTCCAACCAGTAACTGTCTGCCCGTCGACGGCCATTGAGGGGTTGTGCCCCTTCCGGTATGAGGTGGCGGTGGCTGACGGTTGAGGCCAGCTCTCCCTCTCCGGCGGCAGTGGTCTGAACTGCAGGCTGTCAAGCCATATCGTTCCCTTTCCCCCTTCGAAAGATGCTATTGTGAATTCGATCCGGTCGAACCGGTGCAGCTGGTCACTATCATCAGGGCCCCAGGCAATCCCGATATCTCTTTTCTTTATTCGTATCCTTGTCCACTCTGAAGGAAAGTCCCAGTTGCGGTTATTGACCCACCACACGTTGTTGCCGGTACTGTCAATGAACTTGACCTCAAAATTGTTTGCCGGCGATTCGGCTCTTATTGAGAAGCTGAATTCATAGTTGTCGGGCAGCTCCATCGGGAAGGGTTTCTGCAGCCCGCCATAACCGGTTCCCAGGGTGAAGTGGTAATCAAAGCGTATGGCATTGCCTGAGAGCCCCTCTTCGATGGAGAGGCTCACCTCTGCACCGTCACTTTTTATCAGCGACCACCCTTCAGTGGTCTCAAACTGATCGAGGGTTATTGTTTGTGCCGCAGCCTGTATCACAGCCATGGTCAGCGCCAGTACCGTCACAATAACCGATAAACAGGCCCTTCTCACAGCTCCGGGCCTGAGTGTTGTTTTGCCTGTCAGTGCAGGGTGGTGTTGTTCAATGACTCTCTTCATGTAAGCGGTACAACGGTTAACAGATTGCAACTGGCAAATAAGAGATCAATTATGGTCAGGCTCTCGCATATACCTGAATCCCAGCCTTTCAAGACCTTTAGTTATCACCGGGTCCTTCATCACATAATTCCACACCAGTCCGCTCCTGAAGTTTTCGATCATCAGCAGCATCGGTCCCTGGTCTATACCAATAAAATCATCATTCACCCACTGCGCCGTGGGATTGAATGAGTCATAGTAGCCATACCTGCCCCAGAGGGCTTTACCATACTTTTCATTTATATTTCTGATGGTTGCCAGCACAGCCTCCGGCGCAAACGGCAGTGATGAGAGCGATGCGTAAGGTGCGATAGTGCCATCATCAAAATAGTTGAGGTCAGGACCGGTTGCTCCTCTGCCGGCATATGCCAGGAACTGACGTCCGTCACGGTTATACTCTTCGCCCGGCCCGTCGCTGGCTGTGACACCCCAGCAGAGTGAGTCATACCCCACCCAGTTGCCGGGATTCTCGGTAGCGTACCTGCGCTGCGACAGGGTTGCTCTTCTTGAGTTCTCAAAGTAGTCTATCCCCTTTTTCCGCATATAGCTGTCGGCCAGCCCCCGGAAGTCGATAAAGGTGTGGGAGAACTGGTGGCCAAAGAGAGGCGGGAAGGCCACGTGCCCGATACCCTCATAATGGGTGTACCAATGGTATGAGCTGAGCCATACGTCATAGCCCTTCACAGCATTCTCCCATCCGCTGCCGGCAGCCAGTATATAGAGGAAGAGCGCCTCATTGTACCCCTTCCATCCCATGTGATGAATGCCTCCTTCGGGTGACCAGCCCATTGAGATTGTCCCTGCATCAGGTGTTGTATCCGGCATCTTCATAAACTCCCAGTCGATCCTCTCCAGCACCGTTGCTGCCAGGGACCGTATCTCCCTTTCTGTTTCATTATCAAGGCTGTAGTAGTTACGCGCAAATATTATCCCCATCATCAGCAGTCCGGTATCTACCGATGAGAGCTCACACTTCCACTCCCGTCGGCCATCATCCATCTTCAGGAAGTGGTAATAGAAGCCTCTGTATCCGGTGGCATCATCACTATCGCTCTGTTCTGCCGATACCAGGAACCTCAGGATGTTGAGTGTCACCTCTGCCGCCTCCTCCCGGCTCATCCATCCTCTCTCCACGCCGGTGGCGAAGGCCGGGATACCAAACCCGGTGGAGGCGATACTTGCCGGTGCCCATTCGGCAGTACGGTCTTTCACTATGCCGAACCGTGGGTGATGCTCTTCGACGAAGAAGAGGAATGTCTTTTTTTGTATGGAGTCAAGCATAGCCTCATCATCAGCTGTGAGAGTGTAGCTGACCGCCCCTGCGGAGTGGTACTGTGCAGATCTGTTTTGCGCACAGGAGGCTGTGATAAAGATCAGCACTGCCACACCATATATAATAGTTCTTCTCATTTTTAATACTTCCCTTTCTTCTTTCCTTTCTTCTTTCCTTTCTTCTTTCCTTCCTTCTTGTTTTCGCCCCAGCTACTGCCGGGCTCCTTTCTTCTTATTTTCGCCAAAGCTACTGCCGGGCTCCTTCCTTCAACCTTTACTGCCGGTTGTGACTGCCACCTCACCTTTCACCATTGATCATTCACCCTTTACCATTCACCTTTACCTTTCACCCTTTAACCTTGACCCTTCACTACCCCCGCCTCAGTAGGTGAATCCCAGGCGTGTCAGTCCATCCCTCACCTCATCAATTGCCATGAAGAGATCCCACAGCACTCCTGTCCGGTAGTTCTCTATCATACATATTATTGGTCCCTGATCTATAGCCAGGTAGGAGTCGGCAAACCATATTGATGAGAGGCTGAAGGCATCCTTGAACCCGTAGTTGCCCCATATCTTATCACCCAGTATGTAATAGAAATACCTCAGCGCCTCCATGCTCTCTTCGGGGGTGTAGGGTATTGATGAGATTGCTGCTGTTGGTACTATCACTCCGCGGTCGTCAGTAGGCGACCCGGCATTGTATCCTCCGGGAATATCGCTTGCACTGAGTCCCCAGCACCTCCCGCTGTAGCCCATATAGTTTTTCGGGTTGGTCTTGCAATATTGGTGGTTGATACGTGCATGGGCAACGTTCTGGGTCATATATCCGGCATACCTGTCTGCCAGGTTACGCGGATCGAGACCAAGGAAAGAGTAGTGTGCAAAGAAGAGCGGACCACCATATTCAGGCCCCAGTGGCAGCTCAATCCCGTAATAGGTTTTTCCGTTGATCATCGGGTATGCCCCGTCCCTTGCCCAACCCTTATCATATACCTCAGCTGGTATGGGATATGTTGGTGAGGCTGCTGCCAGCACATAGACTATCAATGCCTCATTCCAGCCTGTTATTGACATATTCATCTCCCAGAGGTGGTCAGGCGACCAGTGCCAGTAGAGCCTCTGCTGCCCGTCACGCCGGTACCACTCCCACTCAACCTCCTCCCATATTTTGGTGATGGTGTCACACATGGCTCTCTCCTGTGGTGTGCCGCTGCCGAAGTACTCTCTCACGGTGAGCAGCCCCTGTACCAGGAAGGCTGTCTCCACCAGGTCTCCGCCGTTATCTCTCTGGCTAAAGGGTATTGCTTTTCCTGATGAGCCATTGAGCCAGTGCGGGTATGCTCCATGGAACCTGTCGGTGCCCGGTGCATTGAGGAAGCTGACGATCCGGCTGAGCCGCTCAAAACCCTCCTGGCGGGTGATGAATCCTCTCTCAATGGCTACAATAACAGCCATAAGGCCAAAGCCGCTGCCTCCTGAGGTGACAAGATCACCTGAGCCGTTCCGCTCACGCGTCAGTCCTGACACCGGGTGAGCATAGTCCCAGAAATATCTGAAGGTGTGTCGCTGCACCAGTGTCAGCAGTGAGTCGTCGGAGATTTCAGGAAACTTAGGCAGGGTATCAAGCCTGGTGCTGAAGTTTACGGTGTAAGTCTCGTGAATCATACCACCCAGGTTTCTGCCTGCATCGATCATCATCCAGTATCTCTTCAGCGGGACAGCCTTGCCGTCGGCAATGAGAGTGAGCCCCCGGGCGTTGCGGTCAAACCTGACGATGTAGGAGTCTCCTACCGGCTGACTGAACAGTATCCTCTCCCTGTTGAATGCAGTGGTATCTATTGATCTGCTGAAGCTTACCGTAACCTCAATATGGTTGTAGTCAATACCACCTATACTCTGGTTGTTGGCCACAGGGAGGCCATTGATCGCGACTGACTCAATCGTAATAATATCGTCATCGTTCTCATGATCACCCCTGTTGCATGCACAAAGCATCAGCAGGGATATGACCAGCCATAGGGGCCATCTCATATCCGCTTTCATCAAGAAGAAGAGATGAAGGGGAGCGAAGATTGTTCCCCTTCATCAGTAACCATAATTATCAGTCGTTCAGCTGTGTGATTTCGGCGTCGTAGAGATCTTTCACCTCGGTAGCCGTAAGCCCCTTGTCATAGACACGCAGCTCATCAATGTTCCCCTGGAACCAGCCCATCCAGGCATCATCGGCGGTACCTTCGCTCTTTGGACGCCATGCTCCGATATTTATCTTGTCGGCATCCTTGAAGAGCATCTCGCCAAGGGGAGGCCTCGGGCTCACCTCGTCACTGGCAGCCCACCTGTTCTCAACACCCTCATTGGTAGTCACCTTGGCACCATCCTTATAGATCATAAATTTTGAGGAGGCAGCGTCATAGGTATATACGAGGTGCATCCAGCGGTTGATGGCAAACACTTTACTTGAGAAGTCTATATGCTGTCCTGACCAGTCTACGCCATCCTTAAGGAAGAAGATCTTCAGTTTCAATGAGTCTGATGTGTCGTCAGTACGTAGCAGTCCGAGCTTCAGGTTGCCCCAGAAGAGGTCGGTCGATTTGCCGATCTCAAACACTGTCTGCTCCGGATCGCCAGTAACGAGCGGTGACCTGATCCACATAGCCACTGAGAATGACTTGAGGTCTTTCATCTTGCTGTTGGCAGGCAGGGTATAGAGCAGGCGTGCCTCGTTGGCACCCTGGTATGCCTGTCCGCGACGGCCGGTCACGTAGGTAACATTGGTTGTAACCTCCGGCTGGAGGGAAGCTACCTTTTCCGTCCCATTCCCGTCAAAGGGGAAGTATGCTACAAGGTTGGCGGTAGCGATGGAGCCCGGATCGATCTTTCCGTCATCCTCATCCTCCTTATTGTTCTTGTCGCATGATGATAGTGCCAGGGCAAAAATAATTGCAATGCCCAGAAGTACTTCACTGATCTTGATCAACTTTTTCATTTGATTTGATTTTAGTTAAATGATTAAATATTTGCATTAGTAATTACTGTTTTGTGTCAGGTTAGGGTTGGTAGCCATCTGTGCTGCGGGTATGGGGAAAACCTCATGCTTCCCTGTGGTGAACCCTTTTGATGCGAGCGCTGTGGCTGCCTGACCGGTACGTATCAGGTCGAAGAACCGATCCTCCTCCAGTGCCAGTTCAGCGCGTCTCTCATCCCATATCTGCTGTAGGGTCACTCCCGTCACCGGTGTCAATCCTGCCCTCTCCCTCACCATATTGACCGCACCGTCGGCGTTGAGGCCTGAGGTGGTGGAAACCGTTGCGCCCCGGGCCAGTGCCTCGGCATACATAAGGAGCACATCGGCGTATCTCAGGATACGTATGTTGTGGTCAAACCCATACCCGTTATAGTTCCACAGGTTGTAGATGAGCGGGGTATACACCTTACCGTTGTAGACCGGATTGGAGCATGCCATTTTTATGCTGTCACCCTCGGGGGTCATAGTGCCGCGATAGAGCAGTGTGGTGGCGGGTCTGATCACCTCACCGCGCGCGGTGAAGAAGTCGATCAGGTTTTGTGTGGGGGTGCAGAAGCCCCACCCCTGCATTGCTGAGGGTGTGTTTCCCCGTGGCCCCTGTACATAGGCATACTCGAGGTAGGTCTGCGGCCCGGTTGACTTGCCCAGGGTTGAGCTTTGTATCTCGAAGAGCGACTCGCGGCTGTTTTCACCATCAATGCTGAACACCTGCCTGAAGTCGTTGAGCAGCCCATACCTGCCTGAGGCAATGATCTTGTCGGTAAGGAGCGCCACTGAGTCCCACTCCTGCTGGTAGAGGTGCACCTTGGCCTTGATAGCCATAGCCGTAAAACGTGTTATGCGTCCGGCCCACTCCTTTGAATAGCTTGCCGGCAGCACTTCTGCAGCCTCTTTCAGATCTTTCTCAATGAAGCTGTAGAGCTGTTCGGAGGTTGACTGTTTCAGCGATGCGAGGTCGGCTGCGGTAAGGGTGGTATCGATGATAGGTACCCGTCCGAAGAGCCGGGTCAGGTTGAAATAGGCATATGCCCTGATGGCTTTTGCCTCTCCCTGGCACTGTTGCGCATAGGCCACGTCAGCTGAGTTTCTGAGGGCGCCGCTGAAGAGAGTCATCTGGTGTATGGCGTGGTTGGCGGCACTCACGATATCAAAATAGCCAACCCAGAGACTATTGATAAGTCCGTTGGTAGCATCATAGGTGAGGTTATCGAGCTCACCCATAGGCGGATTATCTTCAGGGCTGCTGCCCTTGTCAGCATTATCAGAGGTTATCTCAAAGGCCCCGATATATGGAAAGACATGCGCCCCGTAGCTTCGTAGGCTGGCGTAGGCGGCACTGACAGGAAGGAAGGTGTTGTCAGGATTTGAGTAGTCAAGCCCTGCTGACGGAATGGTACCCTCAGGACGCTGGTCGAGGAATCCTTCGCAGCCGGCAAGGAGCACGACCATCAGGGTGATAGATATAATCTTCAGTTGTTTCATTGTCTCACTCTCTTAGAAGTTAAGTTTCAGTCCTGCTGTATAGATAGCCTGCATCGGGTAGACCGAGTTGTCGATGCCGCTGGCTATGGGCGTTCCCCCTACCTCAGGCGTGAAGCCGTTATAGGTAAAGAAGGTGAAGGGGCGCTGTGCAGCGAGGTAGATACGGATCCTCGGTATGAACGCTACCCTGTCAGTGGTATATCCCAGCTGTATATTCTGTATACGTACGTATGAGCCGTCCTGCACAAAGAAGTCGTTGGCCTGCTGTATGAATGAGTAGTTGTATGCCTCAGCTGAGGGGTACCTGTCAGAGGTGTTATCGGGTGTCCAGCGGTTGTTAAAGAAGTCCTGGTCATAGTTGCCATCAGCAAAGACATCCCGGTTCATTCTCTTGGCATTGAGTATCTTATTGCCTGCCTGTCCCTGTATGCTGATACCGAGATCTATATTGCGGTAGTTCAGCCCAAGGTCGAGTCCGGCTATCAGCCATGGGACAGGGCTTCCCAGGTAGACCTTGTCATCCTCATTGATCACCTTGTCGCCGTTCTGGTCTTTATACCTGAAGAATCCTTTATCCTTTACTATCTGGCTCACCGGATCCTGCAGCGCCTTGGACTCTGACTCATATACACCGGCCACCTCATATCCGTAGAAGGCTCCTATCGGGTGCCCCACCTCTGTGCGGGTGGTGTAGTTGCTGCGTATCATGGCTCCGGGGATATAATCCTTCCCCTCGAGCTTCAGCACCTTATTTTGTATGGTGGTAGCATTGAGCCCTATATTGAAGTCGAGCTGGTCAGAGACCTTCTTCACGTAGCTTAGGCTTACCTCCACCCCCTGGTTGAGTACGCTGCCGTTATTGCCCAGCAGCTCGGTAGTACCCCCTCCGGTAGCTATAGGTGCATAGAAAACCACATTGTTGGTTACCCTGTGGTAGTAGTCTATCTCACCCTTTATCTTTCTGTCGAGTATCTCAAAATCTACCCCTGCATCAAACTCATTGACCACCTCCCACCTGAGAAAGTTCTGTACTACTGTCTGAGCACCTATTCCATCAACCAGCCTGTCACCGAATATGCCCGAGCTGCCGGCGCCGGTCTGGCCGAGCACCACTGCTGAGTTGGCAGGTACGTTATCATTCCCCAGCATTCCCCAGCTTACTCTCACCTTCAGGTAGTCGAACAGCTTCTGCTCATCCATGAAGGGCTCCTGTGAGAGCACCCATCCAAATCCCACTGAGGGAAAGTATCCCCACTTGTCCTGGTATTTTGAGCTGGCATCGGTCCTGAAGGTGACGGTTGCCAGGTACTTGTCACTGTTATTGTAGGTTGCCCTTGTGAAGAATGATAGTCCGTTATAGACCGCAGCGCCATCATAGGCGTTACGGTCATTGAATGAGCCGGTAGTGAGGTATTTGGCCTGCTCATCAATGCCCGGCACATTGATGGCATAGCCGGTGAGGTACTCAGACTTTTCCATACGTGTCGATTGTCCAACCAGCACCGTATAGCTGTGCTTTCCTATATAGTCTCTGTAGGTGAGCAGGTTATCAATTATCTGTTTTGAGGCGCTGCCTGACGTTTTGGTAAGGTCTGATTTACGTACGCCCTGTGATCCTCCCACATTGAACTCAGGACTGTAGTTACGTGAGTTCCAGGTAGTGAGGTCTGAGTTGTAGGATACCTTGTAGGTAAGTTTGTTGCTGACGATGTCATACTCGCCAAAGAGGCTGAAGAGCAGCCTGTTGCCTTTCTCCTTGTTGTCATTGTAATAGGCTGTAGCCATAGGGTTGCCATACTGGTTGCCGAACCCGTACCTCTGTGGTGAGTTGAACCGCACCGGGTATGCCTCCACGTTGTTATCATCATAGGGTGCATATACCGGCGGATTGACATATGCGCTGAAGAAGGCGTTGTTGTTGGGATGGAACTTCAGGTGGTTGCTGACCACCATATTGAGACCTGTCCTGAACCTCTCTGTGATCTTCTGGTCGAGGCGGCCCCTGAAGTTGTACCTCTGGTAGTTGTTTTTGGCCTCCATGATACCATCCTGATAGAAGTAGCTTCCTCCCATCGAGTATGCTGCACCGCCGCTCATGCCTGAGATATCAATTGAGTGGCTGGTTGTTGCTGCCGGCCTCACCAGCTCACTGTACCAGTCTGTTGAGGCCTGGTAGGAGGAGGGGTCTCTGGGCTGATAACCGGTGATGTTGGCGTTGGCCTCATTGAGCAGCTCTATGTACTGGGCGGTGGTAGCCATCGGCATGATGTTGACCGGCACCTGGATACCTGCATACCCCTCATAGGTGATGGAGGGCTCTTCGCTCTTACCTTTCCTGGTGGTTATCAGTATCACCCCGTTTGCTGCTCTCACGCCGTAGATAGCTGATGCCGAGGCATCCTTAAGCACTGTCAGCTCCTCAATGTCACCTGCTGCCAGGAAGTCGATGTTGTCAACAAAGATGCCATCAACCACGTAGAGAGGGTTGGCATAGTCACCTATTGATCCCACACCCCTGATCTTCACTGATGAGCCGGCTCCTGGCACGCCGCTGTTGATGATCTGTATGCCGGCCACCCTGCCCTGTAGTGCCTGCATCACGTTGGAGGCTATCTGCCTGTTCAGATCCTCTCCTTTGACTGAGACGATAGGCGCTGTGAGGTCTTTGATCTTCTGGGCACCATAACCGATCACCACCACATCTTCTATTGCAGTAGCTTCGCTCTCCAGCCTTACATCGATGAGCGTCTGGTTTCCCACGCGCACCTCAACGGTGGTCATCCCGATCATTGTAAACTGCAGTATATCGTCAGGTGAGGCAGTGATACTGTATGTCCCATCCATGTCTGTGGCAGTACCACGCAGTGTATTTTTCACAACGACAGCCACCCCCGGCAGGGGATAGTCTGTCTCATCCGTGACAGTGCCCCTTATCGTCTGCTGTGCACTGAGCTGCGCCATGACGATCAGGAACGCAAAGAGTATAAGACTTCTTTTCATTGGAAATGGCTTATTTTCACCAAGATATTAAGAAATAGGAGAAAGCTCCATATAATTATGTTGAATATCAATTTCACAAAGAGTGAAGTTGTAATTACCGGTACCTCAATAATAGTACTACACGTCTGTATAACCTACTTATAAACAATCTAATAGGAAAATTGTTTTGAGAGGTTTCAATTATGTTGACGACGCCGGTAAGGGTGATGAGAAGTGTGCCGGACTGAACTCGCTGATCCTACTTTTAAGGCGGGCAGGACTTCTGACGTTCTGTAAGGGAGAGATTAAGAGAGATGCTCATTGCCAGCGCACCGATATGCACTTATTGTCATAACTCCTGATTGATCAGGTAGATAGTATAGCCAATGTATATCGCCAGCAGTATTGCCGCCTCCCACCTGTCAAGTCTCTTTTTCTTCCCTGAAAACATGGCGATGAAGAGCAGTATAGTGCCAAAGCCAAGCAGGTAGAGGTTCTTATTGAATTCCGGATTATAGTTGAGCGGTCTTATCAGTGCGCTTATCCCCAGTATAAAGAAGATATTAAAGATGTTTGATCCTATGATATTGCCAACGGCGATGTCATTGCTCTTTTTCACTGCTGCCACCGCGGAGGTTGCCAGCTCGGGCAGTGAGGTGCCAATGGCAACAATGGTCAGTCCGATCACCGTCTGGCTGACACCCATCGCTTCAGCTATCTTCACTGAGCTGGTGGCAACGAATCTGCCTCCGGCGACGAGGCATGCCAGCCCCAGGATGATGAACAGCCATATCCGGAGATTGGTGAACACTTTATGCTCCTTTCCGTCAGGCAGGTACTCACTTTTCATCTGACGGAATACATACCAGAGGAAGAAGGCGAAGAGGAGCAGCAGGATCATGGCGTCGGGCCTTGAGAGTACCGCAGTGTCAGAGAAGATGCTGTTTGCCAGGAGGAAGAGCACCACGGCTGCCAGCAGGGAGAGGGGTATCTCTCTCCATACGGTACCTGACTGCACGGTCAGCGGAGCGATCAGCCCGGTGATACCGAGAATGGCAAACAGGTTGAAGATATTGCTGCCGATAATGTTGCCGAAGGCGATATCAGGATGCGACTGGTATGCGGCAAATGAGTTCACCACCAGCTCGGGCATTGAGGTTCCGAAAGCTACCACCGTCAGCCCGATAGCCAGCTCCGACACATTGTACTTCCTGGCCAGCGCCGACGAGCCGTCAACCAGCCAGTCGGCACCCTTAATCAGCAGGAGAAACCCCAGTATCAGAAGTATGATGCTTGCTGTCATGCTCTGCTCCAATCAATATCAGGGTGTTTAGCGCTGCAAAGGTAGCTGCTTATTTTGCTTCTGACAGCTCCCCCTTAACCAATTACTGAATTTTTCCCGGCTGCGGTCAGCTGTCTCACTCAAAGTGCCGAAGAGCATTTGCCCTTATCGATTACAACTCCTGTAGTTTATCAGGATTTTGCTGTAACAAGAGGTCTATCTTTTTGCTTAGATCGTCAACTTTTCTTTCAAGTTCGTCATTGTTGTCACTAACCATTGTGTCTACAAATATTGAGTTCACTAATGACAAGCCCAATATACCTCCGGTGAATAAAATAAATATAAAGTACAGGTAAACTAGAAATGTCCCTCCCTGCAGACCGCCTGTTATTGATTCGGGAATCTCATACCACCCTTCAATAGTAAATATTTTGAATACCGAGTAAAGAGAGATTAGAGGAGTTGAAAAATAGTCCTCCGAGACATTATTAAACAGTGAAAATGACATTATGCCGATAATGAAGACATAAATGAAAAATAGAAAAACCACCAGGACACTGGCTTTCAGAGCCCGCTGAAATCCATTGATCAGTTTGTTTACCTGCGGTACGAACTTTAAAAATCGAAGCGTTTTAAAAACACGCAATGTTCTGAATGCCAGGACGAAACTTAGATCGATAGAGTTTTCTGTAAATATGACCAACAAAGAGGGAATTGATATTAATATCAGAATGAAATCAAAAATATTCCAGCTGAGGCTGAAATAGCCTCTTAGCCGGAAATACTTTATCTTGACCATCATCTCCACCACAAATAACAATGTGATCAGATAATCAATCAGGTTTAGCAAAAAGGATAGTTGTGGAGGGAAATCAAAACCACTCAGAAAAATGATAACTGCATTGAGAATAATCAATGTCAGTATGAAGGTGTTGTTCAGGAAGATTCTCATTCTGTCAATTTTTTAGGGTTATAACTGTCTAACTGCCTCTCTTCTCTTACCCGGATATGAAAGGTAAACAAAATCCTTAAAAAGAGTAGGGGCCCCGCGTAATGATGGTTACGGGAGCCCCGGTGTTTGTCAATCCGGCAGGGGGCCGGCGAGGTGGCGTGCGGCGGGGTTGTCGGGCTTATGACGACAGACCGTGGCCGGGCCTAAAGAAGATTATTTTGATATCTCTCTGTCTATCCTTTTCAGCGTGATGGCAGGGAGCGGACCAATAGCCGAAATCTCTGTTAACATTGTCAGTCTCATCTGATCTAAACTGTTGACCACGCTCATTTCAACGTTGAACATGATCGGGTCACCCGACTGCACCTCCAGGCCGAAGAGGCCTAAGAGGGCATTATTCATTAAGGTGAGCGTGCCAGCCTCATTATCTATCTGATACCTGTCAGTAATAACACCATTTTTCAGTGGAGCAGTGAGTTGCAGAAAGAGCTCATATGTGTTGTTTGCATAGAAGCTGATGTATATCGCACCTGTCACCCCTGCACCGACGAGCATCTCATCAGTAGCCCAGTCTCCGATAATCTTTTCAGAGAGCAGCTCCTCCTTATCTTTTTTACAACCTGATAAAAACAGAATAGTGAAGGTCATCGACAGAAGTAGTAGTTTTTTCATGACATTTTCTATTTAAAGTTGTTAATAGTTCTGTTAAGGTAACGATTGAACATCTCATTTGGTATGTCAGACAATCACTTCATACAGATGCACTACCGGCAGCCGGCCACTCAGGTGCCGGCAGATAATTACTCCATTGTCCGGCAGCCGGTCATTCAGTCGCCCAGCAGCTCCCTGTAGAGTGAATGGTTCTCTTCATCAAAGCAAACAAAGGTCACCCGTGTGATGCTTCTGTCACCCTCAAGGAACTCCCTCACCGCCCCAATGGCTATTGTTGCTGCTCTCTGTTTTGGGAAGCCATAGACACCGGTGCTGATATTGGGAAAGGCGATTGTCCTGACGCCGTTCTCTGCTGCCAGCCTCAGTGAGTTGGTATATGCATTGGCGAGCAGCCTCTCTTCGTTGCTCGAGCCACCCCTCCAGACCGGTCCGACAGTATGTATCACATATTTTGCAGGCAGGTTGCCGGCAGTGGTGATCACTGCCTCTCCTGTAGGGCACCCGCCCTGCTCCTCGTTGATCTTAATGCACTCATCGAGTATTGCCCTGCCCCCGGCACGGTGTATGGCACCGTCAACACCACCACCGCCCAACAGCGACCTGTTGGCCGCATTGACGATAGCATCAGCCTCCACCTTTGTGATGTCACCAAGAATAAGCTTTATCATAGTCGTTCTCTGTTTATTTGTTCAATCATCCTATCGTTCTTCTTCTCTCTTCCTTTCGCTCATCCTTTTTCTCCCTCTTGATTTCTTTCGTTCTTCCTTTCGCTCTTCCTTTTTCCCGCTCTTGATTTCTTTGGTTCCTCCCTTCCTTTCCTCCCTTCCTTTCACCCCTTCCTTTCACCCCTCCCTTTCATTCCTGCCTTTCATTCCTGCCTTCATCCTTTTCACTCACTCACTCTATCTATCTATCTATTTATTTATTTATATATCATCTATCATCTATTATCAACCCCTGGTAGGGCTGCTGCCAGCTTCCGGTCGGCCCGGGCTCTTACTCATTTAACTCCTTAAATTACACATTTCAGCTCTTCTGACCAACAACAGTCGCACTTAACACTCTGCTGTTTGAAACATGTCTCTTTTATTCCTATCTTTTAACTCACCGGCAGTTAGATGAGCCGGACAGATAGGAGAGCAGATGGTATCACGAAGAGGAGTCTTGAGGTCATTATTTTTAACGGCAGTTGGCGGACTCTTTTCTAAATCGGGATTGGGTATGGGTGGAAAAGTTGTGGGTAGCGTCACTGGCTATGAGCCCGGCTACCTGAGGTTATATCGCAGCGGTGAGCTGAAGAGGAGGGGAGAGGAGTTGTGGGCCCTCATGGGTGAGTGTGTGCTCTGTCCCCGCATGTGCGGCGCTGACAGGCTCACCGGTGAGCGTGGCTTCTGCGGCTCTGACGCACATCTTGAGATATCTTCATACCATGCCCATTATGGTGAGGAGCCTCCTCTCGTAGGGAGGGGCGGCTCAGGTACCATATTTTTTTCAAACTGCAGCCTTAGATGTGTTTTCTGCATTAACTGGCAGGTGAGCCAGGGGGGAGACGGCACCCCTCAGACCATAGAGCAGATGGCAGGTATGATGCTGACGCTGCAAAGAAGGGGATGCCATAACATCAATATCGTTACACCGACCCACTACTCGCCACACCTGCTGCTGGCACTTGACATTGCCGCCTCACAAGGGCTGAAGGTTCCGTTGGTTTATAACACCTGCAGTTATGAGAGAGTAGATATTCTGAAACAGCTCAACGGGGTGGTAGACATCTATCTGCCTGACTTTAAGTACTCAGACGGAAATATGGCTTCAAAATATTCTGACGGGGCTGATGATTACCCCGGACTTGCCAAGAAGGCGCTTCTGGAGATGTACCGCCAGGTGGGTGTGGCAAAGCCCGGTGCAGACGGACTGATCAGTCGTGGAGTGATGATACGTCACCTGGTGATGCCAGGCAAGGCGAGCGGAACAAAAGAGGTTCTCGACTGGATAGCTGAGAACCTGCCAAAGGAGAGCTATATCAATATCATGTCACAGTATACGCCGGTCTTTCGCGCATCGGAATATCCTGAGATAGCGCGCCGCATCACCCGTGATGAATACAATGATGCTGTCACCCATGCCCGCAGCCTCGGGCTTACCAACCTTGAGATTCAGGGGTGGCACTGGTGACCAGTGGCTTTCTTGTAACAACTGCCTTCAATGAGGCAGATCCCTTCACTGTAGAATTAAAACTCACTGAGGCAGATCCCTTCACTGTAGAATCAAAACTCACTGAGGCAAATCCCTTCACCGCAAAGTCAGAACTCACTGAGGCAGCTGCCCTATCTGGCATCCACGGCACCAGAGATCTGATTGTACATTTTTTTTTGCCGGGTAGTGCCCTTTTCATGCCTCTGCACTATCTTTATCGGCGCTAACAGTGCGCAAGTTTGCTGAAAGTGCTGACGGCGTTAAAGGTATTGCCGATGCTGATGGCTCTCAAGGTACTGACAGTGCTGACGATACCAACAGAGCGTAGAGAGTGAGGAAGGGACGTACGGCAGGATTTTTTCTGTTTGTGTGGAGGGGTTTTTTTTTGCAGGATTTTTTTAGTGATAAATAGTTATATCATAGCAGGTCATGAAAGAGAAGCTGATCTACAGCGGTAAATCTAAGAATGTGTATGAGATCTCTGAAGGGGAGCATGCCGGTAAGTACCGTCTTGTTTTCAAGGATGATGCTACCGGTTATATGGAGAACGGAAAACCGGTTTTTGACCCGGGTGCCGATGTGGTGGTGGGAAAGATACCGGGCAAGGGTGCCATAGCGTGCCGTTTTGCCACTCATTTTTTCAGGCTGCTGCAGGAGCGAGGGATACCGTCACACTATATTGATACCGTCAGTGACAATGAGATGATTGTGGAGCCTGCACTGCCGCTCGGCATGGCGGCTCAGGCACCTGAGCTGCCCGGTGCGGCGCCGCTGGAGAACCTTGAGTTTACATGGCGCAACAGTGCTACCGGCAGCTTCTGGAGGAGGTACCCATTTGTGAGGCCGTGCAGAAACCTTCACAAGGTGGTTGAGGCATGGACCAAGGGTGCTGTTGATGTGCTTATCACCCTGGAGGCGCTGGAGGAGACAGGCGCCATGACCAGGGCTGAGATAGATGAGAGCGTAGCACTGGTGAAGCAGATAGCGGCAATCGTCACCGATGAGTTTGCATCAAAGGGTCTCCACGTGCTCGATGGCAAGTTTGAGCTGGGACGGCTGCGTGACGGTGACGGCAGGATCGTCATCATAGACGAGATCTCACCCGATGTGGTTAGGGTTTGCCGTGGCTACACACCCGACAGTGAGGGTAACTGCACTATCTACAGGGAGTGTACTGTCACCACCTTCACTGACGGCCGGCGCACCATCAGGAACAAAAACCAGGTCAGGGCAGCCGACTTTATCTCGGTCTTTCTCTGAGAAAGAGCCTGTCAGCGGTCACTCTGCCCTTACACCAGCCTCGCGTGAGCGTCTGCTCACATTTCCCTTCTCGTCGGTGAAGGTGCTGTAGTAGAAATATAGCTCTCCTCTTCTCACCTCGCTGTCAACATAGCTGCGTGTTTCATCGGTCAGCCTCGTCAGCAGCCTGGGCTCTTCTCCCCGCTGGTAGCGGTAGAGGCTCAGTGTCAGCGACTGCCGCTTGTCTGACTCACCCCACTGTACTGTCACCCTGCCCTCTTCTGCTGTCACCCACAGCGGCGGAGGTGTCGGCAGCCGAAGTGCCCGGAGTGTCAGTTGTGCTGCGGTCATCTGTCTGCTCACCCCTCCCAGGTCATCAATGGTCTCCACCGCATACTCATAGCTGCTGCCCGGCTCTGCAGTCATGTCTGAAAACATTGGAGCGGTAATTACGGAGTCAGCCGGCAGCAGTGGCGCCAGCCGGCCGTCAGGCAGGTCGCGGCGGTGGAGGCGATAGCCCCGGGTGGCCATATGCCTGCTCCTCACATCTTCCCATACAAGATGCACAACATTATCCTCTTCAGTGGCTGAGAGTGTGTTAGGTGCCGGCGGCTCGGTCGCAATATTGGGATAGATAGTCAATGTTTCAGAGAGCGCACTCTCTACCGAGCTGCTGTTAACCGCTGTGGCGGCATAGAGGAAGCTGAACTCACCGCTCAGTATGCCGCTGGTATCACTGTATACAACCTCATTCTCTGTCAGTGGCAGTATGTCAGTGATAGGATAGAGTTCGGGTGTAATACCGTTATTGCGGTATATCTTCACCCCTGCCAGGTTAAGGTCTGTAGCCCTCACCCTGACAGTGACACCCCCGGGCACATCATCACCGCGGTGGATTGTTGGGAAGAGTGGTTGCAGCCTGTCAAGGGCGGAGTTGAAGACTATCGCACTGCGTTGCTGCGCACTCTCCTGATCACTGAGAGTCTCCAGGTAGTAGTAGTACATCCTGTCGGGATCAACCATCCTGTCGGTGTAAGAGTTGTCGCCAGGAGGGAGGGTCGCCAACAGCTCATACTCACCTTCGTCATAACTGCTGTTACGAAAGATCTTCACTCCCTTCAGGTGATCAGTGTTTTGCAACTGCCAGCTCACCAAAACGCCATAGCCCGTGGTGTCGGTGGCCGCCCTCATATTGCTGAAAAAGGTAGGGGAGGAGGTGGCACGTGAAACCAGCTCTATCTCAGTAGCTATACCGCTGTTGCCGTACAGGTCTGCCGGGTTGAGGAAGTACTGTCTCTGCTGTGTGAGCTGCCCGGTAGAGTCCTGGAAGATGTAGTAGGTGATATCTCCGATACGGTATGATGCTGTCGTACCCTTTGCTTCATGCAGCTGATCACCCTCATAGTATCGTATGGTGAAGTAGGGTGCCGGGTTGTCACCCTGCGACTGCCACTTCAGGTAGTAGAGATTCTTGTCAACATTTCTTTCACTCAGGGTGACATGATCAAACTGCGGCATCAGGGGCCACTGCACCGGCACTGAGATATTCTCAGTCATAATCTTACCGTTCTTTACTGCCCTGCTCCTGTACCACACCTTCCTCTCTCTTTCAACAGCCTGGTCATAGAAGGTTAGTCCGGCAGCCAGCCTGATACCGGTGGCTGAAGCCCAGTAGCCCATACTGTCTATCACACCTGCCATGATACACTTCTGCCATCCCTCCATCAGCTCAGCCGGTCCGGGCTCTCCCTGGAACCCGAAGTCAGGCACCCACAGCCGGTAGGCGTCATAGAACTCATCCCATACTGATGGTGACCTCATCTCGGTGATGATCTCCCACCGGCGCTGATCATAAGAGCGTTCAACACTATAGTAATCGACCCTGTTGCCATCGGCCAGCTCCATCCCGGCAAAAACCAGAATCCCTTTGGGTGCCGGCTGGGCTGTTCTTATCTGTTCCTGACCTCTGACAACGCTGCTCAACAGCAGGAAGAGGGCTATGATGAGGCTCAGCTTCGGGAGCTCTCTCTTATGGATAACTGATAGTCTCATTTTGTTCATTCTTTTGCTGTTGTAATTATTTGCACTGCTGGTCGCAACTACTGGTGGTAATACCCATTGAGAAGCCCTTGTTATTATCAAGGTGTACTTTGGCTCCAATGGTGAAATCAGCCAGGTCGACCGACAGGCAGGGTCCGCAGTCGACCAGCACTGGTATACACTGGCTGGCTGAAATCTTAAGGTTAAGGCTTGCACAGCCGTCGATATTGTACACCCGGGTACTGGTGTTGTAGTCTCCGCTGACACCGAACTGCATGCGTGCATCGGCACTTGCCGAGGTGCAGGTGGCAGCCAAAGAACCGCCCAGGTAGGCATGGCCTTCAGCCAGCACCCCCATCCCGAATGTGGTCCCTTGTCCGAATGTCATGAAGGTGCGGGCATTGACACTCACATCAACACCAGCATGAACCTTTACAATACCGTAGTCATGATTCACCTTCGGCAGTACCTGCTTTGTCAGTCCGGCCGAGAGGAAGAATCCGCGTAGGTTGGTCTTGAACCCGGCCGGCAGGCAGACAGCATCACCTATCAAATTTGACACCTCATCGGGTATATCCTGGTAGTTGCCAAAGAGGCCGAACAGGTTGGCACCTCCGAGGCCAGGTATCTCCAGCATACCGCTGGCAGTGAAGAGCCACCCCTGGCTGTCCATCACGGTATTGATATTGCCGTCAAGCTTTAGCCCGGCGAGGTTCATGTCAAGTGCCGCACTGCCAATGAGCCTGGCATTTGGCAGGTCATAGGTCATTGTCACTCCCGGGAAGGAGGGTATATCGCTTACCGCTATCTGCTGCCCGGTAGCCTGCACGGTGCCTCTCACCTCGAAGTTCATCTTCTGCCCCGGATTGACATTATTGAATCCTTTCACATCACCTTCAAAGCGCAGCACGTCCCATACATTGTTTATCACCTTGTTGTGTCCCACAATGTTTGCCAGCTCTCTTCCCGAGCCCATATTTATCCTTTGCCCTTTGTCAAAGTCGACCCTGGTCTCAGTGCTCCTGTGTGACATGGTCACATTCAGTTTGGGCAGGTGTCCCGGTTCAGTCACGGTACCTTTGGCGGTGAAGAGCCCTTCACTGAGTTTATACTCATGGGTGAGGTCATAGATGACATTGTGATGAGTAAAGCGGAAGAGATCCATATCCATCATCGAAAATCCCAGCCTGTTACCATCCTTGTAGTATGCCATGGCACCCGAAGGCCTGACATACCCGGGTATGCCAAAGTCATAATTCCCCTTCAGCTTGACCGAGGTATCATAAACATACATACGTGTGGAGGGGTATGGGGTGAAGTCAACGATGTTGTATAGCCTGAACTTGCGGCTGTTGAGTACCAGCATGCTCTCACCCTCGCTGTTGAAGTCAACATCAGTGAACTGGATCTTATCTCCGGGTGCCAGGCCAGGCATGTCACTCAGGGTGGCTACGGTGCTCTCTCCGGCATCGGGTGTGGCGTATATGCTCCAGCCACTGACGCCGCTATGGAGGTATCCGTAGCGTAGCCCTTTATTCCTGGTGGAGATTAGAAGATCTTTCACCCCCAGCAGCTTCATCTTTTCCAGGTGTACCGTCGACTTGTCTGTCAGCATGGCTGAGGAGGTGAACCAGAGGTTCTCAATCATGACGTCGGCCCCGGTTGAGAGGGTAGCCTGGCTGACCAGCACTCCGTCATGGGTGATGGCCCACTTGTCACAGCTCAGCTTCCACTTGCCCATCATCACCGTGAAGGGCTTCGGGTTAACTGTTGACATCTCTTTCTTGTTGATCCTGATCGTTCCTGCATCAAGCTCGAGGTTACGTGGATTCAGTGTATGGATTGATGCTCTCAACCTGGTGTGGAGCGTCAGTCCGTTCCTGTCAAAGAATGATTTGTCAGGCACTGCATAAGCCATCTTCGGGAACCCTTCAACGCTATACATCAGCTCACTGCTCTTTCCATCAGTGAGGTAGAACCCGTTGGCGCCGATATTTCCTGAGGCCACCTGTTCGCTGCCCCTGTAGACCGTAATTTCCGGGTTGTCGGTAGCGGGCCTGGTTGCCAGCAGCAGGTCAGGCAGGTCAAAGCCCCAGCCGCCGAAGTTGCCGTTGAGTTCCGGGATTTGTGCCTCTGAGTGTATCATTACCGAGGCCTTCATCTCACCCTTCATTGTGGCCTGATCATATAGGTCAAACTTCAATCCTGTCTCATCGGTTATTATACCCCTGTAGCCGCCCGGCAGCTTAACACCCATGCTGTTCAGTTCAGTGATAAAGGGTAGTGTTACCGGCCGCAGCAGCTTATTGCCTTCACTGTTGGTGACACTGCTCTTTACCATCTCAACATCAGTGATATCTATCCGCTGCTCCATGAAATGGTTATTTTCAGGCAGGAATATAGTGCCGCTCAGTATCACTTTGTCACCCGGCTTCTCCTCAAAAGCGGTAGTCTGAAACGGGAATCCCATGAAGGTACTGATGTCAACCCCGTCAATCGATCTCATGTGGAAATCTTCGGTCTGACAGTCGGTACCTCCTTTCATAATCATATATTGATCCTTATTAATACCGACATAGTTGGTTCCCTTTTTGACAGTGCCCACTGTCAGTTTGAAGGGTTTGTTCACCGGCAGGTTGCGCAACTTGTAGTGTCCCGTGGCATCGGTCAGGGCTGTAATGGTGTACTCTTCGGCATCAACCTTGACAGATGCTCTTACCTCAGCTCCCTCCAGAGGTTTCTGCGTACCCTCACCCAGATAGACAGTGCCGGTGAGACACCCTCCGCCGGGCATGGTGAACCGGTATCTGGCTCCCATGAAAGACTTTTCATAGGGTACTGTTATCTCGGTGAAGATAGTGCAGTAGTTGTCATCTGCGTCAGGGTCATTGGTTATCACCAGCCTGAACCGGTCACCCGTCCCTCCGGTGAAGAGAAATCCTGCCCAACCCTCATTGTCGGTAACCTGAGCGTAGGCCTTCTCATCCACTGCTGTGGGAGAGCGTCCTGAGATGGGTGAGATTACATCAGATAGCCCCAGCCCGCTGGAGAGGGTCATATTGTAATTCTTGAGATAGCTTTGTGAGATCTGGCTCGCAGATACACTCTGCTGCAGCCCTGTTGCCAGCTGGCTTATTGTACCTGACACCTTGCCTTGTGAGATATTTTGTGTCAGCTGCTGCCCCGTCTGCTGTAGTGTCAGCTGGCTGAGCTGCTGCATCATCTGTTCTCCGGTCAGCTCTCCCGGCTGATGTGTAGCCTGCGGTCCCGTTTGCCGTGCCGGCTGATGTGCAGCCTGCGGTCCCGTTTGCCGTGCCGGCTGCTGTGCGGCATACGGACTTGTCAGTTGTGCCATCAGCATCATCTGTGTCTCACTCTGCTGCATCACCTGTGTGTCACTCTGCAGTGTTGCTACGCCTGCCCCTGATGATTCCTCCCTCGTAATGGGGTGCCTCCAGCTATCGGGCACATCAGGCAGCGTGACCACAGCTCCCTTCTTCCAGTCACTGCCGGCCCACACCTCTACATGCAGCATGCGTACCATGGGGAATAGTACAAAGTTGTAGGTGTTGATCTCGTTATGCAGGGTGACAGTAACCGTATCAGTCATATATCCTGTTTTGGAGATCTCAATCAACCGCTCTTTGGTAAGCCGCCGTGCCTGCAGATTATACTTACCCTCACTGTCGGTGGTGGTGGCCATCACTGTCTCTCCTATCACTTTCACTTTGGCATTGGCGAGGGGCTTGCCGGTGAGGGCATCGGTCACCTTTCCTCTCATAGAGGCACCATACCTCATCCGGATGTTCATCTCATAGCGTTCACCTATCTTCAGTGGATCATTCTCCTTAACCACAAAGGTGGTGTCTGCAAAGCCGGCAATCTTTACGGTGACACTGCGGCGGGGGCCTATCACTGAATCCTTTGGCGGGGGTGTAAACTCAGCCGTAAGCCCCTTGAGCTCGTAGAAACTGGTATCTATCCTGGCCATCGGGGTGCTCTCCGGGTGGTCAAAAGGCACCAGAACATTATGCCAGTTGTTATCCACTCTCCGCATTCCGCCGGTGAATTCCTCTTTGAGGGTGACCTGTGCAGGCACATTGATCTGCTTGAGTCCCTCCGTCTCTCTCAGTTTTATTACCAGAGAGGGGAATCGTGTAGCAAGCTCCTCTTTGTGTGAAAACTCACGTGTCTGCCACGAATATGCTGATCGCATTTTCAGCAACCCTAAGTAGTCTTCAGAGATGTTGATAATTGTAGACGTACTCTGTCCGCCTGTGCTTTGACCTGCTTGGCCTGTAGTTGATTGCGACCTGTTTTCAGTGTCAATGAGTTTCTTCAGGTCGAGCAGAACAGGTCCTTCAGACTCGTAACTATACTGCTCAGAGTTGATATATATATAGTACTGGTATTCTGTATTATCGTTGAGTATGAGATCGGTTATGATGGCAGTCCTGTTCTTGACATCGGTTTGCGCTTTCCCTACACAGGTCAGGTTTGGAAAGGAAGGTGGTGGAAACTCGTCCTTCTTATCGGGTTTTACATCATCTACAGGGAATACAGGAGGATAGTTGAAGTTCACCTTCCGGTATACCCATACGTCCATTTGAGCCAGCTCATCGTTATCCTGTATGGTATAAACCTTGTCGGCATCACGGGCTTTAGCCTTTATCTTCAGCTCAATGCTTCTGGCCAGGGTGGTGATCTCTCCGGCATTTTTCGTCTCACCGCCCTTAACCTGCAGGAAGTAGCGATTCTCCTGATCGGGATCGAGGTAGTAACGTGCATGCTCCCCTTCGATCACGATGCGGTAGGCCAGGTAAAGCTGGCACTCGTTAGCCATTATCATATCACTCTCAGCCGTTCTGTTCACCCTGGGGCCTCCACGGCCGCCGGTCAGCAGGTCAGCCGCGGCTATTGACAGTTCATTGCCGGCACCTGTGCCGGGCACTCCGGTAAGATAAATTCCACAGTCAGTAGTTCCCAGGGGCTCGCCGTCATAGTTTGAGAGGAAGTTAAACTCAAAGTTGCCATCCATATCGGTAGTGGCAGTGGCTATCACCTTACCGTCCAGTTCACTGTATCTGATACCGTTACACATCTTTTGTCCTCCCCTGGTCCTCTCACTGACGATACGCCCTTTTTCATCTTTCACAATGTAATGGGTTACCAGCTTAATCTTTGCCTCCGCCAGTGGAGGCCGCTTCGTCCCGGGGGTCGAAAGCAGCGGCTTTTTTGTGGGGTATTTGTATGAGAGTCTTCCTTTAACAGATGTGGGTTGCATGATTGACGGGGTAACCCAGCTGAACTGGTACCCGGAGAACGAGGGTGTGGGAGGCTGAGCCGCCGGCGGCGGAGAGATCATCGCCTGTTTGGCCTGCATAAAGAGGTTAGCCTCACTATAGCCACCATTTTTAAAGTTGGTATTCCCAAACTGATCGACAGCCCTGATGATGAATGCGTAGGCCCTGTCAGGCCTGAAGGCAGGATTGGCTATGGTGTAGAGGTAGGTGGGAGCACCGGTGACGGTTGTCTCGAAGAAGGCGGGATAGGCTTCGGTGCGCAGCATGTCACGGTAGTTGGCTGACTCATCATTCAGCTCAATTATCCTCAGCTGGTACTGTGTGGTGGCCGGTGCACCGGGAGGCATCGTCCAGGTGAACTGCAGTGTCTGCATCTGCTCAGGGGGGAGCATGGCATTGTCATGTGGCAGAATCACCTGTGGTGCCTCTACGGCAGTGAGATCGGAAATGATATTGAATGGCGGACTACAGAATGGTCCCACCTCAAAATATTCACCCCAGGGGTTGATAAAAAGCCTGAAGCAGATACGGTACATGCCGTCAGGCAGTCCTGTCTTCTCCACCTGTTCGCGTGTTATACCCCGGTACTCCAGGTTCTGCGGAGCGAAGATTTGCTGTATATCACTGTAGGTGAGTGTGTAGGGAAGCCATGCAATAATTCCCCCGTCGGGCCCCGTCTGTGCTCTCATGAGTGACGGGGTAGCCGGACGGTAGGTGCTGCGGGTACCAATACGGATCGCACCGTCATTGTCTGCACTCTCAATATAGCCATGAAGATAATATCTGTACTCACTGGCATCTATGTTGTTCAGATCGGTGGTGATGATACTCATTATACGTCCGGGAGTGGCAAAGTAGTGAGAGAGCTTGTTGCTGTAGGGGGGTAGAACCTGCACGGTCTGGTAGACAGGATCCTGTGCTGTGGCGCCCGCCAGTGCCATCATAACCAGTATCATTGCTGCCACTCCTCTTCTCAGCAGGGCAGGGGCTTCCGGTATCCTGAGTTTTGAACTGCGTGGTCTGTGCGGCCTGTCCGGCCTGCGCATGTTGTGAGGCTTGCGCGGCTGGCACTGGTACGTTGCTGTTGGTTTGTCAGAATGTAAATGCATAGCCAAAATCTCCTCTTATTTCGTGATATGACGGAACAACCGATCCTTCGGCAAAGCGGTTGCTGATAAGGTTAAGGTTAAGTGAGAGTGAATGCTTCGGATGGAAACGCCAGGCAGCCGTCAGTGCCGAGTTAAGGATCAGGCCGCTCTCACTGTTGATTCTGTTGGTCATCAGGTTATTGTTCAGTCCCAGCGAGAGCTGGTCCTGAAGCAGTGTCTTGCTGATATTGATATTCCCCCCTGCCAGCCTGTTCTCAAAGTTCCTGTTAAGCATCAGGGTGTAGTTGAGTCCGGCAGAGATATTCATCTTCAGCTGTGACAGTCCCAGGTTGTAGATAAGCATCGCCATGTAGGTATCGGTCTCAGTCATGTCAGAGGTGGTCTGGTTCTTATCTTCGAGAGCTGTCACATTGAGGTTCAGCATGGCCATGTGAGACATCCTTTCGCCGGCCGTCATATAGCGTGGTGTGAGTGTTATGGTGCGGTTTACCTGATAGATGAGCAGGCTGTGGTCAGTGGCTGTCCTGAATGCCCGCTGGTTGGTTGAGTAGTTATTGAATGTGGCATCTACCGCCCAGTGTTGGTTTATGTTATAGTTACCGGTCACGGACCCTATAATACGCAGGGCAGTGTTCTCCTTCACCCCCAGGAGGTTGTCGCGCTGCACGCCCAGTGAGCCTCTCATGTTGAGCTTGTTGTTGAGCAGTGCCACGCTCTGGTTTAGGGTGATATGTTCAACATCGTTGTTAAAGAAGTAGCTTCCCATTGAGCGGAAGCCGGGATCGATACGTCGGTATTCGATTCCGGTGGCTGTACCCTGGTTGAAGCGGTAGCTGAGGCTTGTCTTGAACGCCTTGAAGTACTGGCTGGTGCTGTTCACCCTGATAAAGTTACCCGCCAGGCGCAGCAGTCCGTCGTCAGTGATCTCTGTGGCGGCATAGGCGCGGTTAAAGGTGTAGAAGCTGTAGGAGCCGTCAAAGTTGAAGGTGAGCTTCCCGGTAATATCAAACCTTGATGTGAGCCCGATAGCTATATTCTGTTCGGGGGCACGACGGTCGGGATCGATGATTAGTGTGTCATACCCTTCCGGGTCATCACCTATGCGTAGCAGTGAGAGGTCGACAAAGCGTTTGTCAGTTCCGTAGCCCACCTTGGCGGCCCAACCGGTACGGGTCATCTTAGGCTGTGAGTCGGTCGCCGACAGGTCATGGACAGAGTTCTGATTGAATCTGCCATACATGGCTCCAATACGAAATTTTCCGGGATTGGCCTCCACCCCTGCACCGAGGAAGGTGTATCCGCTGAGTGTAAATTCAGAGAAGGAGAGGTTGCGGTAACCGAGGTGAAGGGTGAGCCACTTGTACTTTGGACTGATCCCAAACTGGTTAAAGGGCTGGTTGAAGCCCACCTGACTGTTGTTGAACCAGGTGAAGGAGAAGGGCATGGCAATACCATAAAGGGTTATGGTGGCATTGGCCTGGATACCATAGGAGAAGGGAGCCTGACGGTCAGGGATGCCGTTGGCATGGTAGAAGGAGGTGGTCAGGCCGGCGCTGCCGGTGATGGTGAACGGCTCGGCACTCTTCAGGCTGGCGAGATCCTGACCGTATGACGGCAGGGTGATGATCACCATCAGCCATATGATCACTCCGGCCGGTAATGTCAGAATTTTTTTTCTCTTTTGGTGTATCATTGTCAGTTCAGGGGTTATTTGATTGATATTAAGAGAAAATACCCGGATAATAAGTATAACGCTCTATCATAAATGATATTACACCGCCGGCCAGGCAGGTGACCGGATGGTTCACTCATTAACTTATAATAATTAGTACCATAGAGATCAAATAGTCAACACCTGTCAGATATTGCCGAAAATTTTCACAGGCGTATAAAAGTGAGCTACCCTCAAAGCCTCCATTTTACTATAAATTGCAAACAGCCAGATCTCATTATCCGAAATTAAACTATTTTCAGGATTTGGCAAAAATAAACGACGCAAATGGAGGAATAATGCTGCTGATTGAAGAGGCCTGCGTTACATTTGTACTTCCTGATCTTTGGATTTGGAAATTAATCTTTTATCTTTAAACACTCATCTGTTAATATCGACAGGCTCACATGATTACAAGTGAATATGTCTTCAATGGTTTTTAACAACAGTCACTCATCCAGGTCAGGGATCTGGTATTTCTTCATGGCAGAGATGATCCTGTTTGGATTACTCTTTATTGTTTACCTGGTATACCGTATCACTGATGCCCGGGCATTTCATTTTGCTGCCGGTGAATTGTCTGTTTTTACTGGTGCAGCCAATACAATAATCCTGCTGATCAGCAGTGTGCTCCTGGCCAAGTCGGTTTCTGCTATCCGGCAAGAGAGGAAGAGGCCTGCACTGCAGCTTTTAGGCGTAACAATTCTGCTGGGAGTAATCTTTCTGGTTACAAGGTATTTTGAATTGCGCCTTCATGTTAAAGCGCAGATTTTCCCCGGCTCATCCACTCTTGCTCTCCGCGGTCCGGGAGATATTCTTTTTTATGGCTTCTACTTTTTTATCACCGGACTTCATGCACTGCATGTCATTGTCGGCCTGGTAGCTCTGGGCTACCTTGGGCGGGGCATTGCCAGAGGGAAGATTGGTGCCGTAGACTATGCCGCACATGAGAAGAGCGGATTGTACTGGCATATGGTTGTACTGCTGTGGATCTTTATCTTTCTCCTCTTCTATCTGATCTCCTGAAACTGACTGCGATAATAAATATTCCTGCTACCATGTAACTGTAGCAGAATAGTGCCTTGAAAGTACGGTCATGAGAGTACGGTCATGAGAGTATGGTCATAAGAGTACGGTCATAAAAGTACGGGAAGGCGAGCGCCGTCATAACTACATTGTCAGGTATCAGAACTTATGCTTCATGCTCTCCTCCAGATATGGATGATTGGCACCAACAATTTTTGCTTTACTGAGGGTTTTTGCCACCACCAGGGCAAACAGGCCCGCATATCCCAGAAAGAGTCCCGCATCAATCCATCCGAACTGCAATAGTCCGGTTGTTCCGGGGATGACCTGTACGAAAAGGTCGATATATTGTCCGATGATAAGGAATGCTATCACCACGGTTATTATGGTCATATTTCTGCTGGTTTTGACAGGCAGCAGAAGCATGAAGGGTATTGCCCAGTTCAGTCCGATCTCGAGGAAGAACATCACTTTCCAGCCGCCCTGCCATCTCACATAGTAGTAGACAGTCTCTTCCGGGATATTGCCATACCATATCAGCATAAACTGTGCAAACCAGAAATATCCCCACAGTATGGAGAGCATGAAGAGGTATCTGGCAAAATCATGCAAATGATATTTGTTAAGGAAGCTGAAGTAGCCTCTTTTATGAAGAATGAAGATGATCAGTATCATTACAGATACACCATGCAGGAATGCAGCAATCAGGTTTTTGAATGCAAAAATAGTACTGTACCAGTGGGCATCAATAGACATTATCAGGTCAAATGCCGAGAGGGTAAAGGTGATTACCAGGATGAAAATAAATATTTTGGAGTACAGTTCACTTTTCCTGAAGAGCGCCATAATACCCTCCTGGTCTGTCGGGTCATAGCTGTCTTCCCTGAGAGAGAGCTTTCTCAATATACGTGCAAAAATTATCCACAGGAGAAAGAAGAGCGCTGTCCTGGCGTAGAAGAAGGGGACATTCATGAAGGCTGAACGGCTCTGGAGCAGCGGGTCACCGGCAACCACTTCCGGATTGGACCAGCTATAGAGGTGACGTGTGCCAAAGTAGAGAAGCAGAAAAAAGAGTGCCGCAAACGGGATGTAGGCCATCATTGCTTCAGGAACACGTTTAAAGCCAGATGACCACCCTGACTGGGTGATACTCTGGATGACATAAAAGAATACTCCTCCCATGGCAAGCGAAAGGAAGTAATAGTTGGTGATCAGGTAGCTGGCCCAGGTGGTTACCCTATCAGTGAGTACACCTGCAATAAAGGTGCCTGCACCGATGGCTATCAGGCTCAGGGTTATGATTCTGAAGGTTTTCGTTATCCGTAGTTGCTCCTTCATTGCTTCTGCTGTATTATCCAATTATAATTATCAAATTTCTCATACCTTCACTTCACCCTTCCCGTCACTTCACCCTTCCCTTCACTTCACCCTTCCCTTCACTTCACTTCTGTTATCTATTGCTGTCACTCACTGTTTCTGATCTCTGCCTTTCACCGGGCCTCTTGCTGCATTTTCCTGATATAGAGTATTATTTTCCATCTGTCATCAGATGTCACCTGTGAACCGTGTGCTCCCATAAAGCCCATACCCAGTGTTATGGTATGAAATAATTCACCCTCTTTCAGTTTCCTGGCGTCACTGTCAATAAGAGATTTTGGCTTAAGGGTATATAGGCCTGCTGTAAAGAGGTCACCCTCTCCATCGCCGTGTACTCCATGACATCCGGCGCAGAAGATGTTATAGCTCTCCTCTCCCCTGGCCAGTGCCCCGGCAGTTGGTAAGAGAGGGTTCATCAATTCGGCACCTGCCTTTTCCTTCGATTCCGTATCAGCCGTGTACTCAAAAGGGGTATGCTCACGTGGCACTGTTCCCGGCACCGGTTCTCTCATTGTCATTCCGTCAGTGAAGTTTGGATTAGGGGAAAATGTTTCATACGCCGTAGAGTAGAACATATCAGGGAAGTAGTCCCACCCCGGGTGATGTCTGTCTCTGTTGCAACTGATCAGCAACATTATGAAGAGGAGAAGAGAGACCGCTCTTCGTAGATTAAGTTTTATATGGCGCTGTATCATGTGGTTACATTTTCAATTTCCTTGTCAATAATCTCTATCGCTCCCTCTGCTCTCATTATCTCGCCCACCTTACCGGCTGATGGCGTGTTAAGAGCTTGTATATCCATGACAATTACAAATTTATTGTCAGTGGCCCTGTCGTCAAATATTGTATTGTCACGTCCCGGATATAGTTTTGATCTTCCTGAGAAGAGTGCCAGGCTCAGGATTGTTACCAACAGGATAGTCACAACGATGGTCACCACGATAAAGGAGGGGAAGGAGTTGAATGGTTTGCCTCCGTAAACGATGGGCCAGCTTATGACCGATGTAAAATAGAGAAACATGAGGGTAGCTACAATACCGAACAGCCCAAAGAAATATGCTGCCGTCGGTATTCTTGTTTTGCGTTTCAACAGATCGAACACCTCATGTACTGGATAAGGTGTAAAAACTTCATAGACAGAATATTTCTGCTCCTTCAGCAACTTCAGGGATGAGAGAAACTTATCCTCATCATCGAATACCCCTATTTTATAAGCTACAGCCATAACTAAACATATTAATCTTCTTCTCTCTTACCTATATGTAATACACCCTTCAGCTCACTGATCGCCATCATTGGAATATATCTCATGAAGAGCAATACACCTACGGCAAACAATCCTATTGTACCGACAAACACCCCGATATCGACAAAGGTGGGCTTATAGGTGACCCAGCTTGAGGGCAGGAAGTCCTTGCTCAACGGGGTTACGACGATATTATATCTCTCCAGCCACATTCCAACGTTTATGATCAGTGAAATCAGGAGCAGGCTCTTCCAGTTTCTTCTGATCTTTTTGAACCAGAATAGCTGTGGTATTAAGGCGTTACAGAGTATCATTCCCCAGAACTGTACGGCATAATCACCGGTGACCCTGTCATGTATGATTGCGTGTATCTCATATTCATTGCCCGAATACCATGCAATAAAGAGCTCCACAAGATATGATGCGCCCATGATCAGTGAGATAAATATCAGTATTCTTGCTATGGCATCCATATGGTTATCGGTAATATAATCAGTCAGCTTATAGATTTTTCTGATTATTACCATTAGTGTCATCACCATTGCGAACCCTGAGAAGATAGCACCCACAACAAAAAATGGGGGGAATACGGTTGAGTGCCATCCCGGTACTATTCCGGCAGCGAAGTCGGTGGCAACGATTGAGTGGACAGAGACTACCAGCACGGCTGCCAGTCCGCCAAACACAAAGCTGAGTGATTCATAGCGGATCCACTGGCGGCTTGACCCGGTCCATCCCAGGCTGAAAAACCCATACACAGCTCTTCTGATCTTTGAAGATGTCTTGTCACGTATTGTTCCAAAGTCAGGCAACATACCCAGATACCAGAAGGAGACTGAGATAAGGAGGTAGGCTGTGATGGCGGTAAAGTCCCAGAATAGCGGTGAGTTAAAGTTCACCCACAGGGGGCCCCTGGTGTTTGGATACGGGATAATATAGAAAGCCAGCCATATACGTCCCATATGTATCAGGGGGAAGAGTGCTGCACAGGCGACAGCCAGAACAGTCATCGCCTCGGCTGACCTGTTGATGGAGGTCCTCCATCGTTGTCTCAGCACCAGCAGGAAGATTGAGAAGGCTGTTCCGGCATGACCTATTCCGATCCACCAGATAAAGTTGACAATATCCCATCCCCATGCTACGGAGTTGTTCAATCCCCATGTTCCAATACCTTTCGATACTGTGATATACATGGCATACACCCCATAGAGTGCTGCAACTGAGGAGATGCCAAAAGCAATATACCACCATAGTCCGGGAGTGGTTTCCAGGGGTGCCATAACCTCCCTGCTGATCTGATTGAGGGTCTTTTTACCCTCAATGAGCGGGCCTCTGATTTTCCTGTTGTACATCTGTTACCTGTTGCTATCTATGATTTAATATCCTCGTCATTCCATACCCTGGTAAGGAAGCCCACTGAGGGGAGTGTATGCAGCTCCTCCAGCAGGTAGTATTGTCTGGGGTCACTGAATAGCCGTGATACCCTGCTCTCCTTGTCATTCAGGTTGCCAAAGACGATTGCTCCGGCGGGGCATGCCTGCATACATGCGGTCTTTATCTCACCATCATTGAGTTTTCGGTTTTCAAGCTTCGCCTTCAGCTTTTGTTCCTGGATACGCTGTACACAGAAGGAGCATTTCTCTACCACCCCTCTCTCTCTCACTGTCACATCAGGGTTTAAGACCATTTTCCCGAGGTCTGATGCGGTATTAAAGTCAAACTCCTTGTTGTTGGTGTACCTGTACCAGTTAAACCTTCTCACCTTATAAGGGCAGTTATTGAGGCAATATTTTGTTCCCACACAGCGGTTATAGGTCATCTGGTTCAACCCTTCACTGCTGTGGTTGGTTGCTGATACGGGGCACACATTTTCGCACGGGGCATTGTCACACTGCTGACACATGAGTGGCTGGAAGTATACCCTCGGGTTATCGGGTGAGTCAGAGTAGTAGCGGTCTATCCTGATCCAGTGCATGATTCTTCTGCGTATCACCTCATCTTTTCCCACTACCGGAATATTGTTTTCCGCCTGGCAGGCTATCACACATGCGTTACATCCGACACATGCATTGAGGTCAATGGCTATTCCCCAGTGGAAGCCGTCATACTTCACCTCCGGATAGAGGGTTTTGTTGTGCAGGTGGGCTGTCTCATCAGGCTCATTGCCTGAGGCGGGGTTCTCTCTGTACCTGCTCAGAAGCGTCTCCTTCACAATCGGCCGTCCCTCCATCGAGGAGTGTGTCTGTGTGAGAGCCAGCGTGCTCATCTTAAATGTGTTCTCCAGCCGGCTGACCCTGAACCCATAGCTCCGGGTATCCCCGGTCACCACTGCAAAGGGGTAGAGATTTACTCCGATCTCATTTGCAACGGGTCCTGCATTGGTATGACCATACCCCAGGGCAACAGAGATTGTCCCTTCAGCCTGCCCCGGCTGTATGAAGGCAGGAAGGAGAAGCTGCTCACCCACCTTCAGCAGGTGCCCGTTCTCAACCCCCAGCCTCTCCGCATCGGTGGGGGAGAGGGAGGCCACATTGTCCCAGCAATGGCGGGTGACCGGATCGGGCAGCTCCATCAGCCATGGGTTGTTGGCATAGATACCTGTGCCCATGGCAATGGTTTCACAGAGAATAACCTCGTACTGATCAGGTGACAGGTTGTCAGTGGGTTCAGTAACCTTAAGCAGTGCCCTCCTGTCAAAGGGAGAGTAGTTATCTCCTTTAACGGAGTAGGTGAAGAGGCCGTTGCCCAGCGATGAGTTCCAGAACTCTCTGAATGATGAGTGGTCTGACTCCGGGAAATAGCTCTTTTCCCAGTTTGCAACTATATAGTCATGCCATGTGGCGGGGTTGCCTGACCATTTCAGGAGTGACTCCTGGAAGGAGCGGGTATTGAAGAGCGGGTGAATGGCAGGCTGGGTCAGCCCCAGCTGTCCGGGAACAATTTCGGCATCATTCCATGACTCCAGGTAGTGATGTACCGGACATTCAAATTTCGCTTTGCCTACTGTCTCATTAAGAGCAACTGCCATATTCACTGTCAGAGCCGTATTGGTTATCCCGTTGAGGAACTTATCAGGATTGGCCCAGTCATACAGCGGATTGACATTGTACATCAGCAGTGCTTTGACTTTACCCTCACTCAGCTCATTGGCCAGGGTCTCCATCTCGCTGTCACTGCCGGCAGCTACCTTCAGATCTCTGTTGAGGTCGATACATCCTGAATAATTGCCGAGCATCGCATTTATTGCGTTTACAATAATCTGTATCTCAGTATTATTGGTTCCTGACACCACTATGGCTCTTCCTCTTGAGGCGAGCAGGCTTTCGGCAAGGGGTGTCAGATCTTCGCGGAAGGAGGGACCGGGGAGTCGCCCTGCGGCGCTACCGCCACCAGTTCTGCCATCGATTCCGCCACCAGTTCTGCCATCGATTCCGGCACTGCTTCCTGCACCAATCCCGGCAGCTATCCGGTTGTAGAGGTCGGTAAGCAGTATCTTCTCCTCAGAGGGTCTGATTTTCCTTCTTACGTCTGCATTGCTTCCGGTGAGGCTCATTCCCGACTCATAATGTATATGCCGGAGCATGCTCTTCTCACCGTTGTTCAGCTTTCTGCGGGCGACATATTTGGAGATAAAATGAACCGGAGCCACCCAAGTACCCAGGAAGTCAGCATTAACAGACACCACAAGGTCACTCTGCTCAAAATTGTAATCGGGGATTACCCTTTTTCCGAAGCAGAGGGAGTTGGCCTCAAGGATCGATGAGTATGAGAGTGCATCATACTGTACCCATCTGAAATTTTTGAAGCGCGACCCGAACTCATTGATTAGTTTAATGGTTGAGGGTGAGATGATTGTTGAGGTGAGCAGGACAACCGCTCCCCCCTCTGCGTTGATCATTGTGAGATCACCGATAATTTGTTCATCAATGGTCTCCCATGAGGCAGCCACCTGGCCGGCCATTGGCATCTTCAGGCGTGCATCATCATAAAGGTTGAGCACAGAGGCCTGTACCCTTGCTGTGGTACCCTCTCCGTTATAGGGGGAGAGCGGGTTCCCCTCAATTTTTACCGGACGCCCGTCACGTGTCTTTACCAGGATATCAGAATATTCGTGGCCATCAAAAAAGCTGGTAGCAAAATAGAGAGCTGTGCCGGGTGTCAGTTCGGGTGGCTGGTTAACGTACGGTACCGCTTTTCTGACCGGTATTTTACATCCTGCAATGAGTGCAGCTGATGCAAAGCTGAATCCGAAAACCTTCAGGAAGTCTCTCCTGGAGCTGGATGATTTCATGAACCCCTCCTCAAACAGTTCCAGCAACAGGTTATTCGTCTCCCTCTCACTGTTTGGGTTCTCATCAGCTGTAAGCCCTTCAAATTCTTCCGGATTATCCCCAATTCTCTTCATGGTAAATCTCTTTTTTGATCATCATCTCTCAATAATGGCATCTCATACACTCGGTGCCACCCACACTTTCCACAGTAACACTATCTATCTCACCGTTTTGTATTCTGGCACTCCACTCACTGTATTCGGCATAAAAACTATTGGTCTCAAAGCCGGCTTTTCTTGTACGGTGACAATCGACGCACCACCCCATTGAGAGGTCTGACACCTGTACTATCCTGCTCATATCTGCCACATCGCCATGGCACTCCATACAGTCAATCCCTCCGGCGGTAACATGCTGGGCATGGCTGAAGAATACGTGATCTGGTACATTGTATACCCTGACCCACTCAACAGGGATTCTATCTTCAAAGGATTCTACAACCCTGGCTATCTCAAACATACCCGATCTGGAGCCGTTGCGCACCAGGAGGTGACAATTCATGCAAATGTTTTGTGCAGGGATACCTGCGGTCTTGCTGTGAGGGGCATAGTTGTGGCAATAGAGACAATCGGTGCCATTCTGGCCTGCATGGATCTGGTGCGAGAACTTGATTGGCTGATCGGGTGAATAGCCTGGTGATCGTCCCAGTGCAATGGCATTGACCACAAGCACCCAGGTGATGTATATACCGGTAACAGACAGAATCGTAGGGTTCACCCACCGTCTCTTAACTCTCTTGAAGATTATCAGGTCAGCCGCTGATCCGAGAAACAGCAGTGAGGCCAGAATGAAGAGTATAAGATTTGTGTAGACCTGTTTTGGCCGTGCAAGGCCGCTCTCTGAGAGCTGATCCATATAGCCCTTGATCAGTGTGATCTCCTCATTGGTGAGCCTGATATTTTTGTGTACCTGCATCATCTTCTGGCCGGAGGGGCTGAGCAGCACCTCACCCAGGTCAGCTGCACTTCTGTTTTTGTATTTCCTGGAGATCTCCACCGCATCGGGATTCCAGTTTATGGTATCGGTAATGGCTGTATTGTGGCAGGCGGCACAGTTCTTTGACTCATCACCCGGATAGACCAGTCCGTAAAAGAGCCTCTGCCCCCTGACAGTCTCCTCGTAGGTACCACTTCCACTCCTGCCAACTGTTAAATCATCAGGCTGGACGGCATAGGTATGTGCAGGCAGAACAACAAATGATAAAAGGAGGGTCAGAAGTATACTGCGACGATATTTTATTTTTCCCATCATGCTGTTTATTGTTGTTTTACGCTGATCTTTCTGTTTTCTGCCTCTTGTTCCAGGCTGTCGTTGAGAACGCACTACCCCTTCTGTTCCATATCACCACCTGGTACCGGCGCCACAGGTATACGAAGGGGTATACCAGAAAGTGCATGAACCTGGTATAGGGTATCATACCGATAAGGAGAAATGCCGATGCGATATGTATCTTCACCATCACCGGCATCTCCACGATGGCTGTGGGATCAGGCCTGAGGGCAAAGATTGAGGCGAGGTAGGGGGTGAGTACCGTGGCAAACCATGACGATCCCCATCTGAAGAATAGCGCAATATATAAACCTGTTATGATCTGCACTGAGAGTATCAGGTAGACAAAGATATCCATCCTGCTCGTCACCACCCTGATCCTCTTGACCGTCAGTCGCCTCGTTATTAAAATCGTAAGTCCTGTCAGGGTGAGCAGTCCGAATGACAAGGCTGCTGTCTCAAGTATATAGAGTCTGACCGGCTTTGCGTTCCATGCCAGCACGGTTGAGGGTATCAGAAAGGCGACAAGGTGACCGAAGAAGAGTAGTATGATACCCCAGTGAAAGGGTCTGCTGCCAAAGAAGAGCAGTCTGTTCTCCAGCAGCTGGCTCGAGAGTGATGAGACCCTGAACCCATGTACCCGGTATTTATAGATGCTTGCCGGGAGCAGCGAGAAAATGGCCAGGTAAGGCAGCACAACAAAGAAGAAAGTACCGTTCATTTCTATCCTCTCTTAGTTTTGTATTTTACAATTGCCCGGTTCATATTTTTCACTCTCCTGCTCTTCGTGCAGGCCACCTTTTCTCCGGGTATTAAAAGTGAACCGCTCATATTCAGAGGCGGGAAAATCTGCTTCCATAATGGCTGCCACAATCTCCAGTAACCCTTTATAGAGGTTAGACACCTCCCTGAACTGTTTGATCATCTCCTTCAGTGCGGGTATCAGCATGGAGTATATCAGCTCTTCAGCCAGGTCAGTGTCGGCCATCTCAGGCAGCAGGGTCAATATATTTGGCAGGTGGTCAGGCAGCTCGCTTCCGCAATCATTGTTTGCCTTTATCTGCTCTCTTTTAATGTTTACCATGAATATTCCCCGCCGGTAATCTTCACCGTACAAGACATATCCGATATCGAGAAAGCACATCGCCTGCACATCGAAGGTGCTTATGTAGTACTCCTGCTGAAAGGTCAGCGGCCGCTCACTGATATGGGTAATAAACTGTTCCAGCCGGTGAGCGAGGGAGGCATCATACCGTGCGACCAGCTCTCTCCACTGTTCCTGAAAGTTTTTCAACTCCTCCGTAGGATACCTGAACATCTCAGCCAGCAGTGTATAGTGTATCAACTCTTTCATGTCACAGTCCACGTTCCGGTTTTTCCATGAATCCGAATCCGCTCTTCTCCTTACGTATAAATGTATTTTCAATAGCTTCAATAGCCTCTTCACGGTGTGCCGGAGGAATCACAAACCTCTCCCTGTAGTTGACGAGTGATGTCATTCTGAAGATGGCGTCAGCCACCTCTGGCGTGAGTCCGGTGTCACTGAGGATACGTGATGCTTCTGCCTGAGTAATATCACCTACGGTGACTGCCCTGCGGTGGATCCTGACGGCCAGCATCTTTTTCAGGATACCCTTAACCAGGGCGGTATCTCCGGCACTGAAAAGGTTGGCAAGGTATCTCATCGGCAGCCGTGAGTCATCTACATTATTCCATAGTGAGCTGCTGGTGGTGTTGTAGAAGTTGTTTTCGATGGTGGCCATGGCCGGCAGCAGGGGCAGAGCATAGAAGAGTGATGGCAGGGTACGGAACTCAGGGTGGAGGGGCAGTGCCAGTCCCCACTCCTTAACATATTTCCATACCGGTGATCTCCTGGCTGCCTCCATGGTAGAGTCGGGGATGCCCGCTTTTTTTGCCTCTCTGATTACCTCAGGGTCATTCGGGTCGAGGAAGAGGTCGAGCTGTGACTTCACCAGGTCTTTTTCGTCAGCGGCAGCAACCCTCTCTATGCGGTCAGCATCATAGAGCATCACCCCGAGATACCTTATCCGTCCCACACATGAGTGCATGCATGCCGGTATCTGTATGGTCTCTATCCGCGGGTAGCAGAGGATACATTTCTCTGACTTGCCGGTGTTCCAGTTGAAGTAGACCTTCTTATATGGGCAGCCGGTAACACATAGTCTCCATGCCCTGCACTTCTTCTGGTTTATCAGTACTATCCCGTCTTCGCCTCTCTTATATATAGCGCCTGAGGGGCATGCGGCCACGCAGGCCGGATTGAGGCAGTGGTTGCATATCCTGGGGAGGTAGAACATCACCATCCTTTCCAGCTGGAAGAGTGACTCTCGCTCCTCATCGGTCAGGTCTGCCAGGTTTGAATCATTACGGGCATAGAGTGGTGATCCGCCAAGGTCATCATCCCAGTTGGGACCCGCTTTGGGTGTTATCTTCTCTCCGGTAATAAGCGATATTGGCTCGGCGGTAGGCTGATCATCACCCTCGGGTGAGTCGAGGAGCTTCTCATAGCGGTAGCTCCAGGGCTCATAATAGTTATCGAGTGATGGCAGGTTGGGGTTCTGGAATATAACACCCAGCCCTTTTATCTTTCCGGCTCCTTTCAGCCTCACTGAGTCGCCATTCTTCTCCCATCCTCCCTTGTAGAGATCCTGCTCCTCCCATCTGGTTGGGTATCCTGTGCCCGGTTTGGTCTCAACATTGTTCCACCACATATACTCAGCCCCCTTCCTGTCGGTCCATGTATTTTTACAGGCGATGGAACAGGTATGGCATCCGATGCACTTGTCGAGGTGAAAAACGATGGAAATCTGCGATTTGATATTCATTGTGCTAGTGATTCAGATGGGTTAAAAGGTTACATTATCCATTCTCCTTATAAGGGCAAAGGTGTCTCTGTTCACCCCTACCGGCCCCCAGTAGTTCATTCCGAAAGTGAACTGTCCATATCCGCCAACCAGCAGGTTAGGCTTCAGGTGTACCCTGGTGAGGCTGTTGTGGCTGCCTGCCCTTTTGTTGTTGTTACGTTTCGATTTGGGCACTGAGTAGGTACGTTCGGGTGCATGGTAAATGATACATGTTCCCGTAGGTATTCGCGAGCTGACACATGCCCGGGTGCAGTAGTTGCCATTGTCATTGAACACCTCCACCCAGTCATTGTCTCTGATCCCAAGCTCCTCGGCATCCTTCTCGCTCAGCCAGCAGGGCTCCATGCCCCGTGACAGGGTGAGCATTCTCAGGGTGTCACCATAGGTTGAATGAATATGCCACTTGCCATGCGGGGTCAGCACATTGAGCAGGAGGGCCTGCCCCTCAGCTATTGATTTGCGCAGATCGCCATACAGCTCGGGTGTGGGTGACGGCTTGTAGGTGGGCAGGTGCTCACCGAAATGTATGTACCCCTCATGGTCCAGGTAGATATGCTGACGACCGGTAAGGGTGCGCCATGGTATCAGGTGCTCAATATTAAGGGTGTATGCAGAGTAGGCCCTGCCGTTTGTCATCAGTCCTGACCAGATGGGCGAATTGAGTAGTCTCCGTGGCTGTGCCTGCAGGTCATTAAACTGTAGTGTTATGTCATTGTTTACCGGGTTTATCGCTGTGAGGTCAATCCCGCTCTTCTTTTCAATGTCAGAAAAAGCTCTTCCGCTCAGGGTACCGTTTGTGACTGATGAGAGGAGGAGTATTGCGTTGATGGCTTCGGTATCCTCCTCTATGGAGGGATAGGCCTCATCTCCGATATGGTTCACATGCTTTTTGTCATTGAGCATCTGCTGATAGAAGTCATCACAGCGGAATGAGATATTATGGACTCCCAGCCTGCTGCCAGCGTTTCTTCCCAGGCTGATAAATTTTTCATGTATCCGGGTGTAGTCTCTCTCTACAGTAACAATATTGTGCATTGTCTTTCCCGGCACCGGCTCACACTCGCCAGTGAACCAGTCTTTGATAGCTGGCTGTGAGATCTCTCCCGCCGTATCATGACCTATCGGTCTATTTACAATATCGAGCACCGGATCGGGGAAATGCTTTTTGGCGATCTCACTGGTTACCCTGGCAATCTCACGAAAGATGGCCCAGTCGCTTTTTGCTTCCCACACCGGAGGAATGGCCGGTGACAGCGGGTTGATAAAGGAGTGCATGTCGGTGGTATTGAGGTCAGCCTTCTCATACCATGATGCTGCCGGAAGGACAATATCGGAGTATAGTGCAGTGGTGTCCATCCTGAAGTTGAGGTCTACCAGCAGGTCCATCTTCCCTTCAGGCGCATTCTCTTTCCACTCAATCTCTTTCACATGCTCCCTGGCCACCTCGTCGGCTATCTCAAAGTGGTGTGTGCCGAGGTAGTGCTTAAGAAAGTATTCATGTCCTTTGGCGCTTGAGAGCAGGGCATTGCCTCTCCAGATAAACCATACCCTCGGAAAATTGACCTCCTCATCCGGATTGGCCACCGAGTAGTTCAGCTCTCCCTTTTTCAGCTTGTCAATCACATAATCCTGAATTGCCTTATCATCGTGGGCTCCCGCCTCCCTGGCCTCAGCAGCGATGTCAAAATTGTTCCTGTCATACTGTGGGAAAAATGGCATCCATCCGTTTCTCACTGCCTTCACAATCATATCGGCAGAGTGATGCGATGAGAACTCATTCTCAGGAACGGAGTTGTAGTCAGCCTGGTTGCCATCATAGCGCCACTGGTCAGAGTGAATATAGTGCCATATAGGCGACTGCTGAAACCTGGCCGGAATGTTCCAGTCGCTGCCTGACATGATCGATCCCCACGAATCAAATGGTGCCAGCTTCTCCTGTCCCACGTAGTGGTTCATTCCGCCGCCATTGACCCCTACACATCCTGTAAGCATCAGGGCCATGGTGGCTGCCCGGTATATCAGGTTACTGTGAAACCAGTGATTCACCCCGGCACCTATTATTACCATACACTTCCCCTGTGTGGTCTCGGCCGTCTGGCACCACTCCCTGGCAAACTGGATCACTGTGGCTGCACTGATGCCGGTAAAGATCTCCTGCCATGCCGGTGTATACGCTGAGCCGGCATCATCATATGATGAGGGGTAATCACCGCCAAGGCCCCTGTCAACCCCATACTGCCCCATAATAAGGTCATAAACAGTTGTGTAGGCCACCCTCTTCCCTTTGGTCTGCAGATATTTTACGGGAACCCCGCGTCTTGACCGGGTGTTACGGCCAAAATCGGTAAACTCAACCTGCAGGATTGTTTCGCTCGTCTCAATGAGTGACAGCAGAGGGTTGTAGTCTGCTCCTGTCTCTGCATCCCTGTACTTCAGGTTCCACCCTCCCTTCTCATCCTGCCACCTGTGACCGGAGCTGCCTGAGGGGCAAATGAAGTCACCGCTGCCCTCATCGATGTTGAGGAATTTCCACTCACCATTTTCTATTTCTGAGTACTTATCAAGCATATTGGCCCTCAGCAGCCTGCCGGGGACAATCTGGTCACCCTCATCCATCAGCTCCACGAGGAAGGGGGCGTCAGTATATCTCTTTGTGTATTCAATAAAGTAGGAGGTCTCTCTGTCAAGATGGGCCTCTTTCAGTATCACATGTGTTACCGCCATCCAGAACGCACCGTCGCGCCCCGCATGTACCGGTATCCACTGGTCGGCATACTTTGAGACCATACTGAAGTCGGGCGAGAAGACCACCGTTTTGGTTCCGTTGTGGCGTGACTCTGAGAAGAAATGGACGTCGGGGGTACGGGTCATACCCAGGTTTGCACCCATCACCGCAATAAATTTGGCATTATACCAGTCGGCGCTCTCACCCACATCGGTCTGCTCACCCCATATCTCCGGAAATGAGCTGGGCAGGTCACAGTACCAGTCGTAGAAGCTGAGATGTACCCCTCCAAACAGCTGCAGGAATCTCGATCCTGCTGCGAAGCTTATCATTGACATGGCTGGTATCGGAGAGAATCCGACCACCCTGTCGGCTCCATACTTTTTTGCCGTATAGATATTTGCGGCACCGATCAGCTCCAGCACCTCCTCCCAGGTGGCTCTTCTGAATCCGCCCTTGCCGCGTGCCTTCTGATATTTCCTTCTTTTGTCGGGATCATTCTGAATATTCTGCCATGCCATCAGGGCGTCGCCTGTCTTCGCCTTCTCCTCATTGAACAGGTCAAGCAGTGCACCCCTTATCAGTGGATATTTTACTCTGACAGGGGAGTAGAGGTACCATGAGAATGAGATACCTCTCTGGCATCCTCTCGGCTCATAGGGTGGGAGGGAGTTTTCAAGCATCGGGTAGTCAAGGGCCTGCAGCTCCCATACGACAATCCCCTCCTTGACATGGATGTTCCAGCCGCATCCTCCCGTGCAGTTCACTCCGTGAGTGCTGCGTACCTTCTTGTCATACTGCCAGCGATTGCGATAGAACTCTTCCCACTGCCTGGTTTCCGGGGATATCATATCTTTTATCCAACTCATAACTCTTCTTTTTTTGTCAGCACACTTTTTTAATGTGAAGGAATTTTTTTTAAGATCCTGGGACTCGTCTTCTGTCATAGAGAAGGTAGAGATGTACCAGCACTATTAATGCACATATCACTCCGAGGCCAAGGAAGATCAGGACCGGCCTTCCCGGCGGATATGGCTGCTCACCAGCCGCCTTGATAACTGCAATCAGAGCCTGTACCTCATCCTCTTCGATATCATGATCAGCCATGGCCGCTTTCATGACAGGGAAGGGAGGATTTTTGACAATGGCCGTAATACCGGCTGCTCCCAGTGTAGCATACGAGCCGGTAAGGTCACGGGCCAGATTCCCTCCTCCCAGAACCGACTGATCATTGATGTTGTGGCAGGAGATACATGGTGCTGCCCCATTGGCAAAGCTGGTATAGCCATAAAAGAGTGCCCTTCCGGCAGGCATATGTTCAATGCCATATATTATTGCCAGGCTGTCTTCCGAGATGGCGGGCCCGGCAGCCCCGGCCTCAAGATCCTGGTCAGACAGCCTGATATGGTCTATCACACTGAGTATCTGCGCATCGGAGAGGCGGTTGTCAGGCATCGGAACCCTGTTGTACTCCTCAAAGATTGCAACTGCCAGGCTGTCACCTGATTTGATCATCTGTTGTGATGAGCGGATAAAACTTATCAGCCACTCGTTGGTCCTGGTGAGGTAAATACCGCTTAAGTCGGGACCCACCAGCCTTCCGCCTCCTATGGTATGGCAGGCGGTACAGGTTGATTCAAAGATGTCTTTGCCAGTGGTTTGAGCTTGTAAAACAAGGTTTATCGGGAGTAGAATGAGGCAAATGGCAAACAGAGAGCTCTTTTTCATATATTTTTATGAAATGGTGATGAAGACTCAATCCTGTTGCTGCCCTTAACTGAACCGGAAGACCAATCTTCACCTGCCCGCTCTCCCTTTTCCGGATTTATCAGTTCCCGCCTCTCTTTTTACCTCTCTGTGGGCATCCTGACAAAGATATTTTTTTTTTGAAACCATCAAAGGATAATGTAGTAATTATTGTCTGCTTTCTTTTTTTATACGTTATTATGAGATGGTCTAATGTGACTGGACAATGTTTTCCTCAAAGTTAAGTGGTTATGTTGAAAAGAGGGGGTTTGGGAAAAATTCTAAACCTCTGAAGAGGATATTAAGTTGTAACAGACTGAGGGACTGAAAACCGGGAGTGGGAGGAGGGTAACAGGAGTGGGCACCGGAAATATTCGGATCTCACAGAAACAAATCCTTGTACCGTCGGGTGATTCTCGGACAGTCACCTTGAGAATTTTCTCAGGTAATAGTTGTGATTCTCATACTCGATCTTCTCTATCAGTTTATGGTCGATCAGTTCTGTTAACATACTTTTGTGACCATCCGATTTTTTTAACAATTCCAGTACCGCCTCCTCCCTCATAGGATGTACGGCTGTGATACTTAATACATCTTCCTTGAAATTCCCTGTTGAGGCGAAGGCATTTCCTTCATAACCGGTTAATAGTTCAACTTTTGCAATGTGTTCCCTGAAAATACAGTAAGCTCGGTTAACACTGCTTTCATCGGCCGGTACTGCCTCTTTAAAGGCAGGTGGTCTTGTTGGAATGGCGATATAGGCGGTGTCGGGTTTGTAGATCAATATATGTTGCACCGTGTTTCTCAAGTCACTCTCAGAATCATTAATATCCTTTATCAACATGGTTTCAGTAACAAGTTTGCCTGAGAATTGCTCTGCAAAAGTAGCTGTACCATTTATAATCTCCTTCAGATCAAGCTTTTTATGGGGTTTATTCAGCAGCTTCCATTTGGCGGTATCAAATACATCAGCTTTTACTGATACATAATCAGCCTTATACAGCTCTTCTCTTACATCGGGGTAACTGATCAATGAACCATTTGTTATAACGGCAACCGGCAAGCCGGTGGTCTTCAGCATCGTGATCAGTTTACCAAGATTAATATCGAGGGTTGGTTCACCATCAGGCACAATAGTTATGTAGTCTGGAAAATCATTCCGGTCTTGAATGTTTTTCAGAATCTTTTTCACCTCATCTGTAAGATTTTCAGGCTTGTAGAACTCCTGCCTGTCAACCTGCATTTTTATCGCTTTGCCTACCTGACAATACAAACATGAATAAGTACATACTTTATGGGGAATATTATTTACCCCCAGGCTTCTGCCCAGCCTTCGTGAAGGCACCGGTCCAAAAACTCTTCTCTCCATTCTTCAACTGTAATTATTGTTTTTCCACTAACCTGTGAGTCTTGAATAAAATATTATTATCAATGATTTAAAGAAGATGGTATCGTCTGTTTTAGTCTGAAATCTTTTTTGCCTTGATGACTACGAAGCTGCCGGTGCCATATCCGTTCTCAACCCTCTGAATCTCTCTGATCTCTTCCGGCATGCCATAGATGGTCTGGAAGGTTTCAATGACTTTGAAGTTACTGTCAGCCAGGTATCTGTAGAGCTCATCGGTGCTGTAGAACACTGCATCCTTATAAAAAACATTCTTCTCCTTAATGGTCAGGTATAGTTTGCCGACAGGGCTCTCCCTGTCAACAAAGCCGAGAATTATGCAGCCATCATCTTTAAGGATACGGTAAGATTCAGCTAGTGACCTTTCTATATCATCTACGAAACAGATTGTGGTCACCATCAGGACAAAGTCAAAGCTACTGTCCGGCAGGGGAAGGTTTTCTGCTACGCCATCTATTACAGAGAGCCCCCTCTCCTTCGCTTTTTCCCTCATAGCTTTTGACGGTTCAACTCCCTCCTTAATCCCGAGCGGCAGGGCAAACTTGCCGCTTCCTACTCCTATCTCGACTCCTCTGCTTTTCTCAGGCAGGGCTTTCTGAACAGCCGCAAGTTCCGACAGGAACGCATAGTGGTTTTCCGAAAACCACTCCTCATACTCCTCCATATATTGATCAAAGGGTTCTGTTTTTGCCATGTCAGTTACTCCGTTTCAGTGAATTGTTGAATCACCATTTTGCCTTCATTTGTCTCTCCGGGCCTCTTCATCAAGGTACCTTCATGATAGTCTTCTGCCGGTTCCTATCCTGAATCAGCAAACAAATCAGCAACAAATTTCATTTCAACTCCTTACAATTTTATTCACGAATTCTAAATTGTCAGCATTTATAAGGTGAATATTCTCAGAATGACATTCCGGACAATTGTTTTCAATAATTCTGTTCTGATCCTCAAATCTTGTGTGACAATCATCACATAAAAACCAGTCGGAATTCATGGAGACATTACCGTAAACTGATCTTATCTCTTTGCCTTCAACCAGTGCACGAGCTATTTTGCGACTGGCACTTTCATATATTCTTGCAAAAGTGGCACGTGAGATCTCCATTAAAACAGCTGCTTCTTCATAGCTCAACAGGTCAAAGTCGGCAAGTCTCAGGGCTTCATATTCTTCATAAAACAGATCAACTGATCCTTTACATCTTTTCGGACAACCATACGGCCTGAAGCCTGAAAAGTTAGGCGGCGCTACAATCTTTCGTGGCAGCTTTTTACGTGGCATATTTTCAGCTATTTACCACAAAGATAGTGAGAATATTCTCGAAACAACAACTATTTTAACTCTAATTAAATATTGTTCTGCACCACTTGACAGATAAAATAGTGAAAAGGGGGGTAGCTCCCGGCAGGCTTTTCCTGGTGTTGCAATCCGGGTTTCCTACAAAACTTGATATAGTGCTTATGAGAGTGGTTAGATGAGATCTATTGGAGAAAAAATAACTGTAGCTTGAAAATTACAGAGAATAATAATTACAGAACTTTCATAACTAATATCATCAAATCCGATATTGTTGGACTCTATATTTTTATCATTGCCTTTAATGATGCCCAAACTAACTTATATTAATCAGGCCGAAGTCATACCCTTCTCCGGCGGCTGCTCCTGGTTGCAGCAAAAAATAAAGGGTTTTTTAGTTTGGTAATGGAGAAGAATTTGACCCGAACACTCCACAATAAGAAGTAGGGTAGAAAAAAGAAAATAGCAATACGAAAAGAGTTGGTTTTATCGTTACATTTATAATTGTGGTTGTATTATCTTGTAGTGACCATAAAAGAGAAATGAATTTACTTTGACGATAATCAATTGTCTGAGGAATTGTGCTTTGAGATAGTTTCATCCAATGAATGCCAAACCTATTTTAATCTTAGATTTGAGTTTCTTTCAAATGTTGAAAATGCGATTAAAAACGGGTTTAGTGTTTCGCTACTGACTGAACTAAGTATGGTCGCCATTACGGATCATGATGTTGAACCATTTTACACCATAGTCTTTGATGACCATTGTGAAGGTGAATTCTATGTGGCAAGACTAGCCGAAGCAACAACGGCTTTGTATAAGAAATTTCCAGTTTTGAACACTGTTGTGCCAGTAGGTACAGAAGAGCTTTCAAAGGAAAATATTGAAAGGTTATACATGAATATTTACAACCGTACGTTAAGCAAGAGTTTAACTATGGAAAGTGATCCGTACGAAATGGATGAACCAGTTTGTGGATCATACTGGCAGCAGGTCAAGCTTCTTGCTTGTGCATCTGCCTGTAGTTTTGCTACTGCAGGAGTAGGAACAGCATTGTGCGGATGGGCTTGCTGGTGTATGCTATGTACAGAAAACTCAGCAGTAGCTGATGCGATATGCTGAAACTCAGTATTATGTAATATAACATTGTTAATGTGCCATGGAGATTATACTTAGTATTTTATTCGTAGCTATTTTGGTTGGTGTCTCCTATTTAAAATCCCGGATACCAACACGGATATTACTTCCGTTGGCTCTGGTTTTCGGGTTTGCCATGCTAATCTGGTCCTGGGTTTTCTGGGAGGGAAAACTTTCCGCACGGATACTTGTCACTGTATTAATCCTGAGTGGATTATATACAACGATCAGAAAGCGAAAGCAAAATAAGATAACAGGTTGATCCTTTCCGGTCAGTGCGGCTCACTACCGGAAAAAGGATCTTATTAAGTCACACTCGCTCTATTCTTTTCACTCCTTTTCTGATTTTTTGATAATGGCTTGAGAGGCAGGAGGGTCACAGTAATGGTTGATGGTTGGTGTGACGTGGGTTTTACAGTCTAAAATATCAAAGCCACGAAAAATCGTGGCTTTTTGTTGTTATCTGCGGTGCGGACGGGACTCGAACCCGCGACCCCCGGCGTGACAGGCCGGTATTCTAACCGTGCTGAACTACCGCACCAAAAGCGATGCAAAAATAATTCATTTTTTTGTACCTCAAAGCATTTTGGTTAAATATATTTTAAAGATCTGTTATTCAGGACAATAAAAAAATACGGCCTGTTATGGCGGCTGATTTTTATCACAACATTTTTTATACCGGCACCATTTCACAATCCGGCAGGATGTCTATATTTGTTTTGAGTAGCGAATCCAGTGACTCTCAGCGTCGGTTTATCTGCCGGTTGTCATGGTATTTTCGTTACGTCAGACAGACATTACAGAGATGACACGTACCCCAAATGGAATATGGGCCATAATACTTGCTGCCGGTGAGTCGCAGCGTATGGGCTCACCGAAGATGCTGCTCCCTTATCGTGAAACCACTATAATAGAGGAGGTGATAGGCAACCTGCTGGCTGCTGATGTTGACAGGGTGATTGTGGTGCTGGGTGCCTACCGCGATGAGATAATGAAAGTTACCAGTCGTTATGATGTCTTTCACTGCTACAATGACAGGTATCGCTGTGGAATGCTCTCATCAGTCATCTGTGGCTTCTGGTCGCTCCCTGCCGGCTGCCGTGCTGCTCTCATAATGCCGGGTGACCAGCCAATGGTCAGTACCGATGAGATAGACCGTGTGATCAACGCCTACCTGGAGAGCGACAAGGGGCTGGTGATGGCTTCACATGAGGGCCGTAGAGGTCACCCGCTGATTGTGGATATGAAGCATGCCGAAGAGGTGCTTGACCTTCCTGATAAAGAGGGACTGCGGGCCCTGGCGGCACGGCACCCTGACGATGTGCTGGAGGTGAGCAGCGGCAACTCGTCGGTGCTGCGTGATATTGACACCCAGGAAGATTATATGAATGAGATAAGTAAAACCTGATGAGTATGGAAGAGACAATCCGTTTTACGCTTAACGGGACGGCGCGTGAGCTGGTCACTGACCCTAACCAGCTGCTGCTCCGCATACTGAGAGACCACTATGGGCTGACAGGCACCAAGCACGGCTGCGGGATAGGCTTCTGCGGCTCCTGTACGGTACTGATAGACAATGAGCCGGTACGGTCATGCATAACGGCAGTGGGTGATGTGGCCGGTAAGAGTGTTATCACCATTGAAGGTATGGAGGGTGAGAAGGAGCTGCACCCCCTGCAGCAGGCATTTATTGATCATGATGCGCTGCAGTGCGGCTTCTGTACGCCGGGAATGATTATGACGGCAGCGGGACTACTGCATGCCAGTCCCGGGGTGACACGTGAGGAGATAGCTGAGGGTTTGGAGGAGAACCTGTGCCGCTGTGGTGCACACCACAGAATCATTGATGCAGTGGAAGAGGCAGCAGGGAAAATGAAAGGAGGGAAGCAGTGATGAAGAGCATCGGGAAGGGAAGGGACAATGGCAGGTCAGCCCGCAGCAGCAGTGCTGCGGACGGCGCCTCCCGCAGCACGGTTACAGGCGACACAGGCAGTGACAGCATGACTTCTGGCGGGGCTGTCCACAGCAGGGCAAACAGCGGGTCATCGGGGGCGATGAAGAGAAGGAGTTTTGTGAAGAGGCTGGGAGGAGGTATCATCTTCTTCTTTGCTCCATTGGGTATTACCGGCCTGACGGCGGCACCACTGCCGCAGCGCCGCACCCTGACAAAAGATTACAACGCCTTTCTGCTGATAGCGGCTGACGGCACCGTGAGCTGCTACACCGGCAAGATAGAGATGGGGCAGGGGATAGTGACCTCACTGGCACAGATGATGGCTGATGAGCTTAAGGTGCCCTTGGGGATGGTGAAGATGGTTATGGGTGACACCGAGCTGTGTCCCTATGATGCCGGCACGTGGGGCTCACTCACCACACGCCAGTTTGGGCCTGCCATGCGGGCTGCTGCCGCCGAGGCCAGGGTGGTGCTCACCGGCATGGCTGCTGCCAGGCTGGGTGTGGATGCCAGTCGCCTGGAGGTGCGTGATGGTGTGGTGTATGAGCAGGGGAGGCCAGCCAACCATGTCTCATATGCTGATATGGTCAGGGGGAGGAGGCTGGAGCGTTACCTTGAGGTGAAGCCTGAACCGCTTGATTACCGGCAGTTCACCCTGGTTGGCTCATCGCTGAAGCGTAGTGATGCACGGGACAAGGTTACCGGCAGAACCAAATATACCGGTGACCTGACGCTGCCGGGCATGCTGCATGCACGTATCCTCAGGCCACCGTCACACGGGGCGACGCTCATCACCGCTGACCTCACCGCTGTCAGGGCGATGGAGGGGGTAACGGTGGTACGCGACGGTGACCTTGTTGCGGTGCTGAGCACCAACCGTGACCTGGCAGACATGGCAGTGGTTCGTATAGACGCAAGCTACTCGTTCAAGGAGCTGGAGGTAAGTGATGAGACGATCTATGACTACATAAACAAGGGTCACTACAGGGAGTATGTCACTGTGTCGGCAGGTGATATTGAGAGTGCTGCCAGTCAGTGTGACCAGCTCTTTGAGCATGAGTACCATGACCCCTACCTGGCACATGCCCCCATCGAGACCCACACCGCACTGGCACAGTGGGAGGGGGATAAGCTGACCGTATGGGCCTCAACACAGTCGCCCTTCGGCCTGCAGGATACCCTGGCAGCACGCTTTGGCACCACCCTTGACAAGGTGAGGGTGATCACACCCTTTGTGGGAGGTGGCTTTGGCGGTAAGGCTGCGTCAGGGCAGGGTGTTGAGGCGGCACGGCTGGCACGTCTGACAGGCAGGCCGGTAATGGTTGAATGGACCCGCGCGGAGGAGTTCTTCTATGATGCCTTCCACCCGGCATCGGTAATAAAAGTACGATCAGGGATAGACAGTGAGGGGAGGATAAGCGTGTGGGACTATAACGTTTACCTTGCCGGTACACGTGGTGCCGATGCCATCTATGATATTCCCAATGTGCGGATAACCAGCCATAGTGAAGATCGTCAGCGCTACCCGGTACACCCCTTTGCTACCGGAGCATGGCGTGCACCAAACAATAATACCAACACCTTCGCCCGTGAGACACAGGTAGATATCATGGCTGTCGCTACCGGCAGTGACCCGCTTGAGTTCAGGCTCAGAAACCTGAAAGATGAGAAGATGAAGGGAGTGCTGCAGGCGGTAGCTGATAAGTATGGCTACCGGCCCGGGCGGCTGCCTGACGGCAGGGGGGTGGGTATCGCCTGCGGCACCGACGCGGGCACCTGGGTAGCCTTTATCGCTGAGGTATCTGTTGACACCGCCACCGGTGAGGTGAGGGTGCTGAAGCTTGCCTGTGCCCAGGATATGGGGTTGTGTGTCAACCCACAGGGTGCACTGCTGCAGATGGAGGGGTGCCTGACCATGGCACTGGGCTATACCCTCACCGAGGAGGTGAAGTTTAAGGGTGGCGTACTCCTCGACACCAACTTCGACAGCTACCAGATTCCCAGGTTCTCATGGCTGCCGGAGCTGCAGTGCGTGATTATGGATCGTCGTGACCAGGCACCACAGGGTGGCGGTGAGCCGGCCATCATAGGTGTGGGTGCTGCAGTGGGTAACGCCATTTACCACGCTACCGGCGCCAGGCTCTTCAGGGTGCCCTTCACTCCTGAGAGGGTGCTGGCAGCGCTGAACGGCTGAAGAGGCTGTAGTTGACCAGCCCGTACCGGCGGTGCCCCACAGAACAGGGGTGGCTGGTGAAGCTGTGTGATGATGAGTGCTCAACGATGAGGAGCGTGGTCTCATGCACCGTATACGACTCCAGCACCATGTCGGGAATATTGTTGAGCCACCCCAGGTCATAGGGCGGGTCGGCATAGATGATGTCATACTGCTGTCGGCATACCTTCAGCCAGTCACGCACATCGAGGCGGTAGACCCTGGCTCCTTCGATACCCAGCTCCCTGATGGTGTTACTGATAAACCTGCTGCTGATGCGGTCTCTCTCAACAATGTCAATCATCCTGGTGCCTCTTGAGGCAAACTCATAGCTGACAGCGCCGGTGCCGCCGAAGAGGTCGAGCAGGCTCACCTGCTCCATATCATACCTGTTGGTGAGGATGTTCATCAGGCTCTCACGCGCCTTGTCAGTGGTAGGTCTTGCCCTGAAGCCGGCCGGCGGCCTGATGATACGGTTACGGTATCTGCCTCCTGTTATACGCACGAGGCTGCCGTGAAGAGGTTGAGCCAGCGGTGCAGGTTAAGCTCATTCATGACATAGCTGAAGCTGTGCCTTATCACCGGTGTTGCAAACCTGATATTTTCAGAGAAGTTGAGCAGCGCCAGGTGCTCGTCACCATAGGGCTCTACCAGGCCACTGACAGTGACCGTCTCCTCATGGGCTATACCCTTCCTGTCAAGCACGCTGAAGAGGAAGTAGGCATGGTCATGGGGTGCTGACACCTCAAAGCTGTTACAGAAGGTGAGGCTGCGCCTCTCAATCACTATTACGGTGGCAAACTCCTTCTCGCAGTGAAGATGTATATGGCAGCTCTCCGATGCTCTGCTGGCGGCGCTCACATGACTGAGCAGCGGCTTGGTGTGGTGCCACGGTGTCACCCCGGGCCAGCGCCGGGCGATCTCATCAGCCAGCTCCTTCCCGGAGGTGAAGAGCACCACTGCGTCAGGATAGGATAATGTATTGGTAATAATATTGTTATCGTCGTCAGAGCCGAAGTTGAGATTCCAGTACTCCTTACGAAGAGATGGCTCATAGACTGTCGATGGAATAATGGTAGCGTTGAGTGACGGTATGATGATGTCAACCTTCTTGAACTCCCTTCTCAGGAAGTCATCACTCTCAATTATCTCATTCCAGCTGCGCTCTCTCTCACCTGACGCGTCGGTGCGTGGATAGTGTCTCAGCATCACAAACCTGCCCCTGAGCAGGTCAAGCACCGCCAGTGAGAGGCCCTCGCCGGAAAGTTCCAGTGTGAGTTGGTAGTTGTCGGTCGCGTTTATGTCGAGGGTCTCATCAATGAGCTCCAGTGGATATATCTGCGACACGGTCATCAATCCTCCCAGTTCCCGGCATTGTTATTGGGAACCCTGACATCACCCACCTTCATGCCGGGGAAGCCGGTAATCTTTGTACGCTGATCATTATAGTTAATCACCAGCTGCCTGTCGAGGTCACTGAGGAACACATCATTGAGAACATATGCCTCAAACACGTTTACCAGCACCATGGATGAGGTCATTACCCTGCCAGCTGCCATATGGAACTCACTCCTCTCCACCCCCGGCACCATACGAAGCTGATCAACCGGATAGTCTCTGGTCAGGACTGAGTCACGTACCGGTATATAGCTGGTATCACGACTGATCAGTCCTCTTCTTACAGCCTCTCTCTCGCTGGTTATACCTGACGCTATCATCTCATCGGTGAGTGATCCTCTTTTGTACACTACCGGCATTGAATCAGTCTTGAGGAAGGTGATGAGGGTATCGAAGCTTCCGGTATAGTAACCCTTGACCGCCTTGAAAGCCTCCTGGGCGGTACGTATGTCAATAAGCCGCTCTTTGATCAGATTCTCCCTGAGATCCTTCTCCTGGTTAAACCTGATTGGCTTCATGATACTGTCGACAAGGAAATAGATCAGTACCAGAATAATTACTGTAAAGACGATGTTAAGGGTCGTTTTCATTTGTATTAATAATCCTTTGTTGACTAAATTAGTGCAAATTTATAAAAAAAGCAGACCGTTACCCGGTTTGGTACAATAAAATATGCGGCGGCAGAACATTATATCACTGCTAATAAAGAATCTGGGTTATCCTCCTACTGATGATCAGTCAGAGTGCATTAAGCTTCTGGCAGGCTATGTCTCAGACAACAGCAATGATCAGCTTTTTCTCATGACCGGTTATGCCGGTACGGGAAAGACCAGTGTGATAGCCTCGCTGGCGGCCGCTCTGGCCACCCTCAGGCAGAGGACGGTACTGCTGGCACCCACCGGCAGGGCTGCCAAGGTGCTCAACTCATATACCGGCATGGAGGCCCTGACCATACACCGCAAGATCTACCGCCAGCGGTCAGCCACCGACGGGGTGGGACGGTTTGTGCTTGACCGTAACCTGCACCGTGAGGCATGGTTTATTGTTGATGAGGCATCAATGATACCCGATGACAGCTCCGACGGCTCAATGTTTGGCAGCGGGAGATTGCTGGATGACCTCTTTGAGTATGTCTACTCGGGCAGCAACTGCAAGCTGATACTGGTTGGTGATGTGGCGCAGCTGCCACCGGTAGGATCGATCATCAGTCCTGCACTGGATGAGGATCTGCTTGGTCATTACGGCTATGCGCTGCTGAGCTACGAGCTGCGTGAGGTGATCAGGCAGAGCCAGGGGTCAGGCATACTGATGAATGCTACCTCACTACGGCAACAGGTGAGTGATGGTGACCTCTCGGTGCCTCAGCTTATGCTTGACGGTTACAACGATATTGAGCGACTGGAGGGTGGTGACCTCATCGAGCGGCTGACAGAGGCCTATGATCGTTGCGGTACCGACGGCGTAATAGTGGTGGTTAACTCCAACAGCCTGGCCAACAGGTATAACCAGGGTATACGCAACCAGGTGTTCTACCGGGAGGAGGAGATCAGTGCCGGAGACATCATTATGGTGGTGAAAAACAACTACTACTGGCTGAAGGATGAGGGAAAGAGCTCCTTCATAGCCAATGGTGATATTGCCCAGGTACAGAGGATAAAGAATCGTGAGGAGGTGCACGGGATGCGGTTCGCAGATATGACCCTCTGGTTTGGCGACAGTGAGCTGGAGCTGGAGGCGAAGGTGATGCTCGATACACTGATGATGAAGAGCCCGTCACTGGCAGCTGACAAGTCACGTGAGCTGTACTATGCGGTACTCTCCGACTACCCGGGCATCAGCTCAAAGAGAAAGCAGTATGAGGCGGTACGTGATGACCCCTATTACAATGCTTTGCAGGTGAAGTTTGCATATGCGGTGACCTGCCATAAGGCACAGGGCGGACAGTGGGAGAGGGTCTTCATTGACCAGGGTATGTTCAGCAGGCAGGAGCCCACCATTGACTACCTCAGGTGGTTCTATACCGCGCTGACACGTGCTACAGAAAAGATCTACCTGGTAAATTTTCCTGACAAATGGTTCAGTGGTAATCAATGAGGGTGTCCGGCTGCTGAATCTGCTCCTGAAGGGCAGAGAACCTGCTGCGGAGTGGCAGGGGGGGCTGCCGGTACGCTGCTATTGAGCCTGCCGCTGTAAGGGTGCCAAGTCTGGCTGTGAGTGGGTGTTATGACTGGCTGTGAGTAGGTGCTAAGCTTGCTGCAGAGTGGCAGGGGGTCTGCCGGTACGCTGCTGCAACTGTTGTGGATGTGAAGTTGAACAACATGCTCTGCTACCGGCAGGGTCACCCTTTTTAGGGTTATATTTGCACTTTTTGCAGAAAATGGATATCACCGGGAAGCTGACATACAGGCGTATATTTCTCTTCTGGGGCCCTCTGGCCCTCACCTGGCTGATGATGGCTTTTGAGCAGCCCTTCCTTATCGCCTTTGTCTCGCGCCTCAGTGATGTCAAGATCAACCTCGCTGCCTTTGGTATTGCCGGCTCCTTTGCGATGATCATTGAGGCGCCTATTATCATGTTGATGAGCGCCTCCACTGCGTTGGTGACAGGCCGTCACTCATACCTCAAGCTGAAGCGTTTTACTGATCTGCTAAACCTGTCAGTCACGGTGGCTCAGCTGATCATGCTTATCCCGCCGGTCTTCAGGTTTATTGTTATTGACCTGATGGATGTACCTGAGGAGGTGGCCCTGCTGGCTCACACTGCGCTGCTGATTTTCCTGCCCTGGGCAGCCTCAATAGGTTATCGCCGGTTTTATCAGGGTATCCTCATAAGGAACAACCTGACCCGCAGGGTGACCTATGGCACCCTTGTCAGGCTGGCCTCCATAGTGGTGGTGGGCCTGCTGCTCTTCCGGTCAGGTATCAGTGGTGCCTGGGTGGGTGCCGGCGCTATGTCGGTGGCAGTGCTGCTGGAGGCGCTGGCAACACGATGGATGACACTGGCTACTATCAGGAGCCTGCTGCAGACCGGGGATCCCGGTAACAGTGAGCTGCGGCTCAGATCTATAGCAAAGTTTTATTACCCCCTGGCACTCACCTCAATACTCTCACTGGGGGTACACCCCTTTGTCACATTCTTCCTCGGGAGGAGCAGGATGGCGGTGGAGTCACTGGCAGTACTGCCGGTAGTGAACTCACTGGTATTTATCTTTCGCAGCCTGGGGCTCTCCTTCCAGGAGGTGACCATAGCGCTGATAGGCAGGGAGAAACAGAACTATGGTGTGCTGCGTAACTATGCCATTGTACTGGGTACGGTGGTGACGGTGATGATCACCGCCATGGCCTTCACGCCACTGGCCAACCTGTGGTTTGTAGATGTATCAGGACTGACACATGAGCTGGCAGAGCTCTCCTACCTCCCCCTGAAGATCATGATACTGCTGCCGGCATTCACCGTGCTGCTCAACTTCCAGCGTGCGCTCTTTGTGGTTGATGGCACTACCGGCCCCATATCGCATGCGACGGCGACCGAGCTGATAGGTATAATCATACTGCTGCTGACAGGAACGGTCTTCCTTGACATGATAGGGGTGGTAGCCGCCTCAGTGGCGCTGGCAGCAGGTAAGGGCCTCTCAACGCTATACCTTGCCCCGCAGCAGATGAGGCTTTTGAGAAAGTGGCGGGGAGGTGAGAAGGTTTATGAACCAGTAAAAATATAGTTGCCATGAAATCGTATCGTAAAGAGTTGTGGTTTGAGACAGCCCACCGGAGGCAGTATCTCAATATCACCCCTGAGGTGGAGCGGTGTCTGGCTGAGAGCGGTATCAGGGAGGGACTGGTACTGGTCAATGCCATGCATATCACCAGCTCGGTATTTATCAATGATGATGAGAGCGGGCTGCACCACGATTTAGAGGTGTGGCTTGAGAAGCTGGCACCTGAGAAGCCCCATTCACAATACCGTCACAACAGCTTTGAAGATAATGCCGATGCACATCTCAAGCGGCAGGTGATGGGACGTGAGGTGGTGGTGGCCATCACCGGCGGACAGCTCGATTTTGGTCCGTGGGAACAGATCTTTTATGGTGAGTTTGACGGAATGCGAAAAAAGCGGGTACTGGTGAAAATTATAGGCGAGTAGGGCAGGAGGGGGCAGCCTGCGGGGGAGTCTGCCGGACAGCTCCCCCAGTCACTGCCATAGTCACCATCACAGCTTCATCCCACGTATGATCATATCTATATGGTCACCCAGGCTGCCGTAGGCAGCATCAAACTCAGCTGCGTCTGCCAGTGGTCTGTTTGCCGTGAAGTAGTACTTTATCTTGGGCTCGGTACCTGAAGGTCTGACCGAGATACGTGTGCCGTCAGCCAGGAAGAACTGCAGCACGTTGGAGTGGTCAAGCGGCAGCGGACTCTCCCTGCCTGTGGCCATCTCCCGGGAGATGAGTGTCTGGTAGTCATCTATCCTGATCACCTCTATCCCTGCTATCTCTGCCGGCGGGTTTTTACGGTACTCATCCATCATCGCCTTTATCTCTACCGCACCCTCAGCACCCTTCCTCACCAGGTTTACCAGCTTCTCACGGTAGAGACCATATTCTACAGAGATATCCTTCAGCAGGTCCCACAGTGATTTTCCGTGGTCGGCAGCCCATGCAGCCGTCTCGGCTACCATGGCGCATGAGGTGACAGCATCCTTGTCTCTCACAAAGTCACCTGGCATATAACCGAAGCTCTCCTCGCCACCGGCTACATACTTCTCTTTGCCTTCGAGGGTAAGCATCAGCTCGGCAAAATATTTGAAGCCGGTGAGCACGTTATAGCATTTTACACCATGCCTCTCTGCTATACGGTTAAGTATTCCGGAGGTAACTATGGTGCTGATGATATACTCATTACCCTTCAGCATATTCTTCTCTTTCCACTGGGTAATTATATACCAGGTGAGCAGTGCTGCCGTCTGGTTTCCGTTGAGCAGAATAAATTCGCCTGACGGCTGTCGTACCGCTATACCCAGCCTGTCAGCATCAGGGTCGGTAGCCATCACCAGGTCAGCTCCCTTTTCACGTGCCAGGTCAATCGCCATAGTGAGAGCATCCGGGTCTTCGGGGTTGGGTGAGATCAGGGTGGGGAAGTTACCATCGGGGATGCTCTGCGCCTCTACCGGGTAGACCCTGGTGAAGCCGTAGCGTGCCAGCAGCTCAGGTACCATCTTATAGCCGGTACCATGCAACGGGGTGTAGACGATTCCTATCTCACGGTTCCTCTCTATGATCTCAGGGTTGAGGCGCAGCTTCAGTGACTCGTCATAAAACATCCTGTCGGTCTCTGACCCCAGGGAGATGATCTTTGTTGCATCACCGCCGGCAGCCACCTCGGTCACCGAGCTGATACGCCGCACCTCTTCGATAATACCCTTGTCATGCGGCTTAACCACCTGCCCGCCATCACTCCAGTACACCTTGTACCCGTTATACTCTTTGGGGTTATGTGAGGCGGTGAGTATTACACCGGCATCACAACCATAATGCCTGATGGTGAATGAGAGTACGGGGGTAGGCCTGAGTGACTCGAAGAGCAGCGCTGTAAACCCGTTGGCCACAAATATATCGGCGGCCACCCTGGCGAAGTGGCTGCTGTTGTTACGTGAGTCAAAACCTATGGCCACCTTGATGTCATCAGGGTTTGCAGCATGCTTTTTAAGGTAGTTGGAGAGCCCCTGGGTGGCCATGCCCAGCGTATAGCGGTTCATCTTGTTGGTTCCGGCACCCATGATGCCACGCAATCCGCCGGTACCAAATTCAAGATCCTTGTAGAATGAGTCGATCAGTGCCTTCTCATCATGGTCAAGCATGTCTCTTACCTCATTGCGGGTCTCTTCATCAAACTCGTCACCAAGCCATGTGGCGGCCCTATTCCTGATTTCTTCAATGTTGATCATATCCTGTTTATTTTTGTTATACATCTTTTAAGGCTGGTACGCCAGTGTGGTATCTCAATATTGTAGTACTCCCTGATCTTTGCCTTGTCAAGCACGCTATAGGCCGGTCTTACAGCCTTTGAGGGGTAGTCTGAGCTTCGTACCGGTGTTACAATGCACTCTGATGCTGTCTCACTGACAATCTCCGTGGCGAGGTCATACCAGCTGCACACCCCCTCGTTCGAGTAGTGTAGTATGCCGGGTATAAAGTTATGATTTAGTCTGATAGTACCGCTGACAATACTCATGATTGCCTCTGCCAGGTCAGCAGCATAGGTGGGTGTTCCCACCTGGTCAAAGACAACGTTTAACCGGTCGCTGGTCATTGCCCGCCGCAGTATGGTCTTGACAAAGTTATGGCCATAGAATGAGTAGAGCCAAGAAGTTCTTATTATGAGAGTATCATTGTGTCTCATCGCCTCCCTCTCTCCTGCCAGCTTACTCCGCCCGTAAGCGGTGACGGGCGACGGGGTGTCACCCTCGGTATATGGCAGCGGCCTGCTGCCGTCAAAGAGATAGTCGGTAGAGATGTGTATAAGGCGGCAGGGAACGTTCTCAATCGCCTTTACAATGTTGGCCACCCCGGTGGCATTGACAGCCATTGCCTGCTGCTCCTCCTCCTCGGCACGGTCAACGGCGGTGTATGAGGCGCAATTGATGATCCATGAGGGCTGGTGACGGCTGATGAAGGAGGCTGTCTCATCACCATTGGTGATATCCATCTCATCGCTGTCAGTGAATATGAACTCATAGCCCCTGTAGTGGTCTGAGAGCTCCCTTATCTCACTGCCCAGCTGTCCGGCTGCCCCGGTTACCAGTATAGTTGTCATCTGTCGAGGGTAAAGGTTGAAGTGATAGTGCTGAAAGGTGAGAGTGCCATATCCCTCGGGCTTATTATCCGGTTCTCATGACTGACCATCCACTCTATCCCCAGCCCGGGGTCTAACGCATTGATGCCTCTCTCATGAGGGGGTGAGTAGTAGTTGTCACACTTGTATAGTACGATAGCTGACTCACTCAGTACCGAGAAGCCATGCGCAAAACCTTTCGGGATAAAGAACTGTTGCTTCTTCTCCGAATCGATCAGCAGCCCGTACCACTTGCCATAGGTGGGTGACCCCTCTCTCAGATCAAGGGCAACATCATATATCTGTCCGCTGATCACCCTTATCAGCTTGGCCTGTGCAAATGGTTCCTCCTGGTAGTGGAGGCCCCGTATGACACCCCTTACCGAGCTCGACTCATTATCCTGTACCGGTTCATAGGTCACCCCAAGCTCACTCAGCTTCCTGTGGTTGTAGCTCTCAAAGAAGTAACCTCTCGTATCAGGATAGAGATCGGGCTCTATAATGAGCAGCCCCGGAAATGGTGTCTTGTGTATCTTCATTACTCCTCCTCTGCCAGCCTCAGCAGATACTGTCCGTACTGGCTCTTTGCCAGTGGCGTGGCCAGCTCAATCAGCTGCTCTCTGCTTATGAACCCTCTCTTGTAGGCTATCTCCTCTATACATGAGGCGCTGAGCCCCTGTCTCTGCTGCAGGGTGGCAATAAAGTTTGAGGCCTGCAGCAGGCTGTCAAAGGTACCGGTATCAAGCCATGCCATACCTCGTCCCAACAGCTTCACCTCCAGCCTCCCCTCCTCGAGGTAGAGCCTGTTAAGGTCGGTTATCTCCAGCTCACCACGTGCTGACGGTCTGAGGCTGCGTGCCCGGTCAACAACACTGTTGTCATAGAAATAGAGGCCGGTGACTGCATAGTGCGACTTAGGCCTGGCAGGCTTCTCTTCAATACTAATGGCCCTGAACTGATCATCAAACTCAACCACACCATACCGCTCAGGGTCATGAACCTTATAGCCGAAAACCAGGGCTCCCTCCGTCAGTGAGGCGGCCTGCTGAAGTATCGGTCCAAAGCCCTGGCCATAGAAGATGTTGTCACCAAGGATCATACATACGTTATCGTCACCAATAAACTCTTCACCAATGATAAAGGCCTGTGCCAGTCCGTCAGGAGAGGGCTGCTCAAGGTATGAGAAGCGCATGCCAAGAGGGGTGCCGTCACCCAGCAGAGCCCTGAAGCTGGGCAGGTCACGCGGGGTGGAGATAATCAGTATCTCACGGATACCGGCAAGCATCAGTGCCGAGAGTGGATAGTAGATCATGGGCTTGTCATAGACAGGAAGCAGCTGCTTTGAGATAGCCTCGGTGAGGGGATGAAGCCTGCTACCGGAGCCGCCGGCAAGAATGATACCTTTCATATTATTAACTATAATGATTTTCAGGTAACAAAAATAGAAAAAAGCAGTGATCTAAAAAGTGCTTCATAGAGCATACCTTATTTTAATATGGTAGTTTGAAAAGCACTATATTGTTAACCAGTGAAAAGAAAAATAATTATCTTTGCAAGCAATTTTCAGATAACATAATGTCTAACTTATTAAATTTCAATTGTTTTAGTAAACATGAGTGAGAATAACGAACAGGCCGGCGTAACCGCCAGCGAAGAGATGAACGAAAAAAGAGCGGATAGTGATATTCGCCAGCCGGAAGAGACTCAGCCTGAGTCAGTAAAAGATATTGTTGCAGAGCAGCCTGAGGGTGTTGCCGCAGAGCAGCCTGAGGGTGTTGCCGCAGAGCAGCCTGAGAGTGTTACCACTGAGCCGGCAGCAGAGGCTGACAGCCCTGTGGCTGAAGCTGCTGCGGTGGAGGCCACTGCAGAGGTGCCGGCAGCAGAGAGTGCCTCAGAGCCTGTGCCGGTGCCAGAAGAGGTCACAGCAGCCAGTGACTCTGCTGAGAGCCTTCGCCCGGGCGAGGTAGTCACTGAGTCGGCAGGTGAGATGGTTGAGGAGGAGAGGCCTGTCATGAAAGAGAAAAAGGAGAAGGTACGAAAGGCGGAAGCGGCGGCAGCAGTGGCTGCTGTGGTAGCTGCCACACCTGAGGAGTTTGACTGGGAGAGCTATGAGCATGATGGTTTCACCTCAGACGGCGACAGGTCAGAGCATGAGAAGCTATACCTGGAGACACTCTCGACAGTAGCTGTTGATGAGGTGGTTGAAGGGGTGGTATTGGCTATGAACAACCGCGAAGTGGTGATCAATATTGGTCAGAAGTCGGAAGGGGTGGTGAGCCTGAATGAGTTTCGCTACAACCCCGACCTGAAGGTGGGTGACACCGTTGAGGTCTATGTTGAGAGCCAGGAGGACAAGAGGGGTCAGCTGGTACTGTCACACAAGAAGGCGAGGGCATACAACTCATGGGACCGTGTCAACAAGGCCCTTGATAACAACGAGATCATCACCGGATACATCAAGTGTCGCACCAAGGGTGGCATGATAGTGGATGTGTTCGGTATTGAGTCGTTCCTGCCAGGGTCACAGATAGATGTGAAGCCGATACGCGACTATGATGTCTATGTAGGCAAGACCATGGAGTTCAAGGTGGTGAAGATCAATCAGGAGTTCAAGAACGTGGTGGTCTCACACAAGGCACTCATTGAGGCTGAGCTGGAGCAGCAGAAGAAGGAGATCATCTCGAGGCTTGAGAAGGGTCAGGTACTTGAGGGTACTGTTAAGAATATTACCTCCTACGGAGTCTTTATCGACCTGGGCGGTGTTGACGGACTGATACATATTACCGATCTCTCATGGGGCAGGGTAAACCATCCCGAGGAGATTGTTGAGCTTGACCAGAAACTCAATGTGGTTATTCTTGACTTTGATGATGCCAAGAAGAGGATCGCCCTTGGCTATAAGCAGCTGACACCTCACCCGTGGGATTCACTCAGTGAGACGATGCAGGTGGGTGACAAGGTGAATGGCAGGGTTGTGGTGATGGCCGATTATGGTGCCTTTGTTGAGATAGCACCTGGAGTGGAAGGTCTTATCCATGTCTCGGAGATGTCATGGTCACAGCACCTGCGCAGTGCACAGGAGTTTATGAAGGTGGGTGATGAGGTGGAGGCTGTCATACTGACCCTTGACCGTGAGGAGCGTAAGATGTCACTGGGCATCAAGCAGCTGAAGCCTGACCCGTGGGAGAATATAGAGCAGAAGTATTCAGTTGACTCACACCACATGGCTCGTGTACGTAACTTCACCAACTTTGGGGTGTTTGTTGAGATTGAGGAGGGTGTTGACGGACTGATACATATCTCTGACCTATCATGGACCAAGAAGATAAAGCATCCGGCAGAGTTCACCTCGATTGATGCTGAGATAGAGGTTGTGGTGCTTGAGATAGATAAGGAGAACAGGCGCCTGAGCCTCGGCCATAAGCAGCTTGAAGAGAACCCCTGGGATGTGTTTGAAGATATGTTTACCGTTGATTCGATCCATGAGGGAACCGTTGTTGAACTGTTTGACAAGGGTGCAGTAATTGCCCTGCCCTATGGCGTGGAAGGGTTTGCCACACCCAGACACCTGGTTAAGGAGGATGGCACCCAGGCAGTCCTGGAGGAGAAGCTCGAATTCAAGGTGATAGAGTTCAATAAGGGGGCAAAGAAGATTATCGTATCCCATAGCCGCGTCTTTGAAGATGAGAGGAGGGGAGCAGAGACTACTTCGAGGCGTACGGAGGCTGAGAGCACCAGGAAAGCGGCACGGAAAATCAAGGCCAGCCTGGAGAAGACAACCCTCGGTGATATCACTGACCTGGCTGCCCTGAAAGAGGAGATGGAAGAAAAAGAGGCAAGGAGTGTAGGTAAAAAGAAAAAATAACCTTATTTTTAATTGCCAAAATTATCGCCATGGAGTTCAATATTGTAAAGAAAGAGAACCACACAGTAATCAGTATTGAGACTGAAAAGCTTGATACACACATAGCCCCTTCGCTGAAGTCGGAGCTTGTCCTTATCTCCGGTAAGGGAGAGAAGAATATAATACTTGACCTGCAGAAGTGTCAGTATTGTGACTCTTCAGGTCTGAGTGCCATCCTTGTGGCAAACAGACTATGCAAGAATGCAGGTGGCACCTTTGTGCTGTGTGGACTGAATGAGGCTGTTGAGAGGCTGATAACCATCTCGCAGCTTGATACAGTCATCTCTATAACACCAGATACGGAAGAGGCTGAGAAGCTTATCTCCTGAGTGAAAGCAGGAGAATGGCTTTCAGGCTGACCATACTTGGCACTAGCTCTGCCCTTCCTGTATCAGACAGAAATCCTACCGCTCATGTGCTCAATGCCCATGAGCGGTTGTATTTAATAGACTGTGGTGAGGGCACCCAGGCACAGATGCGCCGCTACCGGGTGCGATTCAGTAAAATAGACCATATCTTTATCAGCCATCTGCATGGCGATCATTTCTTTGGTCTCTACCCTCTTCTCTCAACCTATAACCTTATGGGCCGTAAGAGAGCTCTTCACCTCTACGCCCCTGACCCGGCCAGGAGGCTGATACCTGCGCATCTGGCTGACTTTGACATTATCCTTGGCTATGAACTGCTGATACACCCTGTCTCCGGCAACACCATAAACATGATCGTTGATGAGAAGCGTCTCGAGGTCTTCTCCTTCCCGCTGCGGCACCGTATCACCTCCTATGGATACCTCTTCCGTGAGAAGATCACCGGGCGTAACATGATAAAGGAGAAAATAGCGCAGTATGGCCTCTCCATAGCAGAGATAGGGAGGGCGCGGAGAGGGGATGACATAGTCAGGGAGGGTGGTGTAACCATACCATGTAGTGAGGTGACCCATGAGCCGCGACAGCCCGTCTCCTACGCATTCTGTAGCGATACCGGCTGGTTCAGGGAGCTCGCATCATGGGTGAGTGGCGTTGACCTGCTCTATCATGAGGCTACCTTTGGTGAGGAGTACCGCTCACTGGCCATACAGACCGGCCACAGTACCGCCCGCCAGGCAGCACAGGTGGCCAGCGAGGCTGGCGCCGGACGGCTGCTGCTGGGTCACTTCTCAGCCCGCTACCGCTCTGTGGCGCCGCTGGAGAAAGAGGCGCAGGAGCTCTTCCCCAACAGTGAGGCAGCGCGGGAAGGGGTCACCTATGAGATAGGGTGAGTTGCCGCCTTTGTTGATTTATTACCCTGTGAGGCAGTAACCATGTAGGCTGCATAATGATTATCTTAGCCCCCTTGCCGGTGAGGGCCCTGACAGCTCTACGGCACAAACAGACAATTATGATGAAGAGAACAGTTCATATATTGGTGTTGGCGCTGCTGACAGGCAGTGTACCACTAAGCTCACAGGGGCTGACACAGGAGACATTCAAGCTGGGAAAGACACTGGCACTGCTCGAGGCTGTCTATGTTGACAGTGTTGATGTGGCTTCTATCACTGAGCAGATGATCATCACCACCCTCCGCAACCTCGATCCCCACTCGGTATATATACCTGCCAAGGATGTTGAGGAGGAGAAGGAGCAACTGGTGGGCAACTTTGAGGGGGTGGGAATACAGTTCAACCTGCTTAATGACACACTGATAATTATCTCACCCATACCCGGCGGTCCGTCAGAGAAGGTGGGTATTCAGGCTGGTGACAGGATTATCTTTATTGACGGGGAGAAGGTGACAGGCATAGGTATAACAAATACCGGCGTACAGAAGAGACTACGCGGTGCGAAGGGTACCAAGGTGAAGATTGAGATATTCAGGAAAGGCGAACAGAGGCTGCTTGACTTTACGGTGACACGTGACAAGATACCTGTCAACAGCCTTGATGCAGCATACATGGTGTCTGATGATGCCGGGTATATCAAGCTGAACCGCTTCTCTGAACAGACAGCCGGCGAGTTTATGGAGGCTGCCGGCCGGCTACAACGTGCCGGCATGAAGAAGCTTGTGATAGACCTGCGTGGCAACTCAGGCGGATTTATGGCACCGGCAGTGATGATTGCCGATGAGCTGCTGGCCGGTGATGAGCTGATCGTCTACCTCGAAGGGCTCCACACCTCACGGCAGGAGTATCGTTCTGCTCCCTCAGGCAGGCTGACGGGCACCACGGTTGCGGTGCTGATTGATGAGGGGTCAGCCTCTGCCAGTGAGATACTGGCAGGTGCTGTGCAGGACTGGGACCGTGGGGTGGTGATTGGTCGCAGAAGTTTTGGTAAAGGGCTGGTACAGAATGCATTCTCACTGCCTGACGGGTCGGAGATACGGCTTACCGTAGCACGTTACTACACCCCCTCAGGGAGGCTGATACAGACACCCTACAGTGAGGGGTTTGACAAATACTTTCTGACATACTACAGCCGCTATGTCAATGGTGAGCTGATGCACCCTGACAGCCTCAGGCTGCCTGACTCACTCAGGGCTTACACCATCGTCAACAAAAGACTGGTGTATGGCGGCGGCGGGATCACACCCGATATCTTCATACCGGCAGACACCTCCTACTACTCTGACTACTACCGTGACCTGGTGAGAACCTCAGCCCTGACAAACTATATGGTTGAATATACTGACCGCAACCGTAAGCAGCTGACCAGAAAATATGACAGTTTTGAGAGCTTCACAAAGAACTTTGAGATCGATGAGGAGGCCATAGCCGGTCTAAAGGCTGCAGGGGAGAAGAACGGGGTGAAATACAACGAGGAGCAGTTCGCGATATCTGCCAGGGAGATCAGGAGCGTGATGAAAGCACTGGTGGCACGTGACCTGTGGGATACCAATGAGTATTTTCGTGTGGTAAATGTGACAGACCCGGCCATCAAAAAGGCTATTGAGATACTTAATGACAGCCGTGAGTGGGAAAAACTGCTCGGCTACCGTAGCAGCAAAAACTGATAGAGTAATATACCTTCATCGGCATTAATCAAACCCTTGTCAAAATTTTGGGCACAAATCTTAAATATTGGAACGAGCCTGTTGGCTATTGTCAACAAAAATCTATTTTTGTTACATGTATTAGCTTTGATACTTGCAGTGAGGCCGATGAGTTTTGACCTTGAAAATCTGATAAGTGATCTTGACATCAGAGGAGCAGTGCTTTATTATAAGGGTAACGTTGAGTCAGACACCATTACCAGAGCTCTCGACCTGGTGGAGAGGAAGCTTTTGCTTACACGTGAGGCTCCCAGGCTGAGGAAAAAGGTCTATAATGTATTGGTAGAGAGCCTGCAAAACCTCTATCACCACTCTGACAGGGTGCCAAGAGGGTACCACGCCGCCCGTCCTGACAGGTTTGGGGTTGTGGTGCTTGAGAAGCAGAAGTCAGGATACAGGATCACCACCTGTAACTTTGTGGATTTTGTGCATGTGAAAGAGCTTGAAGAGAAACTGACCCGGATAAACCGCTCCACACCGGAGGAGATCAAGGCGCAGTACAAAGAGGTACTGAATAACCAGATTATCACTGAGAAGGGGCTGGGCGGACTGGGGCTGCTTGATATTGCGAGGAAGACAGGACACCGGATAGACTTCCGGTTCAGGAGGTATGATAACAGAAACACGGCATTCCGGCTGACAGCCGTAGTAGCACCGGTATAGGCAATTAACAAAAACAGATAGATATGGAACCGATCATTATCGAAGGAACTCCGAAAACCCCGTCAGTAAAATTTGATGTCAGAGAGGGTGTATTTGAAATCAAGGGGAGATCAATTCCCGAAAACTCGGTAGAATTTTACAAGCCGATAAACGAGTGGCTTGATCAGTATATGCAGGGGCCACTTGAGAAGACAGTGGTCAATATCAGGCTTGAGTACTTCAATACAAGCTCGTCAAAGTGCATTCTCGACCTCTTCAAAAGGCTGGAGGCTATCCACAAGGCCAGACATGACGTTGAGATACACTGGTTCTATGAGGAGGATGATGAGGATATGCTTGAGGCGGGTGAAGATTACGACTCAATCATAAAGGTGCCGTTCAAGATGATTGAAATCGTTGAGTGAGTCAGATAGCACCTCACCAGAAACGATCGGACATAACAGGTGAAGAAAGGGTGCCGGCCGGGAGGGCAGGCATCCTTTAACATTTTAATCCTTTTGAGAGCCCCTACTCACCGGTAGCACCTTTCTCTGCCATCCTCTTCTCGCGCCTGTCATGCCACACCCGTTTTATCTTCTCTGACGAGTCGAGAAGGTGGTAGAGCACCCTGAAGTAGAGCAGCAGGTAGAGCATGCCTGTCATCAGCCATATCACCAGTGTATTGACTACCAATGTATTGGCAAAATAGCCAAACAGCTGCTTCTGTGGCGCATAGAAATGGGCCTTTATTAGCGGATGGTCGGGGTCATAAAAGATCTGGTCATAGTTTTGGTATAGCCGGTTGCGGTAACGCCTGATACGGTCTTTCTCATTGTCGTTTCTGACAAACTCCTGCAGCGACTCATTGGTATACTGACGCTTCATCTTGATAAACCCCTCATGGTCAGCCTTCTCATGGCTGATGATAAGCTGGTCACGTGCCTCCATGGTGCTCTTTGACAGCGCTATGTAGTATCGTCTCACCCTGTCTATATATTGCCGTGCAGCAGCAACCATTTCGGTAGTGATATTGTCGGGCTCTATCAGTGAGAGATCAAACCCGATCGTGGGGGTAAACCTCAGCTCCTCGGTGATCTCATTCAACACCAGTATCATATCACTCCTGTCTGACTCACCCAGCCTCTCACGCTCACTGTTGTTCTCCACCCTGGAGAGGATACTCTTCATCTCATTATACCATATATCTTTACGATACTTGGCTGTGCTGATCACCTTGTCATAGGGGTAGAACTGCTTCTCAAACCGGTTGTTTACAAACTGATCTACGGCAAGTGCCTCATACCCCCATCTGGCTACTATCAGCTCACCGTAGACCGGAATTGATACCGGTGATGAGATGGTGGGGTTGAGCTTGTCATACTTGACAATGATGCCACTAAGAATTATCTGTGGTATAACCAGGAATGGTATCAGGATATAGATGGTAACCACCGTCTTAAAGCTGTCTGAGATAAGCAGGCCCATCATGTTGGAGGCGGCCCAGCATGAGAAGAGCACTGTCCAGTACTCGAACCACATCCCTCTGATACCGAAGATGGTGTTACCCACCGCCACAAAGGCTGCTGCCTGTATTGCTGATATCAGAAACTGTACTCCTATCTTTGAGAGCAGATAACTGTTCCAGCTCAGGTTGAGAAAAGCTTCACGCTTCAGAATCTTACGATCTTTGATGATCTCCTCTGCACTGACGGTCAGTCCCATAAATATGGCCACTATCACTGACATGAAGATATAGACCGGCAGGTTACTGTTCTGCAGCAGTGTATATGATGGGGTGCTGACGCTCTCATCAAAATATCTGATGATAAATGCAAGGAAGAGAGCCAGTACCGGCGCCTCAAGCAGTGTAACAGCCAGGTACTGCATGTCAGACAGCTTGGCCATTATGTCACGCCTGGCAAATATCAGGAGCTGGCGGAAGCGTGACGGTGTACGCAGTGTGATCTCCGGTATACTATTGCCCGGCACAGGTGGCTGAGGGTGCTCACCGGAGCAGCTCTTATAGTAACCACTCCATTCCGGCGGTGTGACCCTGCGTGTCATGGTGGGGCGCCCGAACTCATCCAGCACCTTTGACTCGACAATACTGAAGATCTGCTCGGGGTTGACATTACCGCAGGCATGACATTCACTGTCATGGTATCGCGGAAGGTGCATCCTGTCTTTGAAGTAGTCAATGGCACCCACCGGCAGTCCATAATAGATCATGTGACCACCTGAATCGAGCAGTATCAGCCTGTCAAACATCTTAAAGATGTCTGAGGAGGGCTGGTGGATAACCACAAATATGAGTTTGCCCTTGAGCTTAAGGTCGTTAAGCAGGTCAAGTATATTTTCTGAGTCGAGTGATGAGAGTCCTGACGTGGGCTCATCAAGGAACAGTATCGCCGGCTCCCTGATCAGCTCCAGTGAGATATTGAGCCGTTTGCGCTGCCCGCCTGATATCTTCTTGTTCAGTGGGGTGCCCACCTTCATATCCCTTATCTCATGCAGCCCCAGGCTGTAGAGCACCTCCTCCACCTTCCTGATAATACTCTCCTCATCCAGGTTGCCGAAGGTGAGACGTGCATTGTAGTAGAGGTTCTCGAAGACGGTGAGCTCCTCTATCAGCAGGTCATCCTGTGACACATACCCTATCAGTCCCTTGATCTTGTCACCGTCGGCATGGATATCTATGCCGTTTATCATCACCTGGCCCGAGTGTGGCTTGTTGGTGCCGTTGAGCACACTGAGCAGTGTTGACTTTCCTGCTCCCGATGCCCCCATTATTCCCAGCAGCCTTCCCGACTCCTCGGCGAAGCTCATCTGATGAAGGCCTGTCTGTCCGCTCTTGAACCGGTACTCTATCTCCCTCGCCTCGAAGACCACCCTTGAGGCGAGAGCCTTCTCATCAAGAAACTGCCTTATCACCTCTGAGTAGTATATGGGCTTGCTGCTCATGAGCCTGAGTGACCCGCCCCGCTCAAAGAGATAGACCTTGTCTTCATGCCTCAGCTGTCCGCTAAGAAGCAGCTCACCTGTCCCGAATGCCCTGACAAACAGCAGATCTGCCCTGGCAAAGTTGAGCACCCTCACCTGTCCGCGCAGTGACTCATTCACTATGTGGTGGCTCTTCTCATAGCTGGTGACGGCATCGTTGTCTATCACCAGTACCTGTGGCGACTCGGGCACCTCGTCACGCGTTGAGAGCACAAACTCACGCAACAGCTGAAAATCCTCTTCAGGGATGTTGAACCCTTCGGCGGCCGTAATGATAAACTCCAGCTCATTGGCGTTCACCTCTTTGTTGTCAGAGCGGCAATATTCGAGCAGCTGCACCAGCACGATTATCTTCTGGTTGAGCGTGAGCTGCATTCCGATGTCATAGCATATCTTGATGATTCTTACTGAGATGGCAGCATTCCTGCGCGCCTCATTGCCCTTTCTCAGCCGTTTCTGTGCCTCAGCGTAGTAGTTGTCAAATATCTGCAGATACTCATTTACCCCGTCATGGTTGAGCTGTGGCCTGAGGAAGGTCTCAACCACCCCGCGCCTGTCACTCTCATTACCCTGTGCCGGTGCAATGATGGCAAAGAGGTGCATCAGGGTGTCCAGTATCTTTTCATTCATTGCAGAGTGGTTACAAAAGCAGTAAAATTGGTGACAGGGCTTATATAACGGTATTGAATTGTACAATATTATTCATACTCTGTCATAATGGCATGAATATATCCCTTGCGGGGGTGTGGCAAAAGAATTGAACAGCAGGTATGGTAAGGAAGGAATAGTGAAACGGTAACAGGGAAGCTGGCATACTTACATAGCAGAAGTGAAACGGGCAGAGAGGAGCTTGCACATTTGCCCAGCAGAAGAAAACGGTAAGAAACAGTTATAGTAAAAACAGATATTTTAAGAGAGGAATTGTAAATAGGATCAACCGAAATGAACTTTGAAAATTTTACCATAAAAGCACAGGAGTCTGTACAGAAGGCTCTCTCCATTGCAGCCGCGAAGGGCCATCAGGCTATTGAGAGCGGCCACATACTCAAGGGTATCATCACTGAGGCAGAGAGTATTGTGTCATATCTCTTCTCGAAGGGTGGTGTCAACAGCTCCATCTTCGGCAAGAAGCTGGATACTATTATTGACAGCTACCCGCGTATCAGTGGTGGTGAGCCCTACTTCTCGTCTGAGGTGTCAGCTCTCTTCAGGCATGCTGCTGACCACGCTGGACGTATGCAAGACCGATTTGTCTCCGTAGAGCATCTGCTGCTGGCCCTCGCCGGCCAGAGAGGCAGTGTTGCCGGTCTGATGAAGGAGAATGGTCTGGATGATACCACACTGGAGAGGGCTATCGCTGACCTGCGTAAGGGAGCGAGGGTTGAGAGCCAGACATCAGAGGAGACCTGGGACTCGCTCAACAGGTTTGCCATTGACCTCAATGAGAGAGCCAGGGCGGGCAAGCTTGACCCGGTGATAGGACGTGATGAGGAGATAAGACGTGTGCTGCAGATACTGTCACGAAGGACAAAAAATAACCCTATCCTGGTAGGCGAGCCGGGGGTGGGCAAGACAGCTATAGCCGAAGGGCTGGCACACCGTATCATACGTGGTGATGTGCCTGAAGACCTGACACATAAACGTATCTATTCACTTGATATGGGTGCACTGATAGCCGGCGCCAAGTACAAGGGTGAGTTTGAAGAGCGCCTCAAGTCAGTGGTCAATGAGGTGATAGCCTCTGATGGCGAGGTGATACTCTTTATCGATGAGATACATACCCTGGTGGGGGCAGGCAAGGGTGAGGGTGCTATGGATGCTGCCAACATACTCAAACCGGCGCTCGCCAGGGGTGAGCTGAGGGCGATAGGTGCCACCACCCTCAATGAGTACCAGAAGTATTTTGAAGCAGACAAGGCACTTGAGAGACGCTTTCAGGTGGTGGTGATCGATGAGCCTGACAGGGCTGACGCCATCTCCATACTGAGGGGCCTGCGTGAGAGGTATGAGACACACCATAAGGTGATCATACGTGATGAGGCGATCATTGCTGCCGTGGACCTCTCATACCGCTATATCACTGACCGCTTCCTGCCTGACAAGGCGATAGACCTTATCGATGAGGCGGCTGCCAGGCTCAGGCTGGAGATAAACTCAGTGCCTGAAGAGATCGATTCGGCCGACAGGCAGATAAGGCAGCTGGAGATAGAGCGTGAGGCGGTGCGTCGCGATGGCGACAGTATCAAGGAGCAGGAGCTGTCACGTGAGATAGCTGACCTCTCTGCAGCACGTGATGAGCTGAAGGCTGGCTGGCAGGGCGAGAAGGAGCTGGTAGAGAGCCTGCAGCGTAAGAAGCAGGAGGCTGAAGAGCTGCGGTTTGAGGCTGAGAGAGCCGAAAGGGCAGGTGACTATGGCAGGGTGGCTGAGATACGTTATGGAAAGCTGAATGAGAATGCCCGTGAGATAGAGCAGCTGACAGCTGCTATCGAGGAGAAACGTGACAGAGGCTCTATGGTACGTGATGATGTCAGGTATGATGATATTGCAGAGATAGTCTCACGGTGGACAGGCATACCGGTGACACGTATGCTGGAGAGTGAGAAGGAGAAGCTGCTCAGGCTGGAGGATGAGCTGCACCGCCGGGTGATAGGACAGGATGAGGCGATAGGTGCCGTGGCTGATGCTGTCAGACGGTCGCGGGCAGGACTGCAGGATGAGAAGAGGCCGGTAGGGTCATTCATATTCATGGGGACCACCGGGGTGGGTAAAACCGAGCTGGCAAGAGCACTGGCAGAGTTCCTCTTCAATGATGAGAACCTGATGACACGGATAGATATGACCGAGTACCAGGAGCGGCACAGCGTCTCACGGCTGATAGGTGCACCACCGGGGTATGTAGGTTATGATGAGGGCGGACAGCTGACGGAGGCGGTGAGACACAAGCCCTACTCAGTGGTGCTGCTGGATGAGATCGAGAAGGCTCACCCCGACGTGTTTAACATACTGCTGCAGGTGCTCGATGATGGCAGGCTGACAGACAACAAGGGTAGAACAGTCAACTTCAGGAACACCATAGTGATCATGACCTCAAACCTGGGGTCGGCACTGATAAGAGAGCAGATAGAGAGCAGCAGCGGCATGATGGATGATGAGAAGGCCGGCGAGCTGAAGGAGGAGCTGGTGCGAATGCTGCGTACAACACTGAGGCCTGAGTTTGTAAACAGGATAGATGAGATAGTTATGTTCAGACCGCTCACCATGGCACAGACAGGTGAGATAGTGCGTATGCAGTTTGAGAGGGTGGCAGTGATGCTTCAGGAGAAGGGTATCAGCAGCAGTATCACCAACAGGGCGGTAGAGTGGCTGGCAGAGAAGGGGTTTGATCCGCTGTTTGGGGCACGGCCGGTCAAGCGGCTGATACAGAGGGAGGTGGTTGACATGCTTTCCCGTATGGTGATAGCAGGAACCATAGATAAGAGCAGAGAGGTGAAGATTGATGTGGCCGGAGGTGCGATAGCCATTACCAACAGCTGAAAGCAGGCCGGCAGGGGTAGCTCATCAAGCTGACAGGATAGCTCTCAGGCCGAAAGGTGTAGCTCATCAGGCCGACAGAGCAGCTCTTTCTGGCAGCTAATATGGTGGTCCGCTGCGGAAGCTCTCAAAGCAGCTTTCGCGGTCGTTGAGAATATCGATTGACTGGTGCAGCTGCAGCAGCTCAAAGAGTTCACCGGCACCCGGTGTCAGTGAGCAGAGCTTGTATGATGAGTAGTTTGACCTGGCTATCCTGAGCAGGTGGAGGAACATTGCAAAGGCGGTACTGTCAAGGTAGTTCACCCCTTCAAGGTCAATTATCACTTTGGAATAGGGCGCCTCAAAGGCCTTCATGATGACCGGCCTGATAGAATCGATATTGAGCGCATTGATACGGTCAGTATTAAAACTGATTACCTCAATGCCATCAACGGAATCACTTGCCACCATACCCGGTCAACTATTTTTGCTGATATAATCGTTTATCTCACTTATTACGACCGTGGTGTCAGCCTCAAACCGGTCAATAAACTCTTTGTAACGGTCGCTCTCCTTACCCTCCCTGGCCAGCAGCTCAAACTCCTTGAGCATTGAAGCGGTCTCATCCATACCCAGCACAGAGACTGACCCTTTTGCCTTGTGTGCCAGCAGACCCAGCTCATGGTAGTTACCCTGGCTCAACAGATCCCTCATTGAGGTGAGGAATTGTGGTACCTGATCACTAAATATGGTGGTAATCTCTGAAATTATTCCGATCTCACCACCACTAACGCTGACCAGATATTCAGGCTTGAATATTTTGTAACTCATATCAACTTGATTATTATTAAATACAAATATAGCCATTCTGATTCCATCATGGCAAAGTAGTTAAAGGAAAGGCACTAAGCAAAAATGATATTAAACAGCTTTTTATCAACGCAAAATCTATATTTTTGTTCTTTAACCAAAAGTCTGAATATAATGAAAAGCACTCCATTTCTAAAGTTTCATGAGGCACTTGGAGCCAGGCTGATTCCTTTTGCCGGCTACAATATGCCGGTTGAGTTTACCGGTATCACCGAAGAGCATCTGGCTGTCCGGTCAGCTGTGGGTGTATTCGATGTTTCACACATGGGAGAGTTCTGGGTCAGAGGCCCCCGCGCCGTTGACTTCCTTCAGCATATAACCTCCAACGATATCAATGACCTGACTGATGGTAAGGTTCAGTATACCTATTTCCCCAATGGGAGAGGGGGTATTATTGATGACCTGCTGGTCTACCGATTCAGTGCCACCGAGTATCTTCTGGTGGTCAATGCTGCCAATATTGAGAAAGACTGGGAGTGGTGTCTGCAGCATGCTGCAGCATTTGGCCTCACCGCCGGTCCGGGCGGGGAGCTGGAGAACGCCTCTGACGATATTGCTCAGCTGGCCGTTCAGGGCCCACTGGCAATGAAGGCGATGCAGAAGCTTACCGATGAGCCGGTTGAGGAGATGGAGTTTTATAGCTTCAAGGTGCTCAGGTTTGCAGGCATTGACGGGGTAATCTTCTCAACCACCGGATATACCGGCTCAGGCGGGTGTGAGATCTATGTTCCGAAGGGTGATGCCCGCCGTCTCTGGGAAGAGGTGTTCAGGGCAGGTGAGGAGTATGGTATCAAGCCGGTAGGGCTGGGTGCCCGCGACACCCTCAGGCTCGAGATGGGTTACTGTCTCTATGGCAACGATATCAGTGACACCACCTCACCTATAGAGGCCGGCCTGGGATGGATAACCAAGTTTGTGCCCGGCAAGGAGTTTATTGACAGGGAGCTGCTGCAGAGAGAGAAGGATGAGGGTGTGGAAAAGCGGCTTAAAGGATTTGTGATGGTTGACAAGGGTATACCCAGACAACACTACCCGGTGGTTGATGCCGCAGGAGAGGTGATCGGAGAGGTTACCTCAGGAACAATGTCACCCTCACTAAAGCAGGGGATAGGGCTGGCCTATCTGAAAAAAGGTTACTGGAAGAGTGATACCGAAATATTTATACGGGTACGTAACCGTGACCTGAAGGCGAAGGTGACAGCACTGCCCTTCTATAAGCAATAACCAATTAAATAGATATTTTAATATGACAAAAAGAAAACTCGAGATCTGTTTTACTCCCGGAGTTTTTGATGCCATTGCCAATAAGGAGTCGGCAATAGTGGTACTTGATGTGCTTCGTGCTACCAGTTCAATATGTGCAGCATTTGCAAACGGGGTTAAAGAGATAATTCCGGTAGCTGACCTGGATGAGGCCAGGGAGATGCAGTCACATGGATTCCTGATAGCTGCTGAGCGTGATGGCTATGTGCCAGACTTCGCTGATTTTGGCAACTCACCCTTCAACTTCTCGCCAGAAAAGGTGAAAGGGAAAAGTGTTGTCTACAGTACTACCAACGGTACTGCCCTGATAAAAATGGTCTCCGACTGTGACAATGTTGCTGTCGGCTCATATATCAACATCTCAGCCCTATGTGAGTGGGTTGAGAATCAGGAGGGCAAGGCTGTAATAGTCTGCTCAGGGTGGAAGGGCCGCTTTAGCCTTGAAGATGCAGTGTGTGCCGGTGCTATGGCAGAGAAGCTGCTTGCCAGCGGTAAGTTTGAGACTATCTGTGACCAGGTACATGCTGCCACTGACCTCTGGAGCATAGCTGAAAATGACCTGCTGGGCTATGTCTCAAAGACCGCACAATGGACACGCCTGGGTGAGATCGGGCTAAGCGACTGTATACCATATTGCCATACACTTGATATTACCGGGGTGGTACCGGTGCTTCGTGACAAAAAGATTGTAGCACTCTGAAGCCCCTCTTCCGGGCAGTGACCGGACCAGTTGTTAAAGACTGTTTAAAACATTATTAACCAAAATAAAGTAATCAGATATGAAAAAACACAATTTCTTTGCAGGGCCTTCGATCATGCCGCAGTACACCATTGACAAGGTGATCGAAGCCACAAGGGATTTTGCAGGCATGGGGCTCTCGATACTTGAGATCTCACATCGCAGCAAGGAGTTCGTTGCTGTGGTCGACAATGCTGTTGCCCTGATCAAGGAGCTTCTTGAGATTCCTGAAGGCTATTCGGTAATATTTGTAGGTGGCGGAGCCAGCCTCCAGTTTGCCATGGCACCCATGAACCTGCTTGAGAAGAAGGCTGCCTATATCAATACAGGTGAGTGGGCCAGCAAGGCGATCAAGGAGGCTAAAAACTTTGGTGAGGTGCTGGAGGTGGCATCATCAAAAGAGAGTAACTTTAACTACATCCCGAAAAATTTTGTGGTACCGTCAGATGTTGACTACTTCCACTACACCACAAACAACACCATCTATGGCACCCAGTGGAAGAAGGATCCCGTAGTGAGTGTACCACTCGTGGCTGACATGTCATCAGATATCTTCAGCCGCCCGATAGATATCTCAAAATATTCACTCATCTATGGCGGAGCACAGAAGAACCTGGCACCTGCCGGTGTAACCTTCGTAATTGTAAAGGATGCCGCCCTTGGCAAGGTCTCCCGCACACTGCCAACCATGCTCAACTACAAGACCCATATCGATAAGGTGTCAATGTTCAACACACCGCCGGTACTCCCGATCTTTGGTGCTCTCAAGACTCTTGAGTGGCTCAAGCAGCAGGGTGGTATAAGGGCTGTTGAGAAGGTCAACAATGAGAAGGCTGGCCTCCTCTATGATGAGATAGAGCGCAACAAGCTCTTCAAGCCTACCGTGCCCGATCCGGAAGACAGGTCACTGATGAACGTATGCTTTGTCATGAATGATGAGTATAAGGAGCTGGAGAAGGAGTTTGCCGAATTTGCCAAGTCAAAGGGTATGATAGGTATTGGTGGTCACCGTTCAGTAGGTGGCTTCCGTGCATCACTCTACAACGCTCTTCCCATTGAGAGCGTCAGGGCACTGGTTGACACTATGAAGGAATTTGCCAATAAACATTAAAATAATTATATGATATGAAGATACTTGTAGCTACAGAAAAACCTTTTGCACCTGTCGCTATTGACCAGATACGCGAAGTGGTAGAGAAGGGGGGCCACACCCTGGCTCTCCTTGAAAAATATTCAACACCACAAGAGCTTCATGCTGCTGTGGCTGACGCCGATGCGCTGATAGTACGCTCCGACAAGGTTGATGCTGATGTGGTTGCTGCTGCCGGAAACCTTAAGGTCGTTGTCAGGGCGGGCGCCGGATATGACAACCTTGACCTGGCAGCCTGCTCAGCACGTAACATCGTTGCGATGAATACCCCGGGCCAGAACTCAAATGCTGTTGCCGAGCTCGCCTTTGGCATGATGCTGCAGGATGCACGCGGTGGATTTGATGGTAAGTCAGGCACTGAGCTGCTGGGCAAAACAATTGGTATTCATGCCTACGGCAACGTAGGTAAGTGCGTGGCACGTATAGCCCGGGGTTTTGGTATGAAGGTTTACGCCTATGACCCCTTCGTTAACAGCTCAGTGATAGAGGAGGCTGGTGTGACACCCGTTGGCAGCGTTGAAGAGCTCTACTCAAAGTCACAGTACCTCTCACTGCACATACCTGCCAATGAGAAGACCAAAGGGTCGATAGGAGAGAAGCTGCTCTCACTCATGCCCAAGGGTGCGGTACTCGTTAATACCGCCCGCAAGGAGGTGATCAATGAGGCTGAGATGGTGACTCTGATGGAGAAGAGAGCCGACTTCAGGTATCTCTCAGATATAGCTCCCGATAACGCTGCCCTACTGGCAGAAAAGTTTCCGGGCCGCTATTTCTTTACACCGAAAAAGATGGGCGCTCAGACAAAAGAGGCCAACATCAATTCGGGAGTGGCAGCTGCACGTCAGATCGTCTCATTCTTCGCTACCGGCGACGAGACATTCAGAGTTAACAAACCGTAAAACGAAGGAGATAGAATTCAGATATGGCTGTTGTTAAACCATTCCGGGGGCTCCGGCCCCCGGCTAATCTGGCGGCTGAGATCGCCTGCCTGCCCTATGATGTCATGAACTCCGAAGAGGCTGCCATCATGGCCAGGGGTAAAGAGAAATCACTGTTGCATATTACCAGGGCTGAGATAGACCTGCCTGAGGGTATTGATGTACACTCGACAGAGGTCTATAGTAAGGCTGTGGAGAACTTCGGCCTGTGGCAGGAGCGTGGCTGGCTGAAGGAGGATAGTGAGAGATATTTCTATATCTATGCACAGACCATGAAGGGCCGTACACAGTATGGAATAGTGGGGTGTGCATCGGTAGATGACTATATTGGAGGAAAAATACTTAAGCATGAGCTCACCAGGCCCGACAAGGAGGAGGACAGGATGAAGCATGTGAGGGTCAATAATGCCAATGTGGAGCCGGTCTTCTTTACCTATCCGGCACTCGATGAGATAGATGCCATTGTTGATAAGGTGGTTGGGAGCCAGAAGCCTGAGTATGACTTCACCGCCGAAGATAAGATAGGACATCACTTCTGGGTAGTGCGTGATCAGAAGATCAACGCTGAGATAGAGAGACTCTTTGCTGACAAGGTGCCTTATATGTATGTGGCTGACGGACATCATCGTACAGCAGCAGCAGCGCTGGTGGGCAAGGAGAAGCGTGACAACAATCCGGCACACCGGGGTGATGAGGAGTATAACCTCTTCATGGCTGTGATATTTCCTGATGACCATCTCAAGATTCTCGACTACAACCGTGTGGTCAAAGACCTTAACGGGCTGTCCTCCAAGCAGTTCCTTGAGAAGCTGGAGCACTCTTTTGAGGTGACCGATATGGGAACCAGGATCTACCGTCCGAGGAAGCTCCACAACTTCGGCCTCTACCTTGATGGCAGGTGGTATCGTCTCAGCGCCCGCAAGGGTACCTATGACGATAGTGACCCCATCGGCGGACTTGATGTCACCATACTGACTGAGCAGGTGCTGAAGCCTCTGCTTGATATACAGGATCTGAGGCGCTCAAAGCGAATCGATTTTGTTGGTGGTATCAGAGGACTGGGTGAGCTTAAGAAGAGGGTTGACAGTGGTGAGATGAAGGCAGCAATAGCACTCTATCCCGTCTCCATGAAGCAGCTGATAACCATTGCTGACACAGGTAATATCATGCCTCCCAAAACAACCTGGTTTGAGCCCAAGCTGAGGAGCGGACTGGTAATCCATAAGCTTGACTGAAATTGTCGGAGGCCGTGATGAGCAGCATAGCTGACAACATCAGAAGAGTGCAGGAGCAGCTGCCGGCGGGGGTAACACTCATGGCAGTTACCAAAGCGCGCACCCATGATGAGATAATGGAGGCCTACAATGCAGGCCTCCGTATCTTTGGCGAGAACAGGGTGCAGGAGCTGACAGCTAAAAGAGAGCAGCTCCCTGATGATATCTCATGGCACCTGATAGGACGATTGCAGTCGAACAAGGTTAAACATGCAGTTACGGCAGCCACAATGATCGAGTCTGTTGACTCGGTCAGGCTGCTGCGACTGATTGATGATGCTGCAGAGGCACGTGACAGGATGATCAGCTGCCTGCTGCAGGTACATATTGCAGATGAAGAGTCGAAGACAGGGTTCACCGGGGATGAGATCCTCAGCACCCCCTGGGATGTGATAACCGCCTCACTGAAACGGGTGACGATAAGAGGTGTGATGGGTATGGCAACCTTCACCGATGATCAGGAGAAGGTGAGGCAGGAGTTCAGACGACTGGCTACTATCTTCAGGCAGCTGAATGAGAGGCACTTCAGACTCACAGAACACTTTGATACTATCTCCATGGGTATGACAAGCGACTTTCAGTTAGCCGTTGAAGAGGGGAGTACCCTGGTTAGGATAGGAACACTTATTTTTGGAGAACGAACTTGATTATCAAGAGATGACTACAATCAGTACACGTTACCTCGGACTGGAGCTTAGCAGTCCGGTCATTGTTGGCAGTTCCAACTTTACCTCAAAGGTTGAATCGATAGCAGAGGCTGAAGCTGCCGGCGCCGGCGCCGTAGTGCTGAAGTCGCTGTTTGAGGAGCAGATAGTCTCCCTGGCACACTCTATGTCATCAGCAGAGCTCTACCCGGAGGCTGATGACTATCTGCAGTACTATACCCGTACCAACAGTGTTGAGGCATACCTCGACCTGGTGGCCGGCGCACGTAAAAGGGTCAACATACCGGTTATAGCCAGTATAAACTGCTTCTCACCAAAAGGGTGGATCGACTTTGCGCTGGAGATAGAGAAGGCGGGTGCTGATGCGCTGGAGGTGAACATATTCTTTATACCTACTGATATGCTCAAGGGGAGTACCGCCTCAGAGACAATCTACTTCCAGATTATAGATAACCTGAAGAAGAAACTGAAAATTCCCATCACCGTGAAGATAGGGCAGAAGTTCTCAAACCTTCTCAACTTCGTGTGGCAGATATATAATCACGGAGCAACGGGTGTGGTGATGTTTAACAGGTTTTATGAGCCCGATATAGATATTGAAAATATGAAGATAGTGCCTGCCTCTGTCCTCTCCAACCCGGTAGAGCAGAGGTATGTACTGCGCTGGATAGGTATGGTGAGTGCACAGGATATCGAGATAGATATCTCAGCCACCACCGGGGTCTACAGTAGTGAGGATGCCATCAAGTACCTGCTGGCAGGCGCCACCACCGTACAGGTCTGCTCTGCACTCTACAAAAGGGGGTTCAGAGTGGTATCTGAGATAAATGAAGGTCTTCATAAATGGATGGCTAACAAAGAGTTTAAAGCTGTTGACGACTTCAGGGGAATGTTTAACTACAGGAATATAGATAACCCGTCACTCTTTGAGAGGTCTCAGTTTATGAGACACTACAGCTCATATATTTAGTTCACCGGATGATCCCTGACACCTCTTCAGATTCTCCCCTCCTGTAGCCGGCAACACCATCGATAGCCGGCGACACCAACGGTTGCCGGTGGCATCAGCGATAGCAGGCAACACCAGTGGTAGCACCGACATCATCGATAGCCGGTGACACCAACGGTAGCCGGTAGCCTCAGCAGTAGCCGGCAACACCGCCGGTAGCCTTAACTACCTGTTACCTGTGGTTGCTACAGCAGACACTTACTGCCTTCTCCTGTTGCCAGAGACCACTCTGTCAGACTCAGCAGCTTCCCTGCGTACCTCTCTAATGATGTTTCTGTCACACTATTACCTTTACTTTTAGAACAATTTCATTCTGAAATAATAACTCAGGGTCCTTTTCGTTTATTAAAGTGTAAATTGGTCGTATAAAGGCCTGTGAACATAAAAATTACAGCAATTATGAAGAGTAAGTTTAAAATTGTGCCATTGATTCTTGGTGTTGCTGCTTTTGCATTCTGCCTGGCAGCCACCTCATGTAAGGGCCGGGCCGGTGGTGATACCGTCAGGCAACAGCGGGATGAGATTGCAGGCCTTGATGAGCATACCGCTGAGCAGATAAAGAGCGCCGAGAAGGTTTTTAATGCACTGCCTACACCACTTGAGGTGGCACAGCTGATAAAAGAGGCAGGGGCCAGGTTTGACGCTACCCTGCTCAATCCGGTTGAAAACAAAGACCGTTACAGCACCAGTAAGAGTATGGCCCTCAACCTGGGTATCTATGTGTGCGACCTCAGCTTTGCCAGCATGTATGATGAGACCTCACTCCTTATCAACTATATGGAGGCGGCTGAGAAGATGGCATCAGGCCTCGGTATCCTTGATGCCATAGATGAGTCGGTCATCGAGCGCCTGGAGCAGAATATCAATAACCGTGATGTCATCATGGAGATCGTCTCTGAGACATTCCTCAATTCACAGGCATATCTTGAAGATGATGAGCAGCATGCTGTGGCTGCCACCATCATTGCCGGCGGCTTTGTTGAGGGGCTTTACATTTCCACCAACATGGTTGAGATAAAGGAGTTCAGGAATAATAAGCTGGTAAAGACCATTGCTGACCAGAAGATGTCAGTTGACAACATGATCCGTCTGCTGGAGACCTACACCGACAACAATGCCATCCGTGACCTGCTCGGTCCGATCAGGGAGCTGAAGAGCATCTTTGACGATATAGAGCGGAGTGCCGCACCCTCAAAGGCAAAATACAATGAGCAGATCGGCATGACCGAGATCACTGGCGCGGTGAAGAGTGAGCTGAAGGAGAAGACCTTCCTTGAGATCAAGGAGAAGGTGGAAGAGATACGTAACACATATGTAAAATAGATACCGATGAGACATCTTATACAATCATTACTGCTGACAGCGCTTCTTGCCTTTTTGTTTCAGGGTGAGGCTGCTGCCCAGTGCAAGGGCTTTGCAAAGAATATATGCAAGAAGGAGCTGGGGGCCTACCTCCATGATGGTAACTATCATGCGGCCGTACTGGTGGAAGGTGAGGAGGCTGAGCTCTACAAGACCTTCTATTCAGATATTGAATACCGGCTGGCCATCTGTGCTGCCGACGGCATGCCGCCGGTGGAGTACAGGGTCTATGATGCCACGGGTAAGATGCTCTATACCAATCGGGATGAAGGGTTCAGCAACATATGGGATTTCCGGCTTGAAGCGAGTCAGCAGCTGAAGGTTATTGTAAAGGTGACCGCTTTGGGTGCCGGTGACCAGCAGCCGGTAAGCGGTTGTGTTGCAATAATGTTTGGCTTTAAGGCAAAATAGGAAAGGGGATGCAGGTGATGTTAACGGGGTATGCCTCCTGAGAGAGGGTACCCCGTTTTATATTATCGTACCATTTTATATTATCGCACCATCAAGCAGCTGCCGGCAGTCGTGGCAGAGAGATGCCCCCTTCAGGTCTATCTCTTCAACATATGTGCTTGAGCGCATGACACAGTCTAGGGAGCGGCAGTGGAGAAGGCCGAAGGTGTGCCCCAGCTCATGGTTCACCTCCTTGATGGTACGTGAGAGGAGGAGAGCCTCATCCTCCTGCAGACCGTACATCTCATTGCGTAGCCGGTATACCGAGGCGATGGCCTCCCTGTCGCCCAGCTTGGCCTGCCCGAAGATGTAGGTCAGTATAGGGATATAGAGATCGACACTGAAAAGGGCTATCAGCCTCTTGTACCCGGACCGCGTACAGTGTGGCAGGTGATGCAGCAGCGCATCGCCGTTGTACTGTCTGCGTCCGGCATTGTAAAAAGGGGAGAGCTCCAGAAAGCACTCCTCGGCAGATACCGGATGTCTGAACTCAGCCTCAGCAGAGAGGGCCACCTCCCTGATAAACTCCCTTTCAAATGAACCGCAGGAGAGCAATATTATCCTCTTCTCTTCCAAATTACAGATGGCACGATTCAGTGGAGGTCGTTACTGTTTAAGATCATACCTCCTGATCTTGTTATAGAGGGTGACCCTGTCAACGTTCAGCGCCCTGGCTGAGCGTGAGATATTCCAGCTGTACTTCTCAAGAATCTGCTGTATATGTCTCTTCTCCAGCTCTTCCAGGCTCTCAACACTGTTCTCTGTCACCTCTCTCCCCATTGGAAGGTCTTTGAGCCTTATCTCCCTGCCATTGCCTATCACTATTGCCCTCTCGATCATATTCTCCAGCTCCCGCACATTGCCGGGGAACTCAAGCTGCTCAAGGTGTCGCAGTGCTGCCGGCTCTATCACTATAGGCTCACAGCTCATTGAGAGGCAGTACTTCTTTATGAAGTGCTCTACCAGCAGCGGTATGTCACCGGCCCTCTCACGCAGTGGCGGTATAACTATGTTAACCACGTTGAGCCTGTAGTAGAGATCTTCACGGAAGGTGCCGTTCTTCACCAGTGCCGCCAGGTCACGGTTGGTGGCACAGATAACCCTGAAGTCTGAGGCTATCTCCTTGTTGCCTCCAACCCTCACAAAGCTCTTTGTCTCAAGCACCCTCAGCAGCTCTATCTGCATCTTGGCAGAGATGGTGGCTATCTCATCAAGGAATATTGTTCCTCCGTCAGCCATCTCAAAACGCCCTTTACGGTTGAATGTGGCTCCGGTAAATGCCCCCTTCTCATGCCCGAACAGCTCACTCTCAAGGAGGCTCTCTGTCAGTGCACCGCAGTGCACACTTATCAGGGGGAAGTAACGCCTGGCCGAGTTGGTGTGTATTGCCCTAGCCACCAGCTCCTTGCCGGTGCCGCTCTCTCCGGTGATGATCACTGAGGCGTTTGACTGTGCCACACTCTCTATCTGTTGCAGTACCTGCATCATCGCCTCACTGGTACCTATCAGGTCATCAACCTCCTCAAGGGTTGTCACCCTCTCCCTGAGTGCCCTGTTTTCGCTTCTCAGTGCTATCTGTGCTGCTGCATTGCGTATCAGGTGTGAGAGATCATCAGGGTCAAACGGTTTGGTCACATAGTCGAATGCACCCTCTTTTAGTGCCTGTACAGCTGTCTCCACCGATGCGAAGGCTGTCATTATTATTACGATGGTCTCCCGGTTCAGTGACCTTATGCGTCGGTGCAGCTCCAGCCCGTCCATCCCCGGCATCTTGATATCGGTAAGGATAATGTTGTAGTTGCGGCCCTCAAGCATCTGCAGTGCTTTCTTGGCATTCTCTGCAGCCTCAACCTCATAGCCATCCTCCAGAAACCAGTTGAGCAGTGCATCTCTTACTGAATCTTCATCATCAACTATCAGAATGGAAATTTTTTCTGGCATCTCTCTCAGCTTATTCCGTTAACAATGGAAGAATTATTGAGATCATTGTTCCGCTTCCCACCTCTGACCTCACCTCTATCCTTCCGTTATGGTTCTGCACAATTCCGTGTACTATCGATAGTCCCAGCCCGATACCTGACTCCTCCTGCTTGGTGGTGAAGAAAGGCTCAAATATGTGCGGTATATCTTCGGCAGCTATCCCTGATCCGTTATCGGCTATCTCAATGGAGATGGTTCCCTCTTCGCGGTTCACGGTACCCAGGGTTATCTCGCCATTTTCTGCCACAGCCTCCGAGGCGTTGACCAGCAGTGCTATACAAGCCTGCTTTATCTGATTCTCACTGCATTTGACCCTGTCTGATCGGGCTACTATATCGGCCGTAAAGGTGATACCGGCAATCTTCACATGGTGACGCATCAATTCGTAGGTAGCCTGTATAACCTCGTTGAGATGCTTATCCTCAAAATCTTCCTGATCTTTGCGTGAGAAGTCGAGCAGCCCTTTTACGATACTTCCGCACCTCTTTGTCTCTGCCTCTATCAGCTTCAGCTGGCGCAATACATTCTCCTTCTTTTCGGGGGTGAGCTGCTGATTTTCTATCTGCTTATGTACCAGCTTAGTGTACACCAATATTCCCGACAGCGGATTGTTTATCTCATGTGCTACCGATGCAGAGAGTTTTCCTAATGAGGCTATCCTCTCAACATTCATCAGCTCACTGTGTGCGGCTGATAGCTCTTCAGACTTCTTCTGCACCTTATATTCAAGCTGCTTTGACCAGTTCTCAAGCTCTCTGCCTGCACTGTCCAGATGGTCAAGCATATCGTTGAAGGCGAGTGATACCATTTTCATATCATCAAGCAGGTCAGGCTTTATCTCGAGCCTGGTGCTCACCTCACCGCGCGAGACCGCCTCACTCGCATTGATTATACCAAACAGGGGATCTTTTATACGCTTACGTGTAAACCAGATCAGTATCATCACTATGATACCCGATATAGCCATTGCAATCAGAAGAAACTGTGCTGAGGAGCTCCTTAGTGCATTGTCAAGATCACGCAGCGGCATTCTGATTATCAGTGACCCCAGCACTTCGGTATCTTTGCTGTGGGCGTGACATGATGCGGTATAGCATGAGAGCTCATTAAGAATGGGACGTCTGATCAGCATGTGCCTCTCGCCGGATGTGCCCGGATTCATGGCGCAGTCGCTCTTTGCATCAATGATTCTGTAGCTCCTCTCATTTCTCGAAAACATCTGATCCAGGTCTGAATGGCAGGAGATACAGTCAGGATTGCTGTGATTCTCATAGCTTCCTGCAAATGACGAGTAGGCCAGGTTCTCATTCTCATCATAGAGGTTTACATCATCTATACCCGGCATGGTGTTGATGATGTCAAGGGTACTGTGCAGTGTGCTTTTGTCATTCTCAAGCATCGACTTGTAGAGTGATCCCTCAACGATCGCCCCGACATTGTTTCCGTTCTGCTTCAGTACAGTGTTGAAATAATTAACATATACCGTGCGGAAGATCGCACTGAATGCGATAAACATAATTATTGCGGCAAATGTGATTATTGAGACCACCCTTCCATAGATGGTTGACCTGAACCTCAGGTAGCTGCGTAGCCTTTCTCTGAACGGAGCCCGGGGAGGGCCTCCTGGTGGCGGGGTTGACATTCTGGTATGGTTGTGGTTTATAAAACCGATGTGACCATCCCATTCAGGAGATGATCACAATCGATGTTTAAATTTTCTACAAAATACGAAATAATCAGATTCGCTCAGCTCATAGCATGCTTTATCAGCTTCTGTTTATAAACCTGATCTGAAACTCTTCCCACACCTCAGGACCGAACTCATCGAGTATCCCCTCTTTCATTTCACCACCATCCTGCAGCACCAGTGCTGCATGCTTCAGGTTACCTGCAGCTGCCATTGAGGCGAGGAAGTCACGCAGACGGCTGAACTCCTCACGCAGGTGATCCCTGTACTTGCCGGCCATGGTAAGGAGTGACGACTCATTGACCCAGTTTTCCGGCTCAACAGCATATAGCCACCCCTCACTGTATGGTTGGTTGTGAAGCAGTGAGGTGTTGGTGGCCACCTGACCATTGGCGGTCACAATTGTTCCGCTCACGGGTGATAGCACCTCCAGCTTCCTGCCGCGCTGTACCAGGGTAGCTATCGCCTCACCCTTGCGTATCTTCTCACCAGCCATCTTCATGGTTACCCTGCTGATGGGGCCGGTGACATACTGCAGAAAGTCATCTATACCTATGGTTATGGTACCGTTCTTCTCCATAAATGCCCATGTGTGGCTCTTGTCAAAGAGGAGACCTGCTGGTGTTGCCATTGTTGCCGGACCAAAGGCCCGCGGCTGATCATCCGGGAGGGTGATGTGGCGTACAGCACCGGCATGGGTGACCCTGTAGAGGAGGAACCCTACGGCAGCTACGGCAGCTATCATCACTGCTATCCAGGCCACCACCCCCGCTCTTCTCCCATCGCTCTCAGCTGCCACCAGTGTGGCGTCGCTGCTCAGCATCTCACGCCTGACGGAGCCCTCACCACCTGAGAGTGCCGTATAGCCTGAGGAGGCAACATACTCCTGCCCGTCAGTAACCAGCCATCCGATAAAGTTAGCTGATGCCTCTGTGGTAAGTCTCGACTCCACTGCACAGAAGATGCTGCTGGTAAGCTCTTTCGGGTATTTGCCTATATAGACACCGCGGTTAAAAGAGTGGTAGTCTGCATAAAACCGCTCAAAGTAATCAGAGTGACCGTTTGAGTTAATATCTATCGGTATTATACCTATCCCCTCTGCAAGGCTGGTGCCGTTCTCTGCGGTCACCTCTGCCAGAGTGCAGAAGATAACTGTTGCAGGCTCACTCTTCAGGATAGATAGTATCCTGTCACCTCCCGCCTGCGGTGCAGCAGCAATGAGTGAGCCATCCACGTCGGTGAAGCGTGCCACAGCCTCAGCAGCTGAGGCAGTGACCATCACCCTGGCCCTGGCTGACGGTGAGCTGCCAAGGATCTCACCCCAGGTGACTGATGAGGTGATCATCATGCCATATTCGGAAGAGGATACTCCTCTGCTCATGATGAGGTTACTGAGAGGACTCCCGGTACTCATTACCGGAACCACAATATCACGTGCAACAACCATCTTCCACCCATCGGTACCGGCAACAGTGCCAGCCTCAGAACTATTGCAGATCCAGAGATCAGCCTCTGTAGCCTCACCTGACGGTATAATATTAATAGTACTGCCCGGATTTGCTGCTGAATATTCTGATACCCAACGTCCGGTAAGCTGATCTAACCCGTGGGAAACGGCCAGGGTGACAACCTTGTCTCCCTCTGCCGGCTGGGCTGAGCTGTTAATGGGTGAAAGTCCAAACTGGAGAAGTGCAAGAGAAATGATTAAAAATAGTGACCTTTTCATGATTATTCTGTTACTGTTGTTTTCTGCCACTCTATTAAACAATAAACATGCCAAAGCTTGCAACATACACATAGACAGATAGATATAAAAACAGGACTAAACTTTGAAATATAAAAAGTGTTGATAAAATAAACACATAAACTAACTACTCTGCCTAAGAGGCACAAAAAGAGATAGATAGAGGTGGTGTATATAAAATATACACGTGTTTAAAAAATCAACACTCCCTCTCCGGGGTGCTTCTCTGGTGGCTCTTACCACAGAAAAATAGGGTAGTACCGAACACTTAACGGTTTCAAGGGTTATACCAAGCGCAGACGAAAAGGTGACTGCTATCAGTCAGCACCCTGCTGCAATTAGAATAATGTTTAATTTTGATTAATCCGCAGTGTCAGGATATGATCGCAGGAGTTTTAAAGGAGAGTAAACATGAAAACAGGGTTGCGCTGTTGCCCGCTGAGGTCTCTGCCCTGGTTAAGCTGGGACTTGAGGTGCTTATTGAGGAGGGTGCCGGCCAGAGAGCTTTTGCCTCTGATGACAGCTATCGCTCTGCCGGTGCTACGACAGCTTCACGAAGGAAGGTTATCTCTGCCAGTGACCTGATACTGACAGTCAATCCGCCTGTCGATGATGAGATCTCCTACTTCAGGGAAGGTCAGCTGCTATTCACGCTCCTTGATCCTATGGTAAACCATCACTGGATAGAGCGTGCCCGTGTCAGGCGGCTCACTGTTCTTGCACTCGATCTGGTACCACGTACCACCCGTGCACAGTCGGCCGACGTTCTCTCCTCCATGGCTACCGTATCGGGTTATAAGGCAGTGCTTGAGGCTGCCACACTGCTTCCCCGCTTTTTTCCCATGTTCATGTCTGCTGCAGGCACTATCAGGCCTGCCCGTCTGCTGGTGCTGGGTGCCGGGGTGGCCGGACTGCAGGCTGTTGCTACGGCGCGCAAGCTGGGTGCAGTAGTAGAGGTGTTTGATGTGAGGTCAGCTGTGAAGGAGGAGGTCAGGAGCCTGGGAGGCAGGTTTATCGAGGTGGAGGGTGCACGTGAGGATGTCTCCGCCGGCGGCTATGCGGTAGAGCAGACCGAGGAGTTCAGGCAGCGTCAGCAGCAGTTGATACAGGAGCGTGCAGCAGCTTCCGACGTTATAGTTGCTACGGCACAGATACCTGGCAGGAGAGCTCCGTTGCTGGTAGAGGCCTCAACGGTTGGGAAGATGAGGCCCGGATCAGTAATAATCGATCTGGCAGCCGCCACGGGAGGCAACTGTGAGCTTACAGAGGAGGGAAAGAGTGTGGTGGTAAACGGGGTGACCATCGCTGGACGCTCATCCTATCCGTCAGAGATGGCGGCTGACGCCAGCAAAATGTTTGGAAACAACCTTGTCAGCCTGATAAAGATGATGAATGATGGCAAGGCCAATTTCCGGGTTGACCTCTCTGATGAGGTGATCGCAGGTACCGTAGCGATTCAGGGTGGTGAATATATCAGTCAGAGATTAAAACAGATGCTTGATATTAAATAGTTGTAGTTATGGAAGTTGTTTTGGAATATTTTATGGCACACAGAGAGACGATCTTTATGGTTACACTCTCTGTATTTCTTGGTATTGAGGTAATAAGCCATGTGCCGGCAATACTTCATACACCGCTCATGTCAGGAGCCAATGCCATTCATGGTGTAGTGATCATCGGTGCTATTATTGTTATGGGACATGCTACCACCACCGGAGCAATGATACTCGGATTTGTGGCTGTGGTACTTGGTACACTGAATGTAGTTGGTGGCTTTGTCGTTACCGACAGGATGCTTGAGATGTTTAAAAAGAAAAAAGAGGTCAGATAACGATAAGCTACATACAACGGTTCGATGAACGATATTGAAAATTTTTCGGCAGGTCTCTCTCTACTGGAGATCTCCTACATCCTCGCTTCCATACTCTTTATTCTCGGTCTGAAGATGCTCAGCCACCCTCTTACTGCCCGCAGAGGGAATATTTTGGCGGCCACAGGAATGGTTCTGGCAATCATTGCCACCATCACGCTTCATCGTAGTGATGGTATGCCAATAGGCAATATAGGCTGGATTGTGGCAGCCATGGCGCTGGGTACAGTGATCGGCTGGGTGATAGCTGTCAGGGTTAAGATGACTGCAATGCCACAGCTGGTCTCCCTCTTCAACGGCATGGGAGGTGCAGCTGCTGCCCTCATCTCACTGATGGAGTTTCCTCATGTGAGCCATGAGCTCATGATGAGGGCAGGTATGGCAAACGGTCATGTACTGTCAATACTGCTTGGCCTGGTGATAGGATCGGTGTCATGGTCAGGAAGTATGATAGCCTTCGGTAAGCTTGACGGATGGATAGGAGACCTGAGGGTGAAGGCTATGAAATATGTCAACCTCACAATAGTGACCTTTATAGCCGGCTTTGTAGCCTACATTATGACCCGCAATGTGGCTGCCTCTTCTGAGCTGACACACCTGGCTGTGATACTGATGGTTGTCTCAGTAATTTATGGAGTGCTCTTTGTCATGCCCATAGGCGGAGCCGACATGCCGGTGGTAATTTCGCTGCTAAACAGCTTTACTGGTGTGGCAGCTGCGATGGGTGGATTTCTCTACAATAACCAGGCGATGCTGACCGGCGGTATCCTCGTTGGCTCGGCAGGAACAATACTGACAGTGCTGATGTGCAAGGCGATGAACAGGTCACTGCTCAACGTGATTATAGGTGCATTTGGCGGAACAGGCGAAGCTGCAGAGAGCGCCATGGGTAATGTGAGAGAGATAAACAGTGAAGATGCCGCGGTACTGCTGAGCTTCTCAAAGAGGGTGGTGATTGTTCCCGGGTATGGGCTGGCAGTGGCACAGGCACAGCACCTCTGCCATGAGCTCGACAGACTGCTGGGTGAGAAGGGGGTGGAGGTGAAATATGCAATCCACCCGGTGGCAGGACGAATGCCGGGCCACATGAATGTGCTGCTGGCAGAGGCTGATGTGCCCTATGAGCAGCTGGTAGAGAGTGATGAGGTTAATAGAGATATTGCCAACGTAGATGTTACCGTGGTGATAGGTGCCAATGATGTGGTCAACCCGGCTGCCGAGGATGACCCGACAAGCCCTATCTATGGGATGCCTATTGTCAAGGTACGCGACTCAAAGAATGTGATAGTGATAAAGCGCGGTATGGGGCAGGGTTATGCTGCAATAGATAACAGCCTCTTCACCAGTGAGAAGACCCATATGCTGTTTGGCGATGCCAAAGAGATGCTGCAGAGCCTGATAGCCAAGGTGAAAGAGCTCTGACAACCTGCTCTCCGGCTCGCTGCCGGCAGGTGACCTGCCAGGAGAGTGTTGATCACCTCCATTCAGGATACTGTTGATCACCTCTTTGTCAGCTGGCTGCTGATCACCTTCGATATATATTTCCAGTAGCTTCTGTGAAACTTCAGGCTCTTTTTGTCAAGCAGTGCATGCAGGGTTGCAGGGGTATCCTGTGGCGTGAACCTCACCTCACTGCGCGCCTCATAGAGTGCTGACACCTCAGGGTGAAACTGTACGGCAAATACGTGGGGGTATCTATTGTGCGCTATACCTTCAATAACCTTACCATCATCAGAGAGAGCGGTTACCCTGAAGGAGGGAGCCAGGGTGCTGACAGACTGGTGGTGGCTACTGTAGATCAGTGGCATATGCCTGCGTGCCACCTTTACGGTACTACCAAAGAAGGGGTCATCAGTGAACCTTATGGTGTGCAGGTTGCTACCCATCAGTCCGGCACCACGCTCTATCTCCTGCCAGTAGTTGCGATGCAGGTTGTTGGATCCGATCTTTACGGTACTCTCCGGGGTGTGGCTGTTGTATATCTGTGCTGGTATATCCTGGTAGAGGGCACCACCGGCAGCAACATTCATTGTCTGCATACCGAGGCAGAAGCCGGTAACAACGTATCCGGGGTTCTCCCTGAGCAGCGGCACGAAGGAGGGGTTACGGGTGCTGCCGAGCAGGTGAAAGAGGTAGGTCACCTCAAAGGTGTGCCTCATCGGATCGTCAGTCTCTGAGTAGAGGTTCTCTTCATCATAGAGTACCGGCTGTATATCGGGACCGCCGAAGAAGATCACCCCGACGGAGGCGTTGAATATCATGCGCAGCTCATCACTGCATGCGTTCTCACGGTATACATCCTCATCACTGAGCGGCTCGCGCACCTCATGAAGGTGAAAGGCTGAGAGGCTGTTGGTGGAAATATGGCTGGCAGACCTGCTGAAGTCGTAAGACTGCCCGGAATGGTATACCCCGACAAACTCAACCTGGCGCAGATCAACCCTGAAGAGCCCCTTGTCAGTAAGGAACCTAATCACTTCAATATTCCCGGCTGTGGGATTGACCAGTATCACATAATCCTTCTCACTGTTGTAGGTCTCACGGAAAAAGTCCTGGGCGCTGAGCGGAAGGATAATAAGCAACAACGAAAGGGCGATGATCAGTTTTTTCATGTCAGAGGTGGTTTTCAATAAATCAGGTAGTTTGTCTATAAATCAGGTAGTTTGTCAATATATCAGATGGTTTATCAGTAAGTCAGATGGTTTATCAGTAACAAATGTAGCCTTTATTCATTGACAATACTCCTTTGTTTGACACCAATTCGTTCCTGATCGTTGAGGAACTGTGTCTTTTCACTGCGATGATTGAAGGTGGCTATCATATTGTATATGTGTGGTATCTGCTGTGAGAGTCGGCTCACTATCTCATCGGGTATGGTGGTTCTGCTGAAGGGTACCACCCTGACATACTCTTCTATATTACCTGCCTGTCGACCATATTTATACTCATAGGTAAATGAGCCGTCGTCACGCAGCTTTATATCTCTGTTGCGCAGGTTGGGCACACTCACATAGAACTCGTTCACCGGGGTGGCTCCCCGGTTGAGCAGGCCGCTGCCGGCGAGATGGTCATAGAGCTGCACGGCTACCATCCTGGCAGGATCAATAAAGGTGAGCTCCTCAGCTATCAGGTGTCGGTAGGGGTACTCATCACCCTGCTTCAGCTCTCTCAGGCGGCTGAACTCCTGCCTGAAGGTTTCCACCTGAAAAGGGTAGTGTGTGCATGCCAGTATCACCGAGCTCAGTGGTGGCGCTCCGGCTGTATGCCGTATCTTCTCCATAAGGGTGACCACATGGAAGGCGATATAGTTCCTTACCGAGTTGATCTGTATATTTTCAGGCTCCTGTGGTGTACCGTCATAGAGGAGTGCCCCCTCTGCGGTATCAAAATCATAAACCTGCCACAATGAGCGCTCTATCCTCATATCACCATCAGCCCTCTCTGTCGGTCCGCGGTAGCTGCTGCGGGGTGTGCGTGCCTCTCTCTCTATGGCATCCGGACTCTCATCTATCGCTTCGGCTATTCCCACCCCCGCCTGCTGGAAGATATGGATGGTTCCCTCACCGTTTGCTTCACCGTTCGTCTCACCGTTTGCTTCACCGTTCGTTTCACCGTTCGACCTGCCATTCGACCTGCCATTCGGCCTACTATTCAGCTCACCATTCGATCTGCCATTCAGTTCACTGTTCAGTTCCTCTCTTGCTTTCCTGTTCAGCTCCCTGTTCAGCTCCCTGTTCATTGCTATGATGGTTGCCGGGTATGCTCCTGAGCTGACAGTACCGTCAGTGGCCATCACCGCCACGCTGCCGTGGTCGCCCGGCGCGAAGCTGGCCAGCGCACCAGCTGCCGCAGCCTCAATCACACCTGTCACCTCTATATCTGACCCTGCCTCTCTGAGGAACATTTTCACCGTATCAAGTCCATAGGCTGTAGCCGTGTTACAGGCTATCACTATCGCCTTGACCGCACTCTTCCCTGCCATATGGCGGGCTGAGCTTCCCGTCTGATAGTACTTGTCGCCCATGAGAAACTGCACATCCTTGATGATATGCTCAATAAGGAGGCTGGTGTTGTTCTCCAGTGAGTAGCTGCCATAGGGCATATTGGCCAGATCACCAAGGTATATGAATGACTCACCTGCCAGCCCCGGATGGTTCACCAGCTCTGCCAGAACAGATAGTCCCCCTGTACCGGAGTCGAACACCCCTGTGGGTAGTGAGGCGTCACCGGACGGGTAGTTGGCAAAGTCAATGTAATAGAAGCTGTTGCGGTGGTGACGGATCACCTCCCTGATGTCTGCAGGCCTGCTGCATGCCACGATGAGCAGCATGATAAAGGGGATGAACAGGGCCAGGGGCAGGGTCAGCGGCGTAGCAGGGCGGAAGGCGTGCCATCCTTTTCTGGCAGTTCTTTTCATAGATTGTTCTTTATTATTGTGTGTGAAGTTAACTCTTTACAGTTACTCTCTCCTCAGTTACTCTCTCCTCAGATATTCTTTCCCCAAGTATTCTCTCCTCAGTTACTCTCTCCTTAACTATTCACTTCTCTGTTACTCCCTCTTCAGTTTTTCCCTCTCTTCAGCTTCTCTCCGAGAAACCTGGCGGTGTATGACTCCTGGCACTGTGTCAGCTCCTCAGGTGTCCCTTCGAATATGATATAGCCTCCCCTGTCGCCCCCTTCCGGGCCGAGGTCTATCACCCAGTCAGCCCCTTTTATCACCTCCACGTTGTGCTCAATCAGTATTACTGAGTGGCCATGTTCAACCAGCGCATTGAGTGATCTCATCAGCTTGCTGATATCATGGAAGTGGAGGCCGGTGGTGGGCTCATCAAAGATAAAGAGCATATTTTTGCCACTCTTCTCCTGGCTGAGGTAGTATGCCAGCTTGACACGCTGGCTCTCACCACCCGAGAGGGTTGATGATGGCTGTCCGAGCCGCACATAACCAAGCCCCACATCAGCCAGCGGCCTGAGCCTGGCAGCTATCCTGTCGCACGTCTTGTCATGGCATGCGGTGAAGAAGCTCATCGCCTCATCGATGGTCATCTCAAGTATATCATAGATATTTTTGCCTTTGAACTTCACCTCCAGCACCTCACGCTTGTATCTCATACCCTTGCACACCTCACAGGTGAGCTCCACGTCAGCCATGAACTGCATCTCTACCCTTATCACCCCTTCACCCTGACACTCATCACAACGTCCGCCGCCGGTATTGAAGGAGAAGTGTGCCGGCTTGAACCCGGCATGTTGTGATGAGCGCTGGGCCGCAAACAGTTTTCTTATCTCATCGAATGCCTTGAGGTAGGTGACCGGGTTTGAGCGGCTTGACCTTCCGATGGGGTTCTGGTCTATCAGCTCCACCCCGCTGATCTTATTTATGTCACCTTCGAGTGAGGTGAATCGGCCAGGGGTGGGGCTGTTGCCACCCAGCCGTTTGCTGATAGCGTTGTAGAGTATATCATGTACCAGTGTGCTCTTTCCTGAACCGCTGACGCCTGTCACTGCCGTAATGGTGTTGAGGGGGAATGTGACATCAATATCTTTCAGGTTGTTTTCCCTTGCTCCCGATACCTTAACATAGCTGCTCCACATGCGCCGCTGTCCGGGCAGCTCTATCCTCATCGCCCCGGTGAGGTAGGCAGCTGTCAGTGAGCTGTGCTCACCGGGGAAGAGGGCACTCCCCTGGTAGATCACCTCCCCTCCATTGGCGCCTGCTGCAGGGCCCATGTCTATCACCTGGTCTGCCGCCTTTATGATCTCCTCCTCATGCTCCACCACGATAACGGTATTTCCCAGGTCACGCAGCTCCTTCAGCACCTCCACCAGCAATGCGGTATCACGTGGGTGCAGCCCTATGCTGGGCTCATCAAGGATATAGAGTGATCCTACCAGGCTGCTGCCCAGTGAGGTGGCCAGGTTGATACGTTGCGACTCACCGCCCGACAACGTGTTTGAGAGACGGTCAAGGGTGAGGTAGGTGAGCCCCACATTGACCAGGAAGCCCAGCCTCTGCACTATCTCTGTCAGCAGCCTCTCAGCTATCTTTTTCTCTTCACCATTGAGTATCAGCCTGCTGAAGAAGAGATAGGCCTCACTGACAGGCATGGCTGTCACCTCAGTGATCGATCGGCCACCCACCTTCACGTAGGAGGCCTCCTGCCGCAGCCTCCTGCCACCACACACCGGGCAGGTACGCTTCCCACGGTAGCGGCTCAGCATAACCCGGAACTGTATCTTGTACTTCTTCTCCTCCAGCCGCTCAAAAAAACGGTTCAGCCCGCGGAAGTAGCTGTTGCCGGTCCATACCAGCTCCTTCTGTTCAGCCGTCAGCTGGTACCACGGCTTGTGTATCGGGAAGTCAAACCTGTCAGCACTGTAGATCAGTTTCTCCTTCCACTGCTTCATGGTCTCACCCCGCCAGCACGCTATGGCATCATCATAGACAGAGAGGCTCTCATCGGGTATCACCAGGTTCTCATCGATACCTATGATCTTGCCATACCCCTCACACTCAGGGCATGCCCCCAAAGGTGAGTTGAAGCTGAAGAGGTGCTCGGTAGGCTCTTCAAAGGTGATACCGTCTCTCTCAAACCGGTCGGAGAAGGTGACCCGCTGAGTAGTCTCATCGTCGGTGACGGTGACAGTGAGCTCGCCTCTGCCGGTCATGAAGGCGGTCTGCACCGAGTCGGCCGTACGGCTCATCTCATCGGCGCTGGTACCGGCGGCAAACCTGTCAATGATAATCTCAACCCTCTCCATCCCACTGATAAGCGAGGCAGCATCATCGCCATCAAGGCGCATAATGCCCCTGCCGGTCTCAATACGGTTGTAACCCTGGCCTGTCAGGAACGTTATAAACTCTTTGTGGTCAATGTTTGGAGGTACAGCTACCGGTGAGGTGATCACCACACGCGTGCCAGGGATGAGTGACCCTATATAGCTTACCACATCATCAACGGTATGTCTGCGTACCTCACCACCGGAAACGGGCGAGATGGTATGCCCTATACGTGCCCAGAGAAGCCTGAGATAATCGTGTATCTCAGTAGAGGTACCTACCGTTGATCTGGGGTTGCGGGTGTTGACCTTCTGCTCAATGGCTATGGCAGGAGGTATACCATTGATAAAATCTACATCGGGCTTGTTCATCCTGCCCAGGAACTGGCGGGCATAGGAGGAGAGGCTCTCCACATAGCGGCGCTGACCCTCCGCATAGATAGTGTCAAAAGCGAGTGATGACTTGCCCGATCCGGAGACACCGGTGATGACAACAAGGCTGTTACGGGGAATGGTGAGAGCAATATTCCTGAGGTTATGTACACGCGCTCCCTTTATTTCAATATTCCCCTTCATCGATCCTCAGTTAATAAGTTTGCAAAATTAATCATTTTGGAATTACTATTTTTTGTTTTCTTTGTCTCGGGCGGAAATGAAACAAAGAGAAGCTTCGTCCCGTATAAGCCAACAGTTGAAGTAAAAAACCAATTAAAAGAGGAGGATTGCCTATAGTATAACTCTACCCCAAACCAACAACAGAGTTAAACATGAAGAGTAAGATGACCGATTATGAGCTTATTCAGAGCTTCATGAGCGGGAACGAGAGAAGCATTGAGCAACTTATCCTCCGACACAAAAGCAAGGTATACTCCTATATCAGCCTCTACATCCGGAACAGGGATTTGGCTGATGACGTTTTCCAGGATACATTTCTCAAGGTGGTACAGTCAATTCGCAATGGACGGTATCAGGATGATGGCAAGTTCATCTCATGGGTGATGCGGATAGCCCACAACCTCATTATTGACCACTTCAGGAGAGAGAAGCAGATGGGCATCATTCTCAATGAGGATTATGAGACCGACCTGTTCAATTCAAAGCGGCTATCGGATGATAATGTGGAGGATGTGATGGTACGCCGTCAGGTGATGCGTGATGTAAGACGCCTTATCAACGGACTGCCTGAAGATCAGCGTGAGGTGGTCATCATGCGTCACTATGCAGGCATGAGCTTCAAGGAGATAGCTGAGATGACAGGAGTAAGCATAAATACTGCACTGGGAAGGATGAGATATGCCCTCATAAACATGCGTAAAATCATGAATGAGAAAAATATCTCCCTTTCAATCTGCTGATACAATTTTAAGATAAGGGCGCCGTTTGCATGATATGAGAACAAACGCGCCTATGGATAAGAATTCTACCCTCTTACTCTCATATTTTGAAGTCACCAATACCCCATCAGACCTTATAGCAGATGCCTTCGGAATCGATACGGCACTGAGCGTGCTGCTTCCTACGATGGATGATATGCCTTCAGATGAGGTTATTGAGAGCCTGTTCAGGAAGATCAGGGAGCTGCCGGACAAGGAATAATTTACCTCAATCACTTTAAATCAGGGTTGGGAGCCAGGGAGGAGAGCCTCTCCGGACTCCCTTTTTTTCTATCTTAGCAGTTGGTACCGGTATGGTTGACACCTGCCGGCTGCCGCCATCGTGCGGCAGATGACCGCCACCCGTCAGTTAAGAGAGAAAAAATGAAAAAGCTACTGTTTATTATGAGTATGGTTATTGCCGCCTGTTCTGGTCCTGCGGGGCACGAGGCGGGCAAAGAGGCCGGCTTCATCGGTGAAGCCACCATTATCAGTACTGTCGAACAGATCATCTCACACCACCCGGACTGTGATGCCCGTATGGCGGAGAAGGGTGTACGGCATGCCGCATCACTATGGCGTGAGAATGATGGCACTGCTATCCTGTTCACCGAATTTGCCATTGAGAACTATATCGCATCACCCGAACGTCGCAGCAGAGTATTTCAGAGGATAAGCAACTATTTTGAGACGCTCGCCGGCAATATGAATGAGATCACCCTCGACCTGCGGAAGGTGCTCGATGAGGCTGCCGGTGAGATAGAGCAGATAGACCGGATGTTCGGTAACTACTCTGTCGGTTCACACCTGCAGTCTGACCTCTATGACAATAAGATAGCCTTTCTGGTAGCCCTGAACTATCCCTATTGGACCCTTGAGGAGAAGGAGGCTCTTGGCAGTGACTGGAGCAGGGAGGAGTGGGCCATGGCACGCCTGGGTGACCGGTTTATTTCACGGGTGCCCGCCTCATTGCAGCAGGCCTCAGCCACCGCGGTGGGCAACGCGGAGATGTATATAGCTGAGTACAATATCTATATGGGTCATCTGGTGACCGACCAGGGTGAGCGCCTCTTCCCCGAAGGGATGGTGCTTCTCTCACACTGGAACCTGCGTGACGAGATAAAGTCAAACTATGCTGACCTCATACAGGGGAATGAGAAGCAGGAGATGATCTACCGGGTGATGGAGCGTATTATCAGGCAGGAGATACCCGGGGTGGTGATCAATAATCCGGAGTATGACTGGGCACCCTTCTCAAACAGGGTCACCCGCGAGGGGAGTGTGGTTGAGGCGAAGGCTGAGCCTGACACGCGCTATGCCCACTTGAAAAGTATCTTCAGCGCCTGGAAGGAGACCGACCCTTACCACCCCGGTATGAACAGTGCCATTGAGCGCAGCTTCTCCGGTGAGATGGAGATATCACAGCAGGAGGTGTGGCAGCTCTTTGATGAGTACCTGAGCTCACCTCTCCTGGCTGAGCTGGCATCGGTAATAAGCACCCGACTGGGCCGTGACCTGAGACCCTATGACATCTGGTATGACGGCTTTAAGTCGAGAAGCACCATACCTGAGAGCCGGCTGACAGCTATCACCTCAGCACTCTACCCTGACCCGGCAGCATTCCGGCGCGGCATGCCGTCGATGCTTCGTAAGCTGGGATGGACACCTGAGAGGGCAGCATACCTGGCTGATAAGATAGTGGTTGATCCGGCACGCGGATCAGGACATGCATGGGGGGCAGCGATGAGAGGTGCGGTGTCACACCTCAGGACACGTATACCGGAGGAGGGTATGGACTACAAGGGGTACAACATTGCCGTACATGAGTTCGGACATAATGTTGAGCAGACAATATCTCTCTATGATGTTGACCACTACATGCTCTCCGGGGTGCCCAACACCGCCTTTACCGAAGCCACCGCATTCCTCTTTCAGCACCGCGACCTGCAGCTGCTGGGGATAAGTGATGACAATCCTGAGAGGGAGAGACTGGAGAGGCTTGATGCTGCATGGTCACTGATGGAGATAATGGGTGTCAGCATGGTGGAGATGGAGGTGTGGCGGTGGCTATATGACAACCCCGGGGTCACAGCTGGACAGCTGAGGGAGAAGAGCGTTGAGATAGCAACAGATGTGTGGAACAGGTACTTCACACCGGTGATAGGTGTGAGTGACTCACCTCTGCTGGCTATCTATTCGCACATGATAAACACGCCGCTCTACCTGCAGAACTATGCCTACGGACAGATAATAGAGTTCCAGATAGAGGAGTACCTGCGAGGCCGGAGCTTTGCCCATGAGATAGACCGTATCTATAGCCTGGGACGACTCACCCCGCAGCACTGGATGAGCCAGGCAGTGGGAGAGAAGATCTCGCCACAGCCACTCCTCAGGGCACTCAGTGAGGCGCTGCAGTAGCAGATGAGAGCTCCTCAGGGCACCTGGCGAGGCTCTGCAGTAGCAGATGAGAGCTCCTCAGGGCACTCGCTGAGGCACTGCAGTAGCAGATGAGAGCTTCGCAGGGTACTCGCTGAGGCACTGCAGTAGCAGATGAGAGCTCCTCAGGGCACCTGGCGAGGCTCTGCAGTAGCAGATGAGAGCTCCTCAGGGCACCTGGCGAGGCTCTGCAGTAGCAG
>CAZHZC010000001.1:308277-349191 GCA_964537135.1 uncultured Rikenella sp.
TAGCAGATGAGAGCTCCTCAGGGCACCTGGCGAGGCTCTGCAGTAGCAGATGAGAACTCCGCATTGTCTGCCGAGAGAATGAAGTATCCGGTCGTTGTCATGAAGTTGCGGAGAAAGGATATGGCAGCCAGGGGTGCCGGCAGCCGGCGTGGACGCAACCCGAACTTAACCTCAAAATTGGGATTGATGAGCCATAGCCTCTTCTTAACCATGGTGAACCCCTCCCGCCTCACTATACGGTAGAAACGCTCCAGGCTGATACCGGTATCCTTTATCTCCAGCAGACCCTCAATGCGCGCCTCATCTTCACCGGCAGCACGCAGCAGACGGCGGTAGAGGGGACGTGGAAGAAGGTGTATCCAGGGCAGCTTCGATAAGAGGCGACTCTCACACATCTGCTGGTGACCCCCGAAGGGATTGCTCCAGGGAGGGAAACCGATAAAGAGCACTCCGTCAGGGGCAAGAAATCTCCTGATGAAGCTGATGAAACGCTCCTGGTCATGAATATGTTCCAGCACATCACGCATAATGACAAGGTCAAACTGCCCGGCTGACCCGCAGTCATAGATGTCGGCCGCAATGAACCTGATATGCTCTCCGTCAGGTATCTCAGAATAGAAGGTGCTGGCATTGGCAATCTTGCCCTCAGAGATATCTATCCCTGTGAGGTGTCTGCAGCCGGCCTGAAGAAAGGGGAGAAGATTACCACCTTCACCACACCCTATCTCCAATACTGAAGTGGCAGTGGTGACCGGCCTCACACTGCTGATGAAGGGGATGACATGCCTGCCGGTAGTCTCTGATTGCTCACGGAAGTAAAGCCGGCGGTCTGTGTGACGTTCATGCATGATGATCCAAAAGTAATTTTTTTTACTCAGTAATAGACTGAACTGTGGAAACAGACCTCTTCACCAGCTATCGGTACATACCGGCCGGCAGGTCACAGATTTGCCAGTACCACCGCGCAGCAGGCGGTGATACCTGCTGTCTCTGTCCTCAGTCTGCCTGCTCCGATATGTACCGTTTGCCACCCTGCCATGACTGCCTCCTCTACCTCTTCAGCGGTGAAGTCCCCTTCGGGCCCTATCAGTATGGTCACCTCATCACCCCGCCCAAAGGCCTCTCCTATGGCTATCCGTCTCAGTGACTCATCACAGGTTGCTATGATCTTCTTTCCTCGCCTCTCTTCGCTGATAAGGGTGCTGAAGGGTACCGGCTCATTCAGTTGTGGCAGCAGGCATCGTCCTGACTGTTTCATGGCTGCGATCATTATTTCGGTCAGCCGCTCCCTTCTGATCCTTCTCTTTACCGAGCGGCTGCATATCAGCGGAATTATTGTATCGACACCCAGCTCAACCGCCTTTTCAATGAACCACTCCAGCCGGTCATCACCTTTTAGTGGTGAGATAGCGATGTGAAGCCGGTAGTTACGGGGCAGGTGATCTTCTCTCTGTGAGATGACCGTCACACTCATGGCTGGTCCGCCCGGTCTGCCACCGGTAATAATACCCTCATACAGGCTGCCTCTCCCGTCAGTGAAGGTGATCATCTCACCCTGTTGCATCCTCAGTACCCTGAGGCAGTGGTCTGACTCCCTGCGGCTGAAGAGTGCGGTGCCGCCGGTCACCGGTCCGGAATAAAAGATCTGCATTCTTGCCTCTGTTTGCACAAATTTAGTCAAATTAGCCACCGGATGATCATCAGCATGAGAGAATGAAGATAGGTGTAATATCTGATACCCATGGGGTGGTGGAGGAGGCTGTGTATGAGCACTTCGCTGCTGTTGATGAGATATGGCATGCCGGTGATGCCGGCAGCGTGGAGGTGATCACGGCACTTGAGAGGTTCCGGCCTCTGCGGGCTGTATGGGGCAATATTGACGGTAGCGGGGTGAGACAGATGACTAGCGAATATCTCTTTTTCAGTGCCGGAAGCAAACGGGTACTGATGATACACATCGGTGGTTACCCGGGTCACTACACCTCACAGGCACGCCGGCTGATAGATGAACTGAGGCCACATATCTTTGTGTGTGGCCACTCACACATCCTCAGGGTGATCTATGACAGGCGCTATGAGATGTTAACAATCAATCCGGGTGCAGCAGGCAGATCAGGCTTCCACAAGGTGCAGACAGTGCTGCGCTTCGCCATTGAGGGTGATGATATCACTGATATGGAGGTGATTGAGTTTGGTGGCAAAGGTACCCGCAGTGATACGTGGTGATTGAGGCCGCCGGAGAAGGCACCCTCTTAAGCCTCTCAGTAGATCTCATCGCTCATCCCGCCGCTCTCCATCCTTCTTACGAAGCTGCGTACCCTCTCGGGAATACCCTGCATATATTCAAATCTGGCACGTGAGCCCGATCTGGGGTCACGGCGCTGTTTATCCTTGACATTGCCAATCAGCTCATTGTATTCATCACTGGAGGAGTAGGTCATCAGTACCCCTCTGACATATGAGAACCAGTACCATGAGTGGTTGGATGCCTTGAGGTAGATGTCAAGCTGATCGCCCGACCTTTTGCGCTGCAGCTCCACCCATCCGTCAACATAGATATTCATCGGGCGCTCGCCAATGAATCCTATCCCTATGGGACCATGTGATATGAATGACATGGTCCATGGGTTCCACTGCAGGCTGACATCATTGAGCAGCAGCTGCGAGGTGTACTCCTTGGGCAGTGACCGTGCCACGCCGAAGAGCTGCAGCTCTTCACTGAGCTTACGGGCAGCCTCCTCACCAATCAGATCCTGCATAGCCCTGGTGTTGAACTCAGATGATAGGTTGACACTCTTCAGGGCCGGGTTTGACCGTATATCATCAGCCATAGCCTTCAGTGCCGCCTGGCTGAAGTGGAATGAGAGAGCCAGTATGGTACGCACCTCAAGCCTTGATGAGTCAGTGTTGTGTGTTATCGTTCCCGCGCTGTTGAGCTTCAGCAGGTCATATCCCACACCCATATCTATGGTACCCTCACTGAGCAGCAGACACATATTCCTGTCAAACGTAATCATGTTGCCATGCCTTTTGAGGTCTGAGAGCTTCTCCATTGAGGCTATCCGGTAGCGGTTGCTGCCTTTGTCATAGAAGAGGTATCCGCTGGTGCTCACCATCGGGTTGTCACTCCATGAGTGTCTCTCCGAGAGGAAGGTGCCATAGACACCGGCTGAGTCAAGTGTTACGAAGGAGCCTGAGAAGAGCAGGTTGTCATCACTGTCACGCGGCTTGTCACTGACAGGTATCAGGACGCTCTGCGGGTTAACCGGGCCGCTGAACCTGACGGGGCGGCTGCTGATATTGTCACAGTCGGAGCTGATACCTGCCACGCCGGTAAAGGTCAGGTACTCATTATTAGAGCGTAGTGTCACATCACCGGCGTAGGTGAATGCCGGACTGAGGGTGAAGTTATCCTTTGCAGATATCACTCCCGAGGCACGGGTGGCCATGGTGTCAACCCTTATCTCGTTGAATCTGATCACCTGGCTGCTGCCATCATCACTGACCCAGTCATAGCTGGCTGAGCCGCCGTAGCTGGCACTGCTCTCTATGTTGAGCATGGCTGAGTGTAGCAGGTACCTGTTGTTGACTGCTACCCAGGCATTTTGGGTGGGTCTGATACGTGCTCCCCTCTCGATGTAGAGCACCCCGTCATCAGGCTGTATAAGGGCGTCAGCCACCGGGATATAGTTGACATCCCTCACCATAAGGTACTCATCATTGAGATAGTATGATGCTGATCCCGACTGAAACCTGAGAGTGTCTTTCATGTTGTTGGTTGAGAGGAAGGTGGGCTTCTCCTCCATTCCCGGCGGCACCTTCAGCAGCTCCTCAGGCTGCATGAGAGGTACCGTCTCCCTTCCTTTCTGTGACATATCCATCACCCGTCCCTCCATATCATATACGAAGTTGGTCATGCGTGAGAGGTACTCGATCCCTGGCAGCACCACAAATGAAGAGTCGGTGTTCAGCTCAAATGTCGCCTTCTGGCTGGCAAAATCAACATTGGTACGTGCATTGCTGGCCACAAACCCGTAGCCGCTACCCTTCAATGCCATGAGGTAGTAGTCTGAGGTGTCAGCCTCAATGCTCATAGGTCTGAAGGAGAAGGTCTCTGAGGTGATACGGGCATCAGACATGTTGAGGTCACCCATACCGAGCATCACCTCAGGCCGCAGGATCAGCTCACCGTCAAGAGTGGTTCCATTGTTGTACATATTGAACCTGTTGCCGGGGGTGTTCATGGCATGCCACTCATCCTCGCCGGTGATCCATTGTATGTCAGTGTTGGCTGAATTTAGTACCGGAAAGCGGCCCAGTGTGTCAGGATCAAGGCGGAAGCTCCTGGCCCTGGCAATCATAAACTCGGGGAACAGGCGGAAGGTGTCAGCCTCGGCAGTAGCACTCATATGCTTGAGGCTGCCACTGCCAATCAGTCCTGAGTTACTCATGCTGAGATGGTTGTACAGGGTGCCGCGACCGTCATACAGCTCTATTCCCTCAGCAGGAATCACCATTGAGAAGCCCAGTGAGGTGTCTGGCTGTACGGTGAGTGTCTGTCTTATGGGCTCAATTATTCCTCCTCCCACAAAGAGGCCATCAAGGGCGAGGTCAGCATCAGTGTAGTGGTCTATATTGGTGTAGGTGAAGGGGTCAAGCTTGAAGTAGAAGCTCTCTTTAGGGTAGAGGCCGTCGAGGTCGGTTATCTCATCATAGAAGATATATGATTCAGTGGTAGAGTTGATTATCGGGTACTGTTCAAGGCGTCTCAACCCTGACTTATTCACGGGATCATCGATCAGCAGTACGGCGCTGCCAAGCTCTATCAGGTTGTCAATACTCCGTATCACCGGCCTGCCGAAGTGGTCTCTCTCGCCTGTCTCAACAGCTATCTTTATTGAGTCTATCTTTTCGAGCCTTATGTTGAAGGTGTCATAGCTGAAGCGGAAATCTTTGCCGTAGATGGTAAAGAGTCCGGCATGTACCATGCCATCAAAGTGGATAGAGCGGTTGTGTCCAACCCTTATATGTCCGCCATAGGGTCTGAAGGCCACACTTTGCGAGTCGCTGAGAGAGATACCTCGTACACCCCATATATCGAGGGTATAGTCATTGAGGTTAAGGATGGCGTTCTCCTGCGCATCCCTTGTCTCACTGAATATTGCTATGGCATCGTAGTCTTTCTTCTTTGCGAAGGCAGCGATATAGTCATCTACCTTGGGCTTTATCGCCACCTCGTTGAAGTTGCGGTCATAGAAGAGAAAACCATTGTTGGCCAGCTCAATACATATGGCTGTTGCCTGTTCGGGAGCCATACGCATCCAACGGGCAAAGCTCTCTACCGGGAACTGGTCAAACCCGTACACGCGGGCGAAGTCTCTCACCCTGTAGAGTGGGTGAGTATCATCAAGCCTCATCAGCCGGAAGAAGCTCGCCTCATTGTAGAACGATACCGATTCAAATTTGGCTGATCCGATTGATGAGCCCCTGGTGCGTGACATGATGATATTCGGCTCATTCATGTTCCATGAGAGGTGTTCAAAGTAGAGGTCAAGGTTGTGGTATGAGTCGAAGTAAGGGCTTCGTGAGAGCGGACTGTCAGTGCGGAACATGCTCACCTCACCGATACGGGTCTTGTAGGTGAAGCCCAGGTTTGAGTGGTAGACAGAGTCACTGCCCAGGTACAGGGTGGGTGATGATTCAAAGCTGTTGATCTCATTCTGTGACAGGATAAAGCTTCTTGAGGTGATCTTCACCGCCAGGGTATCATTGCGGTAGAGCTTCACGTTGGCCGGGAACCAGTCAGAGCCGGTACCCCGTACGATGGCACCCTCCAGCGCCAGTCCACCCTCATAATCGACCCCCGGGTATATGTTGTCAATAAAAAAGCGGGTCTCATAGGTCTCGAACCGTGGCATCGTAGCCTTGTCAGGGGTGGTGATAGCCACTGCACGGTCGGTCAGCCTCCCCTTCACCGGCTCACGGAAGTAGGTGGGGTGGGTGAGTAGTGCTGAGTCACATGAGAACTCACTGCGTGTCACATCAATCAAAAAGTCTGACACGCTGGCATGAACCTGTGCCGGGTCATAGCCTGCCTTCTCCCAGGTGACAGTCCCCTCACGGCAGTGCAGCATGAACAGGTCAGGGAAGTAGGTTCCCGAGAAATTGTAGATAGTGGTGCTGTCTCTCCCCAGGAAGGCGCTCAGTGTCACCGCCTCAATGTTGACCTTAAGTATTGTGTCACGGACAAACTCCACCTTGCCCTCCCGTGCCCTCCACCTGACTGACCCGGCGGAGTAGATGACATTATCCAGCAGCATCAGTCCGGTGATCTCAATGAACTTCTCCACTGAGCTGTTGGTATACCGCGGGTCGAAGAGTATCTCGCTCAGGCCTGTCAGCCATGCCCCTACCTCATCCTGCTTCTGCCCTGTCTCAATGAAGCAGGAGAGTGTACGGATAAAAAATATAAAACCAGGCCTCTGGCTCACCCGGCGTCCTCTCAGCTGGCTGGCCACATTGATTATCTGGTACTTCACCGGAGCTGAGTAGGCGGTGCTGTCATACAGTCTGTTGAAGTGGTCTATCTCAGTCAGCTCACTCTTGTTGACCAGGGTGCCGAAGAAGGCGCTCAGCTCTGCAGTGAATGATGCTGTATCACCTGTGAACTGTGGTGCACCCTGTGCATTCACTCCGCGTGAGACCAGCAGGAGAGCCGCCAGTATGAGAACAACCTTTCTCACTCTTTTGTCATAGAGCTTTGACTATGGCACAGAAGTCCTCTTTCCTGAGTGATGCTCCGCCAATCAGTCCGCCATCAACGTCGGGATTGGCAAAGAGCTCTGCGGCGTTTGACGGGTTGCAGCTGCCCCCGTACAGTATGGTCGTGGCTTCAGCTCTGTCGGCACCATACCTCTCCTTCACCAGGCTCCGTATGAAGCTGTGCATCTCCTGTGCCTGGAGCGGGGTGGCGGTCACGCCGGTGCCAATGGCCCAGACCGGCTCATAAGCTATTATACAGTTTGAAAAATCATTCTCATCAGTGTTGAAGAGCCCCTTCTCCAGCTGGCGCCGTACCACCTCAAAGTGCCTCCCTCCCTCTCTCTCATCGAGCAGCTCGCCACAGCAGAAGATCACTGTCAGTCCCTCAGCCAGGGCTGCTGCACGACGTGCTGCCAGCAGCTCATCACCCTCACCGTAGAGGGTGCGCCTCTCGGAGTGTCCTATGATAACATTTGTTGCGCCGGTACTTCTTATCATTGCGGCTGACACCTCGCCGGTGTATGCTCCTGAGCTGTTCTCATTACAGTTTTGTGCTCCGCATGAGAGCCCCCGGGCGGTGAGCACCCTGCTCACGCTGCTGAGGTGAATGAACGGTGTGCAGAGTATCACCCGCTGCTCACCGGTCAGTGGGTTGATCCTCAGATAGTCGTTTATCCCTTCTGCCAGGGCTACACCCGCGGCAAGCTCCAGATTCATCTTCCAGTTTCCTGCTACAATCTTTTTTCTCATCCTATTTATCTTTTTCGTTTTATCGTTTCCACTCGGGGATAATGCTTCTGCGGCCCCTCTCACGCGCTCTCACCGTACGGAAAGGTATAGTGACGGCCACTGCAGCCACTATGGCCAGCAGCGAGAGAAGGGTAAATTCTCTTTTTCCCCTTTTCACCTGCTCTGTGAGGGCCAGGGCAGTCAGATCGCCGGCAAACAACTCATTCTCAGGCAGGTTACGGTATGACCATTTGGCTGCCACAATACCGTTATGTAGCAGCACAAACCCGGGGTCTGAGCGTATCACCGTCTTGAGGGTGATCTCATCAGCAAACAGTGCACTGAAGCCTGTGGTGAGCGGCTCAGCCTCCATGGGCGGGGTGGCGGTCACTATGTGAAAGGCTACCCCCCTCTGCTGCAGCTCCATCCCCAGCCGGTACCCCTTCATCAGACCATCACGGTTTGACTGCTCCAGTCGCCTCGCCACCATAAGCAGCATGTCACCCTGGTGACGGGTGATCTGCTCAGTCATGTCAATACCATATTCAGTGGTGAGGGTGAAGTCGTGCAGCTCAGGCAGATACCCTTTGGAGATCAGGACAGACTTCTGATCAACAAAGGTCCAGGTGGTATCATCAGCAGGGTAGTTTTCGAGTGTGAACTCTTTCTGTACCCCCTCTTTCTCATAGATAAACCTGATATCATACCTGTCGGGCTCAGCATCGTCAGGTACCGTCATTGCTGCAGCAAGGTCTGTACCCACCCGGTATGGCCTGAAGTCTATCATGGGCAGGCAGGTGAGGTTGATACGTATAAATATGAGGAAGAGGAAGATAAAAATGACCGTAAAGTTGAGTCCTGTCTTCAGTGACATGGTACCCTCCTCCTCATCACGTCTCAGGAAGAGCCATACCACCGGCACAGCTATCAGGATGTTCTTGAAGAAGGTCTGCCAGTTGGTCAGTATCACTGCATCGCCAAAGCATCCGCAGTCAGAGACGGGCTCCCAGATGGCCAGCACCAGTGTCAGTGGCAGGAATATGGCCATAAAGATTGCTGCCATCCATGAGGCAGGCTTTACCAGCGCCCCTGACAGCAGCATCATTCCTGTCACAAACTCAATCACGATGAGCAGTACTGCCAGCGGCAGCGCCAGATCGTCAAGGAAACCGAGTCTGAAGGCAGAGAAGTAGTCGCCCAGCTTGAAGGCTGTACCCATAGGGTCAATACCTTTAACAAACCCTGAGAAGGCAAAGATGAGTCCTGCAACAACCCTTGCAGTATGTGTCAGAAGCTTCATTCCACTATATTTTTTTCAGTCAGTCTCTCCATTATCAGTTTGAAAATGGTATCGGCAGGCAGCATATGGCCGTCGGGAGTGCTGCAGCTGATCAGCTGCAGCTTGTCATCATCATCAGCCACGGCTGCATAGATGCCGCGTACCCGCTGCTGGAAGGCCAGGCTGCTCTCATGTATATCGGCAGCACCCATGAGGTAGCTGCGGTCCTCTCCGCTGCGTACGTTGTTCAGCTTCTCCATGGTGAACCGGGTGGGTACATCGAGGAAGAGGCTGATGTCAGGCCTGGGTATGGCAAAATGCCCGAACTCAAGCCTCATGATCCACTCCCTGAGCTTTGCTGCCTCCTCTGTGTCATCCACTTTTGCACACTGATAAGCTATGTTTGAATAGGTATAACGGTCGAGAATGACATAGTATTTCTCTTTGAGCCATGTTTCTATCATCGGGGCGGCATCACGCCTGTCGCCGGCAAAGAGCATCGCCACCAGGTAGGGGTTAACCTCCTCCAGCTCGCCAAACTCACCTCTCAGGAACCTGGCTATAAGTTCACCAAAGAATGGTGCCTCAGTACGCGGGAAGTGAATATGGCGGTGAGGTAGGCTGCGACGGTCAAACCACCCTTTCAGCATGTTGATCTGGGTTGACTTCCCGGCGCCGTCAAGTCCTTCTATAACAATAAGTTTCATGGTGACGCAGATATATAGCCTGTCAGCACTGCGGGAGGGATCTCACTCTCCTGCACCCATTACAGCAGCTGATAGGGTAGAGCAAATATAATTATTTTGACAGCACCCACCGGCAGTAGTTAGGTATGAACCGGGTCAATGTCTATCTTTGATGAAATTTATATTACCGTATGTATATCAATGTCAGGGGGAGGCTGATGGATCTCACCCGTCCGAGAGTGATGGGTGTGATCAATATTACTGACGACTCATTTTACAAGGGGAGCCGCCACCTTCCCGGGTCGGATATCCTTGCTGTTGCCGGTGAGATGCTGGCCTCAGGTGCAGATATACTTGACATAGGAGGCTGCTCTACGCGTCCCGGCTCCACCGCCGTGCCCGAGCCGGTTGAGAGGGAGCGTGTCTGCAGTGCCAGTACACTGATACTGAAACATTTTCCGGAGGCCATCATCTCGGTTGATACCTATCGTGCCTCGGTGGCACGGGCAGCGGTAGAGGATCATGGCGCTGCAATAATCAATGATATCTCCGGCGGGGTGCTTGATGATGAGATGTTCCCGCTGGTGCAACGGCTCAATGTTCCCTATGTGCTGATGCACATGCAGGGTACCCCGCTGACGATGCAGCAGAACCCTCACTATGATGATGTGGTGGCTGACATACTAACCTGGTTCAGCAGCCGCCTGGCACCCCTGAGGGAGGCGGGGGTGAACGACATAATCCTCGACCCGGGGTTTGGATTTGGCAAGAACCGTGACCATAACTTTGAGATGCTGCGCCGCTTTTCCGAGTTCCGGATCGCCGAACTGCCCCTGATGGCGGGCCTCTCAAGAAAGGGGATGATATGGAAGACCCTTGGGGTGACCCCCTCCGAGGCGCTCAATGGCACCTCGGCACTCAATATGGCTGCCCTGATGAATGGCGCATCGGTATTGAGGGTACATGATGTGGTTGAGGCACGGCAGGTGGTGACCCTCTATGAAAAGATGAGACCTTCAGCTCTTCTATTGGATCATTATTCTTAAATTTGCCCTTCATCTGACGCTGAGCTATGTTCCATATAACACTTCTTGATATTATCGATATATTCCTGGTAGCAATAGTCTTCTACCAGCTCTATCGTCTTATCAGGGGTACCGCCGCCTTCAGTATTTTTGTAGGTATATTTTTTATCTATCTCTTCTGGCTGGTGGTGAAAGCCCTCAATATGGAGCTGATCAGCGCCATCATAGGCCAGGTGATAGGTGTGGGGGTCATAGCACTTATCATTGTGTTCCAGCAGGAGATAAGGCGATTCCTGCTGGCTATCGGTAATCGTTATATGGCACGTAGCCGCTTCACCTTTGAGAGATACTTCCCTTCAGGAGCGGTAGATCAGAACACCAGCCAGGTGGTTGAAGAGATAGTGCGCGCCGTGGAGTCGATGGCGCAGTCACGTACCGGTGCCCTGATAGCTATTGGACGTACCAGCATGCTGGATATATACTCCGACGGTGGTGAGCTGCTGAACGCCCTGGTAACCGACGAGCTGCTAAAGACGATCTTTTATAAGGGGTCACCGCTGCATGACGGGGCAGTACTGATACAGAACGGTAAGATCTTCGCCGCCCGTTGCCCGCTACCCTCTACCGAGCAGACCTCACTGCCGGCACGGTTTGGCATGAGACACCGGGCAGGGATTGGACTGACTGAACAGACAGACGCCTTTGTCATAATTGTGTCGGAAGAGAGGGGACGAATCTCGGTGGCCGATGCCGGAAAGATCAAGGAAGATCTCACCTCCAATGAGCTGAGACAGCAGCTGCTGTCACTCCGTATCTGACCTGCCTGATGGTAACTGAGTTTTGGTCACTTGTTCCCTGCCACTAGCTCTCAGTCACTAGCTCCCAGTCACTAGCTTTCCGTCACTTGTTCTTCAACACTTGCTTACCTTACCTGCTCCCGGTCAATAGAACCGTAACCTCAGATCGAGTACATTGTGATAGATGAAGTAGCAGGGCTGCTCACAACTGGTCTCATCATATCTCAGCTGCGGGCAGGCGTAGGCTACCGTGGTATACTCCTGACCATCAAGGTTGAATGAGAGGGTGGCGGAGTACTCTTTCCAGAGCAGAGCCGGATAGTACAGGTCACTGTAACCATGCGCAATGATCTGACGATACAGTATCAGGCTGTCGCTGATATTTCCGTCATATATTGTCAGTACCGGATCGGAGGGTGGCTGCAGGGGATTGTTATAAAGGATAATTCTGAGCTCTGTGCCAGAAGCTTCGGTAGTATAACACTCATTACAGTTGGTAATGACTTTTTGGCAGGAGGTGAGCAGTAGTAGCATGGCTATTGTAACCGCAGCCTTACAAACCGGGATAATACTGCCAGACGCCTGTCCCTGAAGCGTTTTATCCTGAGGAGTCTTGCCCTTGGAAGCCTTACCCGGAGGATACTTATCCTGAGGAGTCTTGCCCTTGGAAGCCTTACCCTGTGGAGTCTTACTCATAGGAGTAAAGTTTAATCCTTTTACCGGTGATATTGTCGCGTTGCCGTGAGATGACATATGAGCCTTTCAGGGTGAGCCATAGCGGGCCGGTATGATTGAACGGCATGTTCAGCACTGTGACCCCTGCACTGACACCTATCCTGCGGTAGAGGAGTTTCAGGTCAGCGGCAGGCATCAGCACCAGGCTGTTGTCGGGCCTGTCATCACTACCTGCATATTGTGGGTGAAACCGGTATCCGATATTGAGAGCAGGGGCGATAGTGATACGTGTATTACGTGCCGGGGGGTTGAGTCTCACCTCCTTGAGGAGTCCGGCATATATGACGTTGCTCCTGACCTTATACTGGTAGATTATGTTGTCAGGGTAGTTTACAAGGATATACTTATCATAGGGGTCAAAGGCACCTCCCACCGTAAGCCCCAGTCCTGTCCCCGCCTCCGAGAGTGACAGCTCAGCACCGGCCATGTAGTAGAAGTTTGTGAACATGCCACCAGCACTGAGTGTCAGCTGATTGAGTATCAGCTGACGCTTCCCCTTCATACCGCTCTCGACCATCATTTTAACTATTGCTGTCTCACCATAGCTGTTTGCCAGCCTGACCGGGTCATATCCCTTCTCTGCACTCTTCCCCCAGCGGTTTCCCTGTCTGAGCAGGTAGGCTACCGCCTCTTTCTGTGAGAAGAGAATGGCTGACACCAGGGCGTCACTACCCTGATCGTTTGCGCTGTACAGTGAGGCACCACTGTTGAGCAGCAGGCTCATTACCAGTGTATCACCGTTCTGTGCAGCTGCCATCAGCGGTGTGAAGCTGCGTCTGTCACTACCATTGGGGTCTGCTCCTGACTGCAGCAACAGGTCAGCAATATCATCATATCCAAAGCCCACGGCCGTCATGAGCGGTGTATTCCCTTCACCGTCACGCAGCTCCAGTGGCGCCTCGTAGTAAAGGAGCATATCGGTCATCACTATGTTACCCAGGGCAACAGCATGGTGCAGCGGCGTTGAGCCGTGACGGTCGGGCAGGGTGAGAGAGCTGCCGTAACGGATAAGCTTTTCGGTCATATCCAGCTCATCACCCCTGACAGATACAATCAGTGGTGTATTGCCGTAGTGGTCGGTCATGTCAGGCCTGGCACCCAGCAGCAGTAGCAGCTCTACCGCTTCGCTCTTGCCTGAGCCCACCGCATAGTGGAGGGGTGTGGCTACCCTGTCGGCCGAATTGTTCACGTCAGCACCCCGCCGGAAGAGTGACATGATCAGATCACAACGGCCCATTGCAGATACCAGCTGAAGACTGTAATTGAGGTCTGAGGAGGGATCAGAATTGTCAGCGAAGATATGGCGTGCATTGTAGTCAGCCATTATCTCCTCTATTCTGAGAGTGATAAGATCTGCCGTAAGTGTATCACTCTGTGCCCTGATACTGACAGTAAACAGAAGCAGAATTGACAGTATTGCAGTAGCTCGTTTCACAGCAGGATTATGAACAAAAGTAGGTTATATTTTGATTATTCCCATAATGTTGAAAGTTTTTGCCGGCTGTTAAGAAAAATGTCACTCTTTAAGGTGGTGAGCAGGATAATCTTCTAAATTTACCACCGTTTATACTATAAATCCAATTTTATGTTTTTGCCGGCCAAGTCAATACGTTTTATTATCATACTGCTCCCCCTGCTATTTTTTATTGTTCCCAGGGCCGGCACCGAGAGGGTCGCCCTGATAGGTGACCGTTACGTGCCGGTCAACCTAAGGATAGACAACTCATTGAATGACAGTGAGAAGTTTATCAATGCGGAGAAGGGTGTAGAGTGGTTCTTGAAGCAGTGGGACATCAAGGGGGCCTCCGTGGCGATAGCCAGAGAGGGCAGGCTGCTCTATGCGCGGGGGTTTGGGTACGCCTCACTCACTGACTCCGCAGCCGTTGAGCCCTACCACCGGTTCAGGGTGGCCAGCATCTCCAAGCTTGTCACTGCGGTGGCTATCATGAAGCTGCAGGAGGAGGGCCGGCTGTCAGTCGATGATAAGGTGTTTGGTCCCGGCGCCATACTTGATGATACTCTCTTTGCCACCCCGCGTGACCCCCGTCTCTTCGATATCACCATAGGCCATCTGCTTGCACATCAGGGAGGCTGGTCACACCGCTATGGTGACCAGATGTTCATGCCGGAGGTGGTGTCACGCCAGATGGGGGTGCCGATGCCGCTCTGCCTCAATGACATTATCTGCTTTGCTGCCGGCAAGCGGCTTCACTTCACGCCGGGCAGCGGACAGTCATACAGTAACCTGGGATACAGTATCCTGGGGCCGGTGATAGAGAGGGTGTCAGGACTCAGCTATGAGACCTATTGCCGCAAGAAGGTGCTGGAGCCGCTGGGCATCTATGACATGGCCCTCGGCTTCAACTTCCCTGAGGGGGCCCATCCCCTTGAGGTGTCATACTATGAGGTTGAGAACGCCTCTCCCAAGCCTGCCGTCAACGGCTCGGGCGAGATGGTGCCCGCCAGTCGCGGAGGTAATGATATTGAGACACTGGGTGCTGCCGGAGGGTGGATAGCCACCGCACCTGACCTGATGAGGCTGCTGCTGGCAGTTGACGGCTTTGATCAGCCGCGTGACTTCCTCTCACCGGAGAGCATCGCTTTTATGACTGACCCCGGCAACGGCTACGCCCCTGTAGGGTGGCGTACCACCCATAAGAACGGTACATGGCTTCGGACAGGCTCCTTTGCCGGAACCTCAGCCATGATGAAACGTATGCCCGACGGCACCTCATGGGTGGTGCTGATGAACAGCTCGGCATGGAACGGGCCTGAGCTGTCAGGCTATATAGACCAGATGATGGCCAGGTTTATTCAGAGGGTGAAAGAGTGGCCCGACACCGACCTGTTCAGCTACTCACCACCGGTAGCACTGCACTTCTGAATTGCCGGCCATAGTTTCCTGAAAGGAGTCAGCGAGATGTGCTTTACCGTCAATGTCAATATTATCAGGGAGGAGCTGGAAAGGCGCTACGGAAGGGAGCTGACCGATCGTGAGAGCTACCGCCCCAGCTATTACTACCACGCCTACAGCCTGCCTCTTATGCCGGTGATTTGCCAGGGGAGCCATGAGCCGGTACAGCTCTTCCGTTGGGGACTGATTCCATCATGGGTGACTGACCGGCAGGAGGCGGAAGAGATCGTCACAAAGACCTTTAATGCACGCTCAGAGACCATCACCTCCAAACCCTCGTTCAGGGGCCCCTTTGCGTCACAACGCTGCCTGGTGCCGGTATGCGGCTTTTTTGAGTGGCAGCATAAGGGTGGCAGGAAGATACCGTGGTATATCTCCCTGAAGGGTGAGGATATATTCTCGCTGGCAGGCCTGTGGGACTCATGGAGCTCACCGGAGGGCACCACACTCAATACCTTCACTGTTGTCACCACGAGAGCCAATGAGCTGATGGAGGAGATACACAACAGCCGGAAGAGGATGCCGGTAATCCTTCCCCGGGAGAGTGAGGAGGCCTGGCTTGCCGGTGATGCTGCCGATGATACACTGCGCGGGCTGATGGAGCCGGTGTCGCCGGATATTTTAGAGGCCTGTACCGTCAGTCCACTGATAACCAACGTACGTGCCGACAGAAACCGGCCGGAGCTGATCATGCCATACCACTACCCGGTTCAGGGCAGCCTCTTCTGAGAAGGTAGTGACCCTCACTGTGCCACGAAGACAAATGTAAGGTAGCCTGCCTGTCTCTCGGGAGCACTCTCATCTTTGTTGAACAATGTTTTGAGTGCATGCTCACGGGCTGTCTCTGTCAGACAGGGGTCCCTGGTGTTTGAGAGCCTGGATGCCGGTTCGGCCTTTAACACCCTGCCGTTGCGGTCAACCACTATCGCCATGGTGATCTGTCCTGCTCCCTCACACTTGTAGATAGGGATAGGCAGATAGATGTGGTGCCTGCCTGCCAGCTCATAGTAGATGCGGGTGGGCCCGGCAAAGGTGCCTCTCTCTTCGGGCTTCTCACTCTTCTCAGTGATATTTGGCTCTATCTTCTCATGTGGCACGGCAATCTCATCAACCCACTCATCTGCCCTGTCACGCTCTTCAATAAAGTTTTTCTCCTCCAGCAGGCCGCTCTTGACCATCTCCTCCATGACCATCTTCTCATACTCCTTCGGATCGATATCTGTAGGATTGTCTGCCAGGTTCTTAATAATATTAACCATCTCCTCAACGGTCATATCCTGCAGCAGATCGCCGGCCGCCAGCTCAATAGCCCTCTCCACCTCCTCAAGGGTTCTCTCCTGGTCAAATGCCAGTATGATCTCTGCAGCCATCTCGCGGTGAAGTGCCGATATCTTGACCGAGATGAATATGACAGCCACAACAAGATGTATTATTATGGTGCCCATCACTGCAGTAAATGTGATCTCAAACCTGCTCATCAGGGTACGAAATTAGTAAAAATGTCACTCAGATATTCCTTGCCTGTCAGAATTGTGCTGTCAGTCTCAGATTAATACTTCTTCTTGTCAGGTAGTTAGGTACCGCATACTCCCGTATCTCTCTCTCTCTGTTCATCACCGTACGTATCCAGGTATAGGAGATGGTATTCCTGATATCTGCAAGATTGAATATCTCAATGCCGGCTGTCAGCTCCTTCATGAGGCCTTCCCTCTTCATCTTTCCGGCGTCGAGCAGCACCTTTGAGAAGCCTATATCTATCCTTCTGTAGGGCGGTATCCTGAAGTGCTTGTCCCACTGTTCACTTCCCGGTGGTGAGGTGGGTATCCCGGTTCCCACTGCAACATTCAGGTGTACCCGGAAGTCAGGATGGCCCGGCAGCCAGTCGCGAAAGAATATATTCATCTGTATCCGCTGATCGAAGGGAGCGGGGTACCATCCGGTTGAGAGTGAGGGTATCCTTATCTCCGACCTCATCATTGAGAGGCTGAACCACGATTCAGCCCCGGGTGCAAACTCGCCATTGAGCCTGAGGTCTATACCGGCAGCCCACCCCTCTGCTATGTTTCCACCGTAATAGATAAGCCTCACATTGTCTACCCTGTAAGGTATCAGCCGGTCAAAATGTTTACCCCACACCTCGGCTGTGAAGTGGAACGGTCTCTCCCAGGCCATGAAGTGGTAGCGCACCCCGGCGGTGAGGTGATATGATCGTTGTGCTGCCGGGTGTGAGGCGCTGTCAGCGCTCTCAGGCATCAGCTCCCTGCCGCCGGGAGGCTGGTGGTAGGCGCCGCCGGCAATAAAGGTTGTGAGACGGTCACTGATTACGGCCTTCAGCGAGAGGCGCGGTGATATCAGTATCTCAGAGCCATAGCTGTCATATGAGAGGCGTATGCCGGCATTGAGGTCTGCCGGCACCCCCAGCAGGCTGAAGGCCTTACGGCTGATGAGCCACCCCTCGGTTGTCACGCTCCGTACGTCGGCTCCCAGCCTGGTGGCGGAGGTGAGTGAGAGGGCATCACCACCGTCGCTGAGGGTATGACCCGCCGAATCGGTTCGCAGCCACTCATTGCGGTATGAGTCGTAGCTTCGGTAGCGTGCTGCCACACCCCACTCCAGGTCACCCCACCCACCGACAGCCCATCCCCGGTATGAGGCTTCAGCCAGGCGGCTGCGGAATGAGTTGCGGGCATGGGAGAGCCAGCTGCCGATACCGGCATTGAGCAGTGAGTCAGGATTGTTTTCGGTACCGCGGTCACGGTCAAGCCCTGACAGGCTATAGGCACCCCTGATATCATAGCTCTCATTCTCACCGGCCAGGGTGCCGGTAATGGTTATCCTGGAGGTGATATGTTCATCATGCTTCAGCTCCATGGTGAGCGCCCCCCCACCGCTGTCATACCTGTCACGCTCACCTCCCTCAAAGGCCACAAACAGGCGCCAGGCATCCTCCAGCGTACCAAAGGAGGTGGTCTGGCTCCTGGGGATAAAGGTGTACCTGTTGAGCGAGCCCCAGAGTGAGAAGGTCAACCTCAGCCCCGGACGGGGCTGATAGCCGCCATAGGCCTGGAGGTCAGCGAAGTGTGGCCGGTAGGCGCCACGGCTGTCGAGGCTGCCCAGCAGCATGGCGCTGGAGCGGTAGCGGCTGCCGGCAAGCAGCCACATGGTGTTGTCACGGCTGCGCAGACCGATATGTGCTGAGGAGGTGAGCAGGCTGAGCGAGAGTGAGGCCTCCCTCTCCAGCGGCTCCCGGTAGGTGATATCGAGCACTGAGGAGAGACGGTCACCGTAGGAGGCGCTGAACCCTCCGGGGGAGAAGGTGACGGCGGAGACAAGGTCAGGGTTGATATGGCTGAGGCCCTCCTGCTGACCGGCACGTATAAGGTAGGGACGGTACACCTCTATGCCGTTGATATATACCAGGTTCTCATCGTAGCTGCCACCCCTGACCGAGTAGCCGGAGCTGAGCTCACTGAAGGAGGCGACACCGGGCAGGGTGGTCACCAAAGCTTCAATACCGCCACTGACAGATGGGATGAGAGCGCCGGCCACGGGAGGCAGGCTGATGGCAGTAACGTTACCCGGCCGTTGTGACCGCACCACGATGGCTGATATCGGGGTGACCTCCTGCTGAAGGAACACCGTCAGCCTCACTGACGGGTCACCGCTATCCAGATAGAGTGTGTCAGAGGAATAACCTACCGATGAGATGACGAGAAGAAGAGGGGTGGTGAGATCCCCCACAGGGGTGAGCATGAATGAGCCGTCACCGGCAGTCACCGTACCCTGCAGGAGGGAGGGGAGCCACAGCGTGGCACCAGCCAGCGCACTGCCTGAGCTGTCAGTAACAGTACCGGTAATAACCATCTCCTGACCGGCGAGGGGTGTGAGCGGAGAGAGCCACAGCCATAGTGCAGCAAGGAGTGGCGGTATGGATAAAAGCCGTGCCACCCTTACAGCTAATCGCTCTTTTTCTTTTTACGCACCTTGGCACGCTTACTCTTTTGTGCCTTGTCAGCCTCGTTCCTGAGCATTCCGCTCTTCACCCCCTGGAAGAACTGCTGCCATGCGAACGGATTGAAGAGGTTGTTTGCTGGTCCCTGCCTGCCTACATAAAGGTTGTCAGCCATCTGCTGTACGGTATAACGATAGGCCTGCTCAGGTGTGGGACTCAGATCACTCCAGATCTGTTGCTGTACCAGGGCGAGGTTAAACTCCATGTTTTTCATCAGCGGGTCTTCAGGCTTATCCTCAAGCACTGCCCTCTTGAACTCCGAATAGGTCTTCCAGGGCAGCACCAGCACCTCACCTATCATAACGGTATCGGTTATCATGATCACATCGGTGATATAGTGGTCTCCTCCAAGATTTACCGGAACGGTCAGCAGCGTTGACTTATATCCTATGGCGCTGAAGAAAACCGTATCCCCCGGGATACTTATTATTGAGAATATACCCCGGCGGTCACTGGCTGCCCCGCGACGGAGGTGTTTGGAGTAGATGCTTACGTCAGGAACCATCTGCCCCTGCTCATCCGCCGTCATGCCATCAATCTGTATATAGCGTCTCTCTGTCCTCTGACCGGTAAGGAGGGCAAGATGGAGAGATAGCATGATACAAATCACAAAAATCTTTTTCAATGGCAGATAAATTTGTGAGGTAAAGTAAACAATAATGATTTTTATTTCTTGGATTTAACTGAACTTTAATCATCTTTACTGAGACCGATCTATTTACCATTAAACCTGAATTGTATATGCAGAAACTTTTATTGCTTGGAGATGAGGCTATTGCACAGGCTGCACTCGATGCAGGCATCAGTGGTATCTACGCCTACCCCGGAACACCCTCCACCGAGATAATGGAGTATATACAGGCCTCCCGGCAGGCTGCGGCAGATAATGTCCACCGTGAGTGGTCATCCAATGAGAAGTGCGCCATGGAGGCTGCCCTGGGTATGTCATATGCCGGCAGGCGCGCCCTGGTAGCCATGAAGCATGTAGGGCTTAATGTTGCTGCTGATGCCTTTATCAACTCGGCCGTGACCGGTGTGAACGGCGGCCTGGTTGTGGTTGCAGCTGATGACCCTTCAATGCATTCATCACAGAATGAGCAGGACTCCCGCTTCTATGGCAGGTTTGCACTGCTGCCGGTCATTGAGCCACGCAACCAGCAGGAGGCCTATGACCTGATCTTTGAGGCGTTTGCCCTCTCTGAGAAATATCGTCTGCCGGTGCTCTACCGTATCACCACCCGGCTGGCCCACTCACGCTCCGGTGTCAAGACCAGGGAGAGGCTGATGCCCAACCCGTTGTCTTTGCCTGCCAACCCCAGACAGTTTGTGCTGCTGCCCGCCATTGCAAGGAGGCAGTACCGTGCACTCACAGCCGTTTATGACAGCCTGCCGGATGATAATCTGCTTGACGGTCTCAACAGGCTGACAGAGGGGAGGGGCAGAGGTACGGGCATAATAGCATGTGGCATAGCCTATAACTACCTGATGGAGAACATTAGAGATGGTGTCAGCGACTATCATGTACTCTCAATAGGTGCCTACCCGGTGAACCCCGGCAAGGTGGCGTCACTGGTGGAGAGGTGTGACAGGGTGCTGGTGCTGGAGGATGGCTACCCGCTGATGGAGGAGCAGCTGAGAGGTATCCTCGACAGGGATGTGACTGTCCTGGGTCGTCTGGACGGTACTGTGCCGCGTGATGGTGAGCTGAACCCCTCCATCGTGGCCAGGGCGCTGGGCATGAAGGCCGGGGCAGGGGCAGAGGTACCGCAGATGGTGAGACCACGTCCCCCATCATTCTGTCCGGGGTGCGGTCATGCCGACCTCTACCTGGCACTGGACGAGGCGATGGACGGTATCGGTCCGGGACATGTCTTCTCAGACATAGGGTGCTATACCCTGGGTGCACTGCCCCCGTACAGCATGGTCAACTCATGTGTTGATATGGGTGCTTCAGTGACCATGGCGGTAGGAGCGGCCGACGCAGGCCTCTTCCCGGCAGTGGCCATAATAGGAGACTCCACCTTCACACACTCCGGAATGACCGGACTGCTGGATGCAGTGATAAAAGACTCACCCATCACACTGATAATCTCCGACAACTCGGCAGCAGGCATGACCGGCGGACAGAAGTCGCAGGCTACAGACAGGCTTGAGAGCATATGCCTGGGACTGGGCGTTGATCCGGACCACCTGAAGGTGATCGTTCCACTGAAAAAGAACCACGAAGAGAACAGGGCAGTGATTGAGGCAGCCCTGCAGCATCGCGGGCTCTCTGTCATACTCGCACGACGCGAATGTATTCAGACAATGGCACGAAAAAGAAAGGCCGCGACGGCCGCTAAAAACAAAGAAAGGAAATAGTATGAAGTGTGATATTATCCTGGCAGGTGTTGGCGGGCAGGGGATCCTCTCCATTGCTGCCACCATAGGACTTGCTGCTGTTGAAGAGAACCTCTTCCTTAAACAGGCTGAGGTGCATGGTATGAGCCAGCGCGGTGGTGACGTACAGTCACACCTGAGGCTCTCTGACAGGGAGATCTTCTCCGACCTGATACCGCATGGCGGGGCAGACCTTATTATCAGTGTAGAGCCTATGGAGGCGCTCCGTTACCTCCCCTGGCTGTCGGAGGAGGGATGGGTGGTAACCAACTCTGTTCCCTATATCAATATTCCCGAATACCCACCGGTGGAGGAGGTTATTGACGAGCTTAAAAAGCTGAAAAACCATATCGTGCTTGATGCTGATGGCATGGCCCGTGACCTCGGCTCGGCCAGGTCAGGCAACATGGTTATTCTGGGTGCCGCCTCCTCATTCATCTCAGTACCCTTCACTGCGCTGGAGAATGCGGTACGAACCATGTTCAGCCGCAAGGGTGATGATGTGGTGAAGGTCAACCTGCAGGCACTCCATGCCGGCAGGGATGCTGCTGCACGATGATGAGAGGCAGGCCCGCCATTACTGCAGGCCCGCCTCATCTGTCATTCCTCCCGGCCCGATGGCAGCATCACTCACCCTGTGGCAGCCTGCTGCCCCACCCTGGCCGCTCCTCTCTCTAGGTGACCTTCTCACCTGACCGTTTGCGTGGTGTGGTGACACCACTGCCGCTATCGGTCATACCCTTGTCAGAGGGATCTGCTGCTACCCCCTTCACCATCGCTGCTCCCTTCACCGCCGCTGCTCCCTCCTCCGCCGCTGTCACCATCTCCTCCGGCTCATCGCCGGGCTCATCACCTATCAGCTCCGGTGGCCGGTTGCCCTGCCCCAACATCACCATGTCAGAGGCAATGATCTCGGTGAACCATCTCTGTGCCCCGCTCTTATCAGTATAGGAACGGTACTGCAGCCGCCCCTCGATACACACCTGCCGGCCCCGTACGAGATACCTCGATACCAGCTCGGCAAGACCGTTCCATGCTACCACGGTATGCCAGGTGGTCTCCTCAACCCTGAGCCCCTCGGCATTTCTGTAACTCTCATTGGTAGCCAGGTTGAACCGTGCCACCTGCTTTCCGCTCTCCAGCTTCCTTACTTCCGGGTCCTGACCAAGTCGTCCGATCAGCTGTACCCTGTTCTTCAATGAATTCATAATACTTTGGTTTTAGTGGTTAATGTTGTTCTCTTGGCAAATTTGCACCTCTCTTACGGGATGATTCGGATATTAACCGCTTCTATCCGGTTAGCAGTCGCTTATATCCGTTTGAAAACGGGTTTGTGAATAGTACTCAGCATGATGGATAGTGTAACTGGGTCGTAGTTTCCACATTTTTCCTATCTTTATAAAAATCTTCTGATGTGGAACGAGTATGTCTTGACTGCGGAGCCAGGCTTCTGGGGCGGTCTGACAAGAAATTCTGTTCAGACCAGTGCCGCAACAATTACAACAACCGCCTGAACCGTGACCAGAGTAACTATGTACGTAATGTGCATGCCCAGCTGAAACGGAACCGTCGCGTTCTGTCACACCTCTATAATGGCGGCCATCAGCGCATCCACCGTGATGCACTGATAGCACAGGGATATAACTTCACCTTCTTTACTCATATGGTCGAGGCCCGTGAGGGATGGCGATGGTCATTCTGCTTTGAATATGGGTTTCGTGAGACTGGCAGAGGGTACCTGGAACTCAAACAGAGCAGCAGCTACCTCGGGATGAGTCCTGAAGAGAGTGAGCCGGATGAGCTATGTGAAGAGTGAGTTGGAGGAAGTGATGCAGCTTCTCTTCTGACCGGTTGCCGGATGATAATAACAATAAAAGATAGCCTGTAACTCTCTATTGAGTAATTTTGTCTCCTCAAAGAGAATAATCATATGAAGAGAGTATTATTTTTTTCAGCGTTCCTGCTGTCTGGCCTCCTCCTGATGGCACAGGGTCAGCAGGTCTATGAGCATAACTACCTTGTGAGGGTGGGTGACAAGGCCCCCGATTTTGTTATCAGGGAGACTGGTGGCAAGAGCTACAAACTCTCTGACCTCAGGGGTAAGGTGGTGATGCTGCAGTTCACCGCAAGCTGGTGCGGGGTATGCCGTAAGGAGATGCCCTTCATCGAGGATGAGATATGGGTGCCTGGTAAGGAGCAGGGCCTGGTGGTGATAGGGGTAGACCGTGATGAGCCGGAAGCGGTTGTCAATAAATTTGCTGCTGACATGAAGATAACCTACCCTCTCGCCCTCGATCCCGGCGGTGAGATATTTGGTCTCTATGCCGAAAAGAGTGCCGGCATCACCCGAAACGTTATTGTTGACCGTCACGGTACCATCATTTTCCTGACACGACTCTTCGAACGTGAGGAGTTTGATCAGATGAAGCAGGTGATCTTTTCCGAGCTTAAGAAAAAATAAAAAAAGAGATCTTCATTCTCCTCATTGCAACCTTTGACATGCTTTTTTCGTTTATGTGAAGAGTCACTCTTTTAATTAAACTAAGAAGAAATGAAAAGGATCACAATTTTTATCTTTGCACTCTTACTTGCTGCCCCACTTTTCTCACAGGTTAAATTCGGCCTGAAAGCCGGTCTGAGCACCGATTTCACCTTTACCAACCTTCAACTTTCAGAGACCAACATGGATGTTGTTCTGCAGAAAGCGAAGGAGGCTGAATGGGGGCTGCATGGCGGTGCCTTCATGAGAATCTCCATCTCCAGCTTCTTTATACAGCCGGAGCTGCTCATGGCAACAGCCACCAACTCAATGACATACGAAGGCAGTGTTGATGGTGGGCCTGTAAAGCAACTTGTTGATCAGAAGTTCACCAAGCTCAACATACCGGTCATGCTCGGCGTCAAGTTTGGCCCCCTGAGGATCAATGGCGGCCCGGCAGCCTCACTTCTGCTTCCCGGACTCTCTGAGCTGACAGATCTTGCCACCTACAAGAGCGCCACATTCGGATACCAGGCGGGAGTGGGGCTTGATCTCTTCAACAAGCTCACGGTGGACCTGAGGTATGAAGGAAACCTTAACCGGTTTGGTGACAATATCACCATTGGCGGACATACCTTTGAGTTTGACCAGCGTACCGGAGCCCTTCTGGTGCAGGTAGGACTGATATTCTGATTGCCATTAAAATATAAAAGAGCTTGTTCGCCGGCCGGCGGATGAGTTCTTTTTTTATTTTTACCAAAAAGGCAGTTTGCACAGTAGTGATGTTAATTCTTGCAGGAAATACATTTATTGTTTTCAGGAATATCCTGTCTCTGGTTTATATGTTGATGGTGCTGGCTGTCTGCATTATGGTTGTATTTGAGAATGGCAACCCTCTGAAAACACTCTCCTGGCTTTTGGTGGTACTCTTTATTCCGGTAGGCGGGATAGTAATCTACATGGTCTTTGGCAGAAACTATCGCAAGCAGAAGATCTACAAGAGTAAGAGTATTGCCGACTCTGCCCGGCTGGCTGACCATGCTGACCGACAGGCTATGTTGCTCTCAACGGTGCTGGCTGGTGAGAGTGAGGCGGTCCGGTCGAAGGAGCACCTGATACATCTTATGCTTAAGAATAACCGCTCACTGCTGACACATGATAACCGGCTGGAGCTGCTGGTGAACGGTATTGAGGCATTCCCTGCCATGCTTGATGCCATCGCCTCTGCCAGACATTTCATTCACCTTGAGTTTTACCGTTTTGAGCCCGACAGGCTCGGAATGAAGTTCAGTGAGCTGATGATGCGCAAGGCAAAAGAGGGGGTGACAGTGAGGGTTATCTATGATGATGTGGGCAGCTGGAGTATTAAGAAACCCTATATCAGGATGATGCGGGAAGCGGGGGTAAACATTTACCCCTTTATGCCGGTACGGTTTCCGATACTCTCAAGCAAGATCAACTATCGTAATCACAGGAAGATACTGGTGGTTGACGGCAGGGTGGGCTTCGTTGGCGGACTCAACATAGCAGATAAGTACCTTGACGGGCTGCCTCACCTCGGACCGTGGATCGATACCCACCTGAGGGTGGAGGGTGAGGCGGTGGCTGCCCTCGACAGGGTGTTCATTACCGACTGGGATTTTGTCAGTGGTGAGGAGCTGCCGCCAGACGGCTCACTTGAGCATGTGGTGCCGACGGGTCACAGAAGCCTGGTACAGGTGGCATCGAGCGGGCCTGACACCGACTGGGCCACCATCATGCAGGTCTACTTCTCGGCAATAGCTACTGCCCGCTCATCAATCTATATGACCTCACCATACTTCAGTCCTGACGAGAGCCTGCTGACAGCCCTCAAGACAGCTGCCCTGAGCGGTGTGGATATCAGGATGATATTTCCCGAGTCCTCAGATTCAATAATTGCCAACTGGAACACACGCTCCTATATAGAAGAGCTGCTTGATGCCGGTGTGGGTATATACCTCTACCGTAACGGATTCATTCACTCCAAGTACCTGCTGGTAGACAACATCTTCTCATCAGTAGGCTCACCCAACCTCGATGTTCGTAGCTTTGACCTTGACTTTGAGGTCACCGCACTGATCTATGATGAAGAGTTTGCACAGCGCCTGGGAGAGCTCTTCGCTGAAGACCTGAAAAACAGTGTCATGATCACCCCCGAAGAGTGGAAGGTGCGACGCAGGCGTGACAGGTACAAGGAGTCGGTGGCACGTATCTTCGGACCACTCTACTAATGCTCTGCGGCATGAAAAAGATTCTCAGAACACTTTTTTATATAGTACTGATTACCGGAACACTCTCGGTCATATTGCTCTGGGTGGTTGTTCTCAGTGATAATGTCAGGAATAGTGAGCCTGAAAGGATCTACCTGCCTTCCGGGTCAGACTTCAGTGACATGATAGACACGTTGGTAGACAATGAGATATTACGCAGCAGGAGAAGCTTTGTGATTACTGCATGGCTTAAGTCATTCGGCAGGAGTATCAAGCCCGGCTCCTATGTGATAGGAACCTCGATGAGCAACAACAGCCTGGTCAACATGTTCCGCTCCGGACAGCAGTCGCCGGTACAGGTGACATTCAACAATATACGAACAATTGATGAGCTTGCCGGCAGGGTCGGCGGTCAGATAGAGGCTGACTCAGCATCACTGGCAGCCTTCCTTGATGATGAGGAGAACTACCTCGCTGACGGGTTTGACAGGGCAAACATTATCTCACTCTTTATTCCTGACAGCTACCAGCTCTACTGGTCATCCGATGCAGCAGCTTTCTATCAGCGTATGCTGCGTGAGTACCACCGCTTCTGGAGTGAGGAGCGGAGGGGTCAGGCTGAGGCCGCCGGGCTCACCCCGGCAGAGGTCTCAGTGCTCGCCTCCATAGTAGATGAGGAGGCTATGAAGGAGGATGAGAAGTCACGTATAGCAGGTGTCTACCTCAACCGCCTCAGGCTGGGTATGCTGCTTCAGGCTGACCCCACCCTTAAGTTTGCCGTCAATGACTTTACACTCAGGCGTGTGCTTAACCATCACAAGGCTACCGACTCACCCTACAACACCTACCGGTATGGTGGTCTGCCCCCCGGCCCAATAAGGTGCCCCTCACGCTCAGGCATTGATGCTGTACTCAATGCCGAACATCATGAATACCTCTTTTTTGTTGCCCGCTTTGACGGCACGGGCTACCATCACTTTTCGCGTACACTGGCTGAGCACAACAGGTATGCTGCCGAGTACCGGCGTGAGCTTAACAGGAGGCGTATATACAGGTAGCAGGAGCTAATCATCCCCCGGGCGGGAGGCACCTCTCAGCCACCAGGGAGGTGGAGCCACTCATCACCCGGCAGGCGGCACCTCACATCCCCAATACCTCAATGATTCTCCGGGCATTGACCTGGTTGTCGGCCACCATTCTCAGTCTCCTGTTGCGCTCCTCCCTCATCTCAGGGGTGAACTCCTCATCCATCAGCCTGTCGGTGAGCGTGATCCACTCTCCGGGGCTCTCAGCCTGATGACACAGCTCTGCCAGGCCAGATCCCCGAATGACTGCCGCAGAGGCTATCACATGTCTCCCTCCCGAGAGCGCATTGATAAGCTTGAGCTTCATGCCTGAGGGCTGTGTGCCGCTGAGAAGGGATACCTGTGAGCTGGTAATGAGCTCATTCATCTGCTCCATGGAGGGACTGACGATGAGTGTCACGTTGCCTGCAGCCGAGGCCGCCTTCGCCAGCTCTGCCGAGGGTCTTTTGCCCGCCACGATCGTATGGTGCTGCCAGTGAGCTATCACCTCCCTGACCAGAAAGAGCGCAGCAGAGTTGTTCTCAGCTGTCGAGAAGTCACCATGCAGCAGCACGTAGCTGCCCCGTCCGGCAGGAGTGGCCGGCCGCATGCCGGGGTGAAAAGGACCTGCAAAGCGGGCATTGCCATAACGGCTATTGAAATAGTCAGTATCACCCGGAGAGATGCATAGCAGGGATGAAGCTTCCGCAAGTATCGGCTCATACCGTTCAAGCTTACGTGCCTCACTGTTGTAATACCATTTCCTGAACGGGTTGCGGTCATTACGTGCCAGGTTACGGTAATAGAGGTGCTCAATATTGTGTGTCCTCACCAGCCGCACCCTGCCCGCCAGGGCGGGATGTCGCAGCAGGAGGGTAGTGTACAGACCCTCGAAGATTATCGGGCTGGTATCCTTGAGCAGGTTGGTGAGCAGCGCCCTGTCACCCCTGGAGATAACCACAAAGGGCATTGGACTGAAGAGGTGGAAGAAGTTTAGTTCACGACGGTAGTAGTAAACCTTTTGGCACTCATGATCCAGTATCTGCGAGCGGCTGCGGCCGTAGCCGTAGCAGTGAAGTATAACCTTCACCCCCAACTGTCTGAGTGAGGTAATCTTATAGAAGACATCCATCACACCTCCATAGTCGGGCGGATAGGGAATATTAAAACTTACTAGATGAGCCACCATTTTATACGGGGGTACTTTTTATGAAGCTCTTTAGGTAACACAAACATAGCCAAAAAATCTTTTGTATCTTTCATCACCCCGGGCAGCAGGTATCGTTCCACTGTCCTGCCAGCAATGAAAGCAGTTATCACTGTCATAAGCGACCTCTCAACCGATATGCGGGTTCTTAAGTTTGTCCGGCTGATGGCGGAGGAGGGGCTCACCGTCACAGTAATAGGCAGGCACTCCCCAGCACCCCTTCCATCACCCATCCCGGGAGTCAGATTTGTCAGGATAGCCGTTCCGTGGCGTAGAGGACCGATGATGTACCTGCTGTTCAACGCTTCATTACTGGTGAGGCTTCTCTTTATGAGGTTCACCGTCTGCCTGGCATCAGACCTGGATACCTTGCTGCCCGCATATATTTTGTCATCCCTCCCCGGCAGACACCTGATCTATGATGCTCATGAATACTTCACCGGGCAGCATGGCCTGGAAGAGAGGCCTCTCATACACTCCGTATGGAAGAGAGCCGAGCGAATGGTGCTGCCCCGGATAAGAGAGATGATTACTGTCAGTGACTCTATAGCTGCACTCTACAGGGATGAGTATGGTGTTGACCCGGTGGTTGTGAGGAACGTGGCACCCGCTACCAGCCACCTGGAACCGGTCAGCCGTGAAAAGCTGGGAGCTGCCGGCAATGAGCTGCTGGTGATATTTCAGGGGGCAGGCATAAACCCCGGCAGGGGAGGCGTGGAGCTGATAAGAGCCATGACACTGACAAGAGGGGTGAAGCTGATAATAATAGGGTCAGGAGACAGTCTGGACTCACTGAGGCAGCAGGCTGAAGAGAGTGGCTCGGGAGAGGTGATACGCTTCCTGCCACGTATGCCGTGGGAGGAGATGATGCGTCATACAAAGGGGTGTGATGCCGGGCTGTCGCTCGACCATGATAGCTGTATCAACCAGCGCTATAGCCTGCCTAACAAGCTGTTTGACTATATCTCAGCCGGTATCCCGGCGGTGGTGTCGCCACTGCCGGAGGTCACAGCACTGGCAGAGAGATATGGCTGTGGTGTTATCCTCGACAAGGTGACACCCGAGGCTATAGCTGAGAAGCTGCAACTGCTGGCTGATCACCCCGGCCTGCTAAGACAGCTGCGGGAGAAGGCGGCAGAAGCTTCGGCTGAGCTGACCTGGGAGAGAGAGAGGATAAAGGGAGAGGCGGTGATAAGGAGAGTGACAGCGAGAGCAGCAGCAAAAGCAAAAAAGAGACAGTGAGGGTGACGGTGAAGGTAACACGGAAGTTGACCGGGAAGGAGACGGTGAAGGTAACACGGAAGTTGACCGGGAAGGAGACGGTGAAGCTGAAGCACCCGGCTGACGGCAACTGTGACGAAAAAACAAGAGCTGCACCAGCATGTGAGAGGAGGAACGAAGTGTCAGTTGCCGGAGGCAGCAGGAGGAGAGGGAACAACTGTAGCAAATTGGTGTTATAGGAGAGAGCTAGTTTTCTGAAATCAGAAGTGAACAGATGATAAAACAGTTTTTAAGAAAATACCCTGCAGAGATCACCGGTCTTTTGGCCGGCACCCTGGGAGGGTTCCTCTATTGGAAGTATGTAGGCTGTCTGACAGGTAGTTGCGCCATTCAGTCCAACTGGTACCTGATGGTGCCATGGGGTGCAGTGATGGGGTGGCTGGTGGGCTCTGTCACAGGTGAGTTCCTCAGGAAGAGAAAAAGGGGGGAGAGAGAAGAAGAGAGTTGATCATTGCCCTTCTGTCGGAACGGGGAAGTTTGTATATTGCATGCATAACTAACCTGTAACCATTCTAAACCGATGAAGACCAACAGAAGGAATTTCCTCCGCACCGCTGCGGTGGCCGGAGCGGGTGCCGTCACATCAGCAGCACTCTCATCCTGCTCACGGCAGGAGCGCCCTGAGGTGGCCATGGCTGAAGTCAGCAGGGCTGTCAAGGTTGTCCATACACAAAAATTCAATATGTCAGGATATGCCGCACCACCCATTGAGAAGGTGCGGGTAGGGTTTATCGGCCTGGGGATGAGAGGACCGGGGGCTGTTGAGCGTATGGCATATATCGACGGCGTGGAGATCGCTGCTCTGTGTGACAAATATTCTGACAGGGTAGAGAAGGTGCAGGCGAGGCTCGAAAGGATGGGGCTGCCGCCGGCAAAGAGCTATAGCGGAAGTGAGGAGGCGTGGAGAGGGCTGTGTGATGACCCGGAGATAGACCTGGTATATATATGTACTCCATGGGAGTGGCACACCCCGATGGCAGTAAGAGCGATGGAGGCAGGTAAGCATGTGGGGGTAGAGGTGCCGGCAGCAAAGACGGTGGACGAGTGCTGGCAGCTGGTGGAGACCTCGGAGCAGACGAGGAGACACTGCATGATGCTTGAGAACTGCTGTTATGACTTCTTTGAGCTATTGACCCTCAATATGGTACGTCATGGCCTCTTCGGAGATATCATTCATGGTGAGGGTGCTTATATACATGACCTGAGGTGGGACTACACCTATAACAAGAATGGTTATGCCGACATGTGGAGGCTGACGGAGAACGTACGTGACGGCAGCCTCTACCCGACACACGGTCTGGGCCCGGTATGTCAGGTGATGAATGTCAACAGGGGTGACCGGCTTGACTACCTCACCTCACTCTCATCAAACGACTTCAGTATGGGGAGGGAGCTGGCTGAGCTGGCAAAGGATGACCCCTTCTATGAGCCATATGCCGGTAAACATTACCGGGGAAATATCAATACCACCCTGATGAAGACCCTCCTGGGACGCAGCATCATGATACAACATGATGTCTCTTCACCACGGCCCTACTCACGTATACACATTATCAGCGGCACCAGCGGCTATGCACAGAAATATCCGGGGCCGGCACGTATCGCCCTGGGACACACCTGGCTGACACCTGACCGACAGGCGGAGCTGGCTGAGGAGTACACCCCTGAGATTGTCAGGAGGGTGGGTGAGATGGCACGCACCATAGGCGGTCACGGGGGGATGGATTTCATGATGGACTGGCGGCTGATAGACTCACTGCGTAACGGGCTGCCCATTGATCAGGATGTCTATGATGCTGCCCTATGGAGCGTGGTGGCTCCCCTGAGCGAATGGTCAGTGGCAAACAGGTCAGCTTCGATAGAGGTGCCTGACTTCACCTGCGGCGCCTGGAAGGAGAACAGGCCCTTTGATCCCAACATACCTGAGGGGGGGACCACACAGGTACGCCATCCGCAGCCGGCAGAGAGTCAGCTTGCAGTGTAGTACCTGTGACAGGATGTAGCAGCCACTCTCTTTCACACCTTTTTCTCTACAGTTAATTATCTATATTCGCGGTTAAATTGCCGGCCATATGTTCACAACTGCCTGCTTCATATTAATGCTGTTGCTGACACTGATGATATTTGCAGTGCCCGGACGGCTCAAATACTATCTTACCCTCCTCCTGCTGGCCGCAGGCATAGCGGTCACCACCACCTGGGGCGTCAGGGTGCTTGCCGGAGCGGCTCCCGGACTGGAGATACCACTCTTTCTTCCTGCTGAGGGGAGCAGCCTGGTACTGGTTATTGATCAGCTGGCAGCATTCTTTGTCATCACCATAAATATCACTGTACTGATAGGCCTCCTTTATGGTAAAGGATACCTTGCCCCATACCGGGAGACAATGAACCCTCTCCGCTTTTCAATCCACTACTTCTCATACCTGTGGCTATGGCTCTCTATGGTTATGGTGGTGATGGTTCGTGACGGACTCTCATTCCTGATCGTATGGGAGATAATGGCTCTCTCATCATTCTTCCTGGTGATCTTTGAGGCTGAGAAGAGAAGCGTCATGAAGAGCGGCATAAGTTACCTTATCCAGATGCATGTAGGCATGTTCTTTATTATGATAGCCTTCCTGGTGGTACACCGATATACCGGTGAGATGAGCTTTGACGCGCTGGGTGATTACTTCTCGCGCCACCGCAACCTCCCGCTCTTTCTCCTCTTTTTTGTTGGGTTTGGTATCAAGGCGGGCTTCATGCCTCTCCATACGTGGCTGCCCGAGGCTCATCCTGCTGCACCGTCACACATCTCAGGTGTCATGTCGGGGGTGATGATCAAGATGGGACTATACGGTATACTGAGGGTGCTGGCGGCCATGCAGTCTGACCTTCTGGCTGCCGGGATAGTTATTATTGTCTTCTCACTCGCCTCAGGTATCCTGGGTATCATGCTTGCGCTGGTACAGAAAGATCTTAAGGTGATGCTGGCATACAGTACTATAGAGAATGTTGGCATAATTGGGCTGGGTGCCGGCCTGGGTGTCACCGGTCAGGCACTCGGCAGTGACCAGCTGGCTCTGCTCGGCTATGCCGGTGCCCTGCTCCACATATTGAACCACTCACTCTTCAAGTCGATGCTCTTCTTCAATGCCGGCTCTGTCTACCTCGCGGCAGAGACCCGCAACATGGAGCAGACAGGCGGACTGATACGCAGGATGCCAATGACTGCCATGCTGTTCCTGCTGGGCGCACTGGCCATCTGTGGCCTGCCACCCTTCAACGGGTTCGTCTCTGAGTACCTTATCTATATAGGTATGTTTAACAGCCTCTCGGCCGCTACCCTCTACCACTCAATCATAATTGTTCTCTCTATCGTGGCTTTGTCACTCATAGGCGGACTGGCACTATTCTGTTTCACCCGTGCCTTTGGCATCGTCTTCCTGGGTGAGCCACGCTCAGAGCAGGCTCGTCATGCCGGTGAGGCAACCAGGATGATGATCATCCCACAGCTGGCCACCGCCTCACTCATCATCTTTATCGGACTGGCCTCGCCGCTGGTGGTCAAGCCACTCTTCCATACGGTGACTGAGGTGTGGAAGACCGGCAGCCAGCCCATGGTCACTGGTGCCATGGGCGCCAGCCTGTCACAGATAAGCCTGGCAGCAGGCCTCTTCGTTATTATTGTTGCGGCACTGCTGCTCTACCGCCGGTACCATCTGAGCCGCAAGAGTGTTGAGACAGGTCCCACATGGGGGTGCGGCTATACGGCCGTGACACCCTCACATCAATATACAGCCACCTCATTTGCCTATAACTTCAAAGAGATAGCACAGCCCCTGCTGAAGACACGTCGTGAGCTTGATGAGCTTGATGAGAATGAGATATTTCCTGCAGCGAGGGAGTTCAGCTCACACAGTGATGACCTCTTCCGTAAGAACTTTATTGACAAGCCTGCCGGACTGGCTTCAAACCTGCTGAAGCGGCTTGCCATGATGCAGACCGGACAGATAAAGCACTATATACTCTATGCCTTTCTCTTCATGCTCCTGGTCTTGCTGCTCACAATGTTAAATATTATCTGACAATGGCAGGATTTATTCTCATAGTGGTTGCTGCACTCCTCTTCCCCGGGGTGATAATCAGAACAAAGAGTATCGCTTCCGGTCGTCGTGGCCCGGGCCTCTTCCAGCCTCTGAAAGATACATGGGTACTGCTGAGAAAAGGGAGTGTCTTCAGTGACACCACCAGCCTGATACTGCGTGTGGCACCCTCAGTGAGCCTCGCATCAGTCATAGGAGCCATGATGCTCCTTCCCTTCGCTGAGCAGAGGGCGCTCATATCTTTCGAGGGTGACTTCATAATGTTTGCCTACCTGCTGGCGCTGGGCAAATTCTTTATGATCATTGCGGCACTCGATACCGGAAGCAGTTTTGAAGGGATGGGCGCCAGCCGCGAGGCACTCTTCTCAATGCTGGTAGAACCAGCCTTCTTTATCGTGCTGGCAACCTTTGCCATGTTCACCGGCTACTCATCGTTCTCGGTGATCTTTAACCACTTCTATATAACCGGCAATGACTATGTGTTGATCTACAGTATAATAGGCGCCTACCTCTTTGTGCAGATAGCGATGGTGGAGAACAGCCGTATGCCTGTTGATGACCCTAAGACACATCTTGAGCTTACCATGGTACATGAGGTTATGATACTTGACTATAGCGGGTTTGACAAGGCGCTGATACATATAGCCACCTACCTCAAATTTGCTATCTACGGCTCACTGATATACAACCTGGTGGTGCCGGCAGGATGGAACGTTATTCTGCAGAGCGGACTCTTCTTTGGGGTGCAGGTACTCTTTGCCATAGTGATAGGGGTCAATGAGTCATTCAGGGCACGTAACAAGATGAACAAGAACCCGAAATTCATCCTTACACTCTCAGCGATAGGGCTGATAGCCTTTATGGTAATACTTATACTAACCGAAAAACTGGTCTGATACGAGCTATGGTTAACTATCTGATAGTCATTTTTGCCATCACCCTGATATATTTTGCCTCCGCCGAGAGGCTCACCACCTATGTGAGGCTGGTAGCCCTTCAGGGACTCATGCTCTGCGGTATTGCCGTCATAGAGCTGCAAGAGGTGATTCTTGCCAACCTGCTCTTTATTGCTGCGGAGACACTGCTCTTTAAGGCTCTTCTGCTGCCCTACCTGCTTAACCGTATCATTCGGCGCTCAGGTATTACACGTGTACACCGGCAGGCGATGCCCGGCTTTTACCTGCTGCTCTACTCCATCGCCGGCCTGCTGCTCAGTGTGGTATTGGCAATGATCCTTGTCAACCCGCTGATAAATACCATATACCTCTCAATAGCGCTCTTCACACTCTTCACCGGGTTGCTGCTCATCGTCACACATAAACTGATCATCTCTCATCTGGTCGGATTCCTGGTTGTTGAGAATGCTGTCTTTATCTTCTCCCTGGCTGTAGGGAACGAGATGCCGATGCTTGTCAATATCGGTATCCTGCTTGACCTCTTTGTAGGTGTGCTGATACTCGGATTTTTCGGACTGCGTCTCAAGCCACACACTGATGAGCTTAACATGTTGAAAGATTAGCCATGGTACTGTTGCTCTTCTTCATATTATCTGTGTCACTGGGTGTCATAACACTCTTCTCACGAAGCAAGGCTTTCACCCGTTCGGCTACCCTGGCCTTCAGTGCAATACTTATTGGTCTGACAATACACAGCTGGTTCAACATAGGCAAGAGTGAGGCTCTCTTCTTTTCCTATGATGCCACCGGTGTGCTGCTGCTCTCGGTACTGGCACTACTCACACTGCCAACCATTGGTCATGGGTTTATCTACACCACTGCAGACACTCTCCGCAACTACAATATCTATCATGCCGGGCTCATAGCCCTGATGACATTTATGACCGGTGCCTACCTGGCCAGCTCGATGACAGTACTCTGGATCTTTGTTGAGGCTACCACGCTGGCGGTAGCTGTACTTATCTACCATGACCGCAATGAGATAGCTCTGGAGGCTACCTGGAAGTATGTCTTTATCTGCTCCACAGGTATTGCTCTTGCCTACCTCGGTATCCTCTTCCTCGGACTGATATATGGCCGCAGCGGAGCTCCCAACCTCTCTTTTGAGTCGCTGAGGAGCCTGGCCAGCATTGCCAATCCCCTCTACCTGAAGGTGGCCTTTCTCTTTATATTGATAGGGTTCAGCACCAAGATGGGACTCTTCCCGATGCATACCGTCACCATCGATGCCCACTCGGTCGCCCCACCACCGGTTAGTGCTCTGATATCCACTACTCTTATGAATGTGGGCTTCCTGGCAATATTTCGTATCTACACCGTATTCTCATCCACTTCGGTACTCCCCTTCATGAACCATGTGCTGCTGCTTGCCGGTATGCTCTCACTGCTTATGGCAGCAGGATATATGCTGAAGGCCAAGCACCTGAAGCGCATGCTTGCATACTCAAGCCTCGAAAATATGGGACTGGTTGCGATAGCCCTCGGGACAGGAGGTTATGGATATTATGCTGCCCTGCTGCTGGTGGTGCTGCACTCACTGGCGAAGTCAAGCCTCTTCTACCAGATGGGACAGCTGTCACGTATATTGCACACCTTCCGGCTTGATGAGAGCGGTAAGTATATGAAGCTTTACCCGGCAGGAGCAATGGTACTTCTCACCGGGATGATCGCTATCCTGGCAATACCACCGTCAGGTATATTTATCTCAGAGCTTATGATTTTCAGGGCAATGGTCTTTAACGGTCAGTGGTTTATACTGGCAGCAGCAATTATACTGCTCTGTTTCATAATATATGCCATGGCCACCAGAATAATGCATGTCAGCTTCTCGGCGCCCAGAAACGGAGTGGCAATGAAGCTGCCAGGCAGGGTGAACCCGGCAGAGACGGTCAGCCAGTTTATACTGTTATCAATTGTGGTGCTGATATGTTTCTATCAGCCTCCCTTTTTGGTTGAGCTGATAAACAGGGGAATAGAGGTGCTGCCCTGAACGGAGAGGGCGGCCTGAACGATAAATGAAAAAGCGGGCAGAAAGAAGCATGAAGGAGAGAGCATAACGAAGCATGAAAAAGTGAGCGGAACGAAGCGATGAGCAACAAACAATACATTGAGACAAAAAATGGTGCTGCCCCGGTGGCACTGAGTGAGGTACCGCTGCTCAGCTATGGTGAGTTCCATGATGAGGTGCTGGCTATGCTGGCTGAGGAGCAATACCACTGCCTGACATACTTCTGTCATGATGGCACCGGTCAGAGACGGTTCTATTGCCTGATCGCCGATGATGAGACGGGACTGATAAAGATATTGAGCCACGGTGGTGAGCGTGACGGTGTGCCGTTGCGGTCACTCACCTCATCCGCTATGGCGATGCATATTTTTGAGCGTGAGCTGCATGAGAGTCATGGTGTCAGCTTTGACGGACACCCATGGCTCAAGCCGGTACGCTATCCGCATGACCGGGCCGTGATGGGCAACACCATGGATAACTACCCCTTCTATGAGATCAGTGGTGAGCAGCTGCATATGGTGGGTGTGGGTCCCATACATGCCGGAGTGATTGAGCCGGGACACTTCCGGTTTATATGCAACGGCGAGAAGGTGCTCCACCTTGAGATACAGCTCGGCTACCAGCACCGCGGTATGGAAAAGCTGTTTATCAGGGCCGACGGTGGTCTGCAACGTGCCTTACTGGCAGAAAATATTGCCGGTGACACTGCCGTGGGGCATGGGGTGACACATGCACAGCTGGCCGAGTCGCTATCAGGAATGACCCCCTCCACCACACTGCAGATAGAGAGGTGTATCGCGCTGGAGATGGAGCGTATAGCTGTTCACATAGGTGATACGGCCGCTCTCTGTACTGATGTGGCCTATCAGCTGGGGCAGGTAGCGTGTGAGGCGCTTCGTACCATGGTGATAAACACTACCCAGTACTGGTGCGGAAACCGGTTTGGCAAGAGCCTGGTACGTCCGGGTGGCACCAACCACCCGCTCAGTGATGAGATTATGAATGAGCTGCTGACCGTATTGAATGAGGTTGACAGGCGCTATGCCAACGTGGCTGAGTGTATCTATACGCTCCCCAGCGTGCTGGGCCGCTTTGAGGAGACAGGCCATATCACCCGCAGCCAGACGGTTGAGATTGGTGCCGTAGGTATGGCTGCCCGCAGCTCAGGCCTGCTGCGTGATATACGTATAACCCATCCATCGCAATACTATGACAAGGCGAACATTATGCCTCTGACAATCAGTAGTGGTGATGTGATGGCCAGAGGCATGCTCAGGGTCACTGAGGTGGATGAGTCGGTGAAGCTTATACGCTGGCTGGCGGGAGAGTGGAAACGGGAAAAAGCCAGGGAGGAGGGTGAGATGACCGGTAACGGCAGGGCAGCCTCATCACGGCCCGACTATGGGATGGCGTTCATGGCGGAGAGAATGGCCATCTCAGTAACAGAGGGGTGGCGCGGTGAGATAGTTCATGTGGCGCTGACGGATAGTGACGGCAAGCTGGTTCGTTACATAATTAAAGACCCCTCAATGCACAACTGGATGGCCCTGGCACTGGCGGTACGCAACCAGGAGATATCTGACTTTCCGGTATGCAACAAGAGCTTTAACCTGTCATACTGTGGTAATGACCTTTAGCACCGTCGGCTGCTGCTGCCGGCAGGTTGCTGTGGTCTGACTAAAGAGAGGATAGTGATATGAGAAAAGAGATAAGGGTACTGGCCGATCATGGCAAGCAGTTTGTCCCTGACCTGCGAAATCAGCCGGTATCGGCGCGCTTCAGGGGAAGACCGGTCATCAAGGCATCAATAACTGCCGGAGAGGCCTCCCTGGCTGCCGAACGGTGTCCTACAGGAGCCATCATCCCCGCTAGCGGAGCTATCGATCTGGGCAGGTGTGCCTTCTGTAATGAGTGTGCACTGCTGCTGCCGGAGGTCTACCGCTTCACCAATGACTACCGTATAGCTGCCACCACCCGGGAGGGCCTGGTGGTCAGCCCGGGAGAGGAGGGGGCACGGCGTGTTGATGAGGGAGTGATTAGGAGTGAGGTGCGGAGGATGTTCAGACGGTCACTCAAGCTTCGCCAGGTCTCCGCCGGCGGCGACAACTCGTGCGAGATGGAGCTCAATGCGGCGGGTAATGTCAACTTCGACATGGGGCGCTACGGGATAGAGTTTGTTGCCTCACCCCGCCATGCTGACGGTATCGTCATCACCGGACCGGTGAGTGAGAATATGGCTGAGGCGCTTGAGATATGTTACCGGGCAACACCCTCGCCAAAGATCATCATACTATGCGGAACAGATGCCATCAGTGGCGGACTGTTCAGTGAGAGTCCGGCCGTGAGACGTCACTTTATTGAAACCAATCATATAGACCTCTACGTTCCCGGCAACCCTGCCCACCCTCTCACCTTCATTAACGGGGTGATGGATCTGCTGGGTATATGAGGCTACGGCTCTTTGATATTCAGGTACAAATAACCAGTCAGTCAAACAATTACTCACTCACTCACTCACTCACTCACTCAGTTAATAAGTTATCAATGCAGAGAAGAGGACTCAATCATAGATCTATGCCGGGAAGTACTCACGGTGATGATAGCTTATCGCCTGAGGTTGACAGGTTTGCAGATATAAGTGTGCTTCGTTATGACCTTCCGGGATTTGAGAAGCTGACACTGCAGGAGAAGATTTTTATCTACTACCTCTCTGAGGCGGCACTCTGTGGTCGTGATATACTATGGGACCAGAATTTCAGGTATAACCTCTCCATCCGCCGTACCATTGAGGGTGTCATGGAGAGTTATGGTGGTGATCGTGACCATGGTGAGTACCGTGAATTTATCACCTGGGTCAAGAGGGTCTTTTTCGCCAATGGCATCCATCATCACTACTCGGGAGAGAAGCTTATCCCCGGCTTTTCGCCACGCTATTTCACCACCCTGGTAGAGGGCTCAGACCCGGCACATCTCCCGCTGCATGAGGGTGAGGAGGCAGCTGCCCTGGCTGCCAGGCTGATACCGGTATTATTTGATCCTGAGCTCTATGCCAGGAGGTCCGACCAGTCAGAGGGCAGTGATATGGTGGCAGGTTCATGCAACAATTTTTATGAGGGGGTCACCCAGGCTGAGGTGGAGGAGTGGTATTCATCGCAGCACAGCACCGACGGGGAGAGAGCCCCTTCAAGAGGACTGAACAGTAAGCTGGTCAGGCATGATGGTGAGCTGAAGGAGATAATGTGGAAGAGCGGCGGTATGTATGGGGAGGCGATAGAGAGGATTACTGACTGGCTGGAGAAGGCGCGCGAGGCAGCCCTCACCGAGAGACAGCAGCAGGAACTGTGGGTGCTGATAGAGTATTACAGGAGCGCCGATCTGCGTCAGTGGGATGAGTATAATATCATGTGGGCCGCAAACACCGGCATGAGGGTAGACTATATCAATGGCTTTATTGAGACATATGGTGACCCGATGGGGATAAAAGGCACCTGGGAGGCCCTGGTGCAGTACCTTGACCCGGAAGCGTCGGAGAGGAGCGCCATCATCACTGCCAATGCACAGTGGTTTGAAGACCATTCACCTGTGGATCCACGCTACCGCCGGGAGAGGGTGACCGGTGTAGCTGCCAGCGTGGTCAATGTAGCCATGCTGGGTGGCGACTGCTACCCGGCATCACCGCTGGGTATCAACCTGCCCAACTCCGACTGGATCAGGGCAGAGGCGGGGAGCAAGTCAGTCAGCCTGGCCAACATAGCGGAGGCCCGTAACACCATGGCACGGCAGAGCGGCCTGACAGATGAGTTTGCTGCTGATGCGGCGGAGGCGGAGAGGGCCATGAGGTGGACCCCCCTGGCCGATGAGCTCCATACTGACCTTCATGAGTGCATAGGGCATGCCAGTGGGAGGCTGGCACCGGGCACCGACCCCAATGCCCTGAAGAACTATGCCTCACCGATAGAGGAGATGAGGGCCGACCTGGTAGCACTCTATTATATCATTGACCCGGTGATGATAAGGCTGGGGGTGATGCCATCACGTGAAACGGCAATGGCACAGTATGACGGCTACATGCGCAACGGTATCCTGACACAGACAGCACGTATCCTGCCGGGAAACGATATTGTACAGGCACACATGAGATGCAGGGCAACCATAGCACACTGGGTGCTGGAGCATGGACGAGGAAACAACCTGGTGGAAATGGTGCGACGAGACGGCAAGAGCTATGTCGGGTTTGCTGAAAAATCAGTTTAAGCATTTAAGTAATCTGAGATTTCTGTTTTGG
>CAZHZC010000002.1:0-170105 GCA_964537135.1 uncultured Rikenella sp.
GGCAAGATAGGCCATGGTCAGGCCATTGCCAATATGTAGCAGACCGAATGCTTACCTTGATGATTCCGGCTCCCAGGCCGAAGCCCGGGTTACCGTCAAATGTAGCTGTTACGCCGGCAGTGAGTTTCGGGTCTCCAATTGGCGGGAGTGAAAGATAGGATTTGACAATAGCCTCATTCTTTGAGATGAAGGGCCAGTTGCCCGAGAGATCAAGGTAAAAACTATTCTGGGCATGCATACCGCCCGACACCAGCAAAGAGAGAAGCAGTACGGTAATTCTGTATTTTCTGTTGACCGGCCTGAACAGTTTGTGGCGATTCATCTGGATCAGGGTTAAGGGGATTTATAGCTTTTTGAAGTAGTCTGTCAATACAAAGCTAGATCTTATTTTTAACTTGTACAATATTGGTATGTCCCCTTGCCAATCTGTAGGTTACGCAAAATAATACTGCCGGATTTACATTAGCATCTTTATTGTTGTTGGTGTTTCGATTGTGTTGTCACCCTTCATCTGCCGGACTAATATGAAACAGTATACGGCCGGAGGAGGGCTTTACCCCTTCCCAGCTGCCGTTATCAAATTCGAGGGCGCAGATACCTGCCATCTGAATCATACCGGGATCACCTGCGGCGAAGTAGGCTGCCAGCGCGGTTATCAGCGGATTGTGCCCGAAGATGGTGATGGTATGCACACTCTCATCATGACCGGTAATGAATGGGAGGAATTCACTATACTCAAGGTTGAGGTACAGCTCAGTCGAGAGTTCTGTCAGTGAGGGGTCGATATTGTGTACCCTGCTGAAGATCAGGGCTGTCTCCAGTGCACGGAAGGCAGGACTGCTTATGATTTTCCCGGGATGCCAGCCCCTGGCTTTCAGCCTCTCTGCCATGATCCTGGCATTCACCTTTCCCTGTGGGGTGAGTGACCTCTCAAAGTCAGAGAGCTGTCCCACCTGACTCTCAGCATTACTGTGCCTCACAAAAATGAGCCTCTTAACTTCTGATCTCTTTCCGCCCCCGGTATCCATGATTCATCGGTTTTCCTGTTTACATCTTCACAACAACCACCACTCTGATATTGTTGCCTTCCCTTCGTTTCACCCTCCGGCCTGATGGTTATGCCTTCCCTTCGTTTCACCCTCCGGCCTGATGGTTATGCCTTCCCTTCGTTTCACCCTCCTGCCTGATGGTTCTGCCTTCCCTTCGTTTCACCCTCCGGACCGATGGTTCTCCCTGCTCACCGTTCTGCCACTGATCATACTCCTGTCACTCTGTTCTCTCCTCCAGCCTCTGTATGGCGGCCATCAGCTGCATCCTGTTCCTGACGTTGGTCTTCAGGTAGATACGTGAGGTGTGATCCTTTACCGTCTGCAGGCTGATAAAGAGCTTGTTGGCTATCTCCTGGTTGCTCAGTCCGTTACAGATCTCCCTGACTATTTCGGCCTCACGGGGTGATATCTCGCTCCTGCGGAAGAACTCTTCGATACCGCGGGGAAGCGATAAAGGTTCGGGCGGTGTAGCGGGCTTCAGGTCGCACCTGTAGCTGAGCCATAATACTGTCACTGTCACCGTGGCAAAGAGCAGGAATACAAAGATGAGGGCCATCCAGGCAGAGTGGGGGATGAGCAGCAGGAGCAGCGACTGGGCGACGGTGCCCCCCATAAGCAGTGCAGCCACCCTGGTACGGTCACGGCGGGCGGGTGACGGGGAGCGACCCATGGTAAGGAGAAGAGTGGCAACCAGGGTGAAGAGCAGGGCTGCCGCCGCATAATAATACCTGAATAGCGGAAGCGCCTCGCTGAACTCCAGCCGTTTGATAGCTATCGCCAGCACTACAATGAGCACAAGATTGAGGATCAGGAAGAGAGGAGTGAAGTAGCTGCTAAGCCTGATCCCCGCCGCCTCAGCAGCAAACCTGATGAGCATCATCCAGGAGACGATCAGGAACGGCAGACCCAGCAGCAGCGAAAAGACCGAGACGGTAGAGTAGAGTGCAGGGTCAAGCCTCTCACCCGCCAGCACAACAATGATGAACTGCCCCCAGATACCATAAAACCCGAAGGCAGAGGTGAACAGTATATGGTAAAAGAGTGACCGGAGCGAAGGGAGGTGATACTCCTCGATCAGCCTGGTGACAAGCAGGATGCTGCCGGCCGCCATAGCTGCCGTAAAGACAAATATTACAGTACTGATGTATGTCATCTGTCAAACTATCTTAATAGTCCGAAAAAATTTTCTTCCAGCAATACGCCACCGTACCGGAACTGAAGTATTCACTCAGACCTTTCCGGACTCAGTCACAGAGTCAAAATATATGTACTACCAAAGTAGTGATCACCATACTTAAGTAGTGTTTCTGAAAATCACTACTAAGGTATGAATTACATCAGCCGCCACCATTATAGATTTGAGGAGAAAAACAAAATTTCACAATCGTTAAAACAGAAAGATATGGAAACAAAAAGAGTTTACAGTTACAGGCCCACTTTCAGCAGCGCCTACGGTACCGGTTGGAAGACCATGGCAGACAACTTCCTCAGGCTGTTGCTGGTGGTATTGGTGCTTGTCATAGTCAATTCACCGTTGGCAGGTGACAGGGCATCATTTAAGTTTGACATGCATGATTTGGGAGGTTTCCCGTTCAACAGGTTTGACCTCTTTACCTATGGGGCACTGGGGGTGGCTGCTGTCTTTCTATTTCTGCTGGCCATGCTTTATGTGCTGCTGGTGCAGCCGGTCTTTAGGTATGGTGCAAAGATGATGTTTGTTCAGTCGGTACGGCAGGTGACCCCTGAATTTGATATGCTCATAGCCGGTTTCCGCAGAAGCTACCTCAACATAGTGCTTGCCAACCTGCTGCTCTTTGCACTGATAGGGATAGGATTTCTCTTTTTTCTGATACCGGGAATAATCATGGCATGCCGGCTGGCGTTCACCCCCTACCTGGTGATGGACAGGCAGCTTGATCCTATCAGAGCGGTTGAGGAGAGCTGGAGGCTGACACGCGGCAAGGGGTGGACCATCTTTATGATGGGGATTGCCAGCTTTTTTATCTATATAGCAGGGCTTATCTGCCTGATTGTGGGCGTGCTGATCTCTTCCATATGGGTAAAGAGTTCATTTGCAGCCCTCTACCACTCCGTGCTGATTGAGAAAGGTCTCTGGCAGGCTGAGGCTATCCCGGTTTCAGGCGGTGAGACCCCTGGCGGAAGCCCCTTGACAGAACAGTGATCACTGCTCATTCCACGGTAGTAAATCCCTGCAAGCCTATCCCACGGTAGAGAGTTACCAAGTTTTACCCACCGGTTCTCCTTATCCAGTTTAACCTGAAAGGGTGTTTTGAACTCCTCAATACTCACACCGCAGAACAGGGACGAGCTCAATAAATGATCCTGTGAATCATTTTAGCGAGCAGCCAGATTGCAGGGTAAGCAATAAAACAGACCGCAAGACCCGATGCAAAACTGTCTTTAGAAATATAAAACATACTTTGTACCTGAGAGGCTGCCAAGTACCCCGTACCCGTTCTCAACATTTGAGAATATATTCATCGGTTCAGAGAAAATATCATCTGTTGAACATTGTGCCAGCTCAACGTTCTTAAGATATTTATATAAATCCTCCGAGATATGCTGAAGTTCAATCTCAACCCATGAATATGCAACGGACCTTTGTCTTGATTCTACAGTAAAGGTATATTCCTTTCCGTCAAACAAAGAGTCATCAAATACATTCGAGAAGTGCTCAGGCCACCCGTTAATTGAGACTGATACATTGTTATCAACAAAGAGTATATCATCTGAAGAGAATATATCTTTGACAATTGCCCAGTCGTCCGCACTTAATGGGCCTTCCTTTGTGCTCCCGATGCTTTTTATACTCAGCCTGTAGTAATTGGTCACATTTCCCGGGTCATTTATCATGCATGAGATATTCATAACCGTGTCTGTACCCCAATAGTCAATAGGAACCGAATATCCATCAGTTGTAGTTTTCTCCGGACTTTTGCTGTATAAAGAGTAATGGTCTATTATCTCAAAAGAAGGTCTCTCCAAAACTTTTGTCTGAGCTGTAACAGTCTCATATCCTTCGCATGAAACTGTTAATGACAGTTCATCGTTTACTGACGGTTTATAATCGAAAATATCTAAACTTTCGAGTGTATCAGAAGAGGTGCAGTATAAATCAATTCCGTTAACTGACAATTGAACGGTAGCATCAGAGTCAAGGCAAAACTGTGAGGAATATGTATGAATATCAAGAAAAAATAGTGATTGATATAGATAAACCATAAAAGTTGTATCAGGATTGGCCAGCGCACAGACTGTTATTTTCGGATCAGGGATATCGCCGCTGAATTTAAGCGTCTTCTCACAGGCTGAAAGCAGCAGTACAAAGGCCGTTATCATGAAAATCCCTCTTTTCATCATATTAAAAACTATATGTATAACTGAATGACGGCAGAAACGGGAAAATGCACAAGCCTTTCAGTACATTATTACTTCCTTCACTTACAGGATAGACTGAATAGATATTAAAGTGATTATACAAATTGTTGATACTGAAGTTAATGGTACTCTGTCCCTTCTTATGGTAAAGATGGTAATTCATCCCTATATCAAGCCGGTGATAATCTGGTAACTTATACCCATTCTTTACAGAATATGATGATAACTTATAGTATGTGTTAAATGTGGCTGCTCCGGAAGGATCTGAAACGGGTGAGGGAATGTGACTGGACCAATAGCCGTCAGGGGATTCATTGGTTGAAACCAGGAAATTTCTTGCAATTAAGATAGTCTCGGCCAGAGTTCCCCTGCTGCCGGTTTTATAAATAAAAGTACCGGAAATATCAAATTTCCTGCTTATTTTCCAGGTGAAGTTTACACTTAAATTATTTCTGCAATCATTGCGGGCATAGAATGTTTTACCGTTATAAACTATGTTATCTTCTCTGTCGAATTTTCTTAAAGATTTACTGTAGGTATATGCAATGCTTCCCGTAATCCGTCCTGTGTTTTTCTGAACTAAAAATTCCAGGCCGTATGCCCATCCGTATCCAACAGAAACCATGTTTTCCCATCCATCCGAATTATTTATATAAGAAACGCCCTCTTTATACTCAAGGACATTGTTCATAGTTTTGTAATAACCCTCCACAGAAAAATGGACTTTTCTTTTCAGATCAAAGAAAATACCTGTTGAATAAAGAGCTGAGGTCATAGGTTCTATTGAACCGGTGACCGGTACCCATATATCTGACGGCATTATCAGGTTTGAACTGCTGAGCAGGTGAATTCCCTGGCTCAGAAATGAATAAGAGCCTTTTATTGATAGTTCTTCAGACAATAAGAACCGCATACTAAGGCGCGGCTCCGAGAAAGCGTATGATCTCCCCGTTATGAAATACAGGTTAAACCTCAGCCCGGCATTGATCCTGAGAAACCTGAAAACATCAATATCATCTTCCGCGTATAAGGCCAGGTTGTTCATTGACAGGGAATTTCCCTGAGGATTATCTGTCACATCTTCCGTTTTAACTCCGTTTACTACTGTTTCCGAATAACGATAAGCAGAGACCGTGGGATTAAAGAGCTGAAGTGAATTTGAGATGCCGGCCATGATAGTATGCCTTTCGGAAGGGGTATATATGATATCATGATTTAAAGAAATATCATCTATTTCAGACAGATAGCCTACGGAAGATATTGTAGTATTTGAAGAATCAACCCCTGTTTCGTCAACATAGGTTTCAGAATATTCCTGGGCTGATGCTACAGTAAAATTGTACCGGTACTTGCTGTAATTCAACATTGTGCCTGATGATAGCTTGTCATTGAACAGATGTCTCCATTTAAGACCTGATACAATGTTTCCCCAATTATTCTTATTGTCATATTTGCTGCTGACAGTGTAATTCTTATTATTCTCTGAATCCTGATACTCAGCTTTTTTGCCATCGGAATCAATCACATCATGACCTAAATAAAAATTATATGAGAGTTTATCATTATCTGAAAAATCACGACTTAGTTTGGCGTTAATGTCATAATAATACATGTTAGTGAACTGGGTCAAAGCATCAGTATTATCATAAGCGGCATTCAGGAAAGCCCTTGTTATAAGGTTGTAATAAGATCTCCGTCCGGACACAATAAAAGAAGTTTTGCTGCTGTCAAGAGGGCCTTCAAGATAGAATTTGGCTGAGAGAAGCCCTATTGTGCCGGAACCGTGATAAGATTTATGATCACCGTTCTTTATCCCTATATCAACCACTCCTGACAGGCGTGAGCCGTACATTGCCGGGAAACTGCCCTTATATACTCTAACCTTGTCAAGAATATCTGCATTGAACACTGAAACAAACCCCTTCATATGTTCAGGGTTGTATATAGTAGCCCCATCAAGAGTGATCATGTTCTGGTCATAGTTACCCCCCCGGATATAAAGCCCCACATTCCCGTCTCCTCCGCTTTGAATGCCAGGCATAAGCTGAATGTATTTTAGCACGTCCGTTTCGCCGAACAGAGCGGGTGTTGTTTTGACCTGCGTTACCGGCAGCTCTAAGACACTCATCCTTGAGCTCATGGCATTATTGTATTTTTCCCTTGCATAAACAGTGACCGCTTCAATACTGTTATCCTCTGTCAGTGATACATTGACCGTAGTATCACTTTTCAGCATCAGTATGACCTCTTTAGCATTGTATCCCACATAGCTGAAAAGGAGCTTCACTTCTCCCGGCGCCAGGGAAAATGAATAATACCCGTTAGCGTTTGAGTAAGTTCCTTTGTTTTTATTCCCTGCATCAATGACGGTTGCTCCCGGAAGTGCTTCTCCTTCATGACCAGATATCTTGCCGTTTACTCTAACACGTTCCTGCGCAGTCAATGACACGTAAAAGCCGAACAATAGCAATACGGCAAATACCTTAAAGCATGAAGATTTCATATCTGTTTAGTATTCACCATTAAGAACTTCAAAGAAGGCATTATATACTAATTCATTATAAGAATTATAATTGTCGCAATAAATAGGGAAGATCTGGTCTGGCCCCCTATTAATCGGACTTTTTTACAGACGGTTAAACATACATAAATATTTCGGTTTTAATTTGTCATAGCAAGGAACGACCGAAGGTGATTGTTAAACCGATGGTTGTATATCAGATGGCTGCGTGATTTATTAACAAAATAATGAATTATGAGCCCCCCCAAACCCCCTCTTTTCAACATAACCACTTAACTTTGATGAAAACATTGTCCAGTCACATTGGACCATCTCATTCATTAGGTCCAACAGGTATTTGACCTACACTGAAGAATAGTGAAGTATCATTCATATTTTGCCAATGGCCATACCACCATATTTCCTTTATTTTGAAATGTCTCTACTCTCTTCTCTTCTCCTCGCTTCTCCTGTAGATATACCAGTAGGCCAGCGGGATGAAGTAGAGGCTGACGAAGGTGCCGAGGCTCATGCCTCCTATCAGTGCCAGCGCCATCGGGCGCTCCAGCTGGTTACCCAGTCCTGAGCCAAACACCATTGGTATGGTAGCAAACAATGAGGCCATGGCAACCATGATTATTGGCTTCAGCCTCCTCGACCCGCCGGTGTATATCGCCTCCTTCAGCCCTACGCCTGATTTCCGAAGATTGTTTATCGTATCCACCTTTAGTATCGAGTCGTTGATTATGACACCTGACATCACTATGAAGCCTATCATTGTCATTATGTTTATTGTCCCTCCCCACAGCCATACCAGAAAGAGTGCCCCGGCAATGTCTATGGGTATCTCCAGCAACACTATCAGGGGCTGGGTGAGCGACTCAAACTGGGCGGCAAGAATGAAATAGAGAAGCACCAGCGAGACAAGCAGCACCAGTGCCAGCTCACGGAAGAGCTGCTGGCCCGTTATCACCGTTCCGCTGAATGAGAGCGAGAGGTCAGGCACTGATGATAAAGTCTCTTCAATCTCAGCCGTCAGCTGCGCCGGACGGTTTGTTGACACATTCATCTCAACCGGCACATATTCTGACGCCATGTTACCCATGATAGCCTTGTAATAATGCACCCGTCTGACATCACATATCTCACTGACAGGAACCGTCCTTCCCTGCCTGTTAAGCACAGAGCCGGTTGCCATGTGTTCACCTATGGGGGTCTCATTGCCTGCCATAACCACGGGGAGGATCTGGTGTGACGACCGCAGCTCACCTATCTCGTTGCGGTTCAACGCACTCCTGATGGCCGGATAAACCGTCTTGGGATCAATGTCATACAAAAGCATCCTCACCGGGTCAAGCCTGATCTCTATCTTCTCCTCCAGTTGCGGAACCATGATGCCTGCTCCGGGCCACCGACCGGCAAGCAGACCGTTAATCTCCATCATCTTCTCTACCGGGGGCACACTCTTCTCAGAGGCCAGAGATGCCTCAACCACCAGGGGCGTCTCTGATGCTTCAAATATCTTTTCAAAGATGTTCTCCTGTGGCCTGACACTCATCACTGCCTCAGGGAACCGTGAAGAGATATAGGCCGTCAGCAGTTCACTGATCTCGTCAACTGCTCCATAGCCTGCTGCCCTGATATATATCTTGGCTGATGAGTAGGGCTGTTCATACTCTCGTGTAAAGATAAACTGCTGCTCACCCACGAAGCTGGTGGTCTGCAATACCTTGTCTCCCATCTGATCAACAATGGCCTGTACGCGCGACGAGTTCTCCTGCAGGTCGATATTCTCATTCCAGTCGATCATCACCCTCATCTCATCCTGGACGATGGCAGGGAACTTCTCCTTCTTCATGGTGAACAGGAAGAGGAACATGATCCCGATAGTCACCCCGAAAAGAACCATCACCATCCTCCGGTGCCTGAAGAAGAGATCCATCCCGGCTTCATACTTCTCCTCCAGGTTCTTAAGGCTTATTCGTTTTACGAAACGGGTCAGCGCACCCTCTCTCCCGCTCCGATAGATAAGGTGATAGACGGTAGGAAGGAGCATGATACCCACAATCAGCGAAACTCCCTGGCCTATTATGATTGCAAGGGCCTGATCATAAAACAGGGCCCCTGCAGTGCCGCTCAGAAAAATCAGCGGAACAAAAACGGCGCAGGTGGTCAGCACAGACGAGATAAGTGGCGTGATCACCTCATTGGTGCCCTTTACGCATGCATTGATGAGTTTCTCCCCCATATCGGTCCACTGCGTTATATTCTCTATGATCACAATAGAGTTGTCGATCATCATGCCGATACCCAGTATCAGGCCGGCAAGGGAGATGACGTTTATCGAGAGACCCACCAGGTAGAAGAAGAGCAGGCTGATAACAAGCGTGGCAGGTATGCTGATACCTATTATCAGGGGTGAACGGGCATCTCTGAGAAAGAAAAACATTACAAAGAAGGCCAGCAGACCACCGGAGATAAGGCTCTCTCTCAGGTTCATGAGTGAATAGTCGAGCAGACGTGTCTGATCCTGTGAGATCTCAAATTCCATCTGCGGGTAGTCGGTGCGGAACTGGATTACCATCTCGTCCATCTTCTTCTCCAGCTCCTTCATGCGGGCAGAGGCCTCCTTAATGATAGCCAGCACCACCGCCTGGCTGTTGTTGGAGTATGTGGCACCGGCAGGACGCCTGACCCTCTGGTCAACAGCAGCTATATCCTTTATCTTTAGCAGTATGCCCTCTTTCTTAAGCCATATGTTGCGGATATCGTCAACACCCTTCAGGTTCGAGTCAAATTCGAGGTTATAGAGATATTTGCCATCCCTGACCATGATACTGCTGACATTGATATTATTCATGCTCACTGCGTTGATAATATCTTCGGCAGTGATTCCGAGGCTCTGCATCCTGCGCTCATCAGGTCTGATAACGATCTCCCTGGAGACCTGACCGGTGATGTCAGCCATGGCCACCTCAGGCAGTTGTTCTATCCGCTTACGGATAATATTTCCCGCGAAGTCGCTCAGGTCTGCAAAGGAATCCGGGTCTGTGGTACTCTCTGTCAGGGTGATATTGAGCATGAAAACAGGGATGTCGGTGGCGCTTGCCTTTATCACCCTGGGGCGGTCAAAATCACCGGGAAGGAGGTTCATTGCAGCATCCACCTTCTCATTGACCTCCATGAATGCCAGGTCGATGTCATTACCAAAGGCGAATTTCATCCTGATAATGCCACTGCCGTTGCGCGATTCTGACCGTATATCGTCAACGCCCTCAACCTGTATCAGGCTCCTGCGCAGGACACTCACCACGGTGTTCTCTATCTCCCTTGAGCTGATGTCTGGACGCGAGACAGCCACCGTGATCTCGGGGATATCAATGTCAGGCATCAGCGATACGGGAAGTCTCCCCGAAGCAACGATGCCGAGTACGGTTACTGCAAGGAAACTCATGATCACAGCAACGGGCCGCTGTATAAGGAATCTAACCATGGCGATCGGGGTTATCGGGTTTATCAGGATTCTGAGATTCTGTGCTGCCCCGGTTGCCTGAATCAGTTTCCGGTGCGGGAGGATCAGATTGATCAGAGGAGGCTACTCTCCCCGGGAACAGGAGCTGTTCTTTCCTCAGCATCATCGGCTGAAACAGTAGCAGCCCTACCATGCTGAAGAGCAGGCCGCCAATGGCTCCTGCAGCCAGCGCGAACCAGAACTTATCATTCCTGCCTGTAAGGAGGAACGGCAGAAGCCCTACAATGGTAGAGAGGATCGTCAGAATTACCGGTATAATCTTCCCGTTAAATGCCTTGAGGTACATCTTCATCGCCGGCAGGCGCTTCCCGGAACGCTTCAGCCGGTTGTAGTCATCAAGGATATAAAGCGATGAGTTGACTGCCAGCCCGCACAGGAGGATCATGGCTGCAAACACCCCCTCATCAGCCGGGATCTTAAACAGTGAAAAAGTGATAAAAACCCCTATCAAAGAGAAGGGTATCAGCCCGAGCACAATGAACGGCTGACGAAGCGATTCGAGAAGGATAGCGCAGACAAGGTAGATGATAGCTATGACCAGCAGCAGCAACGGGTAGTTGTTCTTCTGCATTAACCATGAAAAGGTGTAGGAACTGGAGCGTACCGAATAGCCCAGCGGCAGGAGAGCCGCCGTCTCTTCAATGTTACGGTCCCTGATAATCCTGGCCAGCTCATCGTTCCCGATGAAATCATATGTAACCGTTAAGATATACTGCTGGTCTTCGCGGCTTATTGAGTTATCCGTTATCTCCCTGGTCATGGTCAGTATATCTTTCAGCTTTACCATTCCGCCTGACCCGGCAGTCATTGGCTCATTGAAGATATCCCACATATCGTATCTCTCTGCATAAGCTGATCTCAGGGTCATCGGGGCAAGGAAGCCTCCCATATAGACCTGCCCTCCATCCCTGATGTTACGCGACAGGCTCCGGGCGTGTTCATAAACCCTGTACATATCGCTTCCTGCCATGGTGACCGCCTCCCTGTCTGCAGTGACAATGTTCCTGTACTGCTTCTTAACTGACCATCGGTCTTCTCCTCCAATTATGTATGCATCCACTATCCTTCCCTTTGCGCTTGAGATGAGCCGCTCTTTAAACTCTTCGGCATAGCCGCTGAGGATATCCAGGTTGTACCCTTTCAAGACTATTGAGTATGTGCCTCTCAGGTAGTCACCGTAGACCTGGTTGCTGAAGGCCCTGCCCACCCCGTACACGTTGACGTGATAACTGCCGATACCCATCATGTAGTCCTCTATCCTCATCTTCAGGATGTACGGAAATATTGTGCGGTCATGCTCAGACCTGAAGGTGATGGTCAGGGATGCCGACGACGGCGAGCTTACCCTGGTGGTAAACCGGTCAACCTCACTGTAGGCCGTAATCATATTCTCAAGACCCAGGCATACCTCATTCATGTCTTCCAGTGTCAGGCCCTCCTCACTGAGGCCGATGGTTACGCTGAGCTGTGTACGCTCAACATCTTGTGAACTGCTGAAGTAATAATAGTTGCTCCCTTTTATCCGGTCACTGAACAGCCTGAGTGTGCCTCCGGTAACCTTGTTGACAATGGGCTTTATATCAGTGATATATTTGGTATTTCCAAGGGTTTTGTTGTACAGCTGTTGCCAGCCGGTCAGCTCAGGTTCAGGGGCGGCAGTCGTCCTGATCTTTTCCACAGGCAGTGAATCAGGAAGCCAGAAGAGCGGCAGCCCGAACAGAAGCACTGCCGCAGTGATATAGATCTTTCTGTACCTGACAGATGATCTGATGACCTTTTCGTAAAACCATGTCAGGCGCACCACAAAACGTTTACGCCGTATATCTGCCTTGTTCCTCACCCTGGTTCTCTTCGTGCCAAACCCGATTGACTGTGCCAGTGAGGGTATGAAGAACAGTGCCACCAGCAAGGAAACCATCAGGTTAATGATCACAACCGCCGCGAAGTCAGACAGGGTGACCCGTGAGGCCTCATCAAGGAAGAAGATCACCACCAGCGCCCCCACGGTGGTCAGGGTTGCCGCCATGAGTGAGATACCAACCTTCCGGTTACGGTGGTATTTGATGTGATCTGTCATCACAATCATGTTGCTGATGATTATGCCGAATGATACGGCTATCCCCGCAAGGGCGTAAAGGTGTATCTCAAGCCTGAACAGCCAGTAGAAGATGAACGCTATAAAGATTGTTGCCACCATACCGATGAGCAGTATGAGCATGTATCTCAGGTCGCGGCTGACAAGGAATGCGAAGATGAGGAGCAGTATGACCGACAGGCCTGCCCTGAACAGGTTTTTGTAAACCTCCTCCCGTATGAACCTGGTATTGTCAAGCGAGAGTATCACATCATGGCCCGGTGGTATGCGGCTCTTCATCCTCTCAACCACATCCTTCACCTCCTCAGCCACCCTGATATTATTTACATTTCTACCGGCGCTAATCAACATTGTGATTGTGTTGAGGCCGTTGATGCGATAGTAGCTGCGGGGTTGCTCGTCGCCGAGCTTCACAGTGACCAGGTCAGAGAGCAGCAGCACCCTGCCGTTTCCCGCGGTGACAGGGATATCTTCCCATCTGACGGTATCGGGCTTATGACCTACCATAGTCAGATAAGTCCTTTTCATTCCGGGTGAAAGCAGGTTGTCAACTCCTCCGCCAGCCTCCCTGACAGAGAGATATTCTCCTATGGCTTCACGTATCCGGTCAGGCGTCACCCCTGTTGCGTAGAGAACCTTAGGGTCATATATCAGTTCCCAGGCACGGGGAGTGGCGCCATAGATATCCACACTGTAGACGCCGTCAACGGATGCTATCGCCGGCTTCAGCAGCTCTTCGGCAATAGTGAAGATATATGAAGGAGCCTCATCTCCCGTCAACTGGTAGCTCAGTATTACCGATCCGCCGGTATTTGACGGCATATTCATCTGAATAACCGGGTAGGAGACCCTCTCGGGCAGGCGCTGGTGAGCGTCGCGGATGAGTGATGCCACCTCGAACCGTTTGGTGCGGAGATCGCTATTTCTGTCGAACTCAACAGTAATCTCTCCGCTCTCATTGTTTGTGACAGAGGAGATACGTCTGATGCCGGGGAGAGTGCCGATAACACCCTCAAGGACGGATGTGACCTGGTGCTCAATCACCCTGGCTGCAGCATCAGGCCATATGTAGCTTATTGTCAGTGAAGGGAGATAGCGGGTGGGGTTCAGCTGCAGGGAGAGCAGAGGCATTATTGCTGCCCCGGTGATGATGAGCACCACAAAGATGATGTTGAGGCTGAAATTGGAAAAGCGCGGTGTCTGTTCAGCCGGGGAGCTCATTCCTCTTTCACCTTTGTTTCATGAGCGAGGTTGGTGTTTCCTCGTACAATGACCAGGTCGCCGGGGGTGAGGCCCGTGCTCACCGAGACCATGGAGCTGTTCTCAGACTCAATTGTGACATACCTCCATATTGCCAGGGAATCCTGTCTGATGAAGACCACATCTTTCCCCTGCCTGATCACCAGGGCCTCTTTGGGAATGGCCAGCCTGTTGTGCTCAGGCTTCCTGATAAGGACCTTGACATTCATACCGTCAATAAGGCGACCGTTGTTTCTGAACTCAGCCCTGACGCGTATCATGCCTCCCACATCAACCTCCGGGTTGATCTCTGCAATTTTACCCTGAATCAGAATGCTGTCATTAATGAAAGGAATTATACCTACGGGCATCCCGTTGCTGATAAATCCGTACTCCGACTCCATGACCGGAAACTCAATGTACATAATGTCGTTGGCAATCACCGTGCAAAGGCTCTTGTAGTTCTGGCTGGGGTTCAGGCGGGTTGCCTCGAGGTTGGCAATCACCCCGTCAAGAGGTGAGTAGATGTGTCTGTTGTTAAAATTATATTCAGCCTTCTCCAGGGCGATCAGTGCATCATCAAGACCGCTCCTGATCCTGGAGGTTTTTATCCTGACAGGGTCAAGCTTGTTGGTGTCTGTAGTCATGTATTTGCTGAGGAGGTCATCACTGAACTCAATTTCAGCCTTTGTCAGGGCCTGCCTGGCGGAGGTAAGGCTGATCCTGAATTCAAAGTCCTCTATGACGGCCAGCAGCTGGCCGGCTTTCACCCTCTGGCCGTTTTTCACATAGAGCTCTTCGATCACTCCGTTTACCTTAAACGGTACCACGGCCTTTCTCAGTGAGAATGCCTTGCCGTTGCTTGTGACCTCGTGATAGAATGTTGACGGTTCGAGCCGTACTGTTTCGACAATTACCGCCTCAGGCCGGGAAGTTCTTCTGGTCAGCTCCTCCGTGTTGTCATTCTGTCGTGATTTGCATGACACGAAGAGTAAAAATGCACAACCAGGTATGATTACAAAAAGCCGTGGATTGAATACCCTCTTTTGCATATGGCAATGGAGATATTACACAATTGACTATTCAGGAATTATTTAACGAATTTAAAAAAAATATCATTAGTGGACACTAATGGCTTGATTTAATTAATACTAAACCGCTCAAATCCGTTTTCACCAAATGCAAACAAGTAGCCATCAGTCGCACATATTGACTGGTACCAAGATTCACCTAAAGTGAATATCTGTCTGCTACTCATGCCTTTATCGCTAACATCAATTACCAGAACATCCTGACAAGATATTTTATTGTTTTTATTAGTGTATAACAGCAGATACAATTTGCCTTGTGCAAAATAAGCATCCTGTAACAGCAAACAATAACTGTTAGGACCTGGGTTCTCATTCCGGATAACTCTAAGCCTCTTGGTGACTATCGGTATCAGCGAATAGTCAAACATCTCAAGCCTGGTACCATTATAATCATATTTTTCAATAACAGGAAGATTGTCGGACACTGCAAGAAAGTAAGTATCAGTACCAAAAAGATGCTTCCGATTCCTTATCGTAGTCTGTTTTTCCGTATCGAAAATTCTCAGATCACCGTATTTTTCCAATGAGAGGGTTCTGACATTAAATGAAATAATAGTGTGACCTTCAATGACAGAGGTCAAATAAATCCTGTCCCCTTTTACGAAGAACTTAAAGTTGCCAGGATAGTTCAGTATTTCAGATAGTTTTATTGAATTCAAATGTCCGTGGGAACCAAAAATCTCAAAACATCTTTTAGCCTCATTATAAACCCATAGAGTATCATTCTGTGTAATGATCTGTGATGCTCCATTGAGTTCGCCTGGTCCTATTCCTTTAGTCCCAATAATTTGTAGTAACCTGCCAGTGGTATCTATAATAAAAATCTGATCCCGGTCATAATCGGCGCAAAAGATTTTGTCATCAAAATACATAGACCTTATGTCCGAGATGTAAGACGAATCGTTTAGCTGATCAATTGTCCAGTCAGCTTTAAGGAGAGTAACAGGAACCTTTGTATGTTGACATGAAAACAAGGAATAAACGATAATTAAAAACAATAACCTGCAGGTAATCTCGGTAGTGTTCCAATCAGTGTGTCTGGGGTAGCAGATCTTCATCGAAGTTTTACATTTTAAAATTACACTTTTCAACTCAATTTCCTGGATTACGAAAACAATCAAATTAATTGCCCGGGTAAATCCAGGAAATTGCCTGAGTCATCAGGGAATAACACCTTATCCCTTTCGATCCCGGGTAATGATCTGTAGTAAGCCTTCTTATCCATAGCTGTCTTTGCCATCAGAACGATAACAGACTCCTCTGTAGGCATAGCTCCCCTCATGCGTAAAACCCTTCTGAAGTCTCTCTGAAGCCGCTCGTCCCAGTTAGTTGTATAAATCATACTCTGAACCCTCGGATGATAGTTCAAATAGGTGAAATAATACCTGTAAAAGGGATCATTACCCAGTCTTTTAATGCCTCGGTAATCTTCTCCCCATTTGATGCAGAGTGCCTGCCAGGCTTCCCATCCCTGCTGGGAGGTGTAGTGAGGATCTCCTGTACGAAATACATCCCTGAGATCTTCTGCCAGTTCGCCTTTATCCCCATGACGAACTCTGGCAAGCATATTACGTTTGAGGTGTGTCACACACTTCTGCAGAGGAGTTCCCGGGAAGACCTCGGTCAAAGAATCTTCAAGATACCTTATGCCATCGGCAACAAGCAGACCAATACCCTTGACACCTCGTTGCTCCAATGCCGTAAACATCTCTCTCCAGCCGGTTGCACTCTCACTGGGCCGGTTGAATATGCCAGGTACCTCCCTGCTCTTGTCTTCTTTTACGCCCATGACAACGTAAAAAGCCTCACTCTCAACGCTACGCTTGCGATGGACCTTAACATGGATGGCATCAACAAAAACAATGGGGTAATAAGCCTCCAGACTGCGCGAAAGCCACTGCTGAACATCTCCCCGCAGATACTCAATCATACGGCTGATACTGGCCTTGCTGTACTGTTTACCGTATACTTCTCCAAAGACTTCTCCTACCTGAGACTGAGTGAGTCCCTTACAGTAGAGACTGCTTGCCAGAAGCTCACATTCTTCTTCCTGGTCACGAAGAAGCGCAAGGATAGTGGGATGAAAGTTGCCGTAACGGTCACGAGGAATCCTGAACTCGAGCACTCTTCCCTGGCCGTAACTGCGGCCACGACGAAAACCATTGCCCTTGTTCCCTTCACTGTAGCTGAGAACCTCCCGGCGCTCGGCCATCATCATACTCTCGATCATAAGTTCCATCAAATCCTGCAAGCCTTTTTCACGGTCCAAATGCTTGACAAATGCTTCAGAAAGCTGTTCCTTTGTAAAATCCATGGGTCTTCTTTATTGGTTAAACATTATTTTCTCATAATGCAAAACTAATTCTGAAGACCTTTTCTTATGACTACCTCAGACACACTTTTTGAAACACTATCCATGTTCAACTGCGGATTCTCTTCTATTCTACCAATTCCGCCAGCTGGCGGACAAGCTTTTTAACGAATGTACCAAAAACCTTGCAATCTGACAATTCTTATAATTAACACATGTCACTAGTTATCAACAATATAACTACTTTTTAGAGATCGACTAATTAATTCTTAAGCCTGACTATGGTTAGCAATGAATTATCTGTTTCTTTCAAATTTTCCGCTAAACTGTATAAAGCCTCCTTCTCATTTGGGTTTTTGGGAGTATAGTTCTTAAAACCATTGGAGTGAACCTTTGAAATAATATTTATTGCCTGCGTGTAGCCTACCAAATATTCCCTGCCCTCTTTCTTAAAATAATGTATAGGCTCAAACGGTGCTCCCCCGTCCAAGTCATTGATCAAGCCACCCTCAATGGTATTCCAGGTGGTTCTGAATAACTTTCCGGTACTTTTCTCAATAAATAACAATATGGATTTTTGGTAGAAATATCTTAGTATAATAAATGAATCCGTCTCGAGAACCTTTGAAAGCGAAATATATTTTAACAGATCATCTACTCCCATAGTAAAATCATAGCTGGGCACTCTGCGATCTGACGGTGCAAAAAGATAAGCTGCCCGGTAACTTAAATCCCGAGAAATAGAGAAAATTGTGTCATTGTGGCTGTTCCAGTAATAGATCATGTCTCCATATTCAAAGACACCACCAGGATAAAAGGAGTTGGTTTTGAATGGCGGCACATAGTTAAACTTTTCCTTTATCAGGTTTCCAACGGTATCGATCACGATCCAATCATAAACAGCCTCTCCTAATTCAATATACTCGAATAGTAATAATTTTGAATCCCGGAATCTGATCTCATTGAAACCTCTGGGATATTTTTCGAGAGAAATGTCCCCAAGGTAGGGTCCATCCAGTGAAAACTTAAGAATTCTCTTTTTGTCAAGCAGGTAAAGAACCCTGTCTTCACGGTCTATGGCGAATCGATTGCCTAAAATGTATTCTTCAGGTCCACGCCCCCGGTTTCCATACTTTCTTACCATTTTGCCTGACTTATCCAGCACAAACATCCCGTTATCCTTCTCCCTGAGATAAATCATATCATCGATTATTTCGGCCCTCTGAAAGTAGATGCTCATGGGATAACTGTTATCCAATGGAATATAAGATATTTCATCGGCTATTGCGGATAGAGTGATTTCAGTACCGGCACTTTTGTCTAAATCAATTTGTAAGATCTCGTCATCTGAACTTTTGCAGGAGGTGATCAAGAATACCATAAATAAGAAACCGAAGATTTTCATGATGCAGGTGTATTTGTGGATTTTACCAATAGGGTTCTTTAATTATTTAAAATCACTTTTTCAGGTCTGAATGATTATAATAATTCACCGGAAAACTTCAATACAAACTCTTCATTTTATCTTTAGTCAGGTAAAATTGATTGAATAATACCCTGGTACTTAGCCAGAGTAAATTTAGGTAAAATTTTCTTTATCGGGGATATATAGCCGAGCCTGTTTTTTAACGATGGCAAACTAAATATCTGAGGTGGCCTATTGTAACCGGACCATATTTTTGTCAAACTTAACTCTTTTATACCCTGGTCAGCCTGGCAAAGCGCAGCAGCAGTTTCTTGGTGCCGGCTGATTCAAAACTGACCAGTGCGGTGGTGTTTGGCGGCTCGCCCTCAACCGACAGCACCTCACCTCTGCCGAACCGCTCATGCATCACCCTGTCGCCCTCAGCGAGGGTCTCATTCCGGCTGGTCACTGTCGCGCTGCCGGCAGCTGTTGCTCCTTCTCCGCCTTTCTCTCCCGCTGCAGGGCGGCTCTCTCCGCGGACGCCTCTCTTCTCATCATCAGTCAGCCGGATGGCATCATTCAGCCTGGTCATCCCGGCGGGGGTGAGAGGCTCTGCCGGCCGGTTATCCCTCCTGAGGCCGGGCTGGTAACCCTGTCCGCCCTGCCGGAAAGGTACTCTCACTGACTGCGGGTAGGTGAGGAACTGGTTCTCTATCTCACCTATGAAGCGGCTGGGTGAGGTGCGCTCCAGCGTTCCCCACTTGTACCTGTTCAGTGCATAGCTCAGTGTCACCCTACGGCAGGCACGTGTCAGCGCCACATAGAAGAGGCGGCGCTCCTCCTCCATCTCACGCGGATTAAATGTGTTCATTGCTGAGGGGAAAAGGTTCTCCTCAAGTCCGACAATATAGACATGCCTGAACTCCAGTCCCTTGGCTGAGTGTATGGTCATGAGCGTTATCTTGTCGTGCTCACCCGGCTTCTCCAGGTCCTGGTCGGTCAGCAGTGCCACCGACTGCAGCCACGTGCCTATGTCAGCCGGCTCATCATTGGTGAGGGCCGCCTCGGTGAACTCCTTGATACCGTTCAGCAGCTCCTGAACGTTATTGAGCCTGTCAATATCTTCAGCCAGCTGTGCCTCCTTAAGGTCAGCCAGGATACCGCTCGATGAGGCCAGTCCGTTCGCTATCTCCCATGCTGTGGCGCTCTCTGCCTGCTCCATCACCGGCTTCATAAGGGTAGTGAAGAGGGCCACCCTGGTGCGCAGTGCCTGGGTGAGGTAGCGTGCTGCCATCTCCGGTGAGCTGATGAGAGACCACATACTCACATCAAGTGACCGGGCCAGCTCAGAGAGCTTCTGCATGGTGGTGTTGCCGATACCTCTTTTCGGGTAGTTGATGATACGTTTGAGAGCCTCCTCATCATCAGGATTGACCACCAGCCTGAGGTAGGCAGTCATGTCACGTATCTCCTTACGCTCATAGAATGATTTGCCGCCATAGATCCGGTAGGGTATGTTGCGCCGGCGAAGCATCTCTTCGAAGATACGCGACTGTGCATTGGTGCGGTAGAGTATGGCGAAGTCGCTCCAGCTGACACCTTCACGCCGCCGGGTATCAATAATGTCAGAGGCGGTGACAATACCCTCTTCACTGTCTATGGTGGTCTGTATCACCCTGATCTTTTCACCCACCTCATTGTGTGAGAAGATAGTCTTCCTGATCTGACCCTCATTCTTCTCTATCACACTGTTGGCCGCATTGACGATGGTCTGCGTAGAGCGGTAGTTCTGCTCAAGCTTGAAGAGGCGGTAGTCAGGATAGTCATTCTGAAAGTTGAGGATATTCTCTATGCGTGCACCACGGAATGAGTAGATACTCTGGGCATCATCACCAACCACACACAGGTTGCGGTGCTTATCAGAGAGCTTATTGATGATCAGGTACTGCGCAAAGTTGGTGTCCTGGTACTCATCAACCAGGATATAGTCAAACCGGTTGCGGTACTCATCAAGTACTGCCGGGAAGTCGCGGAAGAGGATATTGATGTTGAGAAGCAGATCATCAAAGTCCATCGCATTGGCCTTGAAGCACCTGGCAGCATACTGACGGTATACGGATGCTGCCTCGGGAATACGTGCCGCCTTGTCGGCCTCAATGAGCTGCGGAACCAGACCATACTGCTGCGCCGTGATGAGGTTGTTTTTGGCATGCGAGATACGTGAGGCGAGGAGTGCCGGCTTGTAGACCGAATCGTCGAGACCGCTCTCCCTGATAATGGTGCGTATCAGGCTGCGGCTGTTATCCTGGTCGTAGATGGTATAGTTGCTTTTATATCCAAGGTAATGACCGTCTAAACGGAGGAACCTGGCAAAGATCGAATGGAAGGTACCCATCCAGAGGTGACGCGCACTATCGGGTCCCTCCATACTGATGATACGCTCTTTCATCTCGCCGGCAGCCTTGTTGGTGAAGGTGAGTGCCAGGATACGGTGCGCCGGCACACCACGGTGAAGCAGCCAGGCGATACGGTAGGTGAGCACCCGCGTCTTACCCGATCCGGCGCCTGCAATGACCATGGCAGGGCCCTCACTGTTAACAACGGCCTCCTGCTGCGCCTCATTGAGCTCTTTAAGATAGTTATTGAACATGGATCTGAATGCAGGAATTAAAACGGTAAAGAACGGCATTTTTTATTAGGTTTGCATATCAATAGAGAGACCAAATCCGTTAAGAAGACGTGTCGAGACTACTGGCCCTCATAATCATCATGATGCCATTGGCCCTGCAGGCGCAGATAAGCGCGCCGGGCAGCAGCACAGTACGATACACCTCCTATCCGGTGACCACCCGCAGTGATCCGGTCTTTGTCTTCTGTGCCGCAGGGGTGGGCGTGACAGGCACCCTGGAGGCTGCCAGCCCGGGCGGAACAGCTCCTTTTACCTTTGTATGGACAAGGTACAGTGAGCAGGAGGCCGGGTTTACAATACCCGTCAGGACCGAGACAGGTGTCACCTCCAGAGTGTCAGGGCTGGCCGAGGGAGGGTACAGGGTACAGATCACTGACGGAGGAGGATACAGCAACAGCCTCTATGCCTGGGTAAACATAAGCCAGCCGGTGGCAGAGGCCTCACTGCTACATTTCACATGTGACTATGTGGCGCTGAAGGGCGAGGCAGCAGCAGACCACTTTACCTATTATGACCCGGTGACAAACGTGTCACGACGGCTCCCCAACGGAGTGAGGCACCTCTGGTCATCCACACCACAGTCGGCAATACCTTACCCTGACCTGGAACTCAACCCAATAACCTTCTCGCCGCCACTGACTGATGTCACCTACACCCTGCAGGTGACCGACAGCCTGGGTTGCATAACATCATCCTCATTTGATTACCAGTCTATCCATGTGAAGGCGGAGTTCACTGCCGAGCCGACAGAGGGCGAAGCACCCCTGAAGCTCCTACTGACCGACAACTCAATAAGAGCAATGAGATACCTCTGGAGGTTCGGTGACGACTCGGTATCAACCGCGCCTGACCCCGGCACACATACCTATCTCATACCCGGCGAATATACCGTCTCACTGGTGATAGAGAGTGAGCTTACCTGTCGTGACTCAGCCTCGGTGAGAGTGAAGGTGCTGCCGTCGATGCTGCAGCTGCCAAACGTTTTTACTCCCAATGAGGATGGGATCAATGACTTCTTCGTGCCAGACAAGAGATCGATACGCTCAATAGATATGCAGATCTTCGCCAAGAGCGGACGAAGGGTCTATCACTACCGCGGAGGGGGTGAGGAGCTGCCCGACTGGCAGGGATGGAACGGAAAGGTCAATAACACCGAACAATATGCCGAGCCGGGAGCCTACTACTACGTGATTCGGGCAGTAGGGTATGATGATGTCCAGTACAAGGGGCAGGAGTACAGGGGAACAGTCTACCTCTACCGATAGAGGAAATTCGCTCTTTACCGGCAGAATCCTGCCATCCACAGGGAATTAACAATTCTTTAAGGTTGTAAACTTTGAAAACTCAAAAAGTTTTCTGAATATTGCAGCCTAATTTGTCATTTCCAATGGATCAGATGGAGGAATATGATGCACGGATCATTTCAGGTGCTTCTAAGCTGTTCAGGATGTACGGCATAAGAGCTGTCACCATGGACGCTATCGCTTCGCACCTGGGTATTTCGAAGAGGAGCATCTATGAGCGGTTCACTGACAAGGAGACGCTGCTCTATGAGGTTATAATCTCAATGAATGACCGGCAGCGTGAGATGATCGATTCCATACTAGAGAATTCACCTGATATCATCTCTGCCATATTCACTTTTGTTCGTCTCAGTCGTGACCATGATGCCTCTATGAACCCAATGGTTTACTCTGACCTGAAAAAGTATCACAGCAGGGTTCTCAAACGGGTGATGGAGGTCTCTGAAGATCCTAACTATGAAGCGGCAGGGGTCATTTTGAGGAAAGGTATCTCTCAGGGTATCTTCAGGGAGGATATAGATGTGGACATTGTAATCAGGGGCTTCAGGGGTATCTCTGCCCTCCCCTCCAATCAGGACCTCTTTCCGCCTGAGCTCTTCCTTCACAAGAATATAGTACGGAACCTGATAATGAATTTTATGCGGGGTATCTCCACTGCCCGCGGCATTGAACTGATCGACTCAATGATAGGAGATTTGTAGAAACAACTATTGCAAAGAATATTACCATATATGAAAAGAGGTACTTTTACTACACTGATAATGGCTGCCGTCCTGACAGCAGGGCCGGCAGTGGCACAGGACTCATCAACCGCCATGGTGCCGGCAGTGGCACAGGACTCATCAACCGCCATGGCGCCGGCAGTGGTACAGGACTCATCAACCGCTATGGCTCCGGTGGCCCCGGAGGCCTCGCAGGTTGTGACACTCACAGTGCCGTCTGCCTCCGCAGGTCACCATCCGGGCTATCAGTCAGGTGATGTGCTATCCCTCACTGCTGATGAGGCGGCAGATTATGCTGTTGACCATAACCACAGTGTAGCTGCCGCAAGGTATGATGTTCTGGCCTCTGAGAAAAGTGTATGGGAGGCTATGGCTGCCGGGCTGCCCTCGGTTGATTTTACCTCATCACTGAGCTATAACCTGGCTATCATGACCCGTATAATTGACTTTGGAGGTACACCCATGCCTTTCAAGTTTGGTACAAACTATGATATTTCGGCCGGGGCAGCACTATCGACAGCCATCTTCAATGCACCATGGCTGCTGGGTGTGCAGACAGCAAAGATCGCTTCGGGGCTTGCTCGACAGGGGCTGACACAGACCACGCTCGATACCAGGGAGAGTGTAAGAAACGTCTACTACCTGATACTTACCCTACAGGAGACGCTGAAGGTGGTTGAGGCCAACCTGGAGAATCTCAACACCATACTCGCCTCAACAAAGGTGATGTACAGCGTCGGGATGGCCGAGGCCACTGATGTTGACCAGATGCAGTCAGCCGTAACCATGCTCGATGATTCAAAGGCATCGATGGTACGCTCGCTGGAGGTGAACCGTAACATGTTCAGGTTTCTGCTGGGAGTACCACTGGATACGGAGATAATACTGACCGAGACACTTGATGAGATCACTGCAGCAATAGATATTGAATCAATACTTGATGATCAGTTCCGGCTGGAAAATAATATCGGCTACCAGATGGCTGAGAGCCAGCTTAAGATCTCCGAGCTGGCACTCAGGAGTGCCCGGGCCAGCTCACTACCCACCCTGGCCGGAACGATCTATTATAACCGTACCGGTATGGGTGACAAGCTGATGCATATGCAGTACTTCCCCTATTCGGCAGTCGCCCTTCAGCTGCAGATACCGATCTTCTCCTCAGGGCTGCGTACGGCACAGGTCAATAAGGCACAGATCAACCTGGAGAAGAGTGTCAATACCAGGTCTATGGTCTCTGAACAGCTGATCATGCAGGAGAGGCAGTTACGTTTTAACCTTATCAGTGCCAATGAGCAGTTCAAAAGTCAGAAAGCCAATATAGCGATTGCAGAGAGGGTGGTAAGGAGCTATGAGAACAAGTACAGGCAGGGGATGGCCTCGAGCCTTGACCTGACACAGGCCAACAACAACTACCTGACTGCACAGAACAACTACATATCTGCACTGATGAACCTGCTGCAGACCAGAGTATCATTTGACAAGCTGATGAACAGACTTTAACATCTCAACAAACAAAACAGAATATAATGAACCTGAGAATTTTCTCATTGATAGTGGCTGGCAGCATACTGCTGGCATCATGTGGCCAGAAGGAGAAGAGGGGTGCTGCAGCAGAAGCTGATACTACCGCCATCCCGGTCAAAACAACACTGGTAACCCGCAGCACCATTGCACGTACTATCGACTACACCTCTACAGTACTGGCCTGGGAAGAGGTGAACCTGGCCCCCTCAACACCGGGACGGGTAGAGCAGATCTATGTGGAGGTGGGTGATCGGGTACAGAAGGGGCAGAAGCTGTTCCTGATGGACCGCACACAGTACTACGCCAACAGGATACAGGTGGCCAGCCTGGCAAAAGACCTGGCGAGGCTCGATACGCTGCTCAGGGCAGGCAGTGTCACCGAGCAGCTCTATGACCAGACCAGGGCACAGTATGAGGTGATGAAGACCAACCTGGAGTTTATGGAGCAGAACACCCTGCTGCTGGCACCCTTCCCGGGCATCATCACCGGCAAGTACCTTGAGGATGGTGAGCTCTACTCAGGAGCCCCCGGAGCTACCGGCAAGTCAGCAGTGGTCACCCTGATGCAGATCAATCCGGTCAAAATAGTTGTAAGCATCTCTGAGCAATACTTCCCACAGATAAAAAATGGTATGAGGGTAGATGTTGTTGCTGATGTATACCCCGACAGGAAGTTTGAGGGGACGGTATTCAGGGTGCACCCGGTGATCGACCCCATGACCCGCACCTTCCGTACTGAGATACGCATACCCAACAGTGGCGAGGTGCTGCGCCCGGGAATGTTTGCCCGCACCTACATAGATATGGGCAGCCAGGAGGCACTCATCGTGCCGGCAAATACCGTGATGCTGCAGGAGGGAACCAATGAGAGGTACCTGTTTGTGGTGGAGGAGGGTATAGCTATACGCAAGACAGTGACCCTCGGGCAGAGGTTTGATGACCGGTTTGAGATCACCAATGGCGGACTGGCCGAGGGTGACTGCCTGGTATCAGACGGACAGGCACGCCTGAAGAGCGGACAGAGAGTTGAGATAATGAATTGATAAGTAACTAGAGATAACCGTCTACCATGAGCATATATGCCAGTGCAGTAAAAAGACCCGTCACCACCATCCTGATATTCGTTATCACAATGGTGCTGGGCCTCTATTCCCTGACACAGCTGCCTATAGACCTCTATCCTGAGGTCGAACTGCCCTTCCTCTCAGTCTATACCAGCTATCCCGGAGCCAGTGCAGCAGATATTGAGACCAACGTAACACGACCGATAGAGAGTGCCCTCAGCTCTGTCTCAGGGCTTAAGGAGATGTCATCTAGGTCAAGTGACAATGTCTCGGTGATATTCCTCGAGTTTGAGTATGAGACCAACCTTGATGAGGCGGCCAATGATGTCAGAAGCTCACTCTCGTTCGTGCAGAACTTCCTGCCTGAGGATGCTGATGACCCCTCAATATTCAAGTTCAACTCAAGCATGATGCCCATAATCTTCTATGCCATTACTGCTGTTGAGAGCTACAGCGGACTGGAGAAGATACTTGATGATAAGCTGGTCAACCCGCTCAACCGTATTGACGGCGTAGGCAGCGTGGTGCTGTCAGGCGTACCCGGAAGGGAGATCTATGTGGATGTTGACCCGAGACGGATGGAGGCTTACAACCTCACCATTGAGCAGATCGGCAATGTGATCAGGGCTGAGAACCTGAATATGCCGGCAGGGTACATCGAGATGGGAAGAACCGACTACCCGATAAGGATACAGGGTGAGTTTGCAGAGAGCGGACTGATAGCCAACCTGGTGGTAGGCAGCTACAATGGCAGCAACATCTACCTCAGGGATGTGGCTACCGTCAATGACACTATCAGGGAGACAAAACTGGTGGCAAAGAGAGATGGCGCCCGGGGGATGAGCCTGATGGTACAGAAGATGTCAGGCGCCAACTCAGTGAAGATATGTCGCGAGGTTGACCGTGAGATCGGTAAGCTGCAGAAAGATCTTCCGCCCGACATACGCATTGAAAAGATAATGGACACATCAGAATTTATACAGGGCTCGATCAATAACCTGACTGAGACTCTGATGTATGCCGCAATATTTGTCATACTGGTGGTGCTCTTCTTCCTGGGCAGGTGGAGAGCCACACTGATAATCATACTCACAATACCGGTATCACTGCTGGTGGCATTTGTCTATATCTTCCTTACGGGAAGCTCCATAAATATCATCTCCCTCTCATCACTCTCAATAGCCATTGGGATGGTGGTTGACGATGCCATTGTGGTGCTTGAGAATATCACCAGGCATATTGAACGTGGCAGCCGGCCGCGTGAGGCTGCCATCTATGCCACCAACGAGGTATGGCTGGCAGTGATCGTAACCACCCTCACCGTGGTGGCAGTCTTCCTGCCGCTCACCTTTGTAAAGGGACTTACCGGGGTGCTCTTTGCCCAGCTGGGATGGATCGTTACCATAACTATCATTATGTCAACGGTAGCAGCCATCACCATCACCCCTACACTCAGCGCCCTGATGCTCAGGCTGCGTCCGGTGAGGGAGAATGCCCCCCGATGGCACTGGGACGGGTCGGTGCTGAAATTCCTTAACTGGCTGGATGCATTCTATGTCAAAACACTCACCTGGGTACTGTACCATAAAAAGGTGGTCATAGCAGCCGCGCTTGTCATTTTTGTAGGCTCAATGATGCTCGTCAGGTTCATAGGTGCCGAGTTTATGCCTTCGGCTGATGAGTCACGCGTCTCGGCTACCATTGAGCTGCAGACGGGAACCAGGGTGTCTGAGACAGAGAAGGTGGCTGACAGGATAGACTCACTGGTACGAGGCACTATACCTGAGATCAGACTGGTATCAATGTCTGCAGGTGTGGATGACCGGGGCGGCTTCTCATCTATGTTCGGTCAGAGCGGCACACATGTGATAAGCTTTACATTCAGACTGACAGATGTGAATGAGAGAAAGCGCTCATCAGATGAGGTGGCCGAAGAGATACGTACCATGATTGCACCGATGCCGGAGGTGATAAACTACAAGGTTGAGACTCAGGGCGGTGGCATGGGCGGACTGGGAGGCGGTAACAAGATCGATGTAGAGATCTATGGCTATGATATTGCAGCTACCAATATATACGCTGAAGAGCTGTCTGAAAGGGTGAAAAAGCTGCAGGGAGCTACCAACGTGGAGATCAGTCGTGACAAATCGAAGCCGGAGCTGCAGATAATACTCGATCAGGAGAAGCTGCTGCGGTACGGACTGACAACCGCACAGGTGTCAGCCGTGGTGCGTAACCGCGTGGGAGGACTGACAGCCACACGTCTGCGACAGTTTGGTGATGAGTATGATGTGATAGTACGCTATAAAGAGTCTGCACGCAACTCGGTCACCGAGCTGGAAAATATTGGCGTGACACTCCCCACCGGACAGGTGATACGCCTCGGTGAGATAGCTGAGGTGAAGGAGTACTGGACACCACCAAATATTGAGAGAAAGCGTAAGGAGAGGGTGGTGACGGTCTCAGTGACACCCTATAAGAGAGCTCTTGACAAAATGGTTCAGGATATCCAGGGTGAGCTGAATACAATGGAGACACCTCCGGGAGTGATGGTGGAGATATCAGGGGCATACAAGGATATGAAAGAGTCATTCACCGATATCGGACTGCTGATGATCGTCGCACTGATACTGGTCTACCTGGTGATGGCATCACAGTTTGAGTCGCTCAAGATGCCGATAATTATAATGTTATCAATACCATTCGCCTTCTCCGGAGTGGCTATAGCACTCTTTATTACTGGTACAAACCTGAGCCTCATCGCAGCTATCGGAGCAATTATGCTGATTGGTATAGTGGTTAAAAACGCCATCGTGCTGGTTGACTTTATCAACCTGACGCGTGACCGTGGTGTGGAGCTCTACCAGGCAGTGCTCATCTCAGGCCGCTCAAGGCTCAGACCGGTACTGATGACCTCAATGACCACCATACTGGCTATGCTGCCGCTGGCCATCAACCCGGGCGAGGGCTCCGAGCTGTGGAGACCGATGGGTATTGCTGTGATAGGCGGCCTGGTCTTCTCAACACTGGTAACCATGGTGATAGTGCCGGTAGGATATGTGCTTATGGCACGGCACGGAGAGAGAGACAAAAAGCGGAAAACAGAGTCCCGGGAGATGACATTCCTGGATGAGATCAGTGAAAAACATCAAAATATAGAGCAATGAAAGCGGTGATGATAATATACAACCTCGCCCTGACAGAAAAGGTTGAGTATACCCTTGAGCACTTCGGTATACGGGGCTATACCCGGTGGGAGAATGTAAAGGGGGCGGGAACATTCACCGGTGAACCGAGGCTGGGAACACATACATGGCCGGAGATAAACGGAGCAACACTCACCTTTGTGGATGAGAAGATGGTACCGCTACTGCTAGAGGCTGTACAACAGATTGACGAAATTAATAAGGAGGTGGGCATCAGGGCATTCGTCTGGAGCATTGAGCAGACGGTGTGACATATCAGGTGGGCTGAGAGCCCTATTTTACCAACAATTGCTCAGCGCAACCGTTTTATACATATTTTTGCGGGCGTGAATTATTAATTACAGGCAATGAAAACTCAAAGGTTATTCACGCTCCTGGCAGTAGCTCTTGTTATCATCATGGCCGGGTCATGCGGGAGAGGCAGTGACACGCCGGCCGTCAGAGCCTCAAGTGATCACAGCGCCATAAGAAAAGAGGTGAAACTCAATGATGAGCTTAGTGAGAAGCTCGGATCATGGCTGAAAAAGGATGCCGAGTGCTATGGTATAGTGGTTGGGTACTTTGCAGATGGAAGTACCATGGGCAAATCTGTGAAGTGCAGGGTGGTCGCTATCAGGCCTGACAAGATAAAGATGAAGACCATAGAGAGCGTAAGCCTCCTTCCCGGTGAGGGGTGTGACAAGATGGGGCTGGCCTATGGCGATACCTGGTGGGAAGAGGAGGGTGATATATTCCTGACAAGAGAGGAAGCCGACGCCTATATAAAGACAAAAGGCTGGTACGCAGAGTGAAACCCCTGCCTGCCCTCCGCCAGCCATGGTGAGAGGAGCCAAATAATATACCATCAAAACGTTGACCCCAATCTAATCTGTTGTAGCGATGAAAAAACATAACTGGTACAAGCTTGTATACCAATTCACCATTATCGGTATACTCACCTTCCTGGTCTTCAGGGTAATCTTTGATAAGGCATTTACTCCCGACTTTGAGGCATATTGCCCCTTTGGCGGGCTGCAGGCTCTTGGCAGCTTTCTAACCATGGAGTCGCTCTCATGCTCTATGACCAGCACTCAGATAATGATGGGTGTGGCACTCTTTATCGGTATAATATTTTTCAGCCGCCTCTTTTGCGGTTATATCTGTCCGCTGGGAACAGTGGGTGAGTGGATAGGCAAGCTGGGCGACCGGCTGAAGGTGAGGTATACGCCCAGGGGAGCCGTCGACCATCTGCTGAGGCTGCCTAAATACCTGCTGCTGTTTGCAACATTCTATTTCACCCTACAGTCAAGTGAGCTCTTCTGCAAGAAGTTTGACCCCTATTATGCTGCCGTGTCAGGCTTTGACGGTGACGTGGTGCTTCTGTGGGGTGTACTCTCGATAGCTGCACTCCTTATCGGCTCTCTGTTTGTCAGGCTCTTCTGGTGCAGGTATCTCTGTCCGCTGGGAGCCCTCTCGGCAATATTCAAGTTTTCATGGTGGTTCATCGGTGTGATGGCAATCTACGTGATACTGCTGCTTGCCGGCCTGCAGATATCCTATGTCTACCCGCTGGTGGTGATAACAGCCGGCGGATATATTCTTGAGATAACACGTATGAAGAGGGTCTGGCCTGACCCGGTACATATTACACGTAATAGTGACAGCTGTATAGACTGCGGGCTCTGCTCAGAAAAATGCCCGCAGGGGATTGATGTGGCAGTGATGAAGAAGGTTACCCATACCGACTGCACACTGTGCGGTGACTGCCTGCATGTCTGCCCGGTGAAAGAGACACTCCAGATAAGGAAAAGAGAGATGAAGTGGCTGCCGGCAGCGGTGCTGGGCGGACTGATAATACTGGGTGTGACCGCAGGGGCCACCTTTGAGCTGCCAACAATAAACCAGAAGTGGGGTACACCCGAACAGCTGGGCAGCGCCAGCCTCTTTGAGATGTCAGGACTGAAGAATATCAAGTGCTATGGCAGCTCAGCCTCATTCGCCAATCAGATGAGAAGGGTTGAGGGGATATACGGGGTATCCACATTTGTGGCAAGCCATACGGTAAATATTCTTTATGACCCGACACGATATGACGACGAGAAGCTGCAGGAGATGATATTCGTACCCCAGAAGAAGGTGATAAGATCATTGGCAGCCGGGATCGATTCGGTGGTCTATTACTCACTTGCAATAGACAACTTCTTTGATCCGCTTGATGCAACATACCTGCAGCACCTGCTTGATCAGAGGACTACGGCATGTGGCTATCAGAGTGAATTTGCCTGCCCGGTCACCGTACGTATCTACTTCCCGGCAGGCGAGCAGCCCGACAGGCAGGAGCTTGTCAGTGCCATTGAGAGTAAACGACTGAAGTATACTGTCAACGAAAATGAGTTTAATGTAAAGACCGCCTATAAGGTAGAATCATTTGAGCAGGGATATGAGACCCTCTCCAGGGCTGACTATGCCACCGCCATGTTTATGCCCACAAGCTCACGGTTCAACGGTTATGCCAACTATTCAAACAAAGTGCTATTCCGGTATGTTGTAGGAATGGGGAAGAATACAAGTATGAAGGCACGCTATAACCATCTTGTCAGCCACCTCTCAAATGATAAGGGGGTGGTTGCCTTTGAGACTGAGCTCGATTCGCTGGGTGCGGAGGTGGGTATAGTACACTATGTAGATACTATCACCACCCCGGAACGGATATTTGCGGCACTCAATGCTGATACCCTGCTGATTCATTACTCTGACGGGCGTAGCACCAAAGTGGCCAGCCCGTTCAGGTTTCCTGACCAGGGTGTGGTCAGAGAGCAGTAAGGAGAAAAATAATTGACAACAACGGCATGTATGCAATAGAGTGCAGAAACCTTACTCACTATTATGGGAGGAAGCTGGTCTACGAGAACCTCTCATTCAATGTGGAGGAGGGGAAAATATTGGGCCTGCTGGGAAAAAACGGTACAGGCAAGTCTACAACCATAAATATTCTGAACGGATTCCTGCAACCATACTCAGGTGAATGCCTTATATATGGAGAGAACAGCCAGCAGCTCTCCCCTGCCAACAAGCGTCGTATCGGCTTTCTGATAGAGGGGCACGTGCAGTATTCATTCATGAATATACACCAGATAGAGAGGTTCTACTCAGGATTCTACCCTGACTGGAACAGTAAGCCCTACTGGGAGCTGATGTCAAAGCTCAAGGTGACACCAAAGCAGAAGATATCAACCATGTCATGCGGACAACGGTCACAGGTGGCCTTGGGACTGATACTTGCCCAGGATCCTGACCTTCTGATACTTGACGACTTTTCAATGGGGCTTGACCCGGGCTATAGAAGACTGTTTATCGACTACCTGCGTGAATATGCCAAGGCGGAAAAAAAGACGGTCTTTGTTACCTCACATATCATACAGGATATGGAACGTCTTATTGATGATGTGATGATCATGGACTATAATAGAATACTGGCACAGCAGTCTGTTGAACAGTTTATGGGCAGCTTCAGGCAGTTTAACATTACCTTGGAAACGCCCGATGAGGAGATAAAGGGTGGTGAGATCGCTGTCAATATTGAGAAGATTAAAGAGAAGATAGAATTTTACACCTACTCATCCGAAGAGGAGGTGAAGCGGTTCCTGAAGGATGAGGGAGTCAGATATACCGCCGTGGAGGAGAAAAAGATGTCACTTGAAGATGCCTTTATAGGGCTGACCCGCAAATATTAAGATGAAAAACGGTATCATGCTAAAGTCATTACTGTACAAAGAGTGGATAAAGATCAGGGTGGTGGCTGTGGCTGCCCTGGGAATCAGCATCGTTGCACTTGCAAACATTTTCCTGAAGGTAAGGCATGACATTCTCTTTACTGACGCTGCAAACTATTGGTACTCATTCCTGTTCAGGGGAGCATCCTATTTTGATATTCTCAGGTACATGCCACTTCTTTTCGGGCTGGCAGTTGCTTTGGCACAATATGTTCCCGAAATTGTCAACAGGCGTATAAAACTTACCTTCCACCTGCCCATGTCGGAAAACGGGGTGCTGATACGTATGCACCTCTTTGGAACAGCGGTGCTGACACTACTGCTGATATTAACGTTGGGTCTCTTCTCAGCCGGTAGCGCCATCTTCTTCCCCGCCAATATTGTCAAGGCATCGGTAGTGACAATGCTCCCCTGGTTTATGGGAGGGGTGGCAACCTATTTCCTTGTGGCACTGATACTGCTTGAGCCGGTATGGCTCTACCGCGGGCTATATACGCTGATAGCGGCAGGGTACATCACATTCTACTACAAGGGCGCTGCCATAGAAGCATACCGGCCCATGCTGCTGCCACTGGCACTAATAACTATTCTCATTGGCAGTGTAGTACTGTTCTCAGGCTACAGATTCAGAAAAGGAGAGATGTAAGATGATCAGACTAAACAGATATATATTGGTGGCAGTGGGTATACTGGTACTCTCGGTAGTGCTACCATCATTGTACTGGACCATCTTTGAAAAGGTGTCAAGGCTGCCAAACCTGTTCTACAGCTGTATTGAAGAGGATTTTATTATTGTGGAGGGCAGCCAGAGACGGTCACCACAGGGAAAGGTTTACAGCTCTGATGAGTATGAAGAGGTGTTGCCGCTGATGTTTTTCAGGCAGCTGATTGCTGACGGCAAGATGCCCGATACCATCAAAGGGGTACAGGTGGAGATACCCTCTATCAACAGAGCCTCATCATTCTACAGATACACACCACGTAAGCTCAACAGCCCGGTACCTGAACTGTGGCCAATGCTTGAGTCAGAGAGCGGAAAGGTCAGCCTGGTGATGCCTGATGACTACTTCCGTATCGGCAAGCGGATGGAATTCATTGTTGCAAAAACAAACAGGATAGATGAGGAGAAGAGCCGGCGCTTCACCGAAGCCCTCACTGCCAACGGATTTCTGTTCCCCGCATCTGTCATTGCAGGACTGCCTACCACCAGGAAATCGGTAGATGACGGCTATTTTATTACTGACAGAAAGGGTGATCTCTTCCATGTAAAAATGGTACAGGGAGAACCATATGTGGCAGCTATCGAAACACCTGACAACTTCGATATTGTCTATATCGAACCGGTAGATCTGAAAAGTCGTGAATACTATTGTTACATCCTGACAAGAAATAACGGTATCTTTGTTTTGATGGATGAGGTATATGACCTGCAGAGGCTGCCCATTGACGGCTTTGATCCATACCTGCATTCATTCCGTCTCAATGCAGACCTGTTTAACAAGAGTATAACAGTGACAGGTGAAAACTGGTTTGAGGCGGTAGCGATGGATGATATGTACCACGTTGTGGCAACATACGGCGAAAAGGGGGAAGGGCTGTATGAGAGGCGGGACGGGAAGATGTTCGCATCACTCTTTCCTTTTGAGATCAGGCTGAAAGAGGAGGAGTCACAATTCAGAAGACTATTCTTCAGACCATCACCCGGAATCAGGTGGTTACCGGTTAACATGGTGGCCGTGGGACTCTCACTGGCGCTGCTGATGAGAAGAGGAAGAGCCGTCAGACAAAATATACCTGATCTGATAATCATTGCCGTGACGGGCATTTACGGACTCATTGCCACCAGCTTCTTCCCCAATAAATTCAACAGTACGAAATCAGCTAACCAGAGATAGTGAGGTGAAAAGAATCCTGTCATCAATTCTTGTGCTAAGCCTGGCAATAACCCTTATGGCCCAGAATCGCTCATCAATGCGTGGCAGGGTGATATGCCGCTCCAGTGGTGAGCCGGTGATGATGGCTACCGTGGTTGTCAAAGAGCTTAACCTGTGGGCTACAACAAATGATGCAGGTGACTTTCTGCTGAAGAATGTACCTGCCGGAACATATACAGTGGTGGTCTCATGCCTGGGATATATCGAGAATGAGAGTCGGTTTACATTTCCTGTGAAAGAGGAGACGGTGACACTGACAATTGATGAGGCTACACTGGCTATTGAGGGGGTGGTGGTTACAGCCAGGGAGGGACGGCGAATGGCATCAGGCTCAATGATTGAGCAGGCAGCCATACAGCATGTGCAGCCTACTGACCTGTCAGATGTGATGCAGCTGCTGCCTGGGCAGACATCACTCAACCCTGACCTGTCACGACCCAAGCAGCTTACCATAAGAGAGATAATCGGGAAAGAGGGCTATATGACAAACAATATGGCCAGCCTCGGTACTCTGCTGGTGATTGATGGCGCACCGGTCTCCAATGATGCCAACCTTCAGTTCCTGAAGACCACCAGTGCATCACTGGGCGTTACCGCCGGGTTTGGCACCACAGCCTCAGGAGGCACCGATGTGAGGCAGATATCGGTAGACAACATAGAGACCATAGAGGTTGTCAGAGGTATTGCCAGTGTAGAGAATGGTGATATGCTGAGCGGCGCTGTCAGGGTGACCATGAAAAAGGGCAAGGTGCCCCTGACTGCCAAGATCAAGACCGACCCGGGCATCAAACAGTTCTATGCCGGGAAAGGGGTATCACTGGGTGACAGGGCGGGAACGCTTAACCTTGACCTTGACTATACAAAATCATTTGATGACCTGAGGGTGAAGTACAAGACCTTCAACCGGATCAATGGAGGGGTGATATATAATAACAACCTTTTCCGTGAAACAAGGCCTCTGGCACTCACCCTCTCGGTGCGCGGATCACAGACCCTCGATATAAACGAGAAAGACCCTGACATGCTCGACGTTGAGAGCTATGAGGCGAGGGAGCAGAAACTCAGTATCAACCTCAACAACAAATGGGCACTCAACTCACTCGTGCTGACCAACCTCAACCTTATGCTCTCCGCTGACATACAGAACCAGACGGGGCATGAGGTCAAACTGAAAGAGATACCATCAGGTGCACAGCCGCAGCCTGTGGCACTGGAGCCGGGGGAGAATCCGGTACCCATGCTGCCATCATCATATATAAGTGATCTCAGGATAGAGGGAAAACCCTACTACTACAATGCCAGGCTCTCAGCCAACAAGTCGCTCAATATAGGGTCACTGGTGAGCAACAGCGTGGCAGGGATAGAGTGGAGGCTCTACGGAAACAACGGACAGGGAAGAATATTTGACCTGTCACGGCCGCCGGTACCCACTGAGGGGAACAATGCCAGACCTCGCTCATACAAGGATATACCCGCCCTGGGGCAGCTGGCATACTATGCCGAGGAGAACCTGGGGATACCTATCGGTAAGACCAGGCTTGACCTGCAGGCCGGGATACGGTTCACAAACGTTCAGCCTGACGGCATATTCAGCTCCAGAGAGGGCACAACAATGCTTGACCCCCGCTTCAATGCCAGGTATACCATTATTGACAAGAGGGAGGGGCTGCTGTCACACCTGACCGTAAGGGGAGGGTACGGACTCTTCTCAAAGGCACCCGCACTGCTCTATCTATACCCTGACAAGGCCTACTGGGACAAGACCGGACTGAGCTATTATGACCCTGTTGAACAGCGGGGGTTGTTTGTGGTTACTACAAAGATTTTTGATAACCCCCGCAATGAGAACCTGGTGGCAGCCACCAACCGGAAGCTGGAGGCAGGAGCGGACATAGGGCTGGGCAACGTAGATGTGAACCTGACCCTCTACCATGAGAAGATGACAAACGGGTTCGGGTTTGCCACCTATTATGAGAACTTCATCTTCAACAGATATCTGGCTCCTACCCAGGGCGGTCTTGACCTCTATTATCTCTCCGGCTCAGGTGTCTATTACCGTGACCCGGTTACCGGTGATGAGGTACAGCTGCCTGTAGCCAATGATACCGTATATGTCAGCTACACCTACCCCTCAAACAACAATATGAGCGTGAAGAGGGGAGCCGAGTTCACCCTTGACCTTGGCTCGGTGAATGCGTTGCGAACCTCATTTATCATTGATGGTGCATGGATGTATGTGAAACGGCAGCGGACCGAGAATGACCTTATGAGGCCTACCGGCAGCATAGGCGGAAAGGAGATGCCGGTGGTGGGTGTCTACCCTGCCGGAAACGGAACCATAGCCAGACGGTTCAATACAACCATCAGAACCATTACTCATATCAGGGAGCTGCGTATGGTTGCCTCGGTGACCACACAGATAATATGGGTTGACCGCAGTCAGAATATCTATGATGACCCTGATGGTAATCCGCTCTTCTATACCACTACGCCGGTTAATGACCTCTATGCAGACAGGGAGAATCCGAAGTTCCTCGACCCGACAGGCTATTATGACCGGCAGATGGTCTATCACCCGTTTGACCGCTCTATGGCGGTGACACGTCCCTACTCAGACCTGATTAAGCGTACAAACACTCCATGGTATTATGCTGATCTGAGCTTCCCTCCCTATTTTGTTATCAACTTCAAACTCACCAAGGAGATAACCAATTATGCAACATTCTCGTTTTACGCAAACAATATCACCAACTATAATCCTCTGCTAAAACAGCGCGGCGGGGCGCCGGAGAGCTATTTCCGGAGAAATCCGCCGCTCTACTTTGGTGCAGAGGTGAAAATCAAATTTTAACCAAATATAAATGAGTATGAAGAGATTTCCTTTTTTATTAGCGTTGCTGGCCATCCTGGCGATAGGAATGACCTCCTGTAAAAAGGGTGCTGAGTTATATGATGTCACCATAACTGCGTACTACCCGGCAGGATATGATTCTGAAAAGGCAGCCAGCCTGCCGGTAACCATCAGGCATAACATCTCTGGTACAGAGGTGACCGTCACTACTGATGCCACCGGCGTTGCTGTCGTAGCCCTCGAAGAGGGTGTATACAAAATTCAGGCTACCCAGGAGACCAGTGAGTTCTACTTCAACGGTATCACTGAGAATCTTGCTGTCAGCGCCACCGGGGCTAACAACTGGGAGATCCACCTGGAGGCTTCATCCAAAAAGGGCGGACTGGTCTTCAAGGAGATTTACTATACAGGCTCAAAGACCGAAGCGGGCGGAAGCTACTTCTCAGACCAGTTCCATGAGATATACAACAACAGTGATGAGGTGATCTACCTTGACGGCGTATGTCTCGGACTGCTCGAGCCCCAGGGATCAACCCCTACCGTATGGGTGAATGAGGATGGATCGATCATGGACAGGCTGCCTCTCACCTTTCATGTGCTGATGTTCCCGGGTAACGGACAAACCTATCCGCTGGAGCCCAGAACCAGTGTTGTGGTGGCGCAGGACGCTATTGACCATCAGACTGACCCGCTGGGTAACCCCCTCTCACCGGTCAACATGGGAAAGGCCCCCTTCGAAACCTTTATTGAGGCTCCCGGCAAGGATACAGACAATCCTGAGTCGGCCAATATGATAGTGATGTACTCAACCTCAGCCACAATGGTTGACTGGCTCCATTCAGTCTCCGGTGCAGCCGTGGTGATGTTCAGGCTCCCCACCGGCCTCGACCATGAGTCGTTCGTCAATGACCCGTCCAACTTCATGCAGAAGCCCGGTACCACCTCTGCAACACTCTTCTTTATGATAGACAAAGAGTGGGTTATTGACGGGGTGGAGTGCAACAGGCCGGAAGAGGACAAGCGCTTTAAAAGGCTGCCTACCTCTGTGGATGCAGGGATGGTATGGTGCTCAGCCTCCTATAACTCAAAGAGTGTAAGGCGGAAGGTTGAGAAGATACTTGATGGTAAGGTCTACTACCAGGATACCAACAACTCCTCCAACGATTTTCTCGGAGAACAGGACCCGACCCCCTTTATCCATCCGACAACTGTAGACTGAGATAGTGATGAATCAGGCAGATGAGTGTGCCGGACAGCGGCAGGGGCTGCACCGGCACACCATCTTCATAAAAGAGAACCCTCCGTGCAGATGAAGAGAAGCTTCTTTGTTTATGCCCTCACACTGCTGGTGGCTGCCGCTGCAACAGGGGGCGCTGCTGCCCAAGAGCCGGCAGTTGTCAGCAGCAATGCCTTTGAGGTGCTCAGGGTGCTACACCCTCTGACCCTCACTGACAATGCGGCCTCACTGACACAATACCCGGTCAACAGGCTGAGTATGGTCAGTGCCGGGCTCTCCCTTGACAATGATGAGATAACTTTGGTACAGCAGCCTGACAGGGTAACCTCATTCAATGCCCTTACCCGTGGCTTAATGAACTACAGGAGACTGACCATGACGGGCGAGTTTGAATACTTAAACTCATATTATCAGGGGGTAAACTATAATGGTACGTTGATGTTCAACACATTGAACCCATACCTGCTTGGCGATACCGTACCTTCGGGCCAGTCAATGGAGCAGTTCAGGATCAGGGGCGCCGCAGGATATATGGTCAGTGAGGCGCTGAGTGTAGGTGTGGGAGCCGACTATCTCACGGCGGTGGGAGCCAAGCAGAAGGACCCACGCAACAAAAATTCAATCACCGGGCTTAAGCTCTATCCGGGAGTGCTCTATTCAACGGGCAACACAATCTTAGGGGTGAACGGGGCTCTCTATAAGTCAAGCAATGAGGTCTCATACAAGGTTGAAGGCAACTGGAGCCAGTCACTCTTCGCATTCCTCGGGCTGGGCTACTACAGGCAGGAGATCAACATCACATCATACAGCATGCTCTATGATAGCCGGGGGTGGGGTGGCAGCCTGCAGGCAGCACACCACACTGACAAGATCATGATAATGGCATCGGCTGACTACCGTCATCTGAAGGAGGAGGCTCTTCGGGGAAACAACTACCGGCTGATCAACGGGATAGCTGTGGTTGATGAGGTGACCCTCACCGGCCTGGTACGGCTGGCAGCAGAAAGAGGACACCACCTCTTCAGCCTCAAAGGCTCCCTTCAGGTGCTGAGCGGTGATGAGGTGCTGCAGAGATCATACACCGTCAACAAGGGTAACTACTCATATGACTCACTGGCTACGGTGAGCTGGATCAAGAACAAGCATATGGTCACCAATGCCGGTGGTGAGCTACGCTATACCCGGCTGGTAACCGATGCCCAATACAATATCGATCTGGAGGCCGGCGCAGCACTCTATGCCGGCTATCTCTCGGCTGAACACTTCCCGGTGCAGAGCTACGGATACCATAACACACTGAACGGCGGTGTAAAAATATTCTTCAGAAAACTATTCAGAAGCGGCCGGCTGATGATCAGCCCGGGAGCGGAGGCGGGCTACCGGATGAACCTGGCATCTGACATGGCCTATACCGAACAGAGTACCAGTGCTACCGCAATGGTCTATCATGATTACTATATACTGAAGGCAGATATGGTAAATGCGACAGCCACGGTGAGGATGGAGCTGCCGCTGAAGGGAAACAAATTTGTCAAATCATTGTTTTTTATTCCAAAAGGCCGGTGGGCTGCAGCCATAGGATCAGAGGCCGGAAACCTCTCAGCTGTTATGGCTGATATTGCAGCCGGATTCATATTCTGATATTATGAAAAGAGAGATTCTGACCGTAGTGGCTATGGTGCTGCTGGTATTTCCATTGTCGGCACAGGGCCGCCAGGGCAGTTATGCAATCGTAGCTGACAGCCGGTCGCTGGCAGTGGCAGGTGATGAGATCAGGGAGTATGCAGCAGCCCTCAGATATGACGGGCTTGAGACTGTGATCATTGAAGACAGGTGGAAGCATCCTGACTCAATCAGACAGCAGCTACGCTCACTATACAAAGCAGACAGGAAGTTTGAAGGAGCAGTCTTTATAGGCGACATACCTGTGCCTATGATACGTGATGCACAGCACATGACCTCGGCATTCAAGATGGATCAGGTGAGGTACTCATGGGATCGCTCATCGGTACCCTCAGACCGTTTCTATGAGGACTTTGACCTTGAGTTTACGCTACTGAGGCCAGACACCAATGGCCTCTATTTCTATTACAGCCTCAACCACTCATCACCACAGAGGCTGACACCGGATATATACAGCGGCCGCATACGCATACCGGGAGACAGTGACGGCTCACAGCTGCGTGCCTATCTTAAGAAGGCGGCGGCAGCGCACCGTGACCCCGGTACTGTTGATGAGCTGCTGCTCTTCGCCGGGCATGGCTACAATTCCGAGTCGATGACCGCCAGGCTCGATGAGAAGGCTGCACTGCTACAGCAGTTCCCGCAGCTCAACAGGCAGAGGAATGGACTGGAGTATATCGACTTCACTTTTGATGCCCATGTCAAGAACCGCATACTGTCGGTCATGGCAGAAAAGATGATCGACATTGCCCTCCTGCACCATCACGGAACCTACGATGCACAGCTCGCCAGCGCTGAGCTGGCAGCCAAGGGCGTCAATCAGAATATTACAAACATACAGAACTACCTGAGGTCTAAGGTGAGGGGAGCCAAGGATACCACGGCAGCCAAGCAGAGGTATATCGACTGGCTGGGGGTGCCCGATGCATGGTTCCGGGGTGCCAATGACCCTGAGCAAATGCTTATAGATTCAATATGGTCAGCCGGCACAGAGATAGTTGCCGGTGACGTTGAAAAGTATGATATCAAGGCCAGGTTCATCATGTTTGATGCCTGCTTCAACGGCTCATTTCACCGCGACGGATATATCTCTGCAGCCTACCTGTATGGCAAGGGGCGTACGGTGGCCGCACAGGCCAATACGGTCAACTCTCTTCAGGACAAGTATCCTGATGAGATGATTGGTCTCCTCTCATACGGGATGAGGGTAGGTGAGTGGAACAGGCTGGTAGCCTCTCTTGAGACACATATCATAGGTGACCCTGCCTTCCGGTTCCGCCCCTCAGACCAGGGGATGGATGCAGTGACAATGCAGAAGTATGCCGGCAACAACAGCAGGCTGCTCAGGCTGACACGCTACCCACACCCTGATGTGCAGGCCTGGGCCCTGAGGCAGCTGTTTGAGAATGGCTATGATAAGATAGGAGCTCTGCTGGAAGAGACCTATTTCAGCTCACCCTATGCAACCACTCGGGTTACCGCCATGCACCTGCTCTCAGAGGTCGGTGGCGACCCGTTTGTAAGGGTGACAGCCGCTGCACTGGACGACTCCTACGAGCTGGCACGCCGGTTTGCAGCAATCTTCTGCCAGCAGTCGGGTGACCCGCGACTGGCACCGGCACTGATCAGGGCAGTCACCGACGCAAATATATCCAGGAGGGTTAACTATCAGGCCGTTGAGGCGCTGGCCTACTTTGACCGGGAGACTCTGGAGAGAGAGTTTGCCAGAAGGTTTGAAGGGGTTGATACCGCTAACTATATGGGGGCGATCTACCGGAAAAGAGCGGCAGAGATAGAGAGCCGTACAGATGCCTGTGCCCGTACGATAAACTCAGTTACCGGTGATGAGGTGACTGACAGGAACCGCATGTTTGACATACGCTCACTGCGCAACCTCACATACCACCCCGCGGTGGAGCCTCTCCGTGATTATCTCCTCACTGCCCCGGGTGATGATATCGAGATAGCTCTCCTTGAGGCACTGGGATGGTTCAGGCACAGCTACAGGAAAGATCTTATTGAGGCTGCCTGCCGTGAGATTATCGCCGGGGAGGATAGGTTCTCCGCTGCAGTACGTGATGAGGCGCTGCGTACGATCAACCGTTTGAAGTAGTGTATGACTGTACCTGACCGTACACTACAATACTGTATAGAACTCAGAAATACCTGACTGTTTTGAAGTACTATACAATATAGTACCTACTCCTCTTCCTCTTCAGCGTCATAGGCCTTGATGACACTCTCCTGCACCTCGGCCGGTACCTGTACATACTCGGCAAATTTCATGGTGTACATGGCGCGGCCGCCTGTCAGTGAGCTGAGGGCGGTTGAGTACTTGTTCATCTCGGCCAGCGGCACCCTCGCCTTTATAACCTCAAGACCCTTGTCGCTTGACATGCCAAGTACCATGCCACGTCGGCCCTGCAGGTCACTGATCACATCACCCATACGGTCGGCAGGAACCATGATCTCAACCTCATAGACCGGCTCAAGGATCTTGGGACCGGCATTTTTGAAGGCGTTGTTGAAGGCGTTGCGGCCGGCAAGACGGAACGATATCTCGTTTGAGTCGACCGGATGCATCTTGCCGTCATAGACATATACACGTATGTCACGTGCATAGGAGCCGGTAAGCGGACCCACCTCCATCTTCTCCATAATACCTTTGAGGATGGCAGGCATAAAGCGCCCGTCGATGGAGCCACCGACGATACAGTTGACATAGATCAGCTTGCCACCCCACTGCAGGTCGATCTCCTCCCTGTCACGCACGCTCAGCTTTATCTCCTTGCCGGCGATCTTTATCATGTTCTTTTCGCTGCTACCCTCTTCCCATGGCTCAATGATCATGTGCACCTCACCAAACTGTCCGGCGCCGCCTGACTGTTTCTTGTGACGGTAGTCTGCCTGTGAGGCCTTGGTGATGGTCTCACGGTAAGGTATGCGCGGGGTAATGAACTGTGTCTCAATCTTGAATATATTGTCGAGGTGCCACTTAAGTATGTTGAGGTGATACTCACCCTGGCCATGCACTATTATCTGCTTAAGCTCCTTGGAGTACTCAATGATGATGGTGGGGTCTTCACCGTGCATCCGGCCCAGTGCCTCACCCAGCTTCTCCTCATCACTCTCATTGACAGGCTTGATGGCTGTGCGGAACTTCGGCTCGGGAAACATCATGGCCCCAAAGGTCCAGTCATTGGCCGGGGCGTTGAGCGTATGTCCTGCCTTGGTATTTTTCAGCTTGACAAAACCACCGATGTCACCCGCCTGCATCTCAGAGACGCGGGTACGGTTGCGCCCACTGCAGGCAAAGATCTGTGACAGCCGCTCCTTGGTGCCATTGCTGGTGTTCACCGCCTCATAGTTCTCAGTGATCTTGCCTGACATGACCCTGAAGTAGTTGATCTCACCGATATGCTCCTCGATGGTGGTCTTGAAGACAAAGGCTGAAGGCTGGCCGGCAGTGCTGTAGGACACCTTCTCACCCTTTGAGTTGACCACTGCAGGCATATCTGCCGGTGAGGGGGCTGAGGCAACCACAAACTCAAGGAGGCGGTCAACACCTGTATTGTTCTTTGCCGAGAGGCAGAAAACAGGGAAAATACCACGGTGGAGCAGACCGGCACGCAGGCCGCGGCTTATCTCCTCCTCGGTGAGGGTGTCATTGGCAAAGAAGAGCTCCATCAGCTCCTCATCACTCTCAGCCACCTTCTCTATGAGGGCTGCGTGCAGCTCGTCAGCCCTCTCACGGTGCTCAGCAGGTATCTCCTCGACAACAGCCTTGCCACCATCCTTGCCATAACGAAGCATCTTCATGCTGATGATATCAATGATGGTACTGAAAGTGACACCCTCATCAACAGGAAACTGTGCCAGGGCAACGTTACTGCCAAACCGCTCTACAAGCATCTCCACCGACTTCTCAAAGTTGGCCTTCTCATGGTCAAGCCCGTTAACAGCCAGTATGAGGGGCTTGTTGAACCTGTCGGCATGCCGGAAATGGATCTCGGTACCCACCTCAACCCCGTTCTGCACATTGATAAGCAGCATGGCGGTGTCAGCAGCATACATGGATGAGACCACCCCGCCAGAGAAGTCGTCAAGACCGGGTGCATCAATAATATTTATCTTTTTGTTGCCGAACTCGGTATAGAGTACTGTCGAGAAGATCGAGTTGCGATTCTCATGCTCAATGGGCTTGTAGTCAGAGACGGTGTTCCTGCCTTCCACTGTTCCGCGCCTCTCAATATTTCCACCGTTGAAGAGCATCGCCTCTGCAAGGGTTGTTTTTCCTGAACCGGTGTTACCCAGAAGTACAATGTTTCTCAGGTGGTCTGTGGAGTATGTTTTCATGATAGAGTGATATAGTTATTATTTTTTACTCTGGACGGGAGCGCAAAAATAGCAAATTTTCAAAATATTGCATAAATGTTGTCACTGTTTGAAAAATTTATTTACTTTGCACCGGTTTTTTGAAAAAGCAGGAGTACCGGTCTCTTCGTCAATTGAGTAAGTATACAAAATGCCGGAAGGAGCGGTCGGGAAGAAAATCCTGCGAATAACTTACAAACCACTAAGTTACATAATTCAGAAAACTTTACCGCATAGTACCGGTGCAACCGTGAGGAGCCCCGGTCAGCGTGAAGGGTGTGATGACTGTAGCCGGTAAAAGGCGGCAGGCGGGAGTGTGACAGGAGTGATTGAGGAGGGTGAGTGGAATAAGTGAGTGAGTGAGTGAGGAGAATGAGAAGAGTGAGCGAGGAGAGTGATTGAGAAGAGATGAAGATTTAGCATAAACTAGAAATTAATTAAAGGAGAATTATGCCGACAATTCAGCAGTTAGTAAGAAAAGGCCGCAAGAAGCTGGCAGAGAAGAGCAAGGCACCTGCTCTCGACTCATGCCCGCAGCGCAGGGGTGTATGTGTTCGCGTATATACCACCACGCCAAAGAAACCTAACTCAGCCATGAGAAAAGTAGCCAGGGTGAGGCTGACCAACCAGAAGGAGGTCAACGCATATATCCCGGGTGAGGGCCACAACCTGCAGGAGCACTCCATAGTGCTTATCAGGGGAGGCAGGGTAAAAGACCTGCCGGGGGTACGCTATCACCTGGTACGTGGCGCCCTCGATACATCAGGTGTGGATGGCCGTAAGCAGAGAAGGTCTAAGTACGGAGCCAAAAGACCAAAGAAGTAACAGTTAAAGGATTCACAACATGAGAAAGGCAAAACCAAAGAAGAGGATCCTATTGCCGGACCCGAAATTCAACGACCCGTATGTTACCCGTTTCATCAATAACCTGATGTACGATGGTAAAAAGACCGTTGCCTTCAGGATATTTTACGACTCACTCGAGATAGTTGGGGAGAAGATGAAGAATGCGGATAAGACCCCGCTGGAGATATGGAAGCAGGCACTTGACAATATCACTCCGCATGTTGAGGTGAAGAGCCGCAGGGTAGGCGGTGCAACATTCCAGGTGCCCCTCGAGATAAGGCCCGACAGGAAGGTGAGTATCAGTATGAAGAACCTTATCCTCTATGCACGCAGACGATCAGGCCACAGCATGGCCGAGAAGCTGGCAGCAGAGGTGATGGCCGCCTATAACAATGAGGGCGGTGCATACAAAAAGAAGGAGGACACACACCGTATGGCGGAGGCCAACAAGGCGTTTGCACATTTCAGGTTCTGACAGGCTGCAACATAGGTTGAAGAGCAAAAAGTGATGAACAACGATCTCAGATATACCAGAAACATTGGCATTATGGCCCATATTGATGCCGGAAAGACTACCACTTCCGAACGCATCCTCTATTTTACGGGCCGGGTGCACCGCATCGGTGAAGTCGATGACGGCAATGCCACTATGGACTGGATGGTGCAGGAGCAGGAGAGAGGGATCACCATCACCTCAGCAGCAACCACCACCTTCTGGAAATATCGGGAGCAGCTCTACAAGATAAACCTGATAGATACACCCGGCCACGTTGACTTCACTGTAGAGGTTGAGAGGTCACTGAGGGTGCTCGATGGTGCCGTGGCAGTGTTCTGTGCGGTGGGTGGTGTAGAGCCGCAGAGCGAGACCGTATGGAGGCAGGCAAACAAATACCATGTACCGCGTATAGCCTTCGTCAACAAGATGGACCGCACCGGGGCTGACTTCCTGGGTGTGGTGCAGCAGATAAGGGATAAGCTGGGAGCCAACCCGGTGCCGGTACAGATACCCATCGGTGCTGAAGATGAGTTCAACGGAATTATTGACCTGGTCGAGATGAAGGCTATCATCTTCAGGGAGAGCGGTGACCCGCTGATGAACTTCACGGTGGAGCCGATACCTGAATTTATGGTTGATGAGGCTGAAGAGTGGAGGATGAAGCTGGTGGAGGCGTGCGCCGGAATGGACGATACAATACTTGAGCGCTACCTCGAGGACCAGGAGAGTATCACACCCGAAGAGCTGACAGCAGTGCTGCGTCGTGAAACGATAGAGGGTGTGGTGGTACCGGTCTTCTGCGGAGCATCATTCAGGAACAAAGGGGTACAGCGACTGATAAACGGGGTGACGGCATACCTGCCATCACCACTCGATGTGGGAGCAGTGAAAGGGCGTGACCCGCGTGATGACAAGGAGATAATACTCATGCCCGATACTGCCGAACCGCTGGCAGCACTGGCCTTCAAGATAGCTACTGACCCGCATATGGGCAGACTGGTATTCCTGAGAGTATACTCAGGCAAGCTGAAGGCGGGTGATACCATATTAAATACTAGATCTGGAAAGAGGGAGAGGATCAACCGCCTCTTCCAGATGCATGCAAACAAACAGAACCCCGTAGATACCGTCTATGCCGGCGATATATGCGCCGGGGTGGGGTTCAAGGATCTCAAGACAGGAGACACACTGTGTGCCGTAAACAAACCTGTTATGCTTGAGTCAATGGAGTTCCCCGATCCGGTGATCTGGATAGCTATCGAACCCAGGACCCAGGCTGACATAGAGCGGCTGTCACTGGCGCTGGCCAAGCTGGCTGAGGAGGACCCCACCTTCCAGGTGAAGTCTGACCCTGACAGCGGACAGACCGTCATCAGTGGCATGGGTGAGCTCCATCTCGAGATACTGGTTGACCGTCTTAAGAGAGAGTTCAAGGTTGAGTGCAACCAGGGAAGACCACAGGTGGCATACAAAGAGGCTGTCACAGCAGCATACACACACAGGGAGCTGTTCAGCAAACAGACCGGAGGAAGAGGCAAGTTCGCAGATATTACCGTTGAGCTGATGCCCGCCGAGGAGGGCGTTGCCGGACTAACCGTGGTGAATGAGATACGTGGCGGGAACGTGCCGAAGGAGTTTATACCCTCAATAGAAAAAGGGTTCCGTGAGGCGATGAAGAACGGCCCGCTGGCCGGATTCCCGCTTGACAGCCTCAAGGTGATCATCAAAGACGGTTCATACCACTCTGTCGACTCCGACTCATTGTCGTTCGAGATAGCAGCCAGGCAGGCGTTCCGCCATGCGGCACCAAAGTGCCGGCCGGTACTGCTCGAACCGGTGATGAAGGCTGAAGTGATCACCCCTGAAGAGTATGTGGGTGACGTGGTGGCCGACTTCAACAAGAGAAGGGGTAAGGTGGAAGGTATGGAATCGAAAGCAGGTGCAAGGGTGATAAAGGCAAAAGTACCTCTGGCAGAAAACTTCGGATATGTTACAGTACTGCGTACCCTTACCTCCGGAAGAGCTACATCGGCAATGGAGTTCTCACACTATGAGGAGGTGCCTGAAGAACTTGCCAAAAAAATTATTGAAGTAACAACAGGAAAAATCCTTTATTGAAGATGAGTCAGAAAATCCGCATTAAGCTCAAGTCTTATGATCATAACCTGGTCGACAAGTCGGCAGAGAAGATCGTGAAGACAGTGAAATCAACGGGTGCAGTCGTCAGTGGCCCGATACCGCTGCCTACCCATAAGAGAATATTTACGGTGCTCCGCTCACCGTTTGTCAACAAGAAATCGAGAGAGCAGTTTGAACTGTCATCATATAAGCGGCTGCTTGACATTTACAGTTCAACGCCAAAGACCATTGATGCCCTCATGAAGCTTGAACTGCCCAGCGGAGTAGAGGTGGAGATTAAAGTGTGAAACCGGAAAAAACTGAATTATGCAGGGATTAATAGGAAAAAAGGTTGGGATGACAACTGTCTTCAATGAGGATAGAAAGAGCATTCCATGCACTGTCCTCGAGGTTGGCCCATGTGTGGTGTCACAGGTGAAGACGGTGGAGAATGACGGTTATTCGGCTTTGCAGCTCAGCTTCGATGACAAGAGGGAGAAGTCAAGCAACAAGGCTGAGATGGGACACTTCAAAAAAGCAGGTACCGCCCCCAAGAGGAAGATCGCCGAGTTCTCAGGGTTTGAGGAGGGACAATATAAGCTGGGTGATGTGATCACCGTAGAGCTGTTCAATGATGACTCCTGGCTCGATGTGAGGGGATGGACCAAGGGCAAAGGATTCCAGGGAGTGGTCAAACGACATGGCTACAGCGGAGTGGGTGACCAGTCTCACGGTCAGCATAACCGGCTGAGAGCACCCGGCTCACTGGGAGCATCCTCAACACCCTCAAGGGTGATGCCGGGCAAAAAGATGGCCGGACGCATGGGAGGAAAGCAGCAGGAGACTGAACTGAGAGTGGTGAAGGTGATGCCCGAAGCGAACCTGCTGCTGGTAAAGGGCGCCGTACCAGGCCCCAAAGGTGGTTACGTAATAATTACAAAGTGATGGATATAGCAGTAGTTAACATAGAAGGTAAAGAGACCGGAAGAAAGGTGACCCTCGATGAGGCGATCTTCGGTATTGAACCCAATGACCACGCCATCTACCTTGACACCAAACAGTACCTGGCAGCACAGAGACAGGGAACACACAAGACCAAGGAGCGAAGCGAGGTTACCGGCAGCACCAGGAAGATAAAGAGACAGAAGGGAACCGGCACAGCCAGGGCAGGTGATATTAAAAACCCGCTCTTCCGCGGAGGCGGACGTACCTTCGGTCCCAGACCAAGAGACTATAGCTTCAAGCTCAACAAAAAGGTCAAACGGCTGGCCAGAAAATCGGCCCTCTCCTATAAGATGAGAGAGAACCGGCTGATAGTACTTGAAGATTTCTCATTCGATACCCCAAAGACCTCAAACATGGTCTCAGTGAGCGCAAACCTCGAGCTGGTGAACAAAAAATCACTTATTGTTTTACCAGAACAAAATAAAAATATATATTTGTCATCTCGAAATTTGCAGGGAGTTGAAGTTGTAACGATCAGTGATTTAAACACTTACAACATCATGAAGGCTTCAACTCTGGTGCTTACAGAGAGTGTAGTTGATGTTTTGCAGTCAACATTCTAAACCAGGAGCAGAGATATGGAAATATTACTGAAACCGTTAGTGACCGAGAAGATGACCAGCCAGGGTGAGCAGTTCAACCGGTATGGCTTCCTGGTCAACCCCAGGGCCAACAAGCTGCAGATCAAGAAGGCAGTTGAAGAGCTCTATGGTGTAAATGTTGAAGAGGTCAACACCATGATCTACCGCGGCAAGTCAAAGACCCGCTTTACCCGGTCAGGTATTATGAAGGGGCGTACAGCTGCAGCCAAGAAGGCTATTATTACTCTCGCCAAAGGAGAGACGATTGATTTTTACAGCAATATTTAACAGAGCATGGCAGTCAGAAAGATAAAGCCTGTAACACCAGGCCAGAGACATAAGATCGCGAGCTCATTCTCGGAGATCACCAGCAACACGCCTGAAAAGTCACTGCTGGCACCGCTGAAGAGGTCAGGCGGCAGGAACTCCAGGGGCAGGATGACCATCAGAAATGTTGGCGGAGGCCACAAGAAGATGTACCGGGTTATTGACTTCAAAAGGACCAAGGATGGTATCCCGGCAACGGTGACCTCAGTGGAGTATGACCCCAACCGCTCGGCACGTATAGCACTCATCACCTACAGTGATGGTGAAAAGAGATATATAATTGCCCCATCAGGTATCAGGGTGGGACAGGAGGTGCTGTCAGGAAGGGAGGCACCACCCGAGGTGGGTAATGCACTCTTTCTGGAGAATATACCCCTGGGAACAATAGTGCACAACATTGAGCTCAAGCCGGGGAGGGGAGGAGCACTGGCACGCAGTGCAGGAACCTATGCACAGCTGGCAGCACGTGACGGCAAGTATGCCACCATCAAGCTGCCCTCAGGTGAGACACGTATGGTGCTCACCTCATGCAGGGCCACCATCGGTTCAGTATCCAATCCTGACCACAACCAGGAGATATCCGGCAAGGCAGGACGCCGCCGCTGGCTGGGACGCAGACCCCGAACCAGGGGTGTGGCAATGAACCCGGTTGACCACCCGATGGGTGGAGGTGAGGGGAAAGCCTCAGGAGGGCACCCCAGGTCACGCAGCGGAATGCCATCAAAGGGGTACAAGACCAGGAATAAGAGAAAGTATTCCAACATACATATCATTGAAAGAAGGAAAAAATAGTTGATACAATGAGCAGATCAATCAAAAAAGGCCCGTTCATCGACCTGCACCTCATGAAAAAGGTGGATGCGATGAATGATAGCGGAAAGAAGACTGTGATCAAGACCTGGTCAAGAAGATCAGTTATCTCACCTGACTTTGTGGGGCACACCCTGGCAGTACACAACGGAAACAAGTTTATCCCGGTATATATCACCGAAAATATGGTGGGACATAAACTGGGTGAGTTTGCCCCGACACGCATATTCCGCGGTCATGGAGGGAAACAGAGGTAGGGTGATAAGCTATATCAACTGAAAAACCAACAGAAATGGGTGCAAGAAAAAGAATAAGCGCAGAAAAAAGGAGGGAGCAGGCCAAAGAGAGAACACAGGCCGTACTACGGAATGTGCCCACCTCACCACGCAAGATGAGGCTGGTGACAGACCTTATCAGGGGTGAAGAGGTGAACAGAGCCCTCGATATCCTCAGGTTCAGCAAGCAGGCAGCCTCACGAAGGGTGGAAAAGCTGCTGCTGTCAGCCATAGCCAACTGGCAGGCAAAGAATGAAGGGGTGCGCCTCGAAGAGAGTGACCTCTACGTCAAAGAGGTCTCAGTAGACAGCGGACGAATATTGCGGCGTATAAGACCAGCCCCCCAGGGACGGGCATACCGCATCAGGAAGAGATCAAACCATGTGACCCTGGTGTTGGGAAGCAGGAAACAGGAAGTAGAAAACATTTCAGAATAAATAATGGGACAAAAAGTTAATCCGATTGGCAACAGGATAGGAATCATCAGAGGATGGGACTCGAACTGGTATGGTGGCAGTGACTTCTCGGCAAAACTGGTTGAAGATGCAAAAATCAGAGAGTATCTCAATGCCAGGCTGGCCAAGGCCAGTATCTCAAAGATCATTATCGAACGTACCCTCAAGCTGATCACTGTCACCGTCAACACCGCACGCCCCGGTATCATTATCGGGAAGGGCGGACAGGAGGTTGACAAGCTCAAGGAGGAGCTCAAGAAGATCACCGGCAAGGAGGTGCAGATAAACATCTTCGAGGTGAAGCGCCCTGAGCTCGATGCAGCTATTGTTGCCAATAACCTGGCACGCCAGATAGAGGGTAAGATCTCATACCGCCGCGCCATCAGAATGACCATCGCATCAACCATGCGGATGGGGGCTGAAGGGATAAAGATCGTTATCTCAGGACGCCTTGGCGGAGCTGAGATGGCACGCAGTGAGACATACAAGGATGGGAGAATACCACTTCATACATTCCGTGCAGATATTGACTACGCCCTGGCTGAGGCACTCACAAAGGTGGGCCTGATAGGAATAAAGGTGTGGATATGCAACGGTGAGGTGTATGGCAAACGTGACCTGAGCCCAAACGTAGGAGCAAAGAGCATGAAGGGAGGAAGGACACCGTCAGGAGGATACCGCAAGAGGTCAGGAAGTAAGAAAGATGCCAGATAGGCAGTGACAATAGTTAAAAGTAATATATAACCAAGCGATGTTACAACCGAAGAAGACCAAGTACAGGAGGAGCCAAAAGGGCAAAATGAAAGGCAATGCCCAGAGAGGCAATCAGCTGGCATTCGGATCATTTGGTATCAAGGCCCTCGAGGAGGCATGGATCACCGGACGGCAGATAGAGGCGGCACGACAGGCAGTGACACGCCATATGAAGCGTGAAGGACAGATCTGGATACGAATATTCCCGGACAAGCCGATAACAAAAAAACCGGCAGAGGTGAGAATGGGTAAGGGAAAAGGGTCACCTGAAGGATTCGTGGTACCCGTTTCTCCCGGACGAATAGTGATTGAGGCTGAGGGGGTACCCATCGATCTGGCAAGAGAGGCACTACGCCTGGCAGCAGCTAAACTGCCCGTAGCTACAAAGTTTGTGGTACGCCATGACTATGCAGAGTAAAATATCAGAACGATGAAAAGCGCAGAGATAAAGGAATTAAGCGACCAGGAACTTCTCGAACGAATAGATAATGAGAAGGTGGCACTGGTGAGAATGAGACTGAACCATGCAATCTCACCCCTTGAAAATCCACAAAAGATCAAGGAGAGCAGACGAACCATCGCAAGGCTCATGACTGAGAAACGTAAACGAGAGAAGAACGAGAAATCAAAATAGCCCTATACCAGCATCATGGAAGAAAGGAATCTTAGAAAAGAGCGTACAGGTATTGTCGTCAGCAACAAGATGGACAAGTCTATTGTGGTGGCAATACACCGTAAAGTCAAGCACCCCATCTACGGTAAGTTCATCAGCCGCACAAAGAAGCTGATGGCCCACGATGAGGAGAATACCTGCAATATAGGTGATACTGTGCGCATAATGGAGACCAGGCCTCTCAGTAAAAATAAAGCCTGGAGATTGGTGGAAGTAATCGAAAGAGCTAAGTAATTATGATACAGCAGGAAAGCAGGTTGAATGTAGCTGATAACAGTGGCGCCAAAGAGGTGCTCTGTATCAGGGTGCTCGGCGGAACCAGAAAGAGGTATGCCAGGGTGGGTGACAAGATAATTGTAACCATCAAGAGCGCAATGCCATCCGGCGAAGCAAAGAAAGGTACAGTCAGCAGGGCAGTGGTTGTGAGAACAAAGAAGGAGATAAGAAGGCCTGATGGCTCATATATCCGCTTTGATGACAATGCCGTGGTTCTCCTGACAAACCAGGATGAGGTGCGCGGAACACGCATATTCGGACCGGTAGCCAGGGAGCTGCGTGACAAGTATATGAAGATAGTATCACTTGCACCTGAAGTGTTATAACAAATAAAACCACACCCGATGCACAATAAGTTACATATCAAAAAGGGAGACACGGTAGCAGTCATTGCAGGTGAATCAAAAGGACAGAAAGGACGTGTCCTGAAAGTATACCGCGATAAGGAGAAGGCAGTGGTGGAGGGAATAAACCTGGTATCAAAGCATACCAAGCCCAATGCCAAGGCACCACAGGGTGGAATACTCAGGAAGGAGGCACCCATACATATCTCTAACCTTATGGTGGTAGACCCGGCAAGCGGTAAACCGACACGTATCGGCCGGAGGCTCAATGAGAAAAATAAACTGGTACGTTATGCCAAAAAATCAGGAGAGGAGATCAAGTAATGTATAGCCCCGCTTTAAAGACCAGATACAATAAGGAGATTGTGCCTGCACTGATGAAACAGTTCAATTACAAGACTGTGATGCAGGTACCAAGGCTTGAGAAGATAGTGATCAGCCAGGGCCTCGGACAGGCTATTGCTGACAAGAAACTGCTCGAGATGGGACAGAAGGAGGTGAGTGATATTGCCGGACAGAAGGCAGTGCAGACAATCTCAAAGAAAGACGTCTCAAACTTCAAGCTGAGGAAAAAAATGCCCATCGGAGTGATGGTGACACTGAGAAGGGTCAAAATGTATGAGTTCCTCGAGAGACTCATTGCCGTTGCACTGCCAAGGATACGTGACTTCAAAGGGGTCAGCGCCAGACTCGACGGCCATGGCAACTACACCATGGGAATTACTGAACAGATAATATTCCCGGAGATAGATCTTGACAAGATTGCAAAGATCATGGGGATGCAGGTCACCTTCGTTACCAACGCCAAGAGTGATGAAGAGGCTTTTGCACTGCTGAAAGAGTTCGGAATACCCTTTAAAAACAAGTAAACAGATTATAATATGGCTAAGGAATCAATGAAAGCCCGTGAGGTTAAACGTGCCAGACTAGCAAAACGGTATGCCGCAAAAAGAGCTGCGCTGAAGGCTGAAGGTGACTATATCGCCCTGAGCAAGCTGCCACGCAACTCAAACCCCATACGGCAGAGAAACCGCTGTAAGCTGACCGGAAGACCAAGGGGCTACATGAGACAGTTTGGCATCAGCAGGATCACCTTCAGGGAGATGGCTTCCAAGGGGCTGATCCCGGGGGTAAGAAAAGCAAGCTGGTAACAGAGCAGAAATAAACACAATTAATCATACCAAGAGATGACAGACCCAATAGCAGACTTTCTTACCAGAGTAAGGAACGCCATAATGGCCGGCCATAAAGTGGTTGAGACACCCGCTACCGGCCTGACAAAGAATATCACACGGATACTTTATGATAAAGGTTATATCCTGAGCTATAAATTTATTGATGATAACCTGCAGGGCCGGATAAAGATAGCACTGAAGTACCACCCCAGAACCAAGCTGCCTGCCATAAAGGAGATACAGAGGGTGAGCCGGCCCGGACTGAGAAAGTATGCCGGAGTGGATGAGCTTCCGAGGGTCCTTAACGGACTGGGAATAGCAATACTCTCAACATCAAGAGGTGTCATGACCGAAAAGGAGGCGATCAGGGAGAATGTCGGAGGTGAAGTAATTTGTTATGTCTACTAAACATGAGGAGGTGAAATGTCACGAATAGGAAAACTGCCCATAAACCTGCCATCAGGCGTTACCATCACGGTTGATGATGGCAACGTTGTCACTGTCAAGGGGCCGCTGGGCTCCCTCTCACAGAAGATAGACAGTGAGATAAGGGTTGAGGTTGAAGATAATACCGTCACACTTGCCAGACCAAATGATGAGAAACGGTTCAAGTCGTTGCACGGACTCTATAGGGCACTTATCGCCAATATGGTGACAGGGGTGTCAGAAGGGTATAAAAAGCAGCTCGAGCTGGTGGGCGTGGGATACCGGGCCGAAGCAAAGGGACAACTGCTGGAGATGAGCCTGGGCCTCTCACATGATATCGTCATTGAACTGCCGCAGGAGATACAGGTGGAGACCAAGACCGAGAGAAGAAGCAACCCTGTAATAACCCTTTCAAGTATTGACAAACAGCTCATAGGACACGTTGCGGCAAAGATCAGGTCACTGCGCCCGCCCGAACCATACAAAGGAAAAGGTATCAAGTTTGTTGGCGAACAGCTGAGAAGAAAGGCAGGCAAATCGGCCGGCGTGTAACATGATAAAAATCTGAAATCATGGCTTTATCAAAAAGAGAGAGAAGAGAAAAGATCAGACTGAGGATCAGAAAACGGATCAGGGGAACAGCCTCCAGACCCAGACTATCAATCTACCGTAGCAATAAGGAGATATATGTGCAGGCTGTCGATGATATCAACGGACTGACATTGGCCTCAGCATCCTCAAAAGAGAAAGAGATAGCCTCCGTAAATGGTGTCACCAAGAGTGAGATAGCCGGTATGGTGGGAAAGAGAGTGGCAGAGATATGCCGGGAGAAAGGAATTGAAGAGGTGATCTTCGACAGAGGCGGATATAAATATCATGGCAGAGTAAAATCATTAGCTGACGGAGCACGCGAAGGCGGCTTAAAATTCTAACCAGTATGACATACGGAATAACGAGAGTAAAGAACAGCGACCTGGAGCTTACCGACAGACTGGTAAGTATACAGAGAGTAACCAAGGTGACCAAGGGGGGACGTACCTTCAGCTTCTCAGCCATAGTGGTGGTGGGTGATGAAAAGGGTATAGTGGGGCACGGACTGGGTAAGGCCAGTGAGGTGACCACAGCTATAGCCAAAGGTATTGAAGATGCCAAGAAAAACCTGCTCAAAATACCGGTACACAAAGGTACCATACCGCATGAGCAGGAGGGTAAGTTTGGTGGTGCAAGAGTGTTTATCAAGCCTGCCACCGAAGGTACCGGTATCAAGGCCGGAGGAGCCATGCGTGCAGTGCTCGAGAGCGCCGGAGTGAAGAATGTGCTTGCCAAATCAAAGGGGTCATCAAACCCGCACAACCTGGTGAAGGCAACAATAGCTGCACTGCTCGAACTGCGTGACGCCCGTACGGTGGCTGACCACAGAGGCATCACAATGGAAAAGGTGTTTAACGGATAGTAAGATCAGATTATCATGGCTAAAGTGAGAATAACCCAGGTAAAAAGTAAGATAGGGCAGCCCGAGAAACATAAGAGGATACTCGCAGCACTCGGACTGAGAAAGATGCACCAGACAGTAGAGCATGAAGAGAGCCCTGAGATAATGGGTATGGTCAGAAAACTGCAGCACCTGGTGAAGGTGGAGAGACTCTAGGCTATTAACAATATTATATAAACCACAATGGACTTAAGTAATTTAAAACCGGCCCCCGGATCGGTAAAAAAGGTGAAGCGGATAGGCAGAGGTGAAGGGTCTGGATATGGAGGAACCTCAACACGCGGCCATAAAGGAGCCAAGTCACGCTCAGGGTACAGCAGGAAGAAAGGATTTGAAGGCGGACAGATGCCCCTGCAGAGAAGGGTGCCTAAGTCGGGGTTTAAAAATATCAACAGGGTTGAGTACAAAGCTATCAACCTCAGTACACTCGAGGCGCTGTCACTAAAGCTCGACACCACACATATCGACCATCAGACACTCCTGGCTGCCGGACTGGTGAGCAAGAACACACTGGTGAAGATACTGGGTAACGGAGTGCTTACAAGAAAGCTGGAGGTGCATGCACACGCGTTCAGCAAGGCCGCACAGGCTGCCATCGAAGCAAATCAGGGAACAGCAGTTAAACTGTAAGGAATGAAATTTATCCAGACCATAAAGAACATTTTCAAGATAGAGGATCTCAGGGAGCGGATCATCTATACCTTCGCCATTGTGGCACTCTACCGCCTGGGCAAGTATGTGACCCTGCCCGGCGTAGACCCCTCAATGCTCGATGCGCTGGGCAAACAGACCTCATCAGGTATAATGGGGCTGCTCGATATGTTCTCGGGAGGAGCCTTCTCAAAGGCCTCTATATTTGCTCTCGGAATAATGCCTTATATATCGGCATCAATCGTTATACAGCTGCTGGGAATAGTGTTTCCCTACTTCCAGAAGCTGCAGAAAGAGGGTGAGAGCGGCCGGCGCAAGATGAACCAGTACACCAGGTACCTGACAGTGGCCATCCTGCTGCTGCAGGCACCCACCTATCTGACAAACCTGCACCATATCCTCCCGCCGGAGGCATTCGTGATACCAGGAACCTTCTTCCAGATATCTTCGGTGATCATATTGACGGCTGGTACAATATTTGTTATGTGGTTAGGTGAGCGGATCACCGACAAGGGTATTGGAAACGGTATCTCACTCATTATTATGGTGGGTATCCTTGCCCGGTTCCCGGTGGCTATCATCTTTGAGGCCGGCGTACGCTGGAATGGTACCGGCGGGCCGGTAGCACTGCTGATAGAGCTGGTGTTCCTCTTTGCCGTTATACTGGGTGCGGTGCTGCTGGTACAGGGTACACGACGTATACCGGTACAGTATGCAAGACGTATCGTGGGCAACAAGCAGTATGGCGGCGTCAGGCAGTACATACCGCTCAAGGTGAACGCAGCAGGCGTTATGCCTATCATATTTGCACAGGCCATAATGATGCTGCCGGTCATACTGGCAGGGTTCAGAGAGTCAGGCTCAGGCTTCGTGATAGCCTTTACAAATATGTACGGCTTCTGGTATAACCTGGTGACGGCAATACTGATCATCCTCTTTACATACTTCTATACCGCAGTGACCATCAACCCGGTACAGATGGCAGAAGATATGAAGAAGAATGGAGGGTTCATACCGGGCATCAAACCGGGAAGAAAGACGGTTGAGTTCCTTGATACCGTCATGTCACGGATAACACTGCCCGGATCAATGTTCCTGGCAATCATTGCCATACTACCGGCATTTGCCGTCAACCTGGGAGTAAGCGGCGAGTTTGCACAGTTCTTTGGTGGCACCTCACTGCTCATACTGGTGGGTGTGGTGCTCGATACATTGCAGCAGATAGAGAGCCATCTGCTTATGCGCCACTATGACGGCCTGATGAAGACAGGCAGGGTCAAGGGCAGGACAGGAGCCGTTACGGCTATTTAATGTGACTACGTTCTTTGATGATATATCTTAAGAGTGATGCTGAGGTTGAGCTGCTGAGAGAGAGCAATATGCTCGTCTCAAAGACGCTGGCAGAGGTGGCCCGCCACATAGCCCCGGGGATGACAACCCTCAGGCTCGATGCCATCGCCGAAGAGTTCATTCGTGATCATGGTGCCCTGCCGGCCTTCAAGGGCTATGCAGGATTCCCCAACACCCTCTGTACCTCTGTCAATGATGAGGTGGTACATGGCATACCTTCACAGTATGAGCTGCGCGACGGAGATATTGTCTCGGTTGACTGCGGGGTGGTGATGAACGGGTTCTATGGTGACACAGCCTTTACCTTTACCGTGGGAGAGGTGACACCCGGAATTCTGAGACTGCTGACCTATACACGCCAGTCGCTCGAGGCAGGTGTGGAGGAGGCAATAGCCGGGAACCGTATCGGTGACATCTCAAACGCCATACAGAAAAAGGCGGAGAGCGGTGGATACTCGGTAGTGAGAACACTGGTAGGACACGGTATAGGAAGAGCACTCCATGAGTCACCCGAGGTGCCTAACTTCGGGAAGAGGGGAACAGGAGTGAAGATGGAGAGAAACCTGGTCATCTGTATTGAACCGATGATCAATATGGGTACAAAAAATACACGGATAGGTGACGACGGGTGGACAGTGACCACCGGCGACGGCAAACCATCAGCACATTTTGAATACGCTGTTGCGGTCAGGGAGGGGAAAGCTGACCTGCTCTCAACATACAGTTATATTGAGGAAGTTTTAAATAAGAGGTAAGTATATGGCGAAACAACCATCCATAGAGATTGACGGAACGATTATCGAGGCCCTCTCAAACGCAATGTTCAGGGTGAAACTCGAAAACGGGCATGTCATCACTGCCCACATATCGGGGAAGATGAGGATGCACTATATCCGAATCCTCCCGGGTGACAGGGTGAAGATTGAGATGTCACCATATGACCTTACCAAAGGAAGAATAACATTCAGGTTCAAATAGAAAATAAGAGTGCGATGAAAGTAAGAACATCAGTGAAAAAACGGTCGGCCACATGTAAGATCGTAAGACGTAATGGCCGTCTGTATGTGATAAATAAGAAAAATCCCAGGTTCAAACAGAGACAGGGATAATTTGATTAACTTTGCACTTCAAATTAAAAGAGGCATATGGCACGTATTCATGGAGTAGACCTTCCGAGACACAAACAGGGCGAGATTGCGCTAACCTATATATATGGGGTGGGGCGAAGCACTGCACAGAAGGTGCTTGACCAGGCAGGGGTAGACCGGCATATGAAGGTGGAGGATTGGAATGATGACAATATCAATTCCATCCGTCAGATTCTGGCTGAGAACTATAAACTGGAGGGTGAGCTGCGCTCAGAGACACAGCTCAACATCAAAAGACTGATGGATATCGGATGCTACAGGGGCATACGACACCGCATCGGGCTGCCGGTCAGAGGACAGAGCACCAAGAACAACGCACGGACAAGAAAAGGACGTAAGAAAACCGTGGCAAACAAGAAAAAAGCTACTAAATAAGTAACCAATGGCAAAGAAGACTGGGACATCAAAGAAGAGGGTCGTAAAGGTTGAACCTGTGGGACAGGCTCATGTTCATTCGTCATTCAACAATATAATCGTAACTCTTACCAACAGCTCAGGCCAGGTGATCTCATGGGCATCAGCCGGAAAGATGGGGTTCAAAGGCTCAAAGAAGAATACACCCTATGCTGCACAGATGGCAGCCGAAGAGTGTACAAAGACAGCCTATGATCTGGGACTGAGAAAGGTTAAGGTATTTGTCAAGGGGCCGGGCTCAGGACGTGAATCGGCTATACGGGCCATATCCAACAGTGGGGTGGAGGTGACAGAGATCGTTGACGTCACCCCGATGCCACATAACGGATGTCGCCCGCCGGCAAGAAGAAGGGTCTGACCGAGACCGATAGTAACCACAACATTATAACATTACATTGCAATGGCAAGATATACTGGACCCAGATCAAAAATAGCCCGCAAATTCGGAGAACCAATTTTTGGACCTGACAAACATCTCGACAAGAAGAATTACCCTCCCGGACAGCATGGCATGAACAGGAGGAGAAAAAAGACATCGGAATATGGCATTCAGCTGCGTGAGAAGCAGAAGATGAAATATACCTATGGCCTCCTCGAGAGACAGTTCCGCAACCTCTTTAAAAAAGCGGCATCAGCATCAGGTGTGACAGGCCTTGTACTGCTGCAGCTGCTCGAGTCACGTCTTGACAATGTGGTCTACAGACTCGGTGTAGCCCCTTCAAGGGCAGCAGCACGCCAGCTGGTGTCACACCGGCATATCACCGTTAACGGTAATGTGGTGAACATACCCTCATACCTGCTCAAACCGGGCGATATTGTGGGGGTGCGTGAGAAGTCAAAATCACTCGAGGTGATAGTCGATAACCTGGGAGCAGACCGCAGATCAAAGATGTCATGGCTCGAATGGGATGATACCCAAATGGCCGGGAAATATATCAGTGTGCCCGAACGCACCGAAATACCCGAAGAATTTAAGGAGCAGCTTATAGTTGAACTCTATTCAAAGTAATTTAAGTAACAATAGTCATATGGCCATATTAGCATTCCAGAAACCTGATAAAGTAATCTTACTGGAGGCAGACGACCAGTACGGAAAGTTTGAATTCCGCCCGCTTGAACCGGGATATGGTATCACCGTAGGTAATGCTCTCAGAAGAATCCTGATCTCCTCACTCGAGGGATATGCCATCACCACAGTGAAGATAGAGGGCGTAGACCATGAGTTCACAACTATCACCGGCGTGATAGAGGATGTGACCGAGATCATCCTCAACCTGAAACAGGTACGCTTCAAGAGAATGATAGAGGATGTTGATGAGGAGAAGATTATGGTTAAGATATCAGGGCAGGAGGCGTTCAGGGCAGGTGACCTGAATAATGCACTCAGCAGCTTTGAGGTGCTCAACCCTGACCTGGTGATCTGTAATATGGAACCCGATGTCAGACTGCAGTTTGAACTCAGTATAGCCAAAGGGAGAGGATATGTGCCGGCAGAAGAGAACCAGCCCGAAGAGGCTGAGTTCGGACTGATAGCCATGGACTCAATCTTTACGCCGGTAAGAAATGTGAAGTACTCGGTAGAGGACTACAGGGTTGAGCAGAAGACCGACTATGAGAAGCTGATAATTGAGATAAAGACCGACGGCTCAATACATCCGAAAGAGGCACTGAAAGAGGCAGCAAAGATATTGATCTACCACTTCATGCTCTTCTCCGAAGAGAAGATCACCATCGACTATGAAGATAAGCTCTCACATGAGGAGTTTGATGAGGAGATATTGCATATGCGTCAGCTGCTCAAGACTAAGCTGGTTGACCTTGACCTCTCGGTGAGGGCACTGAACTGCCTCAAGGCAGCAGAGGTAGACTCACTGGGTGACCTGGTGAAATTCAATAAGAATGACCTGCTTAAGTTCAGGAACTTCGGAAAGAAGTCACTGACCGAACTTGAAGAGCTGCTCGAGTCGATGAATATCTCATTCGGGATGGATGTCTCAAAGTATAAACTCGATAAAGAATAAACAACAGTCAAGCGTAGAGAGAGATGCGACATTTGAATGCTATAAACCAGCTTGGAAGAAAAAGCTCTGAAAGAAAGGCGATGATTGCAAATATGGCCTCATCACTTATTCTTCACAAGCGTATATCAACCACCACCGCCAAGGCACGTGTGCTGAGAAGCTATGTTGAGCCGGTGATAAACAGATCAAAGGATGATTCAACACATTCACGCAGAATGGCTTTCAGATACCTGAAAGACAAGTATGCCGTGGCTGAACTGTTCAGGGAGGTGGCACCACGGGTGGCTGACAGGCCGGGAGGGTATACCCGCATACTGAAGACCGGAACACGGTATGGTGACGGCGCTGACATGTGTATCATAGAGCTGGTTGACTTCAATGAAAATATGCTGGCCGATACTGCTACAAAGGGCAGGGCAACACGCCGCCGCCGGAGCCCAAGGAAAAAGAGCGCTGAGGGTGCCGTCACAGCAAAGGAGACCACAGCCAGAAGAGAAGCAGCTGAGACAGCTGCCGAGACAGCTGCCGAGACTGCTGCCGAGACTGCTGCCGAGACAGCTGCCGAGACTGCTGCCGAGCCAGCCAGTGAGACCACAGCCGATAGCCCGGAAACAGTCACCGATCTGGCTGATACTGTGACAGAGACCACCACCGGGGAAGCTGACAGTGTCACTGAAGCTTCCGCAGCTGTGGCTGAAGCAGACGGTGATGGCGCCCAGGCTTCTGACACAACCGGTAAGAGTGACTCAGATCAGCCGGAGGCTGAGAGTGAGGAGCCTCAATAGCAGCCGGTTATGATCATCATATAAAAGGGGTATTGTCACATCGGCCATATCCCTTTTTTTCGTATATTGCATATTAATTATTAAAACCTAAGATATTATGAGTCAGATAATTAGCGTTCATGCACGTGAGATCCTCGATTCAAGAGGGAATCCAACCATTGAGGTGGAGGTAGTAACCGAGAGCGGAGCAGCCGGCAGGGCTGCCGTGCCTTCCGGAGCATCAACAGGTGAGCATGAGGCCCTGGAGCTGAGAGACGGGGATAAGGGCCGCTACCTTGGAAAAGGTGTCCGGAAAGCTGTTGACAATGTGAACAACATTATTGCAGATAAGGTAATGGGTATGGATGTGACCAACCAGGTCTTACTCGACCAGACCATGATTGAGCTTGATGGTACCCCCACCAAGAAGAACCTTGGGGCCAATGCCATACTGGGTGTCTCACTGGCAAGTGCCAAGGCTGCTGCCGAGTTTCACGGGCTGCCACTCTACAGGTATATTGGCGGTACCAACGCCAGGGTGCTCCCCATACCTATGATGAACATTATCAACGGAGGCTCACACTCCGATGCTCCGATAGCCTTCCAGGAGTTTATGATACGTCCGGTAGGAGTAACCAGCTTCGCTGAGGGGCTCAGGGTGGGTACAGAGATATTCCATGCACTCAAGAAGGTGCTTAAGGAGAGAGGCCTCAGCACCGCCGTAGGTGATGAGGGCGGATTTGCTCCTGCACTGAACGGTACCGAAGATGCACTGGAGAGTATTCTCAAGGCTGTCACCCTGGCAGGATACAAGCCGGGCAGCGATATCACCATAGCCCTTGACTGTGCCGCCAGTGAGTTCTTCAAAGATGGTTATTATGACTACACCAGGTTTGAAGGAGCCAATGCCAAGAAGCTGACAATCGAACAGCAGGTTGACTACCTGGCTGAGCTGGTTGAGAAGTATCCCATTGACTCTATTGAGGATGGAATGGGCGAGAACGACTGGGAAGGGTGGAAGCTGCTTACTGACAAGATAGGAGCGAAGGTACAGATCGTGGGTGACGACCTCTTTGTAACCAACGTTGAGTACCTTGAGAAAGGTATCAAAATGGGATGTGCCAACTCAATCCTGATCAAGCTGAACCAGATAGGTACCCTTACCGAGACCCTCAATGCCATTGAGATGGCTCACCGTGCAGGATATACCACCGTCACCTCACACCGTTCGGGTGAGACTGAAGACACCACCATAGCTGACGTGGCGGTAGCAACCAACTCAGGCCAGATAAAGACAGGCTCACTCAGCCGTACCGACCGGGTGGCCAAGTATAACCAGCTGCTGAGGATAGAGGAGGAGCTGGGTGACAATGCCGTCTACGGAGCTGAATAGCTGATAAGCTGATAAGCCGATAGCGGTGATGCCGCCGGGCAGCCCGAAAAGATTAGGAACTCCGCCATGGCGGGGTTCCTGATTTTAATCTGGGCTCTCTTTTTATTTATATATTTGTGCAAATCTGTTGCTCAATGTCATTCAATGGTCTGACGCAGTTTATTGATCACCTCGAGGCACGGGGTGAGCTGATACGTATAGCTGCTCCTGTCAACCCTCATCTGGAGATAACCGAGATAGCTGACCGTTTTGTCAAGAACGGCGGCAAGGCTCTTCTCTTTGAGAATACCGGCACCCCCTTCCCGCTACTGATAAACAGTTTTGCCTCTGACAGCCGTATGGCAGCAGCCATCGGCCGCTCCTCACTGGATGAGGCGGGGAGTGAGATACTCACGATGATCGAATCGTTCAGCCAGGCACAGGGTATCACAGGCAGGCTCCTCCGGCTGCCCTCTATGCTTCGTCTCCTTACCCTCACACCACGACGTAAGAGGGGCAGGGGCGAGTGCCAGGAGGTGGTTGAGATGGAGCCCGACCTTGACAGGCTGCCGGTGTTAAAGTGCTGGCCCTTCGACAGAGAGAGGTTTGTGACCCTCCCGCTGGTGCATACCAGGCACCCGGAGACCGGACGTACCAACCTGGGTATGTACAGGATGCAGGTGATGGGGAAAGACAAGACCGGTATGCACTGGCACCGCCACAAGACCGGTGCACGTCATTATAAGGAGTGGAAGAAGAGGGGCGGGCGCATGCCGGTGACCGTCACCCTGGGCGGCGACCCGGTATATACCTATGCGGCCACGGCGCCGCTGCCGGAAGATATCAGTGAGTACCTGCTGGCTGCCTTCCTGAGACGTAAAAGGGTCACCTTTGTCAGGTGCCTCACCAATGACCTGTGGGTACCTGCCGACTCAGACTTTGTGATTGAGGGATATATTGACACTACGGAAGAGAGGGTGACTGAAGGGCCCTTTGGTGACCATACCGGCTTCTACTCGCTGGCAGACCTCTACCCCGTATTTCATGTGACATGTATCACCCACCGCCGTGATGCGGTTTACCCCGCAACGATCGTCGGCGTACCCCCTATGGAGGATGTATGGATGAGTAAGGCCACCGAGAAGATCTTTTTCGCTCCCTTAAAGCTCGCTATCGCCCCTGAGATACGTGACCTCCACATGCCTGCCTCAGGGGTGGCCCACAATATGGTTATTGTCAGTATAGAGAAGAGCTATCCCGGGCAGGGGATGAAGGTGCTCAGTGCCCTATTCGGTGCCGGTCAGATGATGCTCAGCAAATATATTATTGTGGTGAGCAACAGCGTCTCCGTCACTGACTACCGGGCGGTGGCCGAAGCCTTCTTCGCCAACGTGCGGTTTGACAGTGACCTGCTCCTCACCCGCGGTCCGCTGGATGTGCTTGACCACGCCTCTGACAGGCTCAGCATGGGTGGCAAGCTCGGTATTGATGCTACTGTCAAGCTCTCTGAGGAGCGCACCGGTGAGCAGCGCCATGTGCCGGTGGTGCCGCTCACTGATGACCACCTTGTTGAAGGGGTGATCACCGGTATGAAGACCATGGCTGACTACTCACTGCCCATAGCTGTCCTGACAATCTCCAAGCCTGAGGAGGGACTCGACATGCACCGCCTGTCAGCCTCACTGCCGGCATCACTCACCACGGCAGGAACACTCATAATTGCAGTGGATGACGGGGCTGATGCTGATGACCCTGCCATGCTCACCTGGCTGGTGACCGGCAACAGCGACCCGGGGCGCGACCTCTACCACCTGGTGGGGGGTGCACTGTTTATCGATGCCACCTCCAAGGTGGGCTCACTGCCGGTCTTTCCGCGAGAGTGGCCCAATGTGGTCTGCTCAGACCCTAAGACAATAAGCCTGGTAGACAGCAGATGGCCTGAATATGGTATAGGACCACCGGTAGGGTCACCCTCACTTAAACTGCTGCCACTGGTCAGACCGGGTGAGGCGGCCGTCATAAAAACCAAAAGGGAGTGATACCACACCTGATGTCGCTGCTCACCACCCTCAACACCGGTGAGAGAGGTGATAGTCCTGATACAGGAGGTACCGTGATAATGCTGCTGATAGTGCTGTTGCTGATAGTGGTAGCGGTACAGGCATGGCTGCTGGTACGCACCAGGAGACACCTGGCAGGAGCACGCAGCGCCTACCGTGAGAAGGAGGAGCAGCGGGCCGAGCTGCAGCTGCGTAACAAGGAGCTTACCGACAGCCTCAACTATGCACGACGGATACAGGCTGCCATGCTGCCATCAGAACAGCTGATCAGTAGAATCTTTCCCGACCACTTTATCTTCTACCGGCCAAAACATATCGTCAGTGGCGACTTCTACTGGTTTGGTGAGCGCGATGACAAGCTCTTCATCGCTGCTGCCGACTGTACCGGACATGGCGTGCCGGGTGCACTCATGTCTATGATAGGACTTGAGCTGATACAGAAGATTGTCAACAGTATGAAGATCGATGATACAGACCAGGTGCTGTTGACCATGAACCGTGAGCTTGAGATGGCCTTCTCACGCGAAGAGGGTGACAGGAGTGCCATCAAGGATGGGATAGAGATAAGCATCTGTGTGATAGACCGTAAAACCAGGGTGATGGAGTTCTCAGGTGCCTTCCTTCCGGTATACATAGTGCGTGATGATAAACTGATTGAGATCAAGGGCGACAAGAAGAATGTGATACAGTCATTTGCCATGGTCTCATTTAACCGGACCAGCTTCACACTGCAGGAGGGTGATATACTCTATCTCTTCACCGATGGTTACGCCGATCAGTTTGGCGGACCGGAAAACAAGAAGTTTATGTACCGCCGCCTGAGGCATATCCTGCTGACAATAAGCAAGTATTCGCTCGCCGATCAGCAGCGTATACTCGATGAGACAATAGTGTCATGGATGGAGGGGCATGACCAGATCGATGATATGATGATACTGGGAGTGAAGCCCTTCTGAATCTATATGGTTATCTCTCCACTACCCTGGCAGACACCGGGAGCTCCATGCTTACACCCCGGTCAGCAGTGATTTCGCCCGGGTCAGCAGTGTTTTCGCCCCGGGTCAGCAGTGCTTTCGCCCGGGTCAGCAGTGCTTACGCCCGGGTCAGCAGTGCTTACGCCCGGGTCAGATGAGGGCCGTGATCTTCTCTATCAGCACCTCGGGCTCTATCGGCTTACTGATATAGTCATCCATCCCCACTGCCAGGCACTGCTCACGGTCACCCAGCATGGCGTTTGCCGTTATGGCAATGATAGGTACATGCTCGTGGGTGCTCATCTCCAGGGCCCTGATCTTCTCAGCAGCCACCAGTCCGTTCATCACCGGCATCTGCACATCCATCAGTATCAGGTCATACCTGGCGGTACCAAACTTATCAAGTGCCTCCTTGCCGTTGCGTGCCACCTCAATACTCTTTATCAGCGGCTCGAGCATCAGCTGTGTGATACGCTGGTTTATCGGATTGTCTTCCACCAGCAGTATCCTTAGCTCCCGCAGCTCCTTACGGCTCTTCTCATCCGATCGTTCACGTATCAGGGAGGAGGGTGCTGCAGGCCTGGTTATCTTGTCAGCCTTGCGCATAAAGATATAGAAGACGAACCATGAGCCTGTATCTGAGGCAGCCTCCTGCCAGTTACCTCCATTGTCACGTATCAGCCTGCCGGCCAGCGGGTAGGGCTGCCGCTTCTCACCAATGAATATGACAGGATTATTTGATGAGAGGGTAAACTCAACCTTTTGCACACCATCCCTGTCGCCTGCCTCCCTCACCTGTATCTTGATGGTCACCTTGCCATCTGACCCTGAGATGGCAGCACTGAGCAGGTCAATCAGTATCTGCTTGATCAGTATGGGGTCACCACTATACTCGCTCTCACGCTCACTCTGCTCATCATAGAGTATCACACTCTCAATGTGCCTCCTGTTGAGTCTCATCAGCTCTATGGTGTCATGGATTATTGGTCCCAGCCTGAAACGTATCTCACTGCGCCGCTCAAAGGTTATATTGCCGGCTGTCTCCATGGTGAGGTCATTGACAACCTCCACCATACTGCTGGTGGAGGCGATGAAGGTGTCAACCAGCTCCTGCTGCTTGGGTGACAGGGCTGTCTCTCCAAGCATATTACCAAGCAGCACCAGGTTGTTGAGTGGCTCCCTGATCTTGTGTGAGAAGGAGTTGATCACCTCCTCATTGGTTTCGGCAATGGAGGCCAGCTCAATCAGTATACGGCTATTGTCAGCTATCAGCCTGTAGAGGCCGGTTATCACAATGATCAGGGGGACAAGGGCAATGATGCCGGCAGCTATGGGAAGGTAGACCATGCCGGTCAGGGCGGTGACAAGGGCAACAATAACCATCAGCAGCGAGAAGAGTGCCGGAACAAGAATGCGGCGTCGCGTGCGGCGGGTCATCAGATCAGAGTGCGGATGGACGGATGATTTTGAACTGTTTGACATACTGTAAATGCAGTAGATTAACTCTAACCAAAGATACACCAATTTCAATTAAGAGAAAGGGAGGCTTGGTTTCTCTGGCCAAAAGATTAAATTTGTCTTACGGTATAATTTTTGAGAGATAAACTGAAAACAGGGTAGGATGAAGAAGGTTGCACTGACACTGACAGCACTCACGGTTTACGTGATGATGGTTGGGGCACAGCCGGGAGATACTCTCATTCAGTATGCCCCCGGCTTCAGGTTCAATGATGGGATATACCTTAATTTCGACATGGTTAGGAGCAACAGCCCCATACCAAAGGCTAAGCTCTTCACATCGGTTGATTACAATGACAAGGATTTCTTTGACCAGGTGATCTCAGCCGGCAAGATCTATTTCTATGACAATCTGGGGGTGAGGCAGGAGATAGAGAAGGATAATATTTGGGGGTTTGCCCGTAATGGCGTGCTCTATGTCAAGGTGCAGAACACCTTTAACCGTATCACCTTTTTTGGCTCTATCATACACTTTGTGGCTGATGTCACCACACGAGCCGGATATAACAATCCGTACGGATATTATGACCCCTACTACTATGACCCCTACCGCTCATACTATTCACCATACTACAGCCCTTTCTACTCGTCACGCTATTATGACCCCTATTACTACGGAGGCTATCCATACCGCAGTAATGTTACACGGACTGACCTGGAGATGTTTATGATCGATTTTGAAACCGGTAAGACATACAAGTATAACCTCGACAACCTTGAGATGCTGCTCATGAGAGACCCTGTGCTGTATGAGGAGTTTGTCTCAATGCGAAACCGCAACAAGAAAAAGATGATGTTCGTCTATCTCAGGAAGTTCAATGAGGCTCATCCGGTATTCCTTCCCACAGGCAAATAGAGGTTTTATGAGATATTATGCCCTTGTTGTTCTGCTACTGATCACCGCCCTGCGTCTGGGAGGTCAGCAGCGCCCCTGGCCCATGGCAGGTGATATTGAGAGACTCAGTGAATCGGTCACCTGTGTGGTGATGCAGGAGGGGCAGGCCTCATTCTACAACGCTGAGATGGGTGACGCCACCAGAGAGTGGTCGCTCACCCCGCTGAAAACGATATCATACAGTGAGTTTGAAAACCTGCTCGATGACCCCTCATACTCATTTCTGGTGACAACGGTTGCTACAATCAGCAATGACAGGTCAGGTGCCCGGTATGAGTTCCTCAGCCTGCTGCTGGGTAGTGAAGGGGGCGGACTCAATGAGATGCCCGGGTTTTGTGATGTGCCGCTATGCTATGAAGATACACCCTCTGATGAGTACAGCTATATGCTGGGCCCCCTGGTACGCTTTATTGAGCAGCACACACGCAGGGTGATGGAGAATCCATCCGGCACGGCACTACGGGATCTCAGATACTATAACAGGAATGTGCCTGACCTGAAAGATAAAACCATACTGCTGCAGGAGGATGACCTGGTACCCGGACTAAACAGTGAGGCTGCCATAGCAGCTCACTATCGCGGTAAGGTGATGCTGGTTGATGAGGAGGAGATCATCAGTGCTGTTGAGGAGCAGCGTAAGGATGTGGTGGTGATGCATAGGGTGGCTCCCGCTACGCAGGATGGGAAGGGACTATGTATCAAGATGCTGATAGGTGCCGATGATGCGGTACTCTATTACTACAACAGCCACCAGACTGATGCACGTAACCCCGGCGGACTGCTGGTAAGTGACCTGAAGCGTATTTCCCGCTTCTGAGGATGCAGCATTCTCACGCAGATGTCGTCATTAATAAAAAATGTGATGCAAATGAGTACCATCTACACACAGTCGGAACGAGACTGGGCAATGTTCTGCCACCTGTCATCATTCGCTGCCTACTTCTTCCCGCTGGGAGGTATCGTCGGACCGCTGATCTGCTGGGTGTCACGCAAGGATGAGTCTGAGTGGGTCAACAGAAACGGTAAGGCTTCACTCAACTTTCAGCTATCGGTACTGCTCTATACCGTTTTGATTATACCCCTCATATTTCTTTTGGTGGGTATACCACTTCTGATTGCACTCCTCATCTTTGAGGTGATCTGTGTGGTGATAGCCAGTATCAGGGCAGCTAAAGGCGAGGCATACCGCTACCCACTCTCAATCCCCTTCATACAGTAGCAGCCTCCATACAGCAAACCACTACATATTGCCGCTGCCTTCATGCAGCAGCCCCTGCATATTGTAGCTTCCTTATATACGGCAGCTGCTTTCATATTGCCGCTGCCTTCATGCAGCAGCCCCTACAGCCATATATGCCTGCCTCAGCGCCGGCAGGCAGCTGAGAGGCCTCCTGTCACGCTTTTTTATCTATTTTTGTCATGAAATCTATTTATGCCATGGCTCAGAAACTATCTATCCCCAGGGGGACACGTGACTTTTCGCCGGCGGAGATGCTTCGCCGCAACTATATACTTGACACTATCAGGTCACTCTTTACCCTTTACGGGTATCTGCCTGTTGAGACCCCGGCCATGGAGAATCTCAGCACCCTGCTGGGTAAGTATGGCGAGGAGGGTGACAGGCTTATCTTCAGGGTACTCAACTCAGGTGACTATCTGTCGGGGGTACCTGACGGAGTACTCTCGGCAGCTGACCCCGCAACCCTTGTGCCACATATAAGTGACAAGGGACTGAGGTATGATCTTACTGTACCTTTTGCACGTTACGTGGTTCAGCACCGTGACGAGATACAGTTCCCGTTCCGCAGGTACCAGATACAGCCGGTATGGAGGGCTGACAAGCCACAGAGGGGCAGGTACAGGGAGTTCTTTCAGTGTGATGTAGATATTATAGGAAGCAACTCACTGCTCAATGAGGCTGAGCTGATACAGATTATTGATGATCTGTTCCGGTCACTCCGAATAGCTACGGTTATTAAGGTTAACAATCGCAAAATACTCTCCGGGATAGCTGCCCTGGCCGGCGCCGGTGACCGTATCACAGATATTACCGTTGCCATTGACAAGCTTGAAAAGATAGGCAGGGAGGGTGTGAGGGCTGAGCTGGCTGAGCGTGGTATCCCGTCTGGCTCAATCGATGTGCTGGAGCCCGTGCTGAGCCTCTCAGGCACCACCGCGGAGAAGCTGCTGCAGCTGCGCGAGATGCTGTCAGGCTCACCTGACGGGATAAAGGGGATTGAGGAGATGGAGGAGCTGATGGGCTACCTGGAGATGGCAGAGGTGAGGGCTGTGGTGGAGTTTGACCTCTCACTGGCACGTGGCCTCAACTACTATACCGGAACCATTATTGAGGTGAAGGCTGCCGACCTGCCTTTTGGTAGTATCTGTGGTGGCGGCCGCTATGATGACCTTACCGGTATCTTCGGGCTGCCCGGCCTCTCCGGCGTGGGTGTCTCCTTTGGTGCTGACAGGATCTACGATGTGATGATGCAGCTAGAGCTCTTTCCCGAAGAGAGAGACTCCTCCACCGGAGTGATGATAGTCAACTTCGGCAGGGAGGAGCTGCCGGCACTGCTTAAGATAGCCCGCGCACTACGTCAGGCGGGCGTGGCGGCTGAGCTGTACCCTGAGCCTGTCAGGCTGAAGCGGCAGCTCTCATATGCCGGGTCACGCGCTATCCCGCTGGTGATCATTGCAGGTGGCCATGAGATAGCGGCCGGGGAGGCGATTATCAGAGACATGAAGAGTGGTGAGCAGAGCAGAGTATCGCTCGATGAGCTGCCCGGCATTGTGGCTGCGCGCCTCAGGAGCTGATCCTGTGATTCTTCTGCCGGTCAGCGTCCCCTCTCAGACATCCTGCCCTGCCCCTGCCTCCGCTGGTTCAGCTCACGCAGCAGCTGCTGCTTATACTGGTTCTCAACCTGATACAGCCTGATGATCTTCTCAGGTGGCAGCACCTTCTCCAGGTGGTTGTTGAAGGTGACTATCAGGGAGGCCTCATCAGCAAACGAGCGTGTCAGCTTACCTGCTGTCTCCGCTATCTCACTGCTGCTCATATTTGCCTCATTGCGTGCAGAGTATTGCATCAGTATCAGGCGCTCTGACTGCAGGGCGCTCTTACGTGCTGAGTAGTCATTGTAGAGAGGCCAGAACTTCTCAGCCTCTCCGGTGGTGAGGTTTAGGTGCGTGGTGAAGAAGGCTATCTTATAGGCGGTCAGCTTCTCAGCGTCGCCCTGCATCGCCCCCTGACCCATACCGGCTCCCATCCCCTGTCCGGCACCCTGTCCCACTCCCTGTCCCATACCCTGTCCGGTGCCCTGCCCGTAAAGGGTTGGTGAGGAGGTAAACAGTGCAATAACAATCAGCTTTATAATAGTCATTCGTCTCATCTCACATCTATATAAGTTCGTAAATATCATTAAGATCAATCTCTTCATTCACAAGGTAATCAATGATCACATCCGTTGAGATCTCCTCATCGTCAATGCCAAACGTGTTTCCCTCAGGCTGATAGAGGCTCAACTCATACTCTATCATGCTGATATCTATCTCTTCGGCCATCAGGTCAGCGTAGTGGCTGACACCATATTCATATTCTGTCTCTCCTGGCACACCGACTACCAGCCTCACTATGATCGTCCCCAGTATGGCAAATCCGGCCAGCAGGGCTGCAAAAGCCAGGAATGGCTTGAGGCTTATTGAGTGGCGGCTGCTCTTGTCACTGTCACCAGCAGGTACCTTATCGCTTCTCCCGGTGTGGACGGCAGTTTCTCCGGCCGGAGCCATGCTCCTGTCTGCCTCGCCTGCCGGAGCCATGCTTCCGGCTGCCTCGCCGGCAGGGACACCCTTTGCATCACCCTCCTCCATCACCCTGATGGTACCCAGGGTACGCTCTGCCAGTGACCGGAAGTAGTCATCAGGAACCCTGAACGGATTGCCCCTGCTCTTATGTTCACCCTTTTCCATATCTTCTCTTTGATGTCTGTTTATGACATTGGTTTAATCATTCTTCAGATATTGCTCAATCTTTTTCACTGCATGGTGGTATGATGCCTTCAGTGCCCCTGTGGTGGTTCCGGTTATCGCACTTATCTCATCATAGGTCAGCTCATCATAATATCTCATATTGAACACCAGTCGTTGCTTCTCAGGCAGCTTCAGCAGTGCATTCTGAAGCTTCACCTCAGCCTCATCACCATCAAACCATGCTGCTCCCTCCTCTGATAGTGCCAGTATACCGTGCAGGTTGTCAAGTGGCAGGTGGCTCTCCTTCTCACGTCGCCTGATGAGGGCCAGGGCCTCGTTGGTGGCGATGCTCCACAGCCAGGTGAGCAGCCTGCTCTCAGACCTGAATGAGCCCGCCCCGCGCCAGGCATTCATGAAGGTGTTTTGCAGGGCATCATCAGCATCATCATGTGTCAGGACTATCCGTCGTATATGCCAGTAGAGTCTCTCTCCGTAATGGTCTATCATCATCCGGAATGCCTTCTCTGCATCAGTGACGAGCAGCTCTTTTATTTGATCATCAATCCTATCTGGCATCAGCCCTCTTTCCTGGAGTCTTTTGGTCAGATGCCCCATGGCACCGAAGGTTTAATCTCACCGGATCAAAATTAGCAAAAAGATGGAAGCCTTTCCTGCTGCCATCTCAATGGTACCCTCTTTTTGGTAACTTTGCCACACAGAAAATGAGCTATGGCATTGAAATGCGGAATAATAGGGATCACCAGCTCGGGGAAGACCACCATCTTCAACTCTATCTCAAACACCCGGGGTGAGGTAAACACGTTTGGTACAGGTGTCAGAGCCAATCTGGGGCTTATCAGGGTGCCTGACCCCAGGCTTGATGTGCTGGCCGGGCTACAGCCTACCGGACGTGTGGTACAGGCTACGGTAGAGATAGCTGATATACCGGGCCTGGTGCGTGGTCAGGGTGAGAGTGCCGGGGCACGGCTGCTGGGTGAGGTACGCACTACCGATGCACTGATACATGTTGTACGTTGTTTTGAAGATGAGGGTATGCCTCACCCCGACGGCAGGGTTGATCCGGTAAGGGATATTGAGAATGTTGAGCTGGAGCTGCAGGCCAGGGACCTGGAGTCGGTCATGAAGAAGACTGAGCGGCTTGAGAAGGTGGCAAAGAGCGGCGACAAGGAGGCGCGCCGTAACATAGCCACGCTCACCCTTTACAGAGACCACCTGGAGGCGCTACAGAATGCCTCATCACTGGAGCTGCCACCAGGGATGAGCGGGGCGGTTGATGACCTTGCCCTGCTGACCATGAAACCGGTACTATTTGTCTGCAATGTAGATGATAACTCAGCTGTCACCGGCAACAGATGGGTTGATGCTATGAGGGAGTACCTGGCCGGGAGGGGAGCTGAGCCGCTTATCATTGCAGGTGCCCTGGAGGCTGAGATAGCAGCTCTCTCTGATGAGGATGACCGTACCGGGTTTCTGGAGGCGGCAGGCCTTGATGAGCCGGGGGTCAACAGGCTGGTACGGGCGGCATATAGCATGCTCAGCCTGATCACCTTCTTTACCGTTGGTCCCAAAGAGATAAGGGCATGGACCATCAGGGAGGGAATGACCGCCCCACAGGCGGCCGGGGTGATACACTCCGACCTTGAGAGAGGCTTCATCAGGGCTGAGGTGATGAAGTATGCCGACTTTGTTGCCCTCGGATCAGAGCAGGCGTGCCGCGAGGCGGGCAGGCTGGCGGTGGAGGGTAAGGGGTATGTGGTGGCTGATGGTGACATACTGCATATACGGTTTAACGTGTAGGGTGCGATGTGAAGCGGAGAGGCTATATACCGGTAACCATCCTTATGGTGGTGACATATCTCCTCAGCGCCGGAGGCCTGATGGGAGAGGCAATAACCGGTGAGCTGCCTCCTGCTGCCTCCCCGAATCCTCTTTTCCCGGGAGAGCCTGCTGATGCTGTTTACTTTTCACTGACACCCTCCCCGCTGAGAGCCACCTCCTCCGTAGCTGCCGGAGAGCAACCGGGCAGGGAGGCTGTCGGGAGGGTGATAGCCATCTATGGTCAGGCGGAGGTGGTGATCAGCTACCCCGGCTATGAGGAGATGAGCCGTCTCGCCTCGCGCTTCTCCGTCTCATCATGTGATGGTCATACCGCTCACCTCTGTCTCTCGCCAGCCGATACTGCCCTCTTCTTTGCTGAGGCGGTCAGTTACAAGCTGCTGGTTCCCGAAGAGCGTAAAGGGTTCTACACCTCCTCCTCGGTGGAGGAGGCGATGCGGTGGCAGAGCTACCCCACCTGGCAGCAGTATGACTCTGTCATGCACCTCATTGCTGAGAGATGGCCTGCGGTGTGCCGCCTTGACACTATCGGTTTTTCGGTGATGGGCAGGAGCGTGCTGGTGCTTGAGATTACCGGCAGCGGGGGTAGCGGCCACAAGCCGGAGGTGATGCTCAGCTCATCAATCCACGGTGATGAGACTGCCGGCTTTGTGCTGCTGATGAGGCTTGCCAGCTACCTGGCAGAGCATGCCGGCGATGATGGCACACCCGTGGCTGACCTCGTTCAGAGACTCAGGATATGGATAAATCCGTTAGCCAACCCCGACGGGATGTATCGTGATGGTGACACGATCATCTATCCGGTCAGGGCCAACAGCAACGGTTATGACCTGAACCGCAACTTCCCCGACCCTACGCATAGTGTGCCACCGCCGCTGCAGCAGGAGACAGTGGATATGATACGGTTTATGGCGGAGCGGCGGCCGGTGCTCTCTGCAAACCTGCACAGTGGGAGTGAGGTGGTTAACTATCCGTGGGACAGGTGGGTGCGGAGACACCCTGATGACCGATGGTTCGAAGGGGTGAGCCGCCGCTATGCCGATACCGTCCACCGGTATGCTGCACCATACTATATGAGATCACTAGATAATGGCATAACGCGTGGGTCAGAGTGGTACCGTATCAGCGGGGGGAGGCAGGATTATGTTACCGGCACCCTGGGCGGACGTGAGGTGACTATTGAGCTTGATGGGGAGAAGATGACCCCGGGCACTGCCCTCGGGCTGATGTGGGAGTGGAACTACCGCTCACTGCTCGGCTACCTCGCTGAGGCACTGACAGGGGTGCAGGGTACCGTTACCGGTAACGATACGGGTGACCCGCTCACTGCACAGGTGCTTATCACAGGCCATGATGCCGACTCATCACATGTGTGGTCTGACAGCGCCACCGGGTCATATGTACGGCTGCTTCCGCCCGGCACCTGGCGCCTCGCCTTCCTGGCACACGGGTATGAAACGAGGGTTATTGAGGCGGTGCTGACGGAGGAGGAGCCGCTGATGATAGCGAATGTCACACTGCAACGCAGTGGGGGGAGCTACCCCACACCACCGGCATCAGGAGTCACGGCGTGGCCCAACCCGACAACCGGCGAGGTAAGCCTGATGCTGCCTCTGATAATGAGCGGTGAGATCACTGTCAGGGCGGCTGACATGAGAGGGGTGATTGTCAGGGAGGTGAGCACCACCTCCCACCCGGGGGTCCCGGTACCTTTCAGCCTCAGCGGAGCGCCACCCGGTATCTATATGGTGATAGTACGAAAGGAGCCACACGGACCGGTGGTGAGAGGAAGGGTGGCGGTGATACGCAGCAAGCCGTAACCGGTGATACGCAGCAAGCCGTAACCGGTGACACGCAGTAAGCCCTAACCGGTGACATGCAGTAAGCCGTAACCGGTGACACGCAGTAAGCCGTAACCGATAACACGCAGCCAGCCCTAACCGGTGAGAACCGGCCCCTGATGGTTGAAAATCTTATCAATCATTGGTGATATCTTTTGCATCTGAGGTTGCAGGTACGCTCAAAACTGATATTTTTGAGACTTATTTCACGGAAGGAAGGGTTATCAGGATGAAACGTATTTTCACTATTAATATACTGCTCACTATTCTCTTTGGAGCAGCAGCACAGTCAGCATATATACCTCCCGACAAGCCCAGGCTGGTGATCGGAATCGTTGTTGAGCAGCTTCGCTATGACCAGCTGGAGCGTATCTGGGATCTCCTTCCCGACAACGGCCTCCGCAGGATGGTCAGTGAGGGTACCTACTACCGTAACACCTCCGTTGACCACCTCTCGACGCAGGCGGCACCCGGGCTGGCAACCATTGTTACCGGTGCCTCACCCTCAGCCCATGGCATCATCTCCGACTCATGGTTCCACCCCTACAGTGATGAGATGATATTCTGTGTGCATGACCCCTCTGCCAATCCGGTGGGTGGCAGCTTCGAGACAGGCCTCTACTCACCGGCCAACCTGCTGGCCTCTACCTTTGCCGATGAGCTGCAGATGGCCACCTGTCAAAGGTCAAAGGTGTATGGAATAGGCATGAAGGAGATGTCTGCAATTATCACTGCCGGCCATGCTGCCGATGGTGCCTTCTGGTATGATGACCGTACCGGCACCTGGATGTCGAGCACCTGGTATGGTGAGACACTGCCCCCGTGGCTGATGGACCTCAATGCCATGATGCTGCCGCTGCAGTACCTTAATCAGCAGTGGAAGCCGCTGCTTGACCCGGCACTCTACCCCGGATGCCAGCCTGACAGCAGTATCCATGAGGCGGGGTTCAACGGACAGCGTTGGTTCCCTTATGACCTCAAGTCGCTCTCTACCAAAGGGAAGCTGCTCAATGTGACCAGGAACTACGGTTTTCTGCGTGAGACACCCTTCGCTGATGAGTTCACCACTGAGCTGGCGCTGCGTCTCATTGACAATGAGGAGCTGGGCCAGGATGAGATCACCGACTACCTGGCCATCACCTACTCCGCTACCGACTATGTGGGGCATCGGTTCGGACCCTCATCGGTAGAGGCTGCCGATGCGCTGGTACGGCTTGACCGTAATATTGGCAGGCTGCTTGACAAGATTGACAAGAGCCTGGGAAAGAAGAATGTGCTGGTCTACCTTGTTGCGGCTCATGGCGTCTCTGAGATTCCTGCCGTACTTGAAGAGCACCGTATACCGTCAGGCTACTTCAGGATAAACCAGTCACTGCAGCTGCTGCGCAGCTACCTCAACGCCGTCTATGGGCAGGGTGACTGGGTGAAAGGTATCTTCGACAGCCAGATCTTCCTTAACCGCAGCCTGATAGAAGATGCCAAGATCAACCTTGAAGAGGCGCAGAGGAGGGTGGCCCGTTTTATGGTACAGTTCTCAGGGGTGGCAGCTGCAGTGCCTACCTCTACGTTTGAGATGAATGAGTTCGGGCATGGACTGCTCAGGAAGATGAGCAATAACTTCAGTCAGCAGCGTTCAGGTGATGTTATGTTTGCGCTTAACCCCGGATGGGTAGAGAAGAATGATAATGTGACCGGCCACAACTCACCGTGGGAGTATGACAGCCATGTGCCGCTCATATGGTTCGGATGGACTGCCAGCCGGGCGTCGGTCACGCGCAGTGTGACCACCAGGGATATTGCCACCACCCTGTCGGTCCTCTGCAGGGTGCCGCTGCCCAATGCTTCCAGCGGCGACCCGCTGCATGAGCTCTTCAGGTAGCTAAATAGTCACACCATTGAACCGGTCCCTTATACGGCATGCGGTGACAATAAAGCCGGGGTCCTTCTCACAGCTGTTGCCGGTAACGATCATGTCGGCTCCTGCAGCAAAGGCCTCCTCTATCTTTTCAGCACTGTTGAGGCCGCCACCGGTGATGACAGGTATGTTCACCGTCTCCCTGACAGCCCTGATCATTGCCGGAGGTACCGGCCGGGCTGCTCCGCTGCCCCCCTCGAGGTAGATAGCCCGCATACCCAGCATCTCACCGGCCAGGGCAGTGGCAACGGCAATATCACTCTTCCCTGACGGTATGGGTGCTGTCTGGCTCATATACCCTACTGATGATCCTCCGCCACAGTCGATAAGCATATATCCTACCGGGATGACCCTCTCCCTGATGCTACGTAGCAGTGGTGCGGCTATCACGTGCTTGCCGATGAGCAGCTCCGCGTTGCGTCCGCTGATGAGGGAGAGGAAAAAGATGGCATCAGCCTCGGTGCTGAGCTGTGTAAGATCGCCGGGGAAGAGGATGACGGGGATCGTGGTGAGCGCCTTCAGCCTACGTATGACACTGCCGGTAGGCACACTGGTGAGGCTGCCGCCGGCAAGGAAGAGGTCGGCACCGGCGGCGGAGGCCTGGCTGATAGCAGCAGAGAGCGCCTCCTCACCGGCATGGTCAGGGTCAATCAGACGGGCAACCATGCGACGTGTTCTGTTGGGTAGCTCAACCATCATGCTTCTTCCTGGTCCAGACAATGGTGTAGTTATCATACCGTGTATAGTTGAGGGTGAACCGGTCATGAAGCCGCTCATTCTCAACAACCCCGTTTATCTCACCCGACTCCTTAACAGTAAAGGGCTCTATGGTGATGTCATTGACAATATTGATTCCCTGCTTGTCACATATCTTGTAGATAGCCTCCTTGGCACACCAGTGGATATAGAGGTGATAGGTACGGTCTGCCCACCGGCGGGTGATCTTCTCCTTTTTGTTGATGAACTTAGAGGCGAAGGCATTGATATTTACACGCATATACTCCAGGTCAATACCTACCCTCTCATCCTTGCTTACCAGTATGGCGGTCAGCTTGTTTGAGTGGGTGATACTGATGAAGTGCGATCCATCCTTAATAAAGGGCTTGTTGTTCTTGTTATAGACGATACGTGCGTCACTGCCCAGTACCTCGGCCAGCAGGGCCCGCACGCTAAGAAACTCTATCTTCCTCGAGGTGCTGCGGAAACGGTTGTAGCGCTTCTTCTCCTCAGGCCCTATCGTCACCATCTCCAGGAGGGTCTCAAGATCCTCCTCGATCTTCCAGACACCTATGATGGTCTCCTTGTTCAGATAGTGCTTGGTGATACAGCCCATTCCCTACCTCCAGCTCAGTGTCTCGATAAGGTGAATGATATCCTCCCTGAGGAACTTTATCACCGGCATCAGCGAGTCTTCATTGGGCTGTGCCATGAAGTAGAGTGAGCCACGCAGGTAGTGCCTGACACTGTCGGTGGCAAAGAACTGTACTGCTGAGGCGGTGTTTCCCTGCAGGTCATAGAGGATACCATACACCCTGGCCTGCTCATCAGCCCACAGCTTCTCATCAATAGCCTCAGCCCTGATGGTGTGCTTGTAGGCCATCTCGCGCGACATCTCCGTCAGTGATGCCAGGTTGTTGTGTATATCAAAGTAGGTGAGGTGTATCTTGGCCTTCAGTGACGGAAACTCAATATCCATCCAGCAGGTGTCAGTGGCAGCTGCCGGATGAAGGTTAATAACTGCATAGTGAGGGTACTCAATCGAATAGGAGCAGGGAGAGTCATAGTGCAGGTAACCCTTTGCGGGCAGGTCAATCCTGAAGTAGCCTGACGGCCTGGGTACGGGAGGCCCGCCACAGCCGGCAGTAAGCAGCAGAAGCAGCAACAGCAGCATTACCAGAGGTAGCTGCAGGAATGGTATGGCTGTTATTTTCTTTCTCCTCTCTCCTGTTCTCATCTCTTCTGTTCTCATCTCTTCTGTTCTCCTCTCTCCTGTTCTCCTCTCCTCTCTACAGATATCTCCCTTATACGTCTCTTCTCAACCGACTCTATTGTAAACCTGAACCCTTCTGCGGAGATGACCCTGCCGGTTGCCGGTATCTCTTCGAGCAGCTCCAGCAGCAGTCCGGCAAGTGTCTCCGACTCACCCCTGAGCTCACTGAAAGGGTCATTTTCAATCCCCATGATCCGGTAGAAATCATTGAGAAGTATCTTACCGTCGAAGACCCACTGTCCCTCGCCGGTCTCCCGGTAGAGGGGCTCCTCATCATCGGTCTCATCGGTTATCTCACCCACGATCTCCTCAAGGATATCCTCAAGGGTCACCAGGCCGCTGGCGCCACCATACTCATCAACCACAATAGCCATATGTATCTTCTTCTCCTGAAACTCCTTAAGCAGTCCGCTGATCATCTTTGTCTCCGGCACCACATAGGGCGGCCTGATCAGTGTCTGCCAACGGAAGTTGTCAGGCTTGCCCAGGTGGGGCAGCAGATCCTTGACCATCAGTATGCCCCTTATGTTGTCAAATGAACCGGTATATACCGGCAGGCGTGAGAAGCCCGACTCTATCACCTCCTCCATGATGGTGTGAAACCCTTTGCTGATATCCAGGGCCCTGACATCCATCCGGGGGCACATGATGGCACTGACGGAGGTGTTGCCAAACCGCACCACACCGCGCAGCAGCTTCTGGTCATCCTTTATGTCAGGCGAGGTGAGGTCAATGGCTGCCGAGAGGTCGCTGATTCTGATGGGGCTGCCACTGGCCCGGTGTCTGCGCCGGGCAATGAAGGAGGTGTGGGAGAGCAGTGATGCCAGTGGCCCGAAGATAGCCGATATCACGGTGAGTGCCGGTGCCACCATCAGCGCAAACTTAAGCTGTATGCGTGATGCAAATATTTTTGGGGTCACCTCACAGAAGAGCAGCAGGATGAAGGTGATGACCACCACCTCAATAATGAATGAGAGTACCGGGTTGTTGCTCAGGTCAAAGAGCCTGGAGCTGATGAAGGCTGCCAGTATGATGATGGCGATATTGACAACGTTGTTTGCTACCAGTATGGTACCCAGCAGCCTGTCAGGCTTGCCCAGCAGGCGCAGTGCCGCAGCCGGCCTGCGTCCTTTTCGCTGCCTCAGCTCTTCAAGGTCATTAGGGGTGAGGGAGAAGTAGGCTGTCTCGGAACCCGAGATAAAGGCAGATGATAATATCAGCAGCAGCAGGATAATGATCTCGGTAGAGAGTGTCATCAGTGAGGCTGTGCCGCTGACAGTAATAATCATTCTGTTGAATGAGCCTGAGATAAATGTCTCCAAGATCACCCGGTTTGGTTAACTAAAAGGGCAGGTCGTCGGCGTCACTGTGTGAGGTGAGCTCATCACCCGGTGATGGTGCCGGCGGTACGGGAGGCTGATAGCTCTGCCCCGGCGCACTGCCACCCTGCGGGTCAGCCGGCCCGCTGCCCTGTCCGCCACCCTGGTATCCCTGGTTCCACTGGCTGCCGCTCTGCCCGCTGCCCTGGCTCCACTGGCTGCCGCTCTGCCCGCTGCCCTGGTACCCCTGGCCCTGACTGTCAGCTCTTCTTCCCAGAAGCTGTATCACCTCTGCCTCCACCTCCACAACATATCGCTTGTTACCGTCACGGTCATCATATGACCTGTAACGCAACTTACCCTCAACGAGTATCTGTGACCCTTTACGGATATAATTCTCAGCCAGCTCGGCAAGCCTTCTCCAGGCCACAATATTGTGCCATTCGGTCTGTGTAACCTTCTCTCCACCCTTGGGGGTATATGTCTCGCTGGTAGCAAGTGAGAATGATGCCTTTATACTCGACTCAAAACGTCTGATCTCAGGGTCACGACCCACATTGCCCACGAGTATTACCTTATTGAATGACATAGCTTTAATATATTTTTCTCAGATTAAGGGTTGTAAAGGTACGAAAAAAAACAGTCCCGCAGGTGTAACATCTCATTGAGCCGTGCGTAGTGATGCCTGAGAGGGTGCCCCGGAGGTAACGGCTGTCACCCATTATTCATAGGTACCAAAAAATCAGGTTATTCGGAGCGAAAAAAAAATATTGTCAACGTTTATTGATAAATATTATTCTATATTTGCATATTGAAAATCAGAACATCAAATATTTGTTGAATTTAAAATTCTTGCAAAATGACAAAAGCAGACATTGTTAACGAAATTGCCAAGAACACTGGAATTGAGAAAGTGACTGTACAGAAGAGCGTTGAGGCTTTTATGGAAGCAGTAAAGGACTCAATGGTTGCCGGCAATAATGTTTATCTCAGGGGATTCGGCAGCTTTATTGTTAAGAAGCGCGCTCAGAAGACAGCCAGGAATATCTCCAGGAACACCACTATTATCATTCCGGCCCACAATATTCCGGCATTCAAACCGGCTAAGTCTTTCATCAACAAAGTAAAATCAAACGTTAAGAACTAATTGTATGCCAAGCGGAAAAAAAAGAAAAAGGCATAAGATGGCGACCCACAAGCGCAAAAAGCGTTTGAGGAAAGACAGGCATAAGAAGAAGAAATAGCATAAATGCACAGTCTGTAGCTTGAAATCTAACCTAAAGATCTGCAGGTCTTTAGGTTAGTTCTATTATAAGAGAGACAGTCATGTGACAATAAATTCCGGACAGTGAATAAGGATTTAATAATCAGCGTAAAGGATGCTGAGATATCCATTGCACTACTGGAGGATAAGCAGCTTGTCGAGTTAAACAGGGAAGATCGGAATGTAAAGTTCTCAGTCGGCGACATTTACCTTGGTAAGGTAAAGAAGATCATGCCGGGGCTTAATGCAGCGTTTATCAACGTTGGTTTCGAAAAAGATGCTTTCCTGCACTACCTTGATCTGGGCGCCCAGTTCAGATCATTGCACCGTTATTATCAGCTCTCCACCCAATCAAGGATCAGGGTTCCGGCATTCTCAAAGTTCAAGCCTGAGCCCGATATCAACAAGGAGGGTAAGATAACCGAGGTCCTTACCCAGGGTCAGACGGTCATAGTGCAGATCACGAAGGAGCCTATCTCCACCAAGGGCCCGCGGCTCGCCTCTGAGGTGAGCCTCGCAGGCCGTAATCTTGTGCTGATGCCATTCTCAGACAAGGTCTCTGTCTCCTCAAAGATAGAGAACGGTGATGAGCGAAACCGCCTCAGGTTATTGATACAAAGTATCAAACCCAAAAATTACGGCGTCATTGTACGGACGGTGGCCGAAGGTAAGAAGGTTGCTGCCCTTGACGCTGAACTTAAAGAGCTTGTCAGCCGATGGGAGAAAGCGCTCTCCTCAGTGCGCCGTGACGTTAAGTCGCCACGGCTCCTGCTGGGAGAGATGAACCGAACGACAACTATCCTCAGGGATATACTCAGTACAGATTTCAACAGTGTCATCGTCAATGATGAGGTGATAGCTGCTGAAGTGAAAAGCTACATCAGGGAGATTGCTCCTGAGAAGGAGAAGATTGTAAGAGTCTATAAAGAGCAGGTACCTATCTTTGACCATTTTGGTGTCACCAGGCAGATAAAAGGGCTCTTCGGACGTACCATATCTTTCAAAGGCGGATCATACCTTATTATAGAACATACAGAGGCTCTGCATGTCATAGATGTCAATAGCGGCAACCGGTCGAGACAGGGATCTGACCAGGAGTCAAATGCCCTCTCTGTCAACCTCGAGGCGGCACGTGAGATAGCCCGGCAGCTGCGCCTGCGCGATATGGGCGGTATTATTGTGGTTGACTTCATTGATATGCAGTCAAATGAGCACCGTCAGGCTCTCCTGGAGCGTATGAAGGAGGTGATGAACAATGACCGGGCCAAGCACAATATATTACCACTGAGCAAGTTCGGACTGTTGCAGATCACCCGCCAGAGGGTGCGCCCCGAAATGATGGTGGTGACCGATGAGAAGTGCCCTGTCTGCCGCGGCGAGGGGAAGACCGCCCCGGCACTGCTGCTTACTGACGATATTGAGCGTACCCTGGTATCGATCATCGAGAAGGTGAAGACACGTCGCTTCATACTCAAGACACATCCCTTTGTGGCTGCCTACCTGAAGGAGGGGATATTATCCCGCATCTCAAAGCTAAACAGGAAGCATGGGGTGACCATAAAAGTTCTGCCGATGGAATCGTTTCATTACCTCCAGTACCAGTTCTTCGACAGGCAGGATAATGAGATAGATCTCAACTGACCAGCCTCTCTCTTCCTTGGGAGGAGAGAGTGCTATTTATAGCTCAGTATCATCTATTTAACTTTTTTTAAACCTTTAATTGCACTTTACAGATCTCAAATCGGGATTGATATTCATATCTTAGCAGACTAACCAAACCTTTTGTGATGCAGTTTAAAGTTTTCATGATGCTCATCTGCTTCATGGCGGTATCATGCCAGATGAGTGAAGAGCAGGTCAGCCGTAAAGCTGAGAGGATTCATGATGACATCCTTTCAGTAGACACACATTGTGATACTCCGATGCGACTTCTCAGGGCCGGTTTTGACCCCGGTATTCGCAATGATAACGGGAATGTTGACTTCCCCAGGATGAAGGAGGGGAGGCTTGATGCTGAGTTTTTTGCAATATTCCTCGGTCAGGGGCCTCGTACCCCTGATAACTATGACCTTCAGCACGGGATTACCCTGGCAGTATTTGACTCGATCAAGGCGGTGGTGGAGCGTAACAGTCACCAGGCAGGTATAGCACTCACCCCTGATGATGCGGTACGGCTCAAGGATGAGGGGCGGCTGGCAATCTTTATGGGTATCGAGAACGGCTATCCGATGGGAACCGACCTCTCCAGGATAAAGCAGTACTATGACCTGGGAGCACGCTACATCACCCTGTGCCATACCTCAAACAATGATATATGTGACTCATCAACAGATCGTAATGGCCCTGAACACCATGGGCTGTCAGAGCTGGGCCGTGAGATGGTAAAGGAGATGAACCGGGTAGGAATGATGGTTGACGTCTCACATATCTCCGATGAGTCATTTTATGATGTGCTGGAGGTGACGAAGACCCCGATTATTGCATCGCACTCATCGGTGAGGGCCCTCTGTGAGAGTCCGCGTAACCTGGATGATGACATGCTTCAGGCACTGAAAAAGAATGGCGGCGTGATACAGATATGCCTGCTGAGTGACTACCTGAGGCAGCCCGAGCCCAATCCCGAGTATGATGCAAAGGTTAAGGAGATGCGTGAGAGATGGCAGGAGATGGGACCTGACCTGACTGAGGAGGATCAGATGAAGAGATGGGCAGAGTTTTCAGAGCTGAGAAGAAAGTATGTCAAGCTGGCAACCATTGAGGATGCAGTGAACCATATACAGCATGTGGTTGATGTTATCGGTATAGACTATGTGGGAATTGGGTCTGACTTTGACGGCGGTGGCGGCATCGAAGGGTGTACCGATGTCTCGATGATGGTAAACATCACCAGGGAGCTGATCAGGCGCGGGTATAAGCGCAACGATCTGGCAAAGATCTGGGGCGGCAACTTCATGCGGGTGATGCGTGAGGTGCAGGCTATGGCTGAGGTTTAGAACCGGTAAATAACTGTATAAGTAAATAACTGTATAAGGCTGCGGCCCGCATTTTCATAAGGCGGGCCGCAGTCTGTTTCAGGCTTCTGGCATCAACTAGTTCGCGTCGGCCGGCACCATTCACCGCGACAGCTCCCGGCTTCCGCCTCTACTGCCGGGTCGCTTTCACTCTTGAGAAGCGGAGGGCTCTGATCATCCATGACGGCAGTGGCTTGTGTGGGTTACGCTTGCGCAGGTCGAGGTACCATCCCAGCTTCTTGAGAATAGGCACCTTGTGTGTCTCCACAAACTCAATAAGTGTTCCGTCGGGATCTTCAATATATGCAAAGTATCCGGCAGCCTCACCCATATCGAAGCTGCCCCCTTCATGGCTCTTCATGCTGTCTACCGTGAATGGGAATCCTGCCTCGCTGCAGTAGCTGCGTAGCTGATCCATACCCCTTATGTCATAGCAGAGATGTATGAAGCCGGGGTCACCCCAGTATCGTCCCTCATAAATCTTTGACGGCTGCCGGTCGAGAGCCTGTACCAGCTCAATGACGCTCTGTCCGAAGACAGGATTAAAACCGCCATGAAAGGGTTCGCCCGGTGCCAGCAGCAGGCGGCGGAACCGTTTGTCACCGCCGGGGAGGCCTGCCAGGTCATCAAAGGTGCCGGTGACATCATAGATCACCCTGTCATAACCCAGTATCTCCGAGTAGAGGCGGCGGGAGCGGTCAACGTCTGTGACACCAATCATTGCGCCATAGGTGCCGCCAGAGACACCCTTAAGGTTCATGAACCACTCATCAGCCTCAACAATGTGGAACAGGTTACCGTAAGGGTCATTGAGGAAGAAGGTGCTCCCTCCGGCAGGGTCAGCCTGCGGCGGGCCCGACAGTGTCAGTCCGCCATCATTCCAGTGGCGCCATGCCTTTGCCGCCTCCCTCACCTTGATCTTGGCAGCGAAGATACCCAGGTCACCCACAAGGATCTCCCGGTTACGCCGCTGTGGCACCCTGCTCTTATGCTGCCACACCTCGAACCCGCCGCCGCCCTGCAGGTTGATAGCCAGCACGGCGTGCCTCGCCTGCGGCTCACCACCCGTATAGGACAGCATCAGCTTAGCCACCGCCTCATCTTCAAATATACGGCAGTCCATACCCAGCCACCTGATATACCAGTCCCATGCCTCGGTGAGGCTGGTGACACCTATGCCTATCTGCTGTATGCCACTGATAATGTAATCTCTCTTTTTCATCTTTAATAATAGTTGTTAAGATCAGCTGCTTCGCCTTCAGCAGCTGTTTTGCCTTTGTCAGCTGCTTCGCTTTCATCAGCTGTTTTGCCTTTGTCAGCTGCTTCGCTTTCATCAGCTGTTTTGCCTTTGTCAGCTGCTATGCCTTCGTCAGCTGTTTCGCCTTTATCAGCTGCTTTGCACTCCCTACATCGGTTCAATTCTTCCTGCCAGCCTGTAAAAGAGGGGTGGCAGGTATCTTCTTATCCAGAGCATCAGCAGCTCCGTACTGCCTACCAGTATCTCCCTCCGGTTACGTTTTAGTCCGCGTATGATCTGTCTGGCAGCCTTTTCGGTTGTCACACCGCCCTTCTGTCCGTCATCCATCCTGCCATGTTCACTGCCATTGGCTGTCAGTGCGTGCAGTGATATAGATGTCTGCACTCTGCCCGGTATGATCATTGAGACCTTTATATTATCTTTTCGGTGTTCCAGCAGGAGGGTCTCAAAAAAGCCGTGCAGCGCCTGCTTTGATGCTGAGTAGGCTGATCTGAGCGGGAAGCCGAAGCGTCCGGTGATGGAGCTGGTGGCTGCTATCTGGCCTCCGCCGGCAGCTATCATGTGTGGCAGCACCGCACGGGTGAGGGCGATAGTTCCGAAGTAGTTTATCTCCATGATCTTGCGATCGAGCCACATGGGTGTCTCAACCAGGAGTGCCCTCTGGCTGATGCCAGCCACGTTAATAAGGATATCTATACGGCCCTCCCTGGCGACAACCTGCTCTGCCAGCTCATCGATGGCGGAGTTCTCCTCGAGGTCAAAGGCGACGGTAGTGACTTTACCCTTCAGTCCGGCACACTCATTTGCCACCCTGGTTAGTCCGGCAGTGTCACTTGATGATGCTATGACACGGCTTCCCTCCCGGGCAAAGGCCCTGACCAGTCCCTCCCCGATGCCCGATGATGCTCCGGTGATCCAGACCACTTTACCTGTAAAAAAATCTTTTCTGTTCAAATTGATGAGATACGGTTAACAAGGTTGTTATAGGCCTCCTGCACCCTGATGTACAGCTGGTTGCCGGTACGCTTCAGGTTCCAGATTCTGAACCCGCCGATGGTACGTATCAGCAGCAGGAACCAGTTCCAGGCTACAATGCCGAGCACGGGAATGATAAGAAATATTGCGATAGCCAGCCACCACGGCCTTATGAATATCAGTGCCAGTATCAGGTAGAGAGGGCCGAAGATAAAGCTGAGACCCAGAAAGAAGCCATACCTGGCGGTACTGATAAAGGCGGGGTCTTTTGACCTGACAGCCTGCCGGTAGGCTATCTGATAGGTGAGAATATTGAATGCGGCACCTGCCAGGAAGAGGGGCAGGCCGGCCAGCAGCAGCAGTGACGAGAGGGTGAGCCACCCCAGCCGGTGGGCCTTTTTTCTGAGGTGACGGTAGGTGACACCCATCTGCCGAGCACCATCCCTGACCATAAGAGTGGTCTCACATATATTGTGATAGCTGTCAGGGTCAGAGTGACGCAGCTCACCGAGCATCTCAATGAGTCTCTTGTCACGGAAGAGTCTCGGGTATCTTATACGGTCACTGTAGCGCTCATTGATGATTGTCCGCAGCTCATTGAGCGCCTCATAGTTCTCATCATCATCAATATGTACCATCACCTTCTTCATCTCAACAGAGATGCGGTCACGCAGTGCGGTGATCGCCTTCACCGGACTCTCACGGTAGGCATCATAATATTCTGACACATTGACGGGGCGGCCGTAAACCACGGTGAGCACCTGCCTGAAGTGCCAGTAGTGTGAATAGTCGAGTCCTACCGGTACGATATTGACCTCAGTGCCATACTCCAGTGCCTCGGCTGTCTGGAAGGCTATACGGCAGATACCCTTCTTCAGCTGTCTCAGTCTTCGGTAGGTGGCGTGGTTACCCTCAGGCAGTATCACCACCCCGTTGCGGTTCTGCATCACCCTGAGGGTGTCACGGAAGGTCTCCTCATTGAGCTTCACCGCCTCGATGCCATCCCTGATACGGTAGATGGGAAGTATCTTGAGGAAATAGAGGATTCGTGCTACCAGTCTCTTGCGGAAGATATCGGCCCTGGCCAGGAAGACCAGCTGCCGGTTGAGGGTGCAGATTACCGCCATGGCATCCATCAGTGCATTCTGGTGGTTAGGCGCCAGTATGGTAGGAACGGAGAAGTCGAGAGCATCTCTGCCCAGTACAATTACCTTCCGGTAGAAGATGGTGTTGTGCCAGAAATGAACGTACCTTTTCAGTAGTTGATAACCGACATCATATTTTTCAATATTATCCTTACCCATTAAAAGAGCCGTTGCACCTTCCGACAATAGGTTACCTCAGGCTGTGACCTGATAACGGTGGTGAAGTTAAAAAAAGTTTTATGCCAGCCATCAGATATCCTGTAGTTTAATGTTCACACCCTCACTTTTAGGTATTTGTACTACCCTGTTGCGGCATAGGGGTGCCGCTTATGAGAGGAAGTCATCGAGCTCCCTCCGTTCACGCTTTGTTGGGCGTCCGCTTCCCCGTCTGCGGTACCCGCCGGCCATCCTGCCTGCCTCCAGCTTCTCACGCTCCTCCTGCGGTGTTATGTCACTCATATATTGGGGTACCAGAGCGGCTCCCACCCTCCCTTTTGGTAATGCCACCACCTGGTAGCTGTAGGTCACCGGTGGCTTTCTGACGGTGATGGTCATCCCTGCCATGATGGGTGATGCGGCTCTCAGCACCCTGTCGCCCGCCATCACCCTGCCTTTACGGCACTCATCGGTAGCCACTGTCCGTGACTTGTAGACCCTGACATACCAGAGGAATTTGTCAATGCGTATCTCACTCTCCTCCGTCATCGCTGATCATCTTGCCCCGCCTGTTGTAGGCTGTCATGGTGAGCTCACATCCGGCGGTGACAAATGATTGTATCATCTCCAGTGCCAGTGGTATTCGTCTTTTGATGAGTGCCAGCTCATCACTCTCCCATTCGCCCAGCACCCAGTTCACCTGGTGGCCTCTGGTAAAATCACCGGCAATACCGATACGGAGTCGTGCAAACTGGTCTGTCCCCAGCGCCTCGCTGATGCTTGTCAGTCCGTTATGGCCTCCTGCCCCTCCGCCCGGGCGCAGCCGTATACTGCCTGTGGGCAGTGCCAGGTCATCGGTTATCACCAGCAGCCGCTCCAGGTCAATCTTCTCACGGCGCATCCAGTACCTGACTGCATTGCCGCTGCGGTTCATCAGGGTAGAGGGTTTGAGCAGTATCAGTCCGGCATTCTTGTGCCGCACCGTGGTGACCCATCCGTAGCGGCGGTCATTAAAAGAGGCGGCCGAGGCTGCAGCAGCAGCATCGACCACCATAAACCCTACATTATGACGTGTGTTAGTATATGCGTCACCCACATTGCCCAGTCCTGTGACAAGATACTTCATCACCTGTCATGGCCTGCTTACTCGTTCTGTGTGGCGGCTGTCTCCTCACCGCCCTCTTCAGCTGTCCCTTCCTCTTCACCTTCCACACTCTCCTCCTCTTCACTCTTGACTGCCACCCTGGATACATCTACCGAGATGACCTGTGCACGTTTGTTGTCGAGTATTTCGAGGTTGTCAAGCCTGATATCACCTACACGTATGGCGTGTCCGATAGCCAGCTTACTGATATTGAGGGTGAGGTAGTCAGGGAGGTGCTCAAGAAGACCTTTGACTCTCAGCTTCCTGCGCTTGATGCGCAGCTTACCTCCCGCCTTAACCCCGACAGAGTCACCGGTGATTCTTACCGGCAGCTCAATAATTACCGGCTTATCGGGAGAGACCTGTATGAAGTCTATATGGAGGGGCTTGTCGGTCACCGGATGGAACTGCACCTCCTTCATTACGGCGGTGTGGCTGGTGCCATCAATGACCAGGTTAATGATATAGACATCAGGTGTGTAGATCAGCGGACGGAACACATTCTCATGAGCATGAAAATGGAGGATCTTCTCTCCACCGTACATCACACATGGTACATTACCCTTTGCCCTCAGGCTGTTGGTGCTTTTTTTGCCGCACTCGCTGCGTGAGTCGGCATTGACAGTGATACTCTTCATCACATTCTGGTTTGTTGTGCTACTCAAGGCTGATGCCACTCAACCTCCCATCACACGTTAGACGTTCATGTTGGAAAAAATGGCGTGCAAATATAGTGAAAATGGTCAGAAAACAAAACCTGAATTGATTGAGGTGTTTGTATAGACCGCTCTTATTGCATTGGCAAAGATCTCACCTACGGAGAGCACCTTTATCTTGGGTGAGTGGCCATGATAGGGTACACTGTCTGTCACCACCAGCTCCTCAAGCGGTGAGGCGTCAATCTTTTCGATGGCATTGCCTGACAATATGGGGTGTGTGGCCACCGCCCTGACACTTAGTGCACCGCGGTCTTTCATCAGGGTAGCTGCAAAAGCCATGGTGCCGGCGGTATCAACCATATCATCAACGATGACCACATGGCGGTCTTCAACATCACCAATAACCGATATCTCCTCCACCACGTTGGGCTTCTTCCTCAGCTTATAGCAGAGCACCAGCTCACACCCCAGGTGGCGGGCGTAGGCATTGGCTCTCTTTGACCCTCCCATATCGGGTGCCGAGACGGTCAGGTTGGGCAGGTTAAGGTTCCTGATATAGGGAGCAAAGAGGGCTGAGCCGAAGAGGTGGTCTACCGGTACATCAAAGAAGCCCTGTATCTGGTCAGCATGAAGGTCTATGGTAATGATACGGTCAACACCGGCCCTGGCAAGCATATCGGCGGTGAGCTTGGCGCCCAGTGAGACACGTGGCCTGTCCTTGCGGTCCTGACGGGCATAGCCGTAGTAGGGAATGACAGCGTTGATCTTGTAGGCAGAGGCTCTCTTGGCAGCATCGATCATCAGCAGCAGCTCCATAAGGTTCTCTGCGGGTGGGTTGGTAGACTGTATTATGAAGACGTGACAGCCGCGCACCGACTCATCTATACAAGGCTGAAACTCTCCGTCACTGAAGGTGAGCAGGGTGCTCCTGCCCAGCTCGACATCAAGGTTCTCGGCAATCTTTTCAGCAATGGTGAGTGATGAGGTACAGGAGAAGATCTTGAATGGAGCCCGGGCGGTCATAGTGAGTTGGTTTAACAGGTTAGTAAAAATGATGTCTCAAAAATAGTATAAAGGGTGTAATCATATACCCCGTTTGAATAATATCATTGTCTCAGAGATGTAGCCTAGCAGGTCATCACGTCCGTTACCCTTCACTGCGGAGGTGACAAAGGTGGGTGGCAGGCTCTCCCAGTTGCGCAGCATCACCCTGTCATAGAGGGTGATATTCTTTTCGGCCGTTGCTGCCGACAGTTTATCGATCTTGGTGAAGACTCTGGCGAAGGGTACCCCCTGCAGGGCTGCCCTCTCCATAAACTCAAGGTCAGAGGCTACCGGCTCATGCCTGGAGTCTATCAGCACGAAGAGTGAGATAAGGTTCTCACGCCTGGTCATATAGGCTGTGATGAGCCGGTCCCACTCATTGCGCCTCTCCCGTGAGACACGGGCATAGCCGTAGCCGGGCAGATCGACAATATACCACTGCTCATTGATGATGAAGTGGTTAACCGTCTGTGTCTTGCCGGGGTGACCTGAGGTCTTTGCCAGTCCTCTCTCGCCCACCAGCATATTTATCAGTGATGACTTGCCCACATTTGACCTGCCTATGAAGGCATATTCCGGAAGGTCAGGTGCCGGCATACGGCCCATAGTGACACTGCTGGTGACATAGGAGGCCGATTTGATGATCATTGCCTTCCAAGCTTCTCAAGGAAGCTCTGGTTATCTATGATATATCTTTCGTGATAGCCTTCACCTATCGTACCCTCATCATCACTGGCCTCCACATGGAAGAGCAGCCTGTTGCCATTAACCTCCTGCAGGGTGGCGGTACAGGTGACTGTTCTGCCTACGGGGGTGGGCTTGACATGTTTAATATTTACCAGGGTGCCGACGGTACCTTCGCCTGTATTAAGGCAGGCCTCTACGGTCTTCATGGCGGTCTGCTCCATGAATGCTATCATACCTGGTGTTGAGAGAACATTGTGCAGGCCTGACCCGTATGTAGCGGCAGTATCTTTACCCTCTACCGTCATGGTGTTTGTGAGCCGCAGGCCCGGAGTGATTGTTTTTGACATGGTTTACTTAGTTTAAATCTTTATATGGTAGTGGTATGGCCAGGCGGTAGTAGAGCCTGTTGCCATACGGCGTGAGGTATGAGCCGATCACCACCACCGAATCGGCATGATGATCAGGTGTCTTCTTCAGGTCAAGGTATCCGGTGGTGGCTGTCTGCAGCAGCAGCAGCATCGAGTCGATATTAACCACACCATCAATATAGTCGCCACGGTAGAACCGTCCCTTCTCCGCCAGGTTTGAGAACTCGGCATAGATCTTATAGAGACCTCTCTCCCTGTAGCGGTCTTCCACGCGGTAGGTGAGTGAGGGGTAGTCTGTCACCTTCTCACCGTTGATGGTATACTCCTCCAGCCCGGGGTACCGTTTGCCGTCGTTATAGCTGAGCCTGGCCTTTACACGGCCGCTCTTGTAGTACTGTATCTGGTCACCGTGTATGGTGTCATTGACAAAGGGGGTTGACCGGAACAGCTTCCCGTCGGGGTAGTACCAGGTGGCATCGCCGTTCTTTTTGTCGCCTGAGTAGGGTATCTCCTGCTCCAGGGCCCCTCCCTTGTAGTAGGTGCGTGTCATCCCCTCACGCAGGCCGTTCTTGTAGGTGATCTCCTTCAGCTTGATGTTGTCTCTGATGACATATTTCACTCCTGTATAGCCGGTGTCAGGCTGGTGGCGCTCACGGCCACGGCGACTCTCATCACTGCCGGTGCCGCCGCAGGCGGTGATCATCAGGGTGATCATCAGGGTGATAGCTATGATTGGTAGTCTCATGTCTGCTTTTCTCATGTCTGCTTTTCTCATTTCTGCTCCTCTTGTTTCTGCTCCTCTTGTTATGGAATAAATATTTCAAGCAGCCTGGCAGTGCCACGTGGTATTATTGCCACGCTCTCTGCCGAGGCAGGAATAAGTAGTGTCTCACCCGCCTCTATCTCCTCACTCTGACCGTTGAGCTCAATCACAGCCATGCTTTCGGTACAGAGGTAGATGATGAACGAGTCGGTGAGTGAGTAGTCTTTTATTATCGGCCTGTCAAACATAATCATATTGGTGCGGAAATAGGGACCTTCAGCCAGCAGCACCGTACTGTTGAGCTGCGGCTCCCTCTTAACAAGATGGTTACCCACCATGCTGAAGTCGATGGCATCGAGCGCCAGCGCGGTATGCAGCTCACGCGGTTTGCCATCACTGCCGGTACGATCCCAGTCGTAGATACGGTATGTGACATCGGAGGTCTGCTGTATCTCGGCCAGCACCACCCCGGCACCGATGGCATGAACCAGTCCGGCAGGTATGTAGAAGACATCACCGGCGGTGACAGGCGTCTCATTGATAAGGTCAGCCACCCTCCCTGCAGCGAGGTGCTCAAGGTACTCCTCACGTGAGCTCTGTCTCCTGAAGCCGGTATAGATGACTGCTCCGGGGGAAGCATCAATGATGTACCACATCTCGGTCTTGCCCCAGGCGTGGTGCCTCTCCTCAGCAAGCTGGTCATTGGGGTGCACCTGTATTGAGAGGCGGTCAGTGGCATCAATCAGCTTCACCAGCAGCGGAAACTCATTGCTGTAGCGCTGGTAGACAGCATCACCCACCAGCTCATCCATATAGATATCGGCTATCTCCTCCAGGGTGTTATCTTTCAGGAAGCCGTTGGCCACTACTGAGCTGGCACCCGGCATGCCGCATATCTCCCAGCTCTCACCTATGGCGGCCCCCCGGGATGCACGCTTGCCGAACCGTGCACGAAGGGTGTCACCCCCCCAGAGTGTCTCCCTGAGAAGGGGCTTAAAGCGTAGTGGGTAGAGAGAGCTCATCAGTTAAAAGTTATAGTCAACAACCACCTTGGCCTTTTTAATGGATGAGGCGGCAGCAACAGCCTTGCGGTGTGCCTCACTCGACTGGTAGCGCCGGAGGTCATCCATGGAGGCGAAGGTGGCATCAATGACAAAGTCGCCGGCATGGTCAGCATCAGTGATATTGATACCGGTACGGTATTCAATGATATAGCTGAGCCTGTTACCCAACGGCCCGAAATGCTCCTTGAGCCTGTTGACAGCCTTATCGTGCTCCTCAGCAGTGAGCGGAGGCGTCAGTTTGAAGATCACTATATGCTTTACCATACAGTTGTTTTTTGCTACTTTTGGCACAAAAATACACATTTTATGCTTATTGTCGGGATCGCCGGAGGAACAGGCTCCGGAAAAACTACAGTGGTCCGTAAGCTGGTAGAGATGCTTCACCCGGGAGAGGTGGTGGTGCTGCCGCAGGACAGCTACTATCGTGACAACAGCCACATACCGCCACAGGAGCGGCAGGATATAAATTTTGATCATCCCGACTCGGTGGAGTGGCCCCTGCTGATCTCACACCTGGCAGACCTCAGGGCAGGACGTCCGATAAATATGCCTATCTACTCATACCTCACCTGTGTCAGGTCACATGAGACCATTCCGGTAAGACCGGCTGAAGTGGTGGTGGTGGAGGGGATACTGGTGCTCTCAGACCCCGGGCTGCGGAGGATGCTTGACATAAAAGTATTTGTGGATGCTGACGCCGATGACAGGCTGGGACGAGTGATACAGCGTGACATAGTTGAGCGTGGCCGGTCGGTGCTGATGGTGCTTGAGCGATACAACAAGACAGTGAAGCCGTCACACCTCCAGTTCATTGAACCGTCAAAGCGGTATGCCGACATAATCATCCCTGGCGGCGGAGAGAACCTGGTGGGGATAGAGGTGCTGAAGACCATAATAGAGAAGCACCTCAAGTAGCCCTTCAGGGTAACCGGCTATTCCCGGCTGCCGCGGCGCAGCTCCCGCAGGTACATCTGAATAGTATTCTCAAGACCATAATAGAGGGCATCAGAGATGAGTGCATGCCCTATGGAGACCTCCTTCAGCCACGGTATGTTATGCTTCAGCCACGCCAGGTTGTGCAGGTCGAGGTCATGACCGGCATTGAGCTCCAGCCCGGCATCGCGGGCTATGCCCGCTGCCGTGATGAAAGGGGCTATGGCACTTTCACGGTCAGCATGATACTGTGCAGCATAGGGCTCGGTATAGAGCTCAATACGGTCAGTGCCGGTACGGGCAGCATAGCTGATCATCTCAGGGTCAGTGCCTGTAAAGATAGAGGTGCGGATACCCTTCTCATGAAAGCGGGCAATAACGGTGGTGAGAAAAGAGAGGTTGGTACGGGTGTCCCACCCCGAGTCGGAGGTGATGGCATCATGCGCATCAGGTACCAGCGTCACCTGGTCAGGAACCACCTCCAGCACCATCCTGACAAAAGGCTCCTCAGGGTTACCCTCAATATTGAACTCGGTGGTGACCACCTCACGCAGCTCATACACATCGCGGTAGCGGATATGCCTCTCATCGGGCCGGGGATGAACGGTGATACCCTCAGCGCCATAGGCCTGGCACCGTACAGCAGCCAGCTTCACATCAGGTATATTACCTCCGCGGGCATTACGCAGTGTAGCAATTTTATTGATGTTAACGCTTAGCCTTGTCATGGTCATCCTCCGCTCTTTTATCTGCAAAGTTAAAAAGATCCACAGTTTTTTGTAATTTTATTCGCCAAATGAAACGGTAATGCTGGCCAGAGAGATGATATCAGAGGTGGTACCTGCACTGCGTACGTCAGATACAGCGCAGGCGGCACTCAACTGGATGGAGATATTCAGGGTCTCCCATCTGCCCATCGTCAATGAGAACGACTATCTGGGGCTCATCTCTGACAGTGACATCTACGACTTCAATCAGCCCGGCGAGCCGATAGGCAACCATGAGCTCTCCCTGCCGCGCCCCTCGGTGAAGGGGAGTCAGCATATCTATGAGGTGATTGCCCTGGCAGCACGGCACAAGCTCTCAGTGGTGCCGGTGATCGATGATGAGGGGCACTACCGAGGGGTGATAACCTACAATGAGATAATTGGCGGACTGGCCAGGATAGCCTCAATAGATCAGCCGGGTGGTATACTGATACTGAAGGTGCTGCAGCGTGAATACTCAATGAGCCGTATATCGCAGATTGTTGAAAGCAATGATGCACGTATCCTGAGCATGCACATAACCTCAGACCCTGACTCTACCAGCCTTGAGGTGACCATCAAGATCAATACCAATGATCTGACATCGATAATACGCACTTTTGAGAGATATTCATATGAGGTGACAACCTGGGTGACTGACAATGATGAGCTTGACCGTTTCTACAGTGACAGGTACAACCTGCTCATGAAATATCTGAATATGTAACCGTGATCACCGATGGACAAAACCATTGCACTCTTCAGCAAGGGTCTTACCGAGAAGACCGTCACCGGGCTCAACAGGGTCATTGATGCACTCTATGACCGGGGGGTGACCGTCTACCTCAATATTATGGATTCGGGTGTCAGCTACTTTAACAATGACCACCGCGTCAACCTCTTCAGTGAGCTTACTGAGCTGCCTGCCGGTGTCTGTATGATGGTGAGCGTGGGGGGTGACGGCACCTTCCTGGAGACAGCCATGAAGGTGCTCCCTACCGGTATTCCCGTGGCAGGCATCAATACCGGGCGCCTCGGCTTCCTTGCAAACATACCCGATGATGATATCGGCAAGTCGATAGATTTGCTCTGTTTTGGCAAGTATGAGCTGATAACACGCGCCATGCTTGAGGTTGTCTCTCCACACAAACTGTTTGGTGAGGAGACCACCCTGGCACTCAATGAGGTGACAGTACAGAAGGCTGACCAGAGCATGCTCTCTATCACGGTAAAGGTTGACGGCACATTCCTTAACACCTACCGTGCCGACGGACTGATACTCTCTACTGCCACAGGCTCCACAGCTTATAACCTCAGCGTGGGAGGACCTATCCTCTCGCCTGCCGATGAGAGTATCATCATTGCACCTATGTCACCACACAACCTGACCGTCAGACCCATAATCGTCTCCGGCAGCAGTATCATCACCCTCGAGCCCGAGGCGCGCAGCAGCCAGTGCCTGGTGACCTGTGACTCAAAGGCTGTAAGAGTCTCTGCCGGAACACTGCTGGTGGTGCAACAGTCAACAACCCGGCTCAGCACCGTGACCACCTCCGGAAACGACTTTTTCAGTACCCTGCGTAATAAACTTATGTGGGGCGCTGACCGCCGTAACTGACAATAATTAAGGAATATTTAAGTTCTTAATGGTATACATTCTTTATATTTGTAGCCGCAATCGCAAGGTGACCGATGGGTAAACGTCTGATAGTGATGTCTATGGTGGTGTTACTCACCTCTACCTTCGTATCGGGCCAGCTGTGGAAGATGAAGCGATACGAAGCTGCCGCCGCTATTGGCACCTCACAGCTCTACGGCGATATAGGGGGCTTCTCTATTGGATCAAACGCCCTGGGCCTCAAGGATATATCCTTCAGGCAGACCCGTGTGAGCGCCAACCTCTCATTCAGGTACTTCATCACTGACGAGGTGGCAGCACGCCTCTCACTCACCGGCGCAATGCTGAATGCTGATGATGCCAGGGGCTCAAACGTCGACAGGCATTACCGCTCAAGCTCAATGATCTTTGAGCCGGCACTGTTGGGTGAATACTATATTGTGAGGAACCGTGAGAGGAACAGCTTCCTCTTTCAGACATACAGCTACCGGCGTGCCAACAGGATGCGTGACTTTATCAGGAGTATTGATCTCTATGCCCTTGCCGGGGTGGGAGGGGCAGCATACAATGTCTTTCAGGCCAGTAAGGAGCTGGAAGAGAAGTGGAGCATTGAACCGTCAATCAAACGAAAAGGCTTTGCTGCGGTGGTGCCGCTGGGGATAGGCGCGAAGCTCGCCTTTGATCCCAACCTGCTGTTAGGTGTTGAGCTGGCAGGGAGGTATGCCTTCACCGACTACCTGGAGGGATACACCTCAGACTTTTCAAAGAGTAACGATATATATCACACCTTCAGTGTTACAGTAAGCTACCGGATAAGGACAGCCCGCAGCGGTCTGCCCTCTCTCCGGCAGATGCTTCAATGATTGATAGCTGATGAAAAGAACGGCCGCCATAATATCACTCATCCTGCTGACACTGCCCCTCTTCCCGCAGCGTAGTGCTGATTATGGTGCTTCGGCAGGGATAGTCAACTACCTGGGTGAAGACAATGTTTACCGTAACCCGGTTTACAAGCCCGGGCCTGCCGTGCAGCTCTTCTACAGGTACAACTTCAACCCGCGGCAGGCGGTCAGGGCCAACCTGCTGGGAGGGTACGTCCCGTCGATAGAGTCAACCACCATGGTGGGTGAGCTGGGTGCCACCTATGAGTTTAACTTCTTCCCCTACAGCACATTCCGTAGCAGGCGTGTTGATTACACGCCCTATATGGCTGCCGGGGCGGCACTCTCATGGATGAACCTGCCGGGTCCCTTCCTGGCAATACCCTTCTCTGCCGGGTTCAAGATAAATGTGGCCAACCATATAGGTGTTGAGATAGAGTATGGTTTCCGTAAGACCTTCACCGACAACCTCGACGGCAAGTTTGATATCAGCGCCCCCGGTAACAGTGAGGTTGACGGCTCATTCATCCATAACAATGACTGGTACAGCTTCATGGGGGTCTCCCTCACCTGGAAGATATACAACAAGCTTGCAGGATGTCCGGCATTCGCTGACATGTCAAAGGAGAAGGAGAAGCGACGAAAGAGGAGATAACAGCATTGGGCTACAGGGATCTGATAGATAAGAGCAGGCTGCCTGCACATGTGGCTGTCATAATGGATGGCAACGGCCGCTGGGCCAGCCGCCGTGGCAGGGAGAGGGTCTATGGTCACCAGGAGGGGGTGAAGGCGGTACGACGTACCGTGGAGGCTGCCGCCGAGATGGGTATCAAATACCTTACACTCTATGCCTTCTCTACCGAGAACTGGGCCAGACCGGGCAGTGAGGTGACAGCACTGATGAACCTGATGGTTGATGCACTCAACAATGAGACCCGTACCCTTACTGAGAAAAGAATTTCACTGAAGGTGATAGGTGATCAGACACGACTGTCAGACAAGGTGAGGGAGAAGCTCAATGAGACCATCAGGCTGACAGCAGCAGGCAACCACATGACACTGATAGTGGCACTGAGCTACTCGGCACGGTGGGAGCTGACCGAGGCGTGCCGCAGGGTGGCCGCCGGGGTGCAGGAGGGGAGGCTGGAGACAACAGCCATAGAGGAGCAGACCATCAGTGATAACCTGACAACAGCCGGAATACCCGACCCTGAGCTGATGATACGTACCAGCGGCGAGAAGCGTATCAGTAACTTCCTGCTCTGGCAGCTGGCATATGCCGAGCTCTACTTCACGGAAAAACTTTGGCCCGATTTTAGCAAAGGAGACCTCTACAGGGCAGTAGCAAACTTCCAGAAGAGAGAGAGGAGATATGGAAAGACCAGTGAACAGATCGCTGAAAACAGTTGAGATGATGAAAATGAAACCCTTGAAAACTATCCTTCTCTTTATACTGCTGTTAACCGGAGTGACAGCCTCAGCCCAGAAAGTTGACAGGTTTGTAAACTACCTCTACCCCGAAGAGTATATCATAGCCGGAATATCCGTTTCAGGAGTGAAGTACCTCGACTCAGGGGCACTGATAGGTATCTCGGGGCTACGTATAGGGCAGAAGATAGAGATACCCGGTGAGGTGATCACCGCCGCAGTGAAGAAGCTGATAGATCAGGGGCTCTTCTCTGACGTCACCATCACCATCACACGGCAGGAGGAGGAGAATGTGTGGCTTGACATTGAGCTGACAGAGAGGCCCAGACTCTCATCAATGATGTTTGAGGGGGTGAGGAAGTCGGAAGAGAGTGACCTGCTCGAGAAGATAAGCCTGATGGCAGGCACACAGGTGACAGCACACCAGCTCAACAGGGCAGAGCGGGCCATTAAGAATCACTATATTGAGAAGGGGTTCCTGAATACCAGTGTGGAGATAATACAGAAGGATGACCCTGACATGCCCAACAACCTGCTGCTCACCTTTGTGATAAACAAAAATACCAAAGTGAAGATTGCCGAGATAGAGTTTGAGGGTAACGAATTCTTTACTGACAAGAGGCTGCGGCGTGTGATGAAGGATACCAAAAAGAAGAATCTCAACATATTCAAGGCTTCAAAATATATCGAAGAGAAGTTTGATGAAGACCGCTCGCGGCTGACTGAGTTTTATAATGAGAACGGTTTTCGCGACTTCCGTATTACCGGTGACTCAACCTACGCGGTTGAGGATGGCAGGATCAACCTGGTGGTGAAGGTGAATGAGGGTAACCAGTACTACCTGCGCAGTGTTGACTGGGTGGGTAACAGCATATATACAAAGGAGCAGCTCACCGCCTTCTTTAACTTCCCGGCAGGAGAGATCTATAACCAGACGATGATTGACAAGAGGCTCAACTATGATGATGATGCCGTCAACTCACTCTACCTTGACTATGGCTATCTCTTCTCAAGCCTCACACCCGTTGAGAAACATATTGAGGGTGACTCTATTGACCTTGAGGTGCGTATCTATGAGGGTGACCCCGCCACCCTGAGCAATGTGATTATCACCGGTAACACACGCACCAATGAGCATGTGGTGAGGCGTGAGCTCTTCACCCTGCCGGGTGACCTCTTCAGCAAGAATGACCTGATGCGGTCAGCACGTCAGGTGGCGGTGCTGGGTCACTTCGACCCGGAAAAGATAAGCCCGCAGCCGCTGCTCAACCAGGTTGACGGTACCGTTGATCTGCTCTATGCCCTCGAGGAGAAGGCCAATGACCAGTTTGAGATATCAGGAGGATGGGGTGCAGGCATGCTGGTAGGTACAATAGGGGTGCGGTTCAATAACTTTGCCGTACGTAACTTCTTCAAGTGGAACCAGTGGAGACCATACCCGTCAGGTGACGGCCAGTCGCTGCAGATAAGGGCACAGTCGAACGGCCGCGTATATCAGTCATACAACGTCTCGTTCATTGAGCCGTGGCTCGGCGGACGAAAGCCCAACACCCTGTCGGTGTCAGCCTTCAGGTCGCTGATGACCAACGGCTCAAAGAGGGGTGAAGATGACCGTCAGGCAATGATCATTGATGGTGCCTCAATAGGGTTTGGCAAGAGGCTGGAGTGGCCTGACAACTACTTCTCGGTCAACTATGAGCTGAGCTACCAGAGGTATGTGCTTGACCGCTACAGCCAGTTCCAGTTCCTCTTTACCAACGGTACCGCCAACCTGGCTACCGTCAGTGCACGTATCACCCGCTTCTCTGCAGGACCAAACATCATCTACCCGCGTACCGGCTCTACCTTCTCACTATCACTGCAGGCCACCCCGCCCTTCTCGGCACTCAATGGCAAGGATATGTCAGGGGTGAGTGATGAGGAGCGCTACCGCTGGATAGAGTTCTACAAGGCGGTATTCAAGGCTGACTACTTCCTGCCGCTCAACAATGAGCAGAAGCTGATACTTAATGCCAGGGCAGCATTCGGCTACCTGGGATACTACAACAAGGATATCGGTCCGTCACCATTTGAGAACTTCTATCTGGGAGGTGACGGCATGACAGGGTACAGCTTCTACGGCCGTGAGGTGATAGCCCTCAGGGGTTACACCAACGGGTCACTGACACCCCGTATAGATAAGTTTGAAGAGGGTATGCTGCGAAGGATAGAGGCGGGTAACCTCTATTCAAAGCTCACCCTTGAACTGAGATACCCCGTATCACTCAACCCGCAGGCTACCATCTATGGACTGGCATTTGTTGAGGCAGGAAGGGCATGGTATGAGCTGAAAGATTTCAACCCCTTCAGACTGAAACGGTCGGCAGGGTTCGGACTGCGAGCCAACCTGCCTATGTTTGGACTGCTGGGGATAGACTGGGCATACGGCTTTGACCAGCCGGTGTACGGAACAGATCAGGATGCCGGAAGCCAGTTCCACTTTGTGATCGGACAGCAATTCTGAAAAAAATAAAAAAAATATGACAGCTATGAAGAAGATCGCTCTCATCACACTACTGACAGTGGCTGCCACCCTCACCGGGGCAGCACAGAAATTCGCTTTCGTTGACAGCGAATATATAAGGAATAATATACCTGCATTCACCGCAGCACAGCAGCAGCTTGACAAGCTCTCTGAAGAGTGGGAGAAGGAGGTGGCAGCCGGATATGCTGCCGTAGAGCAGATGTACAAGGATTACCAGGCCGAAGAGGTGCTCCTCTCACAGGAGCAGAAGAGAAAGAGGCGTGACGCAATAATAGAGAGGGAGAGGGAGGTGAGTGAGCTGCAAAACAAATACTTCGGCATGGATGGTGAGCTGTTTCGCAAACGTGAAGAGCTGGTGAGACCAATACAGGATGAGATATTGAAGGCTATCAAAGAGATATCTGTGGCACAGAGCTATGCGGTTATATTTGATACCGCCTCAGGATCAAATATTCTGTTCGCTAATCCGAGATATGATCTCTCTGACCAGGTGCTTCAAAAACTGGGTTATAAGAATTGATTAATTAATTACATTTGCACGACAAAATTGAAATTAAAACCATGAAAAAAGTATTTGAGATACTCCTGGTTGCTGTCTTTCTGGTATCAGCACAGGATGGATTTGCTCAGTCAGTCAAGACAGGCCATATCAACCGTGATGAGATCATCACAGCCATGCCTGACTATGACACTGCCATGCAGAAGTACACTGCCTTCGGGCAGGAGCTTACCAATGCACTGGAGCTGATGCAGGTTGAGCTGAACAACAAGTATGACCAGTACCTGAAGGAGAGCAGGACCCTGAGTGAGATCGTCAGGGCCAACAAAGAGCAGGAGCTGGCTGACATGCAGACACGTATCAGCAACTTCCAGCAGCAGGCACAGGTGCAGATGCAGGAGAAGCAGGCTGAGCTGATGGATCCTATCATTGAGAAGGCTACCAATGCTATCAATGAGGTGGCGAAAGAGGGTGGCTTTGTCTATGTATATGAGATACGAACCCTGGTCTATGTCGATACCAAAAAGAGTACCGATATCGGGCCTATGGTGAAAGAGAAGCTGGGTATCAGGTAAGAAGGCTGTGATAAGCAGCAGTGCCTACTGCCCGCCAGATGGCGGGCTTGCTTTTATATGAACAGTATGTCATCAGCAGAGAGACCGATAGGGATTTTTGACTCAGGCGTGGGAGGGCTCACCGTAGCACAGGCCATAAGGCAGATACTGCCTCATGAGCGTATAATATACTTCGGTGATACGGCACACCTGCCCTATGGCGATAAGTCGCAGGAGGCGATCAGAGGCTATGCGCGGCGCATAACTGAGTTTCTGCTGGGACATGATGCCAAGCTGGTGATGATAGCCTGTAACTCCGCCTCGGCCTCAGCCTATGAGGCACTGCAGAGTGAGTATGGTGAGAGGGTGTTAATACTTGATGTGATAAACCCGGTGGTAGAGCACTGCAGCAGAGCACACTACCGGAGGGTGGGGGTGATAGGCACCAAGCTGACAATAAACTCAGGGAGCTATGAGAGGAAGCTGAGGGAGGCAGCACCCCAAACGGAGGTGGCATCACTGGCAACACCACTGCTGGTGCCTATGATAGAGGAGGGGTTCGTATTCGATGATATAAGCAACGCGATTATAAGAGCATACCTCTCCGACGCGCGGCTTAACAATATTGATGCACTGATACTGGGCTGTACACACTACCCGATAATACGCAACCAGATCAGCAAATTCTTTAACTTCAGCGTCGAGGTGGTCGACACGGCACGTATAGTGGCCGAACGGCTGCGATCAATACTTGAGAGGGAAAAGCTGCTGGGCAGTGGTCACCCCGGGGAAGATCTCTTTTTTGTCTCCGACTATACCGAATACTTTGAGAAGATAGCCACTATATTTTTTCAGGGTGCCATCAATCTGCAGCGGGCAGATATATGGAAGGAGGAGTGACCATGAGAGCCCACAGCACTGTGAGTCAGAATAATCAGGTCAGCAGGTCGCTGAGAGTGCTACGCACCGCGGTGGCGGGTATCTCAAACATGACCAATATCATTCAGTTCTAAGGTGATTGTGGTGAACTTCGTAGATTGATAAGGGTTACTCCAATAAAAAGTCTCAACTAACAATAAACTAAGGTAATACCATCATTATGGGAAAACGATCAAAGGTCATTGAAAAAGATGCGGTGGTGATCAGGTTTTCGGGCGACTCCGGTGACGGCATGCAGCTGACCGGTAATCTCTTTTCAAACACGTCGGCCCTGTTCGGACATGATATCTCCACCTTCCCCGATTATCCGGCAGAGATAAGGGCGCCACAGGGCACTGTCGGCGGCGTGTCGGGGTTCCAGGTACATATCGGCCACAAGCTGATAAACACTCCCGGTGATTTTACTGATGTGCTTGTAGCACTCAATCCTGCAGCTGTACGGGCAAATGCGAGGTGGCTGAGACCAGGCGCCACAATCATTTACGACTCAGACAGCTTTACTGAGAAGCAGATACAGAGAGCCGGATACCAGTCTGACCCCTTTGTTGAGGATAAGCTCACCTCACTGAACCTGGTAGCTGCACCTATCACCACCCTGGTGAAGGAGGCAGTGCAGGGTATGGAGCTGGATGCCAAGTCAGCCCTCCGCACCAAGAACATGTTTGCGCTGGGAATGATATACTGGCTCTTTGACAGCAGCCTCAAATATACCGAAGAGTTTATTGATGAGAAGTTCGGACGCAGACCGGCAGTGGCTGAGGCCAACCGCAGGGTGCTGAGAGCAGGTTACTACTACGGTGAGACCTGTGAGCTGCTGACACCCACCTATAGCGTCGGACCGGCACCTATCGCCAAGGGTACCTACCGTAATATAAGCGGTAACCAGGGCACCGCATGGGGACTGCTGGCCGCCGCCGAGAAGGCCGGACTGAAGCTCTTCATAGGGTCATACCCCATCACACCGGCTACCGGTATCCTTGAAGAGCTGGCACAGCGCAAGGATATGGGTGCCAAGAGCCTGCAGGCTGAGGATGAGATAGCAGGTATATGTACTGCCATTGGTGCCAGCTATGCCGGACGACTGGCAGTGACATCCACCTCAGGTCCCGGGCTGGCACTCAAGTCTGAGGCACTCAACCTGGCCATCATGACCGAGCTGCCACTGGTGGTGGTCAACGTACAGAGGGGCGGACCATCAACAGGGCTGCCTACCAAGACCGAGCAGGCCGACCTGTGGCAGGCGCTCTACGGACGTAACGGTGAGAGCCCGGTGCCGGTGCTGGCAGCCGGGATGCCATCAGACTGCTTCAGGTTCGCCTTTGAGGCAGCAAAGCTGGCAGTGGAGCATATGACACCGGTGATACTGCTTACTGACAGCTACCTGGCCAACGGCTCAGAGCCGTGGAGGATACCCTCCATGAAGGATATGCCGTCAATAACCGTTCCCTATGCCGTCAAGGATGACAATGAGTACCTGGCATATGAGAGAGACCCCGACAGGCTGGCACGTAAGTGGGCCATACCGGGTACACCCGGACTGGAGCACCGCGTTGGCGGACTGGAGAAGACCATTAAGGGCAACGTATCATACACCCCCGAGAACCATGAGTATATGGTGAAGATACGCGAAGAGAAGGTAGAGCGCATAGCTGAATTCATACCTGAGCTGGAGGTGATGGGCAAGAGCAGCGGTGAACTGCTGATAATCGGCTGGGGCAGCTCATACGGACATATAAAGACTGCGGTGAAGGAGCTGCAGGATGAAGGGTATGATGTCTCCGCTGCCGTGTTCAACTATATAAGACCACTGCCGAAGAATACCGATAAGGTGCTGGGAAGCTTTAAAAACCTGCTGGTGTGTGAACTGAATACCGGTCAGTTTGCCAACTACCTGAGGATAAGGCATCAGAAATACACATACAATCAGTACAACAAGATTCAGGGGCTCCCCTTTACTGTAAAAGAGATTAAGGATCATTCTATTAAACTGCTGGAGGAAAAGAGAAATGGCTGAGACACTGACTAACAAATATACAGCTAAGGATTTCAAGAGTGACCAGGAGGTGCGCTGGTGCCCCGGTTGTGGTGACCATGCCATACTGGCCGCACTGCAGAAGACACTGGCAGAGCTTGATATCCCCAGAGAGAAATATGTGTTCGTCTCCGGTATAGGGTGCTCATCAAGGCTACCCTACTACATGAACACCTACGGGTTCCATGGTATCCACGGACGGGCAGCAGCCATAGCTACCGGCATCAAGATAGCCAATCCCGACCTGATGGTGTGGGTCATGACCGGCGATGGTGATGCGCTGGCTATCGGCGGCAACCACTTCATACATGCCATCAGACGTAACATCAACCTGAAGGTGGTGCTCTTCAATAATGAGATCTACGGACTGACCAAGGGGCAGTACTCACCCACCTCAAAGAAGGGTCTGGCAACCAAGACGTCACCCTATGGCACTATCGAGAACCCCTTTAAGATAGGTGAGCTGGCAATAGGCGCATCAGGGCGCTTCTTTGCACGTACCATCGACTTCAACCTGCAGCTCTCAGGCGAGGTATACAAGGAGGCAGCACTCTTCAGGGGCACCACAATTATTGAGGCCATACAGAACTGTGTCATCTTCAATGACGGCACACACGATGCCTTCGCCTCCAAGGATAACCGTGATGAACATACCATCATCCTGCGGCATGGTGAGAAGATGATCTTCGGTAAGAACAGAGACAAGGGGATCATACTGAAGGATCTCAAGCTGAAGGTGGTGAGGCTGGGAGAGAACGGTATTACCGAGAAGGATATCCTGGTGCACGACGCACATGAGCCCAACCCGGGGATACACTACCGGCTGGCAGGCATGACGCTGCCTGAATATCCGGTGGCCCTCGGCGTGATACGATCGATAGCCGATCAGACCTATGATGAGGCGATGATGGCACAGCATGAGCAGGTACAGTCGAGATCACAGATACGCAGCGTTGATGAGCTGCTGAGGAGCGAAGGCACCTGGGAGGTAAGCTGATAAATGGTGTATTGGTCAGCTGACTGAGACCATCGTATTCCCTTTTTGCTAATTTTGGCATCATATCATAGCTGATGCCATAATGAATGACCGTCATGACCCCTCCGGCACCGGCGACCGGCTGTATGACCAGCAGGAGCGCCTCAAGGAGCTGGAGTGTATCAACCGTGCCACCGCAATAATCAAGGAGAGGAAGCCCCTTGATGAGACACTTACATATCTCGTCCTGGGGCTGCCCGGCGCATTTCAGTACCCTGACCATGCCTCGGCACGTATAAGCTATCATGGCCATGAGTACACCACCCCTCACTTTGCCGAGACAGCGTGGCGGCTCTCCGCCACCTGTGAGACCCTTACTGCCACCGTCGCCGTAGAGATCTTCTACAGCCATCAGTTCATGCCTCAGGATGAGGGTCCCTTCCTCAGGGAGGAGCGTGAGCTGCTGGAGCGTTTTACCGGGCTGCTGAGAGGATACCTCAACAGCCGTGAGGCGGCAGCACGCCAGACGGCGCTGCCCGGAGCCACCGCCAGTGGTGAGGAGCCGGCAGCAGGGAGCAGCGTGAGGGTGCTGCTGCAGCAGTTCCTTGACAGACACACCGCTGAGAGAGACCTCTTCCATGACCTGCAGCCCTTCAAGGTGAAGGAGATACTGCTGGTGGCCAGCCTCTATGATGCCTACTCGATAGAGGGTGAAGGGCGTTTTTCTGACTATATGCTGGGAGACTATTACCAGATGAGCCTCACCACCATACCACGCATAACAGGTGTATCAGATGAGAAGGAGGCCTTCAGCAGGCTGGAGGCGAGACACTATGACATGGTGATAATCATGGTGGGGGCTGACAGGAGCAGCTCAATGGGCCTCTGCCAGAAGATAAAGGAGAGGTACCCCTACATTCCGGTCTATATACTGCTCAACACCGCTGCTGACCTGCCCTTCGTGCAGCACTACCGGGGTGTCAGGGTGCCCTGTGACAACATATTCATCTGGAATGGTGAGTCGCGGCTCTTCTTTGCCATGTCAAAGCTGCTTGAAGACAAGGTCAATGTGGAGAATGATACAGAGAAGGGGCTCTCAGGCATCATTATGATTGTGGAAGATGCACCCGACTACTACTCAAGCTATGTGCCCATGCTCTACTCACTGGTCTTTGAGCAGACACGCAACCTGATAGAGGATGTCTCTACTGATGAGCTCTACAAGGTGCTCAAGCTGCGTGCCAGGCCCAAGATACTGCTGGCCACCAGCTGGGAGGAGGCGATGCAGATCTATAACCGCTACCGCACCAGCCTGCTGGGTGTCATCTCTGACATGCGCTTCCCGCGTGAGGGTACCCTCCATGAGCTGGCCGGGCTGGAGCTGCTGCAGATGGTACGTGGTGAGCAGCCTAACCTGCCTATACTGCTGCAGTCATCAGACCCCGGCAATGAGCGTTATACCGCAGCACTGAAGGCCTCCTTTATCAATAAGAATTCAGAGACGCTGATGCAGGAGCTGAAAGCATTTATTACCTATTACCTGGGCTTTGGCAGCTTCATCTACCGCGACTCCAGGGGTAGGCAGATAGCTGTTGCCAGGTCAATGCGTGAGTTTGAGGCCTTCCTCAAGACGGTGCCTGAAGATTCGCTCCTCTACCATGCCATGAAGAACCACTTCTCACTATGGCTCATGGCGCGGGGTGAGGTGAAGATAGCCAGGAAGATACACCCTCTCAGGGTGTCTGACTTCACCACTCTGGCAGCCATGCGTGACTACCTGCTCGATATCATCGTCACCAGACGCCATGAGATGAACAGGGGCAAGGTGATAAACTTTGATGAGTCAGCAATGACAGATGAGTCCAACGTCATCAGTATGGCTGACGGCTCGCTGGGGGGGAAGGGTCGTGGGGTGGCCTTTATCAGTACCCTGATCTACAGCTTCGGGCTGGGCAGCCTGGTGCCGGGAATAAATATCAGGGCACCCTTCACTGCTGTTATCGGTACCGATGAGTTCGACCTCTTTATGGAGAGCAACAACCTGTGGGAGACCATCAACAGCGGTATGCCGTTTGCCGAGCTGCAGGAGAATTTCCTTGCTGCCTCACTCAGTGAGGAGCTGACGCAGCGGCTGCGCTTCTTTATCTGGCGTAACACGCGGCCGCTGGCCGTACGCTCGTCGAGCCTCTTCGAAGACTCGCTCAGCCAGCCCTTCTCGGGTATCTTCGGCACCTACCTGCTTCCCAATAACCACCCTGAGCCCGAGGTGAGGCTGGCACAGCTCCTCGGTGCCGTCAAGATGGTCTACTCATCAGTCTATTCAGACAACTCACGTATCTATTTTGAGGCTGTCAACTATAAGATAGAGCAGGAGAAGATGGCGGTGGTGATACAGAATGTGGTGGGGCGGCGTCATGGCGACCGCTTCTATCCGCACCTCAGCGGCACGGCACAGTCGTACAACTTCTACCCTGTATCCAATATGGTTCCTGAAGATGGCTTTGCGGTGGCTGCGGTGGGTCTCGGTCAGTATGTGCTTGACGGTGAGAGGGCCTTCCGCTTCTCACCTGCCTACCCCGACCTCGATATTGTCTCTATCAGAGACCTTACCCGTCACTCACAGAGAGAGTTCTATGCCGTTAACCTGGCCCGCAGTGAGGTAGACCTTCTTAGCGGTGAGAGTGCCGGCCTGATAAAGCTGACTATCTCCGAGGCAGAGGGTGACGGCACCCTGACACACACCGCCTCGGTATACAGCGCTGACAATGACACCCTCTCACCCGGGCTCTACCACCCCGGACCGAGGGTTATCAACCTGGCCAACATACTCAAGTATGACTATATCCCGCTGGCAGCCACGCTGAAGACCGTGCTGGAGGTGGTGAAGGAGGCTTTTGGGGCACCGGTGGAGATTGAGTATGCGGTTGACCTCGAAAAGGATGAGAACGGGCTGGCCACCTTCTACCTGCTGCAGATAAAGCCGCTGGTGGGGAGCGGAGCAGGCTACACCATTGACCCTGACACTGTCTATACCGACGATATGCTGATGGTGTCACACAAGAGTATGGGCAACGGAGTGATTGATGATATCACTGATGTGATATATATAGAGTCAGAGCTGTTTGATAACCTGAAGACAATGGAGATGGCTGCCGAGATAGATGCCATCAATCGCCGTATGCTCGCTGCGGGACAGCGCTACCTGCTGATAGGGCCGGGACGGTGGGGCACCCGCGACCGCTTCCTGGGGGTGCCGGTGGAGTGGCCACAGATATCCAATGCGCGGGTGATCGTTGAGGTGAGCCTCGCCAACTACCAGGTAGACGCCTCACAGGGGTCACACTTCTTCCATAATGTGACCTCACTGAATATCGGGTACTTCGCCGTCAATGAGGCTACAAATGAGGGTGAGATACGTTGGGAGCGGCTGCGTACAGCTGAGGAGGTGTACCGCGGCACCTGGTTCAGGCATGTGCGGTTCCCGCAGCCGCTGATCATCAGGATGGATGGCAGGGAGGGGATGGCTGTGGTCTCACTGGGTGACGGCACGCCGGTGATATGATGATATGGTCAGAGAGCTATCGCGGTGGCCGTCACCTCAGGTGCGATCTTTTTGATCAGCCCCTGCAGCACACTGCCGGGCCCCGCCTCAATAAACTGTGTGGCACCATCGGCCACCATACGCTCTACCGTCTGTCTCCACAAGACCGGTGAGGTGAGCTGCGCAATCAGGTTTGACATGATCTCCTCCGGCATGGTGACAGGCATCGCAGTGGCATTCTGGTATACCGGACAACGCGGGGTGGTGAACTTCGCCCGGCGGATAGCCTCCTCCAGCTCCTGCCGTGCAGGCTCCATACATGGTGAGTGGAAGCCGCCGCTCACCGCCAGGGGTATGATACGTTTCCCACCCCTGCGCTTCAGCTCATCGATGGCGGCAGCCACCCCGTCGTTGCTGCCTGAGATAACTATCTGTCCCGGACTGTTGTAGTTGGCAGCCACCACAATGCCCTCCACGGAGGCACACACCTCCTCCACAACCACATCATCCATACCTATCACTGCCGCCATGGTTGACGGGTTGATGGCACAGGCGCGCTGCATGGCCATGGCCCTGCCGGCAACGAGCTGCAGCCCCTCCTCAAACGAGAGGGCGCCGGCAGCCACCAGCGCTGAGAACTCACCCAGTGAGTGGCCGGCAACCATGTCAGGAGCAAAGGAGTCACCGGCTACGGTAGCCATGATGACCGAGTGTATGAAGATGGCAGGCTGCGTGACACGCGTCTGCTTCAGCTCCTCACCGGTGCCATTGAACATTGTATCGGTGATGGGAAATCCCAGGATGGTGTTGGCCTTCTCAAAGAGGTCGCGGGCCTGTGGGTGCTGCTCAAAGAGATCCTTGCCCATGCCGGGGTACTGAGCTCCCTGTCCGGGAAATACATATGCTTTCATCTCCAGAATGTTTTTAGTTGGTGCGACTGATGTGGTTAGTTGGTGTTACTAATGCGGTTAGTTGGTGCGACTGATGTGGTTAGTTGGTGCAACTGATGTGGTTAGTTGGTGCTACTGATGCAGTTTATTGATGCAACTGATGCGATTAGTTGGTGTTACTAATGCAGTTTATTGGCTATCAGATGCATGAACTCACTCCTCGTGTTGAGGTTAGAGAGGAAGCAGCCGGTGAAGGCTGAGGTGGTGGTGACCGAGTTCTGCTTCTGTATACCCCGTATCTGCATACACATATGTTGTGCCTCTATCACCACTGCCACTCCCAGCGGCTTCAGGTTCTCCTGTATGCAGTTGCGTATCTGTGTGGTGAGCCGCTCCTGCACCTGCAGGCGGGCAGCAAAGGCATCTACCACCCGCGCTATCTTGCTCAGTCCGGTTATCTGACCGTCAGGTATGTAGGCCACATGAGCCTTACCCAAAAAAGGAAGCATATGGTGTTCACACATTGAGTAGATATCAATATCCTTGACCAGCACCATCTGACGGTACTCCTCACTGAAGATGGCACTGCGCAGTATCTCATCGGGGTCAGCCTGGTAGCCGCGGGTAAGGAAGCTGAGGGCCTTGGCAACCCTCTCAGGTGTCTTTACCAGACCCTCACGGTCGGGCTCTTCACCCAGAAGCCTCAGTATCTTGTAATAATAACCGGCGATCTCGTCGATGACCGCCGGATTCCATGTCTCGATCTTGTTGTAGCCATCTGACAGCCTGCCGCTGCCATCATTCAGTTTTTCCATTATTCTCCGTAATATTCTACATAGTTGTTCTCTGTCTCTTCCACTCTCACACAGTGCAGGGTGGCACCCTCATCAGCCAGCGGCTTCACCAGCTCATGCCATATGGAGATGGCCAGGTTCTCGGTGGTGGCTACCTTCCCCTTCATGAAGCTGGTCTCCAGATTCATGTTGCGGTGGTCAAGCCTGCTGATCACCCGCTCATTGATGATATCCTTCAGTCTGGTAGCATTGATGAAAAAGCCTGTCGCCGGGTCTGCCTCACCCCTGACAGTAACCTTCAGAACATAGTTGTGGCCATGCCACAGCGGGTTGGAGCACTTACCGTAGATCCTCATGTTCTCCTCATCACTCAGTTCAGGACGAAACATGCGGTGGGCTGCGCTGAAACGCTCTCTTCTTGTAAGGTAGATCATTGGCATGAATAATATATAGACCTGCTGAGGGGCTATTTTGTTCAAAAATAATATATTTATCACATCATCTGCCCTAAGAATGACTAAAGAGAGTGGTACAATATATATTGTTGTGGCTCACCCCACAGAGGGCGAGGCTGTCAGCAGGGCAGCCTCCCGGGCAGGGTGCGGCTGTGAGGTGGTGGTCGCCGGCGTAGGCGGAGCAGCAACCTCATGGGTGCTCTACAGGATAATTGGCGCCATTGTACCTCCCGGCAATGGCTTGCGCCCCGGCATTATGGCTGCTCCGCTTCCTGCTCCGATTCCGGTTCCTGTTTCCGGAACCGCTGCCCCTCCCGTCGCAGAGTATCGCCCGGCGGGCTCTCTCCCGCCGCCATCACTGATTATTGGGGCGGGGATAGCCGGCAGCTACACCTCTGACCTGGCGATTGGCAGTGTGGTGGTGACCGCTTCGGAGTGCTTTGCTGACATGGGTATAGATGACAACGGCTCCTTCAGGAGCCTCTTCGACAGCGGCCTGGCAGACCCTGACGAGCCGCCATTCACCGGCGGCCGTCTCCTGTGCAGCAACAGGTGGTTTGAGGCAGCTGCAACAGAGCTGACTGCCGTGAGGGGAGCAACGGTGAACACCGCCACCGGCACCTGTGAGGCGGCAGCACGCATCAGGGGAGGGTGGGACCCGCAGATAGAGACGATGGAGGGTGCCTGGCTGGCATATGCATGTATGATGGCTGGGGTGCCATGGCTGGGGGTGAGAGCCATATCCAATATGGTTGAGCCACGTAACACCGCCAACTGGAATATACCCCTCGCCCTGGAAAGATTGCAGGAGGAGATGACCACACTGCTGAGGATGATAGTGGAGATGAGCTGATCATGAGAGTAACAATTGGATTTTCACCATGCCCCAATGACACCTTTATCTTTGAGGCGATGGTCAATGGACGGGTAGAGAGTGAAGGGATAGAGTATGACTGGTTTCTGGCTGACGTTGAGGAGCTCAACAGGAGAGCGGCGGCGGGGGATATTCATATCACCAAGATGAGCTTCCATGCGCTGTTCCATCTGGCAGACAGATACATGATACTTGATTCGGGCAGTGCCCTCGGCCGCGGTAACGGTCCATTGGTGGTGAGCCGGAGGAAGATATGGCCTGACGAGCTGCATGATGCCACCATAGCCATCCCGGGGATCAACACCACCGCCAACCTGTTATTCAGTATCTTCTGGCCCGGCGCAACCCGTAAGCGTGAGTACCTCTTCTCCGATATCCCTGAGGCGGTGCTCTCGGGTGAGGCTGATGCCGGAGTGATAATACATGAGACACGGTTTATCTATCAGAGGATGGGACTCTCACTGGTGGCTGATACCGGGTCGCTGTGGGAGGAGAAGACCGGCCTGCCACTGCCACTGGGTACCATAGCTGCCAGCCGCACCCTTGACATGGCTGTCGCGGCCAGGGTGAACCGTACCATACGGCGCAGTATTGAGTATGCCATGGCACACCCGGAGGCGCCGGCAGCCTTTATCAGGCAGCATGCACGTGAGACTGAGAGGGATGTCATCAGGAACCACATAAAATTATATGTCAATGATTTCAGCCTCTCACTCGGCGAGGAGGGTCGCAGAGCTGTCACAAAGCTCTTTGCGCTTGCTGCAGAAAAGGGTGTCGCACCAGAGCCTCCCCCTGTGATATTTATGCCCTGAAATTCCATTTAGCAGACCAATTTTCCTATATTTACATCTGTTACCTAAAATATTAACTGGTTATGAAATTTGAACTCCCCCCACTGAAGTATTCAGCCGGTGACCTATCCCCGCACCTGAGTGCTGAGACACTTGAGTACCATCACGGCAAGCATCACCTGGCCTATGTGACCAACCTGAACAACCTGCTTCCGGGCTCTCCGTTTGAGGAGGCTTCGCTGGAGACAATGATACGGAAGGCGGAAGGTGGTATCTTTAACAATGCTGCCCAGGTATGGAACCATACCTTCTATTTCAACACCTTCGCACCCTCGGGCAGGCGAACCCCTACGGGTACCATGGCACGGGCTATCGATGCCGCCTATGGCTCCTTCGAGGGGTTCAGGGAGGCCTTTACCAAGGCAGCAGCCACCCTGTTCGGATCGGGCTGGGCATGGCTATGCATGAAGCCTGACGGACGCCTTACCATTACACAGGAGCCTAATGCCGGCAACCCAATCCGTAGCGGACTGGTGCCGCTGATGACATGTGACGTGTGGGAGCATGCATACTATATCGATTACCGCAACCGCAGGCCTGACTACCTCAAGGGCTTCTGGGAGCTGCTCGACTGGAAGCTGATAGGTGAGAGGTATGATGAGGCCCTGAAGCGATAAGAGCGACAGGGGGCGAGGGGGGAATAATTTTGTGGTGGGAATAATTATGTTGTAATATGACACTACGCCATCTGATAGAACAGACGAGATCATTCCGAAGGTTTGAGGAGAGCCATGAGGTCTCCTACGAGACCCTTGTCTCACTGATAGACCTGGCACGGCTCTCAGCCTCAGGTGCCAACCGCCAGCCACTCAGGTATCTGATAGTCAATGAGAGGCAGCAGTGCAGTGAGCTGTTCCCCTGCCTGGCATGGGCAGGCTACCTGAAGGAGTGGGAGGGGCCGCCTCCCGGCGAGAGACCGGCAGCATACCTGGTGATAATGGGTGACACCACCGTACATCCTACCTTCGGCATTGACCACGGCATAGCTGCCCAGAGCATCATGCTGGGAGCTACCGAGGCGGGACTGGGCGGCTGTATCATTGCCTCGATAGATCGGGAGCGGCTCAGGAAGATCTTCAGTATTGATGAACACTACGAGATACTGCTGGTGCTGGCCCTGGGCAAACCGGCCGAAAAGGTGGTGCTGGAGCCTGTCACAGATAATAATATCAGGTACTGGAGAGATGATGTGGGCGTTCATCACGTACCAAAGAGAGCACTCGACGAGATCATTATCAGGCGGTAGATCAACTGTGGCGCCGCCATCTCACCTTGCGGCGGGGGCAGCTGTGCCTTGATGAGGGCAGCTGTGCCTTGAGGGGGGCAGATGTGCCTTGAGGGGGGCAGGCAGCAGCCCTCCTTAGTACCACTACTGCAACTTCTGTTATCCCTTGATAAACAGCGCCTTGATAATATGGCTGGCCATCTTGGGATTCTCCTTCAGTCTTCTGGTTGAGTATCCAAACCACTTCTCACCGAACGGTACATATACCCTCATGGCATGCCCGGCATCAAGTATGCTCTGCCGCAGTTTGGGTGTGACACCGTAGAGCATCTGAAACTCATACATCTCTTTCGGTACGTTGTACTCTTCGATCAGCCTATATGCCCCCTCTACCAGTGCCTTGTCATGAGTGGCTATTCCTGCATGAATCCTGTTTTGGAACATGAACTCCAGATCTTTGAGGAAATGTTCATTGATCTCTTCATACCTCTTGTAGGCTATCTCTGCCGGCTCAATATAGATGCCCTTGCAGAGGCGGTAGCTGGTGGGTATCTCAGGGGTATTCATGTCGAGCATATTCTCAAGGTCACTATAGGTACGCTTCAGGTATGCCTGCAGCACCAGTCCCACATTTTTCGGGAACTCGGCATGGAGCCTTCTGTAGAGATCTATCTCGAGGTCGGTACAGGGTGAATCTTCCATATCGATGCGGCAGAAGTTATTGAATGAGGCTGCCTTGACCACTATCTCACGCATCAGTCTGTAGCACTCCTCCTTGTCTATCAGCAGTCCAAAGCTGGTAGGCTTGAGTGAGTAGTTACCGTTGATACCGCGCTTCTCGGTCTCCTCAATAAGGTCAAGATACTCCTGCTTGTTCTCCTCGGCCTCATCAAGTGACTCAATGAATTCACCCAGCACATCGAGGGTCACACTGATGCCCTGTGCATTGAGCTCTTCCGAGACACGCATGGCATCGGCCATGGTCTTGCCTGAGATATAGGTACGTGAGAACAGCCATATAAAATTCTTGGGAAAGTATGGCAGAATAGAGGCAATAAGTTTGTTGAACATATCTGTAGGTTTTTATTTTCCGGGGCGTAAATATATTAAAAAGCATTTTAGTTAAGAGGCTGTCAACACTCTATTTGAAAGCCTTCTCCGGCAGACCGTCACCGTTGAGTGATAGTCTGTTGAAATAGTCCGGCACCTCACGTCCGGTAAGCTTGTCTACATAGAGCTTCGCCAGGTATTGTCCCAGCATGAATCCCTGTCCGCGCAGACCGAGGAAGAGTCCGTGATCAGTATCAATATACATTCTGGGCTCAGCATAGTAGCCGCTCCAGAGCGCCTGGAAGCCTGCTGAGGAGAGTGCGGGAAGCCAGGTGGTGAACACCTCGGAGACTATCTCCATGAACTGCCTGCTGTTGACCTTCAGGTTCTGTCCCGCCTCAGGAGGGTCAGCCGCCGGTGAGGCGCACCCTATGATCTGTCCGGTCTCAGCCAGCTGCTGACCATATACCGCAATGAATCCCTTGTAGTTACGACGGTCAATCAGCATCGGCAGTGGGGTGTTGTCAGGACCCAGCATCGGCAGACGGCGGGTGATGAATGCCTGGTGTCTCACCCCATAGGTTCCGGTGTAGATACCCAGGCTGCGGGCATACTCCTCGCCCTGTGCACCCATGGCATTGATAAATACCGGTGTCTCATACTCAACGTACTCCCCCCGGTGGTTCTGTACCATCACACTGTACCCGTTGCCATTGCGGCTCACTGAGGTGACTGTGCTGTCCTCCTCCACCATGCCGCCGGCGGCCGTTCCCAGGTGTCTTATCAGCTCTATCACCCTGCCGGGGGTAGCCTGCCAGCAGTCGTTGGTCACCAGCGCTGCCTGGTACTTCTCGCTTAGCTCAGGGTTTATCCCCGGCGCAATCATTGATGCATAGTTGCCGGGTGACACCATGGTACCGTCAGACCATGCCAGTGACTCCTCGAGCTGCCTGAACATGTGGTCATCATGAGCAAAGGTGACATACTTTATCTCACGGTAGTTGATCTCTCCCTTTTTCTGCAGCTCACGGAAGATATCATGGTTTCTGCGGGCTATCTCTGCCAGCTCGGGCACGCTGAAGTTGGGCCTTCCGCCTGCTATGTTACGCCATGATGATCCGCGGTCATGGTTGATAAGCACCGGGTCGAGCCCCGCCTCCGCCAGGTAGCGCATCAGGGCGCTGCCGGCGATACCTCCTCCGGCAACGACAGCGCCGGCCTTCACCCTCCTCCTTCCCTCCGGGGTGATGATTATCTCGGGCGTATCTGCCGGGAAGAGCTCCCCCATGGTTATCTGGTTTGAGAGGGGTGCCCTGGGGGTGGCATCACCGATGATCTCTATGCCTGCCGGCCTGAGAAGCATCGAGAGCCTTCTGATGCATCGCTTCCCCCGGCAGGGACCCATGCCCAGGCGTGTGGTATGCTTGATCTCATCCACAGAGATATATCTCCTGTCACCGATCACTGCCATGATCTCCTCCAGCTTCACATCCTCACAGTGGCAGATATACTCCTTCGACTCCATATCGGGTGAAGGCATGAAGGTGACCTCCTCCGGATAGTCATCCTTGATGATAAACCCGCGTACGGCGGTGATGGCGCTCCCGGTGGGGGTGAGGGCCCTCACCCTGGCTATGTTGGTACGGTTGCTCTTCTTCAGCACCTTCTCTATCACCCCCTCACCAATCTTTTTGCCGTTATTGTCAACCAGGAAGACCGGGGCGCCCTCCTCAACGAAGTATTCCACCGGCAGGAAAAGCTTATCCCTGACGGTGTTGTACCCGAAGATGGCCAGTCCGGGACACTGGTATACACAGTTCATACAGCCGGTACACTTGTCATAGTCAATGGCCGGCACCGTGTCTGGTGATGCCTTGGTGATGGCGCCGTGCGGACAGGCGAACTGGCACGGGTTGCAGGCGAAGCTGTAGAGGCACTCAATGATCACGAAGGGTCTCGCCTTCATGCGCGCCTCATCAGGCATGTGCGGCTCCTGCAGTACCCTGACCGGATGCTGCTGTGAGTCGATATACTCCTTGGAGAGGGAGAGGTACTCACTGTAGTCATGGCGCAGTCCCATCTCCTGCACTATCTCCATGGCTGCCTGTCTGCCACGCAGCACTGCGGTGGTGCCTTCACCGATACGTATAGCGTCACCGGCAGCATAGACACGGGCGCCAAACACCTCACGTCCCTTGATAAGCAGCTGGTTATCAGGTATCAGTCCGGTGCATATATTTATGGCATCGATACCGGTGATGATCTTCTCCGTCCCCGGCAGTGGTGTGAAGTTGTGACATTCGGTTATCACCGCCCCGCTGATGCCATCATTGGTGCTGTTGGGTATGGCGCTGACAAGCATGTGTGACAACATGACCGGTATCCCCAGTCGGCGCACCCTGTTGGCCTGTACCGGGAAGCCGCCCTCATGGGGCATCGCCTCAATGATAGCCTTCACCCTGGCCCCTGCCTGCATCAGCTGGTATGAGGTGAGGTAACCTATATTGCCGGCCCCTACGGTGAGCACATTCCTGCCAAGAAGGGTGAACTCCTGGTTCATCATCTTCTGCACTACCGCAGCGGTATAGACGCCGGGCAGGTCATCATTGCCAAAGGCGGGCATGAAGGGTACCGCACCGGTGGCCACGATCAGGTATTGGGCCTCTACATAGAATATTTTCCCTGTCTGGATATTTTTGACAGCTATCTTTGGTCCTTCAAGTATGTCCCATATTGTGGAGTTGAGCATTATACCCTCATGCGAGTCGCCCGCCAGGTTACGTGCAATGTCAAACCCACGCATCCCGCCGTACTTCTGCTCCTTCTCAAAGAAGAAGAACTGGTGTGTCTGCATCAGGAACTGTCCTCCTATATGTCCATTGCTGTCTATCACCAGGTTGGGTATGTTATGGCTGTTGAGCAGCTCCCTGGCTGCCAGCCCTGCCGGTCCTGCCCCGGCGATAGCTACTGTGGTGCGGTACACCTCGCGTGGTGCTCCCTCCGGCATGATACTCCTCTCCGGCTGATAGCCTGCAGGTATCTCCGCCACCTCTCTGACGTTGTCAACGGGAGTGATACATATACGTTTTACCACACCGTCAACCAGCATCTCGCAGGCGCCACACTTGCCTATGCCGCACTCGAGGCTGCGGTTACGGTTGTCAAGGCTGTGGGTGTGAACCGGGAAACCGGCCTGGTGCAGGGCAGCAGCAATGGTAAACCCCTTCATGCCGCTAACGGTGCTACCGTTGTATATGAAGGAGACCTCCTGCTCCTGCGGTATATCAAGAATGGGGTGCTGTAATATCCTGCTCATCTGAAATTTTTCATATTTTGGTTTACCTAACAAAATAAATCAGATCGTCCTTGCCATTCAATGACCTATATCAGAGGCATACCATGATTTAACACATATTTTTCTTTAATTTGGAGAAAACCATCCTTCGTTGCAACCGTTAATCACCACCGGAATAAAAAATAGTCACCACCTGCAACCAATTTTCTGTTGGAAGAGTCTAATCAGTGTGCTCAACAGATGATGAGTGAACAACATATCATTGATGGATGTATCAGGCACAACAGGAAGGCGCAGCAGGCCCTCTGGAAGCAGTACTCCGGTTTTCTGCTGGGGGTATGTATGCGCTACGCCACTGACAGGTCTGAGGCGGAGGATATGTTACAGGAGGCCTTTATGAAGATATTTTTCAATATAGGTGAATATGAGGGACGCGGCTCTTTCAGAGGGTGGATGAGGCGGATTGCGGTGAACAGCGCAATCACCTATTACCACAGAAACCTGAAACACAGGTACCAGGTAGATATTGATGAGTATGTTACCACTGAGACCGGCACGGCAGGATTTGAAGAGGAGCTGTGCAATGCCGATGACCTCTACAGGGTGCTGGGAGAGCTGCCGCCAGGCTACCGGATGGTCTTTAACCTTTATGCCATAGAGGGTTATAAGCACCAGGAGATAGCTGAGATGATGCAGATAGATGTCAATACTTCCAAGTCGCAGTACAGTAGGGCCAGGGCTGCGCTAAGAAAGAAACTGGAACAGCTGGCCCGCATGAGAGGCAGGTACAGCAGCTGATGGAGGAGAGGTGACAGTATAATATGGGTTGACAGATGATGAAGGTGACAGTATGAGGTGGGTTGACAGATGATGAGAAGTGAAAGTATGATGTGGGTTGAGTTGCGAGAGGAATGAGAAAAAGGATAACTGAAGGATAACAGAGAAAAAAGAAGATAACAGGAGGATAAGAGGCGGATAGCGGGAGGATAGCAGAGGAAAAGAATATAACGGAATGATAACAGAGAAAAAGAGCGATTAATAGAGGATAATGAACAGTGAACAGAGAGATAACGACCTTGAGAAGCTCTTCCGAACGATGCTGGAGGAGAATGAGGCGGAGGTGGATGCCGGCCTTACACAACGCTTCATGGGTCGCCTCGGGAGACGTGAATTCTTCCGGTTCAATCTGTCAAGGTTCAATGTGTGGTACCTGACAGCAGCGGTGGCTGCAGTGATGGTTGGTATGGTGCTTCTCCTGGGAGGCGGAGGCAGGGAGGTGACCGATAGCCTCACGCAGCAGCCGGCGGACGAAAAGGTGACGGTGGCGGCAGCAGGCATACAGGAGATGGCAGGTGAGAGGCAGGCGGGTGACCCGGCAGGGGAGGGCTCACCAGATGAGCTTTCTGCAAGGGAGTACGCGGTGAGAGAGAGATCAGCAGAAAGGCTATCAGCTGACGGGGCGGCAACAGGCGAAAGCCCAGCAGGTAAAAGCCCAGCAGGAGATCGCCCAGCAGGTAAAAGCCCAGCAGGAGATCGCACAGCGGGAGGGCTGTCAGCAGGAAGGGTCTCAGCAGGGGAGCCCTCAGCAGAGGGGTCATCAACAGTAGGTCAGTCCGTTATCACGGCTGGGGGCGCCTTCCGCAGTGGCCGTGAGGGTGAGATAGGTGCCGGAAGGAGTGACAGTGGGAGCCCCGTCCCGAAACGCCGGACAGTGGCGGAAGAGGTGACCGGGAGTGAGCTGTCAGCTCACCTCAGGATATTATCGCCCGAAGCATCGGTCACCAGCGGGTGTCTGCCGCTGCATGTGAGCTTCACCTCCAACAGTGAGCCGGGGAGCAGGGTGGAGTGGAACTTTGGTGATGGCGGCACCTCATCACTGCCTGACCCCGAATATATCTATGACCTGCCGGGCCGCTATAATGTGGTGGTCACCTCTGCCGACAGCAGGGGGCGCAGGGCATCGGCAAGCATAATGATAGAGGTGTGGGAGCGTCCCGTGGCAGCCTTTGAGGTGCAGCAGGGGAGCCTCTCTGCCGAGGGTGGCAGGGTTCAGTTCATAAACAGGTCGGCAGGCGCTGTTGAGTACCTGTGGGACTTTGGTGACGGCACATGGTCGATCATGGATGACCCCTCATACCGCTATCCGAGTAGTGGCACCTACGAGGTGAAGCTGGTGGCATGGTCAGCTGAGGGGTGTGCCGACTCGGTGACGGTGAGTGACCTCTTCAGTGACGGAGGGATGTTCATAAGGTTCCCCAATGCCTTTGCTCCCGGCAGTGACGGCCCCACGGGAGGGTACTACAATGCACGCAGCAACGAGGAGAGCAGGGTGTTTCATCCGGCAGCATCGGGTATAGCATCCTATAACCTTAAGGTGTACAGCAAGGCAGGAGTGCTGCTCTTTGAGAGCAGTGAGCCGGAGATGGGGTGGGATGGCTACTATAAAGGGCGGCTATGTACGCCGGGGGTCTATGTATGGAAGGTGAGAGGAAGATACAGAAATGGTGAGACATTTATTATGGCAGGTGATGTTATGCTATTAAGTTACTGAACATAAATACGTTAGGTGTCTTTTACTGAGATTGACTCATTTATGCGGGAAGAATCTTCATAAAAACTGATGTAACCTTCCCCAATTTTTGCCGTATAATTAGCTACTTTGTGTAACTAATCAGCAACCGGATTGCCCCTACGTATAAGATATCTAACTGGCATACTCCTCGCCATATCGCTATTAGCTAAAGGTCAGGACCCGCATTTTTCGCAGTTTTATGCCAACCAGCTTTATCTGGCACCCTCATTTGCAGGTGCCACTGAAGACTATCGTCTCTCCATGAACTGGCGTAACCAGTGGCCATCAGTCCCCGGTGTCTTCCATACATACAGTGTCTCCTTCGATAAGGCAATCCCCAATTTCAACTCCGGATTAGGCTTTCTGGCCACCTACGATGTGGCCGGCTCAGGCAACCTGAGCACCATGAACCTCGGACTGCTTTATTCATACGACTTTCAGATAGATGAAGAGTGGCACATCAGACCGGGGGTAAACTTTAAGTTCACCTACCTCGGACTGGACCTCTCCAGGCTGGTCTGGAGCAGCCAGATAACTACCGGTGGCACACTTCCGCCTATCACCCCACCGCCATTCAACAACGTTGCTGATATCGATTTTACCTTCTCAGCCCTGGCATACAATGAGAAGATATGGGGCGGGTTTACCATCGATCACCTGTTGAGGCCCAAGACCTCATTCTGGGGAAATACTGCCCATGTTCCCATGAAGCTGGACCTGTTCGGGGGCTTCCAGATAATCAGCCGTGGCAGGCTGCGCAGGAGCTTTGAAGAGGTGCTTTCGGTGGCCGCTAACATTATGTTTCAGGGCGACTTCTTTCAGTCAGATGTGGGTGTCTATTACCTGAAGAACCCGCTGGTGTTTGGAGTGTGGTACCGGGGCATACCCTTTGCCTCATCCAAGGAGGTGTCGCCACAGGCGGGTGATGCTGTCATAGGCATGCTTGGCATACGTACTGACCAGCTCAACATAGGACTGAGCTATGACTTCACCATCTCCAACCTTATCACCTCCTCGGGCGGAGCATGGGAGATCTCGCTCATCTACACCTTTGAGTCGTCACAGCTCAGGTTTGGCCAGAAGATACACGCCATACCCTGTCCTGAGTTCTAAGATCACTCCTGACCATCCATTTCACTATTGTGATGATTATTGCAGTATCGGCAAACTGCATCACCCTCACTGCTGTTCCTATTCAAAATTTATCTATTTTTGTGCCACAATTTGTAAAACCAAAACCTGAATTCTGTGATGATTAAAACTGCAGTTATGAAAAATTTCCTGGTTATAGCAGTGGTTGCTGCCTTTGGTGCGATGCTGACTGCCGGATGCAACAACAGTCAGCCTGAGCTGAAGAGCAGTGAAGGCAGGGAGCTTATGGCTCCGGCCACTATCGCCTTTATAGAGCTTGACTCGGTGATAGCCAACTTCGATATGGCCAGGGATAAGGCCTCCGAGCTGGAGACTAAGACCAGGAGCTCAGAGGCTGAACTCACCTCCAAGTCACAGGCGTTTGACCGTGATGTGCGCGACTTCCAGAATAAGGTTCAGAAGGGGCTGGTAACCAGGGCTACCGCCGCCGAGATGGAGCAGTCACTGGCTGAGCAGCAGCAGACCCTGCTTGCAAGGCGTGATGAGATAGCCTATAACCTCAATGAGGAGTCGATGGTGGCCCAGCGACAGATACTTGACTATATCAACCAGTACCTGGCAGAGTTCAATGAGACTCACGGATATCAGTATATCCTGGCCAGACAGTTTGGTGGAACGGTGCTCTTCGGTGATAGCTCACTCGATATCACTGAGGAGGTGATTGCCGGGCTCAATGCCAGGTATGCTGCCTCTGCCAAAAACAAGAAATAGTACCGGGGTCACTCGCCCCGGCTCCGGTCAGCCTTCCTGCCGGGGCGTGCAGGCTCAGCTGACACCTTGCGGTCACGCCTGATACGGCGCTCCTGCTCGCGGGTGACGATTATAAAAAGGTCCTCATCAGGCCGCTTCATGCGGTACTGCTCACGTGCATACTTCTCCAGGTTCTCATTGCTGGTACGTAGCTCATAGAGCTTGCGACGGTCCTCCTCAATACGTTCCATGTAATACTCCTGCTCACGCGCCAAACGGTTACGGTATCTCACCTCACGTACCCTTGAGATGAGGTTGTTGGGGTCAAGCAGTATGATCCAGAGCAGAAACACCAGCAGTGTCAGGATATACTTGTTGCGCATCCATGCCGGCAGTTGCCCTATCATGGCTGTCAGAGTAAAACGGTGCCAGAAGTCTCCCTTCAAGTGATCAGCTTTTTAATCAGTTACTTGTTATCCACCGCTCATCAGATAGGTAACCTGAACGGTGTCACCATCATAAATCATCTCACGGTCATAACTGTTGCGGTCAATAAACCGCCCGTTAACCTTCACTGTCCGCAGCCTGAAGGTGTACCTCTTCAGCTCAAGCAGATCATTCACACTGATGCTGTCTCCCTCAACCGTCACCGGTTCGTTGTTAAGCGTGATCTCCATCGACGCAAAAATATGATACTGCCGCGTCATAGACAAATCGGGAGCGATTTCTTCTCGCGGAATGAGGGAATCGAGGAATGGAGGAAGGTCGCATCTGCACATCCCATGCCGATTGGCAATCAATTGCATATTGATTATTATCATTAGATTGCAGATATTTGTTTATAATATTTGTAAGGACAGAATTAAAAACAATTTTCTCAGGTTATGGATATAAAGAGACTCAGGGAACAGCACAAGCTGTTGAAGCGTTGGAACTACCAGTGGACTCCCCTCGACAAGGGGTATACTGACAAGGTGCTCTACATCAATGTTGGCACTGCAGAGATCAGGGATAAGGATGTTCCTTTGGAGGTGAAGGAGAAGTTTATCGGCGGCAAGGGGTATGGCCTCAGGTACCTGTGGGATGCCACCAGGCCTGACACCAGGTGGGATGACCCTGAGAATGAGATAGTGATCTCCTCGGGTCCGGTAGGTGGTATCACCCAATATTCAGGATCCGGCAAGTCGCTGGTGGTAACCATCTCGCCGCAGACAGACTCGGTAATGGACAGCAACGTGGGTGGTTTCTTCGGCCCCTTCCTGAAGTTTTCGGGCTTTGATGCCATTGAGCTGCAGGGCAAGGCAGAGAATGATGTTATAGTATTCATCAACGGTGTTGACCACTATGTTGAGATATTTGAGGCACCGGGTGAGGCTGTTGACAGCCATGTTCTCATAGAGCAGCTTACCGATATGTTTGCTGACGGTGAGTCAGACAGGAAGAATATCGGTATTGTCTCTACCGGCTCAGCTGCTGACAACTCACTGATAGGCATGCTTAACTTCACCTTCTATGACAACAGGCGCAAAAAGATAAGGATGAAGCAGGCGGGTCGCGGCGGTATAGGCACCGTCTTCCGCAATAAAAAGATCAAGGCTGTGGTATGCAAGATACCCGGGGTGAAGGGTAACCTCAACAATGTTGTCAGCCTGGAGCCCATTATGGAGCGTGGCCGGCGTTTCAACCGCGAGATGCGTGAGCTGGATGATCAGCAGTGCCGGATGAGGCAGGTGGGTACGGCTCACCTGATGGAGATCATGGATGACCACGACCTGTTGCCGACACATAACTACAAGTATGGATCACATAAGGATGCACCAAAAATTGATTCGGCAGTATGGACATCGTACTTCACACAAAACATACCTGACGGCTGCTGGATAGGGTGTAACATGTCATGCGCCAAGGGGATAGATGACTATGTAGTCAGCTCCGGTCCCTACAAGGGGCAGAAAGTGATTGTGGATGGTCCGGAGTATGAGACTGCTGCCGGACTGGGCTCCAATGGCGGCTTCTTCGACCCGCGCTACATTATTGAGACCAACTTCTATTGTGACACATACGGTATCTGTACCATCACCTGGGGTACCAGCCTGGCCTTTATACAGGACTGCTATGAGAATGGTATCCTCAACAAGGAGCGTACCGGCGGGCTGGAGCTCACCTTCGGAAATATACCGGCAGCCCTGGAGCTGCTGCACCAGCTGGCACGTGGTGAAGGGTTTGGAATGATAGCGGGTCAGGGGGTACGCCGCATGAAGCATATCTTCGCCGGGAAGGGGTGGGGCGACCTGCAGTTCATGAATGATATCGGTATGGAGAACAAGGGGCTGGAGTACTCACAGTACATGTCAAAGGAGTCGCTGGCACAGCAGGGAGGATATGCCCTCACCAACAAGGGACCACAGCATGATGAGGCGTGGCTGATATTCATGGATATGGTTAACAAGCAGATACCGACCTTTGAAGACAAGGCTGAGGCACTGCACTACTTCCCTATGTTCCGTACGTGGTTCGGACTGGTGGGGCTCTGTAAGCTGCCATGGAATGATGTCGAGCCTGAAGATAACCACCTCACTGATGAGCCGGCAAAGGTGCCTGAGCATGTTGATAACTATGTCACCATATACAATGCCGTCACCGGCAGGCCTTTTGACAAGCATAGGCTGATAGATGACTCTGAGAGGGTCTACAACTTCCAGAGAGTCTTCAACATCAGGCGCGGCTATGGCCGTCGTAAGGATGATGACCAGCCTTACCGTGCTTGCGGACCTGTTACCGTTGATGAGTACCTGTCACGTGAAGAGCGGTATGACAAGCTGATGAAGGAGGTGATTGGAGTAGACCCGGAGGGCCTTGGTACCGAAGAGAAGATCAGGATCACCCGTAAGTACCGTGAGAAGCAGTATGACCTGCTGCGTGATGCGGTATACAAGCGTCGCGGATGGAACAATAACGGCATACCCACCATAGAACATCTGCAAAGGATAGGGATGGACCTGCCCGAGGTGTTAGAGGTGGTTACTCCCCTCCAGTAGCGATATTGCAGTAGCAGTAGTGTTGTCGCAGCAGTGATGTTGCAGCAGTGATGTTGCGGCAGTCTTGTTGCGGCAGTCTTGTTGCAGTAATACTACTGCAGTAGTGATGTTGTGGCAGTGCTGTTGCAGCAGTGATATTGCAGTAATACTATTGCAGCAGTGATCTTGGGGCAGTGTTGTTGCGGCAGTGATATGCCGGCCGGTGAAGATAGCCTCCGGCTGTCAGGTGTCGGGCGTGTCAGTCGTCAGACAGCTCTCCGTCCGGTTTACTGTTGCTGTACTTTGACTGGCTGAAGGCAGCGTCAATCATACGCTCAGCCTCCACCGGGTTGGTCAGTGGCATCTCGTTGTCATAGAGCTCATAGTCGAGCAGCCTCGCCTTCCTGCTGTTTTCAAAGGTAGGCAGCCTGGTGCGGTGGGTGGTCTCCAGGTGGTTGCCATCCTTATCAACTATTATCACTCTGGGCATGAATACCCCCTGGCGCCCTATGAATCTCTCCATGATGGCTGTCGCCTCCCTGAACTCGCTACGTGTGGCTCGTCCCAGTGCCTCATACCTGATTATCTTCTTATGGTTCCAGGTAGATACGTTGGCATAGCTCTCAGAGATCTTGTCCTCGATGGTGGTCTCCAGGTTGAGGGTGTCATGCCCTGACGGCATGAGCAGCACCTTTCCACCACCACCCTCTATGTTGGCGGCATAGCGTGGCACGGTCACCCCGCTTATCCACCCCTGCAGGTGCTTCATATAGATCTTACCCACCTGGATGGGTGTAATGAAATGTGCTATGCCCTTCTCCTTGTGGCACTGCAGCAGGTAGTAAGGATGCACCCCTACCCAGAACATACGCCTGAAGGTCTCTGCCAGGGTACGGTAGTGGTCATTGACATGGTTGAGCAGTACTGTCTGGTTACGTATGGTGAAGCCATGACTCACTATCTTTTTTACTGTGGCAGCCAGATCGGCGGTTATCTCCTGGTAGTGGTTGATATGTGTCATGAAGTAGACATACTTCTCCGGGCCGCGGTTGTACCTGTTGGACTCACACCTGATCATCTCAAGCAGGTCATCAGTGATCAGCATGGGCAGCACCACCGGCACCCTGGTGGCTATCCTGACAGCTCTCAGGTGGGGTATGCGGCTCAGCTCACCCAGGATATACTTCAGTTTTGACGGACTGATCATCAGTGCGTCGCCGCCGGTCACCAGCACCTCATTGATGTTACGGTTATAGCCGATATAGAACAGCCCTTTGTCGATCTCACGGCTGTCCATGTGGGCGTTGCTGTCGAGCGACTTGGCTCTCTGGCAGTGTACGCAGTAGGAGGCGCAGCTGGTATTCTCGGCGACAAAAAGCGCCACCCTGTTGGGGTAGCGCTGGTATGCTGCTCCGTAGCTGCGTGAGCCCTCACTCATCGACTCTTCGGTGCCCGCATCGGGGAAGAGCAGGTTGGCAGGTGTGGGTACACTCTGCCAGAAGACAGGGTCAAGGCGCTTACGGCTTACTTCACCGAAAAAGAGGGGATTGAAAGGATCCTCCTGCATGAGTGAGGCGTAGTATGGGGTGATACGCAGCGGCTCCTTACCATCGCTCCTCATGGTGGAGATTGTACGTCCGATCTCAGCCTCCTGGTGATCAGTGAGCCTGATAACCTTTTTCAGCTGCTCCACTGACCTGATTGAGTGTTGGCGTTGCCATGCAGCATCATTCCACTGCTCCGGCGTCACACTCTTCCAAAGTTCAATATTGTTATAATGTCTGGGATGATATAGAAAATCCTCTGCTGCCAGAGTCATCAGCACCTCCTTTTTTAGTAATGTTAATACCCCACTATTCCACACTGGAGGTAACAAAATTAATAAATTCTGTCGTTTTTCGGAAAAAAAAAGCTGTGACCCTTTGCTTTTTATGAGGCGGCGAGCCTCTTTTCATGCGAAGAACAGTCTGGCAATCAGATATATATCAGCTGTAAGGTGCTATAGGGCATTTTTTTGTCCTACATACCTTTTCCTGTCCTGACCGGGGTATCTTTTACTGGCTATCGGGTAGTCTGCCGGAGGCTTATCCGCAGCTCCCTGAACTCCTCCCACCTCTCCTCATGGAGTAGCTGTGCCTGTCTTGGCCAGCTCTGCGGGTCATGCATACGGAAGTTGTCACCCCCGTCATTATCAAGTATCTCTTTCAGCTTTTCCGGTAGTGTCTCAGATAGTCCCTTCCAGGAGGTTATCCCGCGGTTGATCAGCAGCTGTGATATCTTAGGTCCTATACCTATCACTGCTGTCAGGTCATCCTTCCTGGTAGTTTTCTTCAGCTCCTCGGCTGTCACCTCCTCCTCTGCCTCTCCTTTACTCTTAACCTCCCCGCCCCTCTTCTGTTGTGTCTCACCTGCTGCTACGGGTGGCACACCTCTCTTCTCCCTCTCTGCCAGCTCTCTCTTGAGCTCTTCCGCCTTCTCCCTGAGCCTGGCTATTTCGGCTGTGAGCCTGTCGTTCTCTTTTTCGAGGCTCTCCACCCTGCTCATCAGTCCCTTTTTCTCCTCCACCAGCTTACGTACCTCGGCCCTGACACCTTCCAGCTCCTCATTTAGTTCAGCTATCCGCTTTCTGCAGCGCCTCCTCTCGGAGAGGTAGCCTATCAGGAAGCCCAGCAGTGCTGCCACCAGCAGCACAATCACAATAAACAGCAGGTCTGCTGCAAAACGTTCTGCCATGTTTCTTAGATTATTACTTTGATTTCACTTCTTCTGTTTGCTGCTCTCCCTTCAGCTGTGCTGTTTGTCTGAGCCGGTTCTGATGAACCCCTGGTGGATGTGACGATACGATCCGGGGCCACTCCTGCCTCTGCCAGGAATGCTTTTACATACTCAGCCCTGCGCAGTCCCAGCTCCCTGTTATACTCATCAGGACCGATATTGTCGGCATGGCCGGTCACCTCTACCCTTGCTGACGAGTTATTTTCGATCACCAGTCTGAGCTTCTCAAGGTATTCGCTGCTTATGCTGCTCATCTCACCTGTGGCTGATGCGAATGGGAAGTATCCTTTCTGTATCCCTGATGCTGTCAGGTATGCTGCTGCCTCGCTGACAGCCTCCTGCATAATCTCCTCAGGTGTGGGTGGTGTGGTCTCGTCATCGTTGCCTGTTATCTCTGTCGCGATGGCGGCTGCCTCACAGCAGTCGCCACGTACCTTGCATACATACCAGTATGATGCTCCTGCCACCCATATCAGTAGCAGGGCCGATAGAAAGAGTGTCTGGTATCTCATGGCCTGCTCCTCTACTTGCGGCGGGTGATCCCACCGAGGAGTGAGCCGAGCACACTGCCCCCTTTGGCTGAGGTGCCGGTGCTGCCCTTAAGCAGGAATCCTGCCACATTCTCCAGTATTTTGCCATCGCCGCTGGCATCGAGGAGAGCCCCTATTGCTGAGATACCTTTACCGCCGGTGTCACGCTGACGTGACAGTGCACCCAGTATCAGGGGTGAGAGAGCCGGTATGAGCTTCATGATGGTGGCGGCATCAATATTGAATTTGCCGGCCAGTGCCTGTGCTGCCTGCAGCCCTCCCGACTGGCCGAGGAGACCACCCAGGTTGGGGTCGGTATTCTTCTCCCTGGCCTTGCCGGCAATCAGTCCGCTGATATCACCAAGCACCTTTGCATCACCATACTTGTTGAGGATATGGTTGACCCTCTCATCACCACCCTGTGTATCTTTCTGATTCTTTAGTCCCGCCAGGATGAGTGGCGTCAGTTCAGGTAGCAGCTTCTGCACCGTACCCTTGTCCAGGTTGAAGTTGGATGAGATCTGTGAAGTCACCTCTGTCCCATAGTTCTTCATAAAGTCATCAATAAATCCTGCCATAGTTTCCGATCTTATTTAGATTGTTTTAAAAATTACCCTTCTTCTCAATAGCTAAGTGTTAAAGTTAAGCTATCAGTAAGATAAATCAAAATATTTTTAGTTTTGCCACCACACCATCCATTGAGGCGGTTATCAGGCCTCCTTTCCCCAGTGGCACTATATTGTTTATCAGGCATGAAGATATCCGGTGGCTCCACAGCAGGCTGCCATCTGCCCGTGATGCTGCATGCACCACTCCCTTGTCTGACGGTATGAATACTATTCCGTCACGTTCGGTCACCACTCCCGGTGCTATGTCATAGCCGATATCAAATTTTGTTTTCCACACCACCAGTGGCTCATCTCTTAGGGCGTCTACACCTATCACCATTCCGCTCATGGTTTTTGCCAGTACCATGGTGCTGTCGGCCGATAATCCCATTGACTCTCTAACTGTCATCCCTCCCAGGTCAGAGCTCCACACGCTCTTGCCGGTTGTGGCGTCTATGCTGGTCATCTTCCTGTCGGGTGCCACCACAAATATCCTGTCACCCACCGCTACCGGCACGCATGCTGCCGGTGAGAGCATCCTGTTGGAGTAGCCGCTTTCCCATACCCACCGCTGCTCACCCGTGTTGGTGTCAAGGGCGTAAAGCCTGTTATCCCATGTTCCGAATATCAGCATCTCTTTGTATACCAACGGTATGGTCTCCACAAAGCCCTCTATCTGGTCATTGCTCCACAGGGGTGATCCGTTATTGAGGTCGAGCGCATCGCATCTGCCTGCCGAGCCTGCAATGAACACCTTACCCTGCTCTATCACCGGTGAGGCTACCACCGGCTGCTTAGCGTCGTATGACCATAGCACTCTTCCGCTCTTAAGGTCAAGCGCCCTGATGATACCGTCGGCTGATGCTGTCACCACCCGTCTGCCGTCGGTGGCCGGTGTGCTGTATATCTTTGCTCCGGCAGAGAAGCTCCACCGTGTGCGGCCGTTACTGAGTCGCAGTGCACTGACCACCCCCTCAGTGTTGGTTATTATTGCCACCTTGCCTGCTATTGTCACCCCGGCACCTATGTCGGCCTGCTCTTGCACCGTCCACAGTGGCCGTACATTGCCCCACTCCCGGTTCATTGAGTAGTCGGGTCTGGGCCAGCGGGTGGTGTCAGCGCCATAGTTGTGCCTCTCCAGCCTCATGGCAGCCCATGACGGCATGGTGGCCACTCCCGGGTGGCGTACGGCAGCTGTCAGCAGGGTGTCACCCCAGACAGTCATTATGTTATATCCGCCATAGCTCTGGCCGGCACGCAGGTTGGAGCGCCCCATCAGGGCAGGTATCCCCTCGAAGTTCATCACCCTGTTGGCATGGCCATGGCCGCATAGTGCCAGCCTCGTGTCGAGCTCCTTAAGCCTGTCGGTAAGCTCATACCAGTTGTTAAGACTCTCATCCAGCGGGTAGTGGTTAACAGAGATGACCTTCATCTCCCTGTTGCCGGGCAGAGTCAGCACTGAGTCGAGCCATACGAGGTTCTCCCTGGGTATCTGCCCCGGCCCCATCCGCATGTTGGGTCCTGAGTTGGTGCCGAGAAAGAGCCACCCCTTGTGTCTGAAGAGGAATGTCTCTGATCCGAAGACCACCCTGAAGGTGTTGGCGCCGCTCTCTGACCACTTGGCGTCATGGTTGCCGGGTATGATGTACCACGGCTTGCTGAGCCTGTCAAGTATCTCACGTGAGAGCAACAGCTCATCATCAGAGCCGAACTCGGTCACATCACCGGAGATAATGACAAAGTCTATCGAGTCGGTGGCGTTGATATCATCGACGGTACGACGCAGGTCTTCAGCGGCATTACCGCTGCCCACATGGGTGTCTGTGACATGGGCAAAGCTGAACCTGCCCTGTTGTGCAGGGAGGGTGAGGGAGAAGAGGGTAATGACGAGGGTGGTAAAGAGTCTGAGCATAGCTTCTGCAGGTTAAGATTTGGTATCACCTGGCAATTTAACAGTTAAATCCGGAAATTGTTAATCAACTGTTCACTCATGATAAGACAATATTGTTTTCAGGCAGGAATATGCTTCTACAGCACCTTGATAATGGCATTATTAATTCATATCTTTGGGAGAGAGCGACTTTTATTTACAAAATTACCAGCGTAATGGAACTTATACAGATCAGGGCAGAATGTTTTTCAGGGTACATGGATGATCAGACCCCCAAATGCTTCAAGTGGCAGGGAACCAAATATGAGGTGAGGGAGGTGATAGACAGATGGTATCGCTGGGATAGTGAACAGAAGAATCCTAAGTTCGATTACTTTATGGTTGTGGCAAGTGATGGTGAGCAGTACATTCTCAAACATGATCTTGAACGCAACAGGTGGTATCTCTGTCTGCCCGGCGATGAGGAGTGCGATGCGGGAAAGAGTGCCTAGTGCCCTCATCTCTCCTCACGGCTGAATGACCATTATCGGTCCGTTGTATCCGGATCAGGTTGCCGGATTATCTATCCGAAGGGTAACCCTTTTCCAGAACATTTACCCCAGTCAGCTGTTTATCAGTTAAAATTGACAGATTGTAATTTCTTATATCATGAAGATCAATAACAATTCCATGATCGCGGCACCTGAGGTAGAGATGGAGGGTGCCAGCAATGTCAGGATGAGGATTCTGATTGGTCCTGATGACGGATCAGACGATATTATCATGCGCCATTTCATGGTAGCCCCGGGTGGTCATACACCGTTCCATCATCACAACTATGAGCATGTGATAAAGATTGAGGCGGGACGGGGAGTGGCGGTTGACAAGGATGGCAATGGTCATGAGGTGGGGGTGGGGCAGAGCCTCTACGTCACGCCGGGTGACCTGCACCAGTTCAGGAATCCGTTTGATGATACCTTTGAGTTTATCTGTATCATACCCAACCCGGCGAAGAGGGTTTCGTGATAAATAGCTTCGGCCTGATAAATAGTTTCGGCCTGATTAAGAGGCTCGGCCTGATAAATAGTTTAGACCTTAAAAAGCATCCCGGCCTGCTATTCTATTATTTTTCCCTTTGCCTCCGCCTGCAGTGGCCGGCAGCTGTTGTGGTAGCACACGCTCTCCGGCTCGCCCCTCCGCTGTATCGCTCCTGCCGGTATACCCTCCCACGGTAACGGTTCACGGGTGGTATAGAGGCGGAACAGATCCATGGTCATCAGCACATTGATATTGTAAAAATCTGACTGGTACGGTCTGCGGAAGGAGGCGGCTGTCACTTCACCGCCGGTCAGCAGTGCCACCCGTGTCAGTGCCATCTCCGCCATGCTTACCGGTGAGGGTAGCGGGTGGTCAAACCATGATGCCTCTATCCTCCGAAAGTCGTCAGCATCAGACTCTATCCAGAGGCTGTCCTCATCGCGGAATGAGCGTACATAACCGGCAAATGTATTCATCATCACCTCCCATGAGTGGTCACTCTCATAGAGCATGGTGAGTGCCAGCAGCAGGGCAGCGCCATCAGAGAGGAAGGCCTGCTTCTGCAGCGTACCCTCATAGTATGAGTGTGCCAGTGAGGCGCCATCCCAGAACTGCTCTATCAGCCGGCTCGTCAGTCGTGCTGCCTCTGCCTCCATATCAGGCAGGCTGAGCATCCTGGAAGCCTGTATCATTGCCACAGCCAGCAGGGCGTTCTGTCCGCTCAGTATCTTGGTGTCAGCCGACGGCTGGCTACGCTGCCGGCGTAGTGCCAGCAGCTTCTCCTCTATCTCCTGCAGCGGGTCACTGCTCCCTCGTATCAGGTGGTTACGTCCCTCGAAGTTACCCTCTCCGGTGATGGTATATACTGCGGTGAACCGCTCCATCTCGTCGGGTGTGAGCAGTGAGGTGAGCTCATCATAATCCCACAGGTAGGTAGCTCCTTCCTGATGGTCTGTATCGGCATTAAAGGCTGAGATATAGAGGCCATCCAGCAGGAAGGTCTCCTCCAGGCTCCTTATGATCATCAGTGCCATCTGCCGGTAGTGGCCGTTACCGGTTAGACGTGATGCCAGTGAGTAGCTCCATAGCGCCAGTGCCTGGTCATAGAGCATCTTCTCGAAGTGGGGGATAGTCCATTCACGGTCTACACAGTACCGGTATATGCCACCCTGGAGATGGTCATTGAGGCCACGAAGCATTATTGCATCGAGGGTGCTGGTTGCCATAGCCATGAGGGTCTGCTCCTCGCCGGGGGTGAGATGCAGCTCACCGGCGCCGTCAGGCAGCAGGGGAGTGCTACTGTTTTCACTGAGGGTTGAGGTGCTGTCATCCCCGGCAACTGCCCGCGGTGGCTCACCTGCCACTGCATGGCGACCGCTGTTGAGGTCATAGCCTGCTGCCAGCCGGTAGAGGATAAAGAGGAGGGTTGAGTGAGGCGGAAACTTCTGTCCCATGCCAAACCCTCCATACTCCTTGTCATAATGACCGGTGAGGCCCTGTAGCAGCTCCTGCGCCCTGATGCGCGGCGCCTCCTGGTCGGGCAGCCTGAACGGCTGTATGGTGTCACCGCGTGACCTGACAAGGTCAGTCACTGCACGGGCTATCTCATGCAGTGAGTAGCGGTACCCGCTGGTCTTCACCGGTGCGTAGGTGAGTGCATGTACCGGTTTAAGGTCATAGGTCATGAAGACGTTGAGCGGCCACCCACCGCTGCCGGTCTGTGCCTGTATATAGCTCATCAGGTAGTGGTCAATATCGGGCCGCTGTTCACGGTCTATCTTGATGCTTACAAAGCTGGCATTGAGGTATGCGGCTGTCTCAGGGTCAGAGAAGGCACCGGCAGCCATCACGTGGCACCAGTGGCAGGTGGCGTATCCTACGGAGACGAGTATGGGTCGCTGCTTCTGCCGGGCATAGGCGAGGGTCTCACTGCTCCACTCCTGCCACCAGACAGGATTGGCAGCATGTTGACGAAGATATGGGGAGGCGGAGCTCCCAAGGTTGTTTTGATTGAATTTCAGAGACATTGTAATGGATTCTGAAGGGTAAACAACGCTCCTGTACAAATGTTTGGCAGTTGCCGGTGTAAAGGGTCAGCGGCCGGTGTCACTGATAACTGATCCGAGCAGTTCGAGATAACGATCTATATAGTGGCTGGCCATTTTTGACCTGTACTGCATAATATAGCGTGGGTGCTCCAGGGGAATGATCTTACCAAAGAAGTGATACTTCTCGTTGAGGGCTGTGAGGAACTTCATATTTTTCCCACTCCCCAGGCAGAAGGCGGTACCGGTATCTATTCCCAGTGCTATCTGCTTCCTGATATTGTCTACCATGAAGTCATAGAGGGCCGCTGTCAGGTCTGGACGGTCATAGTAGTTATAGTTCTTCACCTTCCCGTGCGGTCCGGTCACAATCAGTCCGAGCGGTGAGACTGAGTTGATGTAAAAGTGGCTGTAGAACTTCTCCGGGCCGCCAAAGGCTCTGATCATATCATATACAAAGACCGATGAGAGCTCATGTGTCTGACGTCCCTCCCAGGCAATGCCGCACTCGGTGGTAAGTCGCTTGGTGTCAGTGAAGGGGACCCCGGTAAAGCCTGCACCAAACCGGCCGGGATTGATACCGATGATGATGTGTCGCAGGTTATTGTCACTGTAATATTTCCGGTAGAACTGTGATGAGATCTGAAGGGTGTAATTTCCATCACCGCGAAACGGATTCATTATCCCTATCCCCCCGGGCAGCTCTCCGCGGTAGTCAACCGTGCTGTTGAAATCAATAACTCTCTCCGCAAAGGTCACCTTCAACCTTTTAGTTCCTTTCACTCCGGCACATTGCCCTCAGGTATACTGTTTGTACTCCTCTATCTTTGCCGCCAGCCTCCGTTCGAGGTATTCATTGGCTCCTTGCAGTGCCTTCAGTATCTGCTGTGCATCATACATATACTCCCTGATATGGCTTTTGGTCCAGTTCCCGGGCGGGGCCTGCAGGTTGGTTATCCTGTCTGCCAGCTTGACCGCTCCCACCTCGAGTGGCAGCTGCCTGATCCTGGCCAGGCTGTCTGTGAGCCGGTAGTCTTTTAACAGTCTGGGGTCACCGGTCAGTGCCCATACACCGTCGGCAATATCTTTCCCAAAAATCTCCTCCACCTCCTGGCGTGTGGTGTCGGTATCTTCTATCGTGTCATGCAACAGGGCCAGTTGAAGAGCATAGCCCAGATCAAATCCGGGTGTCCGCCTGGCAGCCATAAAAACCTCCATAGCCACGTTGCTGAGATGAACAACGTATGAATTTTTTGATCCTTTCACCTTCTGTGAGCCATGTTTCTCTGCTGCGAATCTGATAGTTTCCTGGTAGAGTGTCTGAATATCAGCCATATAAAAATAACATTTTGATCTGTCGAAGATAATGAAAAAAAACTGTAGTTCTTTCTAAAGATATTCAGGATTATTATTCAGCGGGCTGCCGGTCTCACAACTATTTTCCCGGCTCTCTGTTTAACAGGGTATGGGAGGCACGATTGTCTATGATGGTGAATGTGCTCTGTGCAGCAGTCAGGCACGGTTTGTGGGTCGTCATGACCGTCACCGCCGGTTCCGGTTTGTGACGCTGCAGTCGGAGGAGGGGAGGGAGCTGCTTCGTGCCGCCGGCCTTCCCGGTGAGGAGTCTGACACGCTGCTCTATGCTGCTGATGGCAGGTTTATGTCACGCTCAACAGCGGTGATTGGTATTGTGAAGGAGATGGGATGGCCATGGCGACTACTGGGTATCCTGCAGTATATTCCCGCCTCGCTGCGGGACTCTCTCTATCGTTTTGTGGCGCATAACCGATACCGGTGGAAAAATTCACTTTTATGAGACGTAGAGACTCTTGCTTGAGAATTCAGGGTCGCTGGTAACGTTGACGTTCATCTTGCGCAGGCCCACCTCATCGCCGGGTGTAGGTATATATGTGAGGTGCACCTCACAGCTGCGCAGCTCCTTCAGCTTCTCTATGGCAGCCTGTGCTGCGGGGTTGGTGAGAGCGCTTATCCCAAGTATTATCAGTGTCTCCTCCACGTCGAGGCTCACCTCTTTGCCGTTCAGTATCTCTCTCTTCAGGTAGGTGACCGAGTCGATCAGGTTTTTGGGTAGCAGCAGCAGGCTGTCAGGCAGCCCTGCCAGGTGCTTGGTAGCGTTGAGCAGCAGGCTGGAGGCGGCATGCATCAGTGGTGAGTTCTTACCGGTTATGATGGTTCCGTCACGCAGCTCAATGGCTGCTCCGCAGAAGAAGCCGTCATTGCCCTTGCCGCTCTTCTCGGCATCGCGTGCTGCCTTACGTGCCGGTTGTACCACCCTGCGGTCTTCCGGCCTGGCTCTCACCTTGTTCATTATCTTCATGGCGTGATCAAGGAGCTCTTTCTCGGCCATCCCTACCGTATAGTCTACCGAGCAGCGCAGGTAGCGGCGTATTATCTCCTGGTGTGCAGCCTCCTGTATCACCGCATCATTGGTTATCCCTGCACTTATACGGTTCACCCCCATATCGGTAGCTGACTGGTACATCGACTCGCCGCCGGTGATCTTTTCCAGTATCCTCTTGAGCAGCTGGAAAGCCTCTATGTCACGGTTATAGCTTACTGCCTTCATCCCGTACCGGTTCAGATGATCAGTGTCGATCAGCACCTCATCCCTCAGGTCGAGGGTGGCAGCCTCATATGCTATGTTCACCTTGTGATCGAGCGGCAGGTCCCATATCGGGAAGGTCTCAAACTTGGCATATCCTGCCCTGTCTCCGCGACGGTAATCGTGATAGAGGTTACTGAGGCAGGTGGCCAGCTTGCCACTACCGGGACCGGGTCCGGTGACCACCACAATCGGTTTGGTGGTTTTGATATACTGGTTGGCGCCATACCCGTCATCACTCACTATCAGCTCCACATCAGTAGGGTATCCTTTTGTGGGTGTGTGGGTGTAGACCTTCACCCCGCGGTGCTCAAGCTTGTTCCTGAAGGCCCTGGCCGGTGGCTGCCCGGTGTAGCGGGTTATCACCACAGCTGTCACCTCGAGCCCCCACTCCCGAAAGTCGTCAATAGCCTTCAGCGCATCGACGTCATAGGTGATGCCAAAGTCTGCCCGCATCTTCTTCCTCTCAATATCACCTGCATGGATGCAGAGTATGACGTCAATCTTATCTTTGAGCAGCTGCAGGAGCCTCATCTTGACGTTGGGATCAAATCCGGGAAGCACCCTCGCAGCATGGAAGTCATAGAGCAGCTTACCCCCAAACTCGAGGTACAATTTGTTGTGAAAGCGCTCTACCCTTTCAAGGATTGCTGCGGTCTGTTCAGTGAGATATATCTCATTGTCAAACCCGGTATGAAATGAATCGGTCATTTAAGATGCTTACCTGAAAAAACCCGACAACGGCCAGGATCAGCTTTCAATATTACAACAATTTTTCATTTGGGCGAAACCGGACTTCAGTTATATTTTTTGGGAGGTGACAGCTTTCTGCCGCTGTTCAGTCACCCTCCTCCAGTATGAAGAGCTCCTCTGCCGGCTTGACAAAGACTCTTTCAATCTTTATCCTGTTTCTCATCTGATGCTGGTCTGAGGTTGCGCCGCAGCAGATAGTTGAACCGGGCGATAAAGATTATCAGTACGGTGAACATGTTGTACACCATAATATTCATAAAAAAGAGGCCATAGATAAAGACCAGGGCGAAGAGCAGCAGCATATAGTTCACCAGCAGTGCCCAGAGCAGTGAGTCGAGGCGGAGCCTGGCAATGAACTCATCCTCATCCTTCTCCCTGGAGAAGGCTACCAGCATTGCCCCGACAATGAAGAAGACCCCGGTAACAGTGGGGACAATGTTTGTCTCGATAAACCTGAAGAACTGTTTTCCGCTGAAGAGCTCCTCACTCACAATGGCAAACACCCTGGAGCTGAGCTCCAGCCTGTCAAATCCGGAAACTAAAAGGATAACTCCTATCACTGTTGCCGGTATCAGCAGTATCCAGCCCATCTTTTTGTAGCTGTTGGGTAGTAGTATTTTCTCCATGTTAATAGATTTATTTGCCAAAAAATTCCCGTTGCAGCACCGGTCCGGTGATCTGGTTGCTGGGTGCATCACCGCGTGCCACACACACTGCCACTTCGCCGTTCAGTTTGTTGAATATCTCAGCGGTGTCACTATGGCTGAATCCCGGACAGAGTACCACCGAGTCGATCTTTTCGCTGGCGTGCAGATCACTGCACACCTTCACCGCCTCCTGCTGTGACCTCACCACAAAGGAGTGCAGCCGGTACCTGCCGGTTTCGGTTACTGTATGGTTTTTTTCCGGGTCGGCATCAGGTGCCTGTGCAATAAAGAGTGTCTTGAATGCCATGGTTATAGCTCTTTAACTGTTACTTTCTGTCTGTAAAGTTAATAACTTTTATACCTCTGGCGTTACGGCTGGATGCTGGCGGCAGTTATCAGGCGTCCGCCGTAACGTGACAGGTATCAGGCTTCAACCGTCATGTGACAGGTATCAGGCTTCAATCGTAACGTAACAGATAGCAGGTCGCAGGTATCAGGTATCAGGTATCAGGCTTCTGCACAGGCTACTAATCGAGGCATCTCAGCACCTGTTGCAGTCGCTGCTGGTCGGCTGACGTGAAGTCGGCCTGCACGAAGGTGTTTGTTCCGTTGACCCGTATTCTCTTAATTTTTCTGTCAAGGAGTGCCTCCCTGATAGTCACTCCCTCATAGTCAGGTATATCTATGGAGAGCATTGCAAACCCCACGCAGTTGGTGGTGCTGATATTCAGATAGCTGTCACGTGTACCGTCACTGTAGAGAATGTTGATTACTGCTCCGTTCAGGATACATCCAAGGTCGCGGCATTCGATGGTGAGTGAGCTCTCGCTCCACTGATCGTCTCTCCTTTGTGCTACGAAGAGAGCCATCACCGGCTCACCATCCTTCTCCAGAAAGAGGTACTCCTTCATGCGGGTCACCGTTGCGCCTGTCATCTCATCATATGTCACATCCATCAGTCCGCTGCAGGGCTCTGACTGTGCTGAGGCGACAAGTGGCAGCAGAAGTGCCGCCATTGTCACCATCATTCCTATTATACCTTTTGGTTTCATCTTATCTCACATCATCGATTCTCATCTTATCCCATCTCTTCTTTCCTCTCCTCTCCTCTCCTCTCCTCATCTCATCTCATCTCTATTGTTTCACACTACCGGCTTCATGTGATCTCTTACAGATAACGTTGTGCAGTGCAGTATATTCTGCCTGCAGAGGGTTACCGCAGGTTAGTTGAGACGAGTGGTCATGGTTGAGAAAACAGCGTAAGATAATTCCGGTCACCCGTTATTTGGCGAAAACTACGTTGTGAATCAGCTGGTCATGGCAGAGCAGGCTGAACCCGGTAATCTCATCGGCCTCAACAAAAAAGAATTTTCCCTCACCGTCGTATGTCTTGTCCTCTGTCCGTTGTCCGGAGTTGAACCGGTCAACCATTTCAAGTGACTTGTAGTAGACCTCATGCATGTCTGTCTTCAGCCTGATTCGGGAGTTTGCCCTCGAGAAGGCAGTGTCTCTCAGCTTCGGGAAATAGTGGCGATAAACCTCAACGCTTCCGAAGAGGTCAACTGACTTCACCTCACCGTCGAAAAGGATTGCCAGTCCGGTGCATTCAGGTGCAGGCTCATACTTCGGAAATTTCTCCTGTTTGATCTTCAGATCCTGATCGACGATGTGAAGGTAGTCTTCTGTTTTCGACATCACCATGTCTGTGTTCATGCGTAGTTTCACATGTGCCCATACTTCGCCCTGGATGTCGGCAGCCTCGTTCTTCATCTTTTTTGTTTCCGACATGATTTTCTGCTTGCGCAGCTCAATGTCTGCTACCGTCGGTTTGTCGGAGAAGGTGGGTGAGGTATAGTGCCATCTCATCCTCTCAACGCATGATACGTCAATCCTCTGTTTTGAGTGCGGGGGGATCAGTTGGGATTTGTTCAGGACCCGGTTCTGCTTCGCCCCTGACAGCAGGTCGGCATCGGTAAGCAGCAGGGAGGTGTCGGTGCGATTCTCGGCTATCAGTGCGCCCACCACGCCGCCGGGATTTGACTCGGTGATAATCAGTCCGCCGCGCTGCATCTCCGGTCCGCCCGGCATGAAAGGATACCTGGTCTTGGGTGAATGGCTCAGCTGAACGAGTGTGACATTGTAATAGCTGATAAAATCTCTCGCTTCTGTCTTCATGGCAATACTGTTTTTGTTAAACATCAGGTTAAGCTCACCGGCCAAGCCATTTTTTTGTATTTTTAGAGGCTTCGGCCTTTGAACCGTTACAAATGAACAGAGAGCCATTGCACTCTTTCTGCAATGGAAAAAGAATTTTATCATGCCTGCCAACCTAAATGCACTGATCAGGTATAAAACCATTAACAACTGCCTCTATGGCGGACGCCGCAGGTGGAGCATCCGGGAGCTGATAGATGCCTGTAGTGAGGCTCTTAGTGAATACCGGGGGCGTTACACCACTATCTCCGAACGTACGGTCAGGGATGATATCAGGGTGATGCGCAGCGAGATATTGGGATTCAATGCACCCATAGCACAGAAAGGGGGACTTTACTTCTATTCTGATCCGGCCTATTCGATACTCTCAATTAACCTCACTGATATGGCACTGATGGATAGGATTTGCAACCTGCTCTACACATTGCGGTCTGATATCCGTCATCCTGAGCTGGAGATGATACTCAAGCAGTTGTGCCGGATAACCGGAAGAGAATATAAGGAGAGGATGGGAGAGTTTGCAAGAGACCGTACCATACTATACAAGGCTCAGAGAATAGGCGGGGCTGGTTTCCCTGGTGAACCTGGTCATGGTGCGGACTACATAATAATCCCGCAGATGAGTTCAAATAGAGAGTTTCCGGGAAAACGGGCTACCGGACCGGGAGTGAGCTGGAGGGATATCATGGTGGTTATTTATGGCAGCTTATCTGCCTGAGATGTAACAGCCGTAATGATCAGCCCCGCCGGGCTCATTGGCCGGCACCCCGGCCGGTCGTCGGCGGAGGTTTCAAAGAGACTCTATTCACAGTCTGACAGCTACCCTGCACACGATTATTATTCAATCCCCAGCGCCTTGTATGTCTCTGCCAGGGCCTCGTTGCTCTCGGTGATAATCAGCAGCCGGTCATCCTCATGTAGTGTGGTCTTGCCGGAAGGCACGAAGTACATGTCATCACGTTTGATCATGACAACCAGTGTCTTCTCCGGAAGAGAGAGCTCCATCAGGTTATTGCCCTTCTCGAGCGACCGTGCTGTGAGGGCCAGTTCGGAGGTGATAGTTTTAATGTCTCCAGAAAACTCAATATCAAACTCCTCGAGCCTCCTCTTCTCTATAGGCTTATTTGCCAGTCCGAGCATCTTGGCAACCTTCGGAAGGGTTGTTCCCTGAACAAGCAGCGAGACCAGGGTACAGAGGAACACTATGTTGAATATGACCTCTGAATGGGGTACCTTTTCTGCCAGCGGAAAGATTGCAAAAACAATGGGTACCGCACCGCGCAGACCTACCCATGATACAAAGGTCTTGTCACGTACCGGCATTTTCCGGAAAGGCGCCAGGCAGAGGAACACCGTGATGGGGCGTGTGACAAAGATCATCAGGAAACTGATTATCAGTCCGGGAATCAGCACCGGGATCAGCTCGCTTGGATTGACCAGTAGTCCCAGGGTAAGGAACATCATCAGCTGGCTCATCCAGGCCAGGCCGTCGAAGAAATTCATTGAGGAGCGCTTGTGGGCAAGTTTTGCATTTCCAATGACCAGTCCGCCGATATAGACGGCCAGATATCCGTTCCCCTTGAGAAAGTATGTCAGTGAAAAGATCAGGATACAGAAGGTAAAGAGCAGGATCGGATAGAGTGAGATGTTCTCGATCCTTATGTTATTGATAATACGTATACCCAGCTTCCCGAGAAGAAATCCGGCCACAGCACCCACGGCCAGCTGGAGGAGAAGCGTCCCCCCTGCGAGTAAGTAGTTGGGAGCAGCCCCCATCTTGATTATCCCGATGAGGGTGATCACCAGGACATACGCCATCGGGTCGTTGCTGCCGCTCTCCAGCTCAAGCATCGGCCGGAGATTGTTTTTCAGGTTGAGCCCTTTCGATCTGAGTATTGAGAAGACTGAGGCAGAGTCTGTTGATGACATGGTGGATGCCAGCAGAAGGGCTGTAATCAATCCGATACCCGCTGTCCTGGCGGTCATCCCGAAGATCCACCAGATGGCCAGTCCGGTGAGGATGGCCGTTATCAGCACCCCGATGGTAGCGAGGATAACCCCTTGTGCAATAACCGGCCGTATTTCTGAGATCCTGGTGTCGAGCCCGCCCGAAAAGAGAATTATACACAGTGCAAGTGAACCGATATTTTTGGCGACCTCAATGTTACCGAACTGAATACCAAGGCCGTCAGAGCCGCTCAGCATCCCCACGCCAAGGAATAGCAGCAGGGCAGGAACCCCGAAACGTGAGCTCGCCTTACCGGCAAAAATGCTCATCAGAAAAAGTAAGGATACACCCAGTAGGATAAGCTCAAGCTGTGGTTTTACTATTTCCATGGTCATGTTAGCTGCCTCAAAAGTAGTAATTTTCTGACCGGAGAGATCACTTATCGAAAGAACAGGTGGATAGAATGTTGGATAAAGGTGTGTAATTGGATGTTAACAAAGAGTGAAGATAAAAACCAAAGCATAAGTAAGGCAAAAAAATGGGCTGTCTCATATGGAGGAAAGAACACGATTCATAGGAAAAAGGAGTTATATTCGATAGCTGCCGGCTTGAAAGGTAAGGCAAGATCATGCTACAGCATGAAGCGGGAATGACTTGTAATAGGTGACTGGATATCTTCTGTTTGCAGGCAGAGACTGAAACTAATAGTAATCCGATAGAAAGTGAAAACAAAGAATCCGGGAATATACACTATGGTATTTGCAAGTGTATATCCGCATTACATCGCCAAGGCGGAGAAAAAAGGACGAACAAAGGGTGAGGTTGATAGAATCATCGAGTGGCTGACAGGGTACAATGAGAAGCAGTTGGAGGAGGTTCTTGAACAGAGGGTCAATTTTGAGCAATTCTTCGCCCGTGCTCCGGCTATTAATCCCGATGCCTCTAAAATAACAGGTGTTGTTTGTGGTGTTCGTGTGGAGGAGATAGAGGATGTGCTGATGCGCCAGATACGTTATCTGGATAAACTGGTAGATGAATTAGCCGGGGGCAAGGCGTTGGATAAGATCTTAAGGGAGTAAGAGAAGGTTGACGATAAACGAGTCACAATGAAAGAGTGACGATAAAAGAGTGACGATAAAAGAGTGACAATGAGTGCCAGGAGATTTTACACCGGGATAGTGCCAATGAACCAGCAACGCTCCTTTGACCTGTTACAAAAGCAGAAGCTCGGAAAGTATATCTACGCCCTGCGTGATCCCAGGGACCGGAAAATATTCTATGTCGGCTGAACCAGTCAATCCCGGCATGAAGATTACCAATGTCTTTGTTTTTCCGATCCACAACGCCTTGCGTGGAGGGGCGACACCCTACAATGCAACAAGATCAGCCTGGAACGTCAGCGGAAGTCATCTCTCCCTGAAAGGGGCTTATGCTGTCGGGTTAAAGAACTCCGTCTCTTTAGGCAGCTATGAGATTGAGCGTTGGGTGCCGGTTGCCAATTCAAACAGAAGTGAATTTTTAGCACCCGATCACCCTGATGTTTCTGCATTTCAGCCTTTGTTAAACAAGAACTGGAATAATGTTCTTGCTGTTGCGAAAGGATTCTGGCAAAGAGGCAACTTCCTGATAGTCGAGTTCAATGGTGCAGGAGAGTTCAGAATTATCCGTGGTTCCCAGGATACTGCTACCTGGCACAGGTGTGTGTGAGGGAGTGTAGATTCAAATGTAGGTTTTATCCCTAACTGTCTGAATAAGTATTGGCTATAATAGATAACTTTGGTATAAACGGATGGGATTTCAGATATTGTAATATCATCTGGTAGATGGTGACGAGACCATCATTCAATCATTAATTCTGTAAAGCAATGCTTAGCTTTTCAGTGGATAATGCTAAATCTGAAATCATTGGCACAGCAGTGAGAATCAAATTAATCTTTCTATTGCCAGCGTATAATGAAGCTTTGTGAAAAGCTCTATCTCTTGAAATCATAGATTGCCAGGTGGATTCGCGGCATGGATAGATCAAACAGCTAGTAATATTCTTTTTATCTGATAGGGTAGTATAAGCTAATATTTGAAGTAGGTCATTTCGGTGTTGCTCCCTGATTACTTCTTCTACTTTGCTCCAAGGATTAAAACTGAGCTCTTCCCAATGCTGCTTGTATTTTGCATCGAGGATTATTATATCGTTTTCTCTTTCAATAATTACATCGGGTAATAGAAACTTCTGTGAGCCTGTGAATGGAGGATCCCAGGAGATAGGTGTAATGGTCTCACGCTTTCTCCCAGCTTTCACCTGACCTCCAATAAAACGAATAATGTGGCCTGCAATAGTTTCTATCCATGCTTCAAAGAATTGCTCCATTGGCATTATCCACGGCAAGCCCTGCAAATTCGATAGTCCTGCGAGTCCCCTATCTTCAATTGTCCACTCAATAGCCTTGAGACCCTCTCTGAAAGCTTCAGTACGAATGGGAATACTATTCCAACGCTGCATAGCAAGGGAGGAAGGTGGCTTGGGCATTATCGAATTTACTCTCAACAGAAGTTTATAACATAATTCTATAAGCTGAAGAACATAAATGCCGGCTGTTCTTTGGCTTTGTAGTGATGACATAATTAACTTAAGAGTATAATGAATTCCCGACTTAAGATCATCATTATCTTGCAGATCAGGGTATTTACAAGGTATATCAAGCAGACGTAGTGTGGGCAAACACCTGGTTGCATATTGATTCCAGTTTACTGATCCCTTGGGTGCTGGCAGGTCCGTCTCTATAAAACTGAAGTTTCTATTTAGCTGGTCGAGCATTAGTTCAATCCGATGCAATGTGATGCTGGCAAGTACCCATGGTGGTATCTTCCTTTCTGTGCCCGGAACCAGAGGTAGCTTTAATGGGCTTGGTACAATTTTCCATCCCATCGATGAAAGCATAGGCCCTAATCCAACCCAATCAAATCGTGGCTTGATAATAAGACCATAATCTACTCTCCCTGAGGTGGGTGATAAAAGAGGAGCTGCCCCAATAAAATTAGATGTGTTAAACTGAAGTGACACACGATCTCCATCAAATTTACTTTCAACATTTACTCCAAAACTATTTAGGATACCTCTATTATCGTTGATGAATTGGCTGGCAAGTCTGGCTGTTTGGGATTCAGGATCACGAGATCTATTGTCTTTCATTAAAAAGCTGGCAGGTATCTCGCTTACACTCAAGTCAGTCATCTCAATACAATGCGAGATGGACTTCTCCATTGCAACTAATGGAGCCTTTGAATATCGCCTTCTGCCTCGTATTTGCTTAGCCATAGTATATTATATAGCTTATAAACTTTCAATCCATTGTAACTGCCCTCTGATTGAATCGGCAAAAGAAGTCACATAGCCCTGTGCCAGATATTCCTCTAATAGAGGTGCAAGTTCAACTTTTAATGTTTGTTTTGCTTTCTCAGAATCGATTTCAAGAAAGTATGAATGACCGGGAACAAGGTTGAAGGCTTCCTCATTCGAATACTCTACAAAAATCGAAATGGTTTTCATAAAAGCATCTTTCATCAAATCGCAAGAGTGTTCCTCGACCACTTCCATTTGGGGCCATAATTTTAGATAGGCAAATCTCCTGCGAACAGCTACATCAACAATAGCAATACTCCTATCAGCAGTATTCATGGTACCCAGGATATGAAGATTCTCTGGAAGTTGTAAACGATTGTTGATAGGGTCACCATAGTCGTGTGCAAGCTTAACCTGCCTCCTTGTATCGCTCTTTGGCTCAAACAGGTATATAGCTTCTCCTAGAACTTTTGAAAGATCTGCCCGATTGATTTCATCAATATGTAATAAATAACTACTCTCTTTAGAATCTAATGCTTCGACGACTGCGTTCATTAAATCACCTTTCTTTGGCGTGAAATGAAAGCCTAATTCACTGGTATTCTTTTCTGGTGAAAGACCGCCTATAAAAGTTTCATAAGTTGTGTTTGGATGAAACTGAATGGTTGTACCGTTACCCTGATAAAATTCATTTAGAATTTGCATTGCCATCCTTGTTTTTCCTGTTCCTGGAGGTCCTTCCAGAATAATATATTTTCGATCTTTCAACAGATTTACAACCTCTTGTTTATCAATTTTAGGAAATAGATGTGCAAAATATTCAGACCTAATGGCCTCATAATCTCTTTTGTAACTTGCCCTTGGATTAATTCCTCTTTCTTCAAACATGAGATCAAGGAAGGCTTTTAAGAGCTTGGTAGTGGCCTCCTGATTTTTAGTTGGTCGAAAAATGCCATAAAGAACTTTACCGTACCTGTCAAAAACCGAGGAGTAATCGTTAAAGATCTGTTTAATGTTAAGTGGAATGTCAAGATCTGTTCTTGTAGGATCTTGTTTTGTCCATGCTAGCATTTCACCTTTTCCATATTGGGAATTAATCATATTACAGATTGCTCCAACTTTCCTGATATGTCCTGGACGTCCCAGAATGTTTTCATCAGGACTCAAGCCCTGAGTTCCAATGCCCAATGATATTAAGCAGGGACCATTTTCAATAGGAAAAATTACAAAGGACATACCTCCGTAGGCTCCGGAGTCAGGATTGGAAGGGTGAATTAAAGCAGCAAATGGTACGCCACTATCAGATGAAATGTTAGGGGCACGTAAAGTGGTTACTTTTTGGGCTTTCTCTAGGTATCTGGAATTGGAGCCACTATATAGCTCATCGAATGCTTCTTCACATCTATGCTTCCAATTTTCGGCTCCTGAGGTGTGAATCAGCTGAATTAGTTTTTCCATATCTTGTTTATCATTCTGTTTACTCCGCAACAAGGTATTTCATTAGATCGTATTTCCTCTTCTGGGAAATATTTCTCTAATGATGTACAATTAAGCTTTATCTCTCGATACCGACATCACGTAGATTGCTTTTTTAGTTCTAATGTTAAGGATAAAGCCAATTCTATTGTTTCTGATTGTTAAAGGTAATCATCTAATCTCAAATAAATCTGTGAAGCTCAATCTCCGGCAAGATTATCAGATACTCACTGGTCTCCTCTTTGGGGCTCCAGTAGAGTGAATAATTTACTGTGGCTGAGACCGGCCTGTAGCCTCTTTCCGTGAAAGAGGCAATTTTCTTTCTGAAGCTTTCGGAAAACCGGACGATGCGGAGCTCATCCCTGTTGTAGCATCCGTTTTCATCTACCTTCAGCCTGTCACCTGGTGTGAACTGTCCGGCTGTTGTCTGTAATGACTTGAAGTGGTTAAGGTGTACATCAGTGTGTGTGAGCCTCATGACAACCGATTCGGGCTCCTCATATACCTTATGATCAGCTAGATGCTCAACTGACGGGAGGCTGACCCTGTCAAAATATGTTCCATTATGGTGGATGGAGAGGTATTTCTTTGCACGGCTCATAGCTACATAGAGTACCCTTTTCTGAGACTCTTCATTCATCTGATAGTTCTCAAGCATTATGAAGACATTCTCAAACTCCCTTCCCTTTGATTTGTGGAAGGTTGATACATATATCGTTTCAGTATCAGTATCCAGGGCATCCTCAAGCCTGGCCTCCCGGAAGTATTGTTTTAGATCAGGATAGTATCTTTTCCTTTTGTTTGTCTCACCGAAATCATTTATCAGACGTATACACTGATCATAGTTCTTACTTTGCCGGTGCAATGCAGTGAACTCAAGCAATGCCCGGTCCCACTCATCATCACTGATGCTGGTCATAGCTGTGGTGCGGTCATCAGAGTGCCCGAAAAAGTCACAGAACCATCTGATCTCACGCAGGTCGTACAGGTTAAAGCTCTCATTACCCTGAATAAGTTTAGCCCTGACACCCATACTGCAGAGCAGGGCATTGAGGGTTGCAGCCTGGTCATTGGTGTGGGTGAGCAGTGCGGTGGAACCGGAGAGGGGTGTTTTAAGAATAGCTTCGGCCACCGGCAGGTAAAGGTTGTTGCTGCGGCAGGTGACAATCCTGATCTGTCCGGTCAGCGGACTTACCGACCGTATCGGCTCTTTCTTGAGCCTGTTCCTGATGGTTCTGCCAAAAAGGTTTGTCAGGGCAACCAGCTGAGGAGCGCTGCGGAAGTTCTCTATCAGCTCATAGCTGACTGAGTTCTCACGTTGTGTCAGAAAATAGAAATACCTGGAGTCTGACCCTCTGAACTCATAGATATTTTGATCATCATCACCTACTGCAATAATTTTAATACCCTCATTGTATTCAGCTATTGACAGTATAAGGTTGTATTCATCCTCTGACATATCCTGTGCCTCATCAATAACCAGCACTGACCGGGTAATTTTTCCTGGCTCAGCCTCCAGACTTCTTATCCTCCCGGTAGCTGTTTTTATGACATCGTCAGATTTTTCAAGGGTACCGGTGATCCCCAGCAGATCGAAGCAGAAAGAGTGAAACGTTCTGATCTCTATATAGTAAGCTGCGTTGCCCAGCAAATCCTGCAGTCGCTTCTGGAACTCAGTGGCAGCAGCCCTGGAGAATGTCAGAACCAGGATATGCTCACTCTTGAGCTGTTCAAGCAGAATGAGTGATGCGATCTTGTGTGTCAGCAGTCTCGTCTTGCCACTACCGGGTCCGGCCGCAACAACGATTGTCTCAGAGCGCTCATCATCAATAATTTTTTTCTGGGCAGGACTGAGGTCTGTCAGCTCCCTGTATTTTGCCGGAGTGATACTCTTTCTTATTTCACGTTCGCGTGATCCGGGAAAGTATTTGTTCAGGAAGCTGTTGTAGTTGAGCTGAAAATAGTCATCAACAAATGTCAGTGCTCCCGGGTTGTCATGGAGCATCTTCTTTGCATACTCACCTACGATATGGATCTGCTGCACCTTGTTTGAGTAGTGCTCTTCCAGCTGCCGGTAGTCATCACTCTTATACTGAACCCTGTTATTCATCTGCAGCCGCTCGATAGAGAGGCGGTTGTATACCACGAAGAATGCACCATCAATCTTGATAGCCCCTATCCTTGAGAGGTAGAGTAGCGTATCTTCCACCTCCTTACTGCCGACTGAATCTCTGAAGAGCGCAAGCCTCTCTTTCAGCATCTGCCCAAGTTCAAGGATTGAAAACTCAACTTTCCGGTAGCCCTGCACTGTATCATTTTCTGCAGGCTTATGGAACAGGTATCTGATAATGAGCGAGGCACTCTCATGGCGGCTGTCGATCATGTCAGCCGAGAAATTATGATGGTCAGTTTTTCTGATACGCAACAGGTCATTACCCGCCCGGTCACCGATATGCTCCGTCCAGCGACGCATAGTCCAGAAGTTGACTATTGTCTTTATCCGCTTCGGGGTGATATCATGGCACCCGTTGAGCGCTCCCTCCTCGTTCAGCTCTCTGACGGATGAAACTATGAGGTCATCGGTAAAACGACTGTAGAGGTATTTTTCCAGCCGGGTGAAGGTCTCAAGGGTTGTCAGCGACTTGTTTTCGCTCTCTTTCCCGAAGATAAAGGCAGTCAGGTCTCTACTGTCAGCCAGTATCTTCTCTTCCTTCAGCAGGCCGACGCTGCGTATAACATCATGCCGTTTGATCCCCAGGTTGTCAGAGAGGTAATCGACCCTTGATTCAGCAAGCTCATCCGTTGCTCTTTTACGGCTGCGGCTCGATATAAGTGCTTTGATAATACTGATGGCCTGCTCCCTCTCTTTTTCAGTGAAGCGGTCAGAGCTGTTTATGATCTCAATAGCCTCCCCGGCTGTTTGTGTCTGTATGCTGGTAGCGTAGATTTGCGGATTGTTAAGATCTCTTTTTATGAAGCTGGCCATCTCCAGTGCCGAGAGTGCTGTCAGCACCCGTGTCTCTAGCTCAGGCAGGGTGTCATCCCACCCTGCCTCACGGGCTATCTCCAGCGCTGAGTATGAGATTCTCTCTCTCATCCTTGAGATCGCTCTTATGGCACGCCACACCTGCTGTATCTCTTTAATATTCAGTTTCTGCCGGTTATGGTTGGTGAAATGTTTGGTGAGATCATTTTCGTTAAACAGTATATAGCAGTCGGCCGTGATGGTGAAGTCTCTGCCGGCCCTTCCTGACTCCTGGATGTAGTTCTCCAGTGAATCGGAAATGTCATAATGTATCACCAGTCCGATATTATCCTTGTCAACACCCATCCCAAAGGCTGAGGTGGCTACTATGGTGTTGACCCTGCCGGCCATAAACTCCTCCTGGTTGGCTGTCCTCATCTCACGCTCCATCCGCCCATGGTAGGCGAGAGTATTGATTCCGCTCTCATTCAGCTGCCTGGCCAGCTCCTCAGCCTTGCGTGTACGGGCTACATAGACTATTGAGGGGCAGTCATACTGCTCAATGATCTCGCGCATACGGTAAAACTTGTCACGGTCATCGTCAACCTCAATAACCTTGTACAGGAGGTTCTGCCTGGTTTCGTCCGTGGTGTACAGCTCAAGGTCGATGGAGAGTATGGCCCGGAAGTATGCCCTGATATCTTCAATAACTTTTCTTCTGGCAGTGGCGGTGAAGCAGGAGACAGGTATCGGACGGGTAAGTCCTCTCTCCTCCTGCAGCTCCCTGATAAACCGGCCGATATACATATAGTCAACACGAAAGTCGTGACCCCAGGCGGAGAAGCAGTGTGCCTCGTCAATCACAAACCTGACAATGTTCCGCCCTGTCAGCCGGTGCCTGACAGATGCCGACCGCAATGATTCCGGCGCTATGTAGAGTATGGAGGCTGATCCATCTTCCACCCGTCGGAACGCATCCTGCCGTTCGATAGGGTTGAGCAGTCCGGAGATGGCAACGACCTCAGTAATTTTTTTGCTCTCCAGGTTGTCAACCTGATCTTTCATGAGCGACTGCAGGGGGGAGATAACCACTGTCAGTCCTCTGACGGTCTCCCCACTTATCAGGGCAGGCAGCTGGAAGGCGAGTGATTTTCCGCCTCCGGTAGGGAACACTGCCAGGATCGACTTGTTGTCAACAGCTGCTTTTACCGCCTGCTCCTGTAACGGCTCTCCGCCGAACTTCCTGAATTGAGTAAAGCCAAAATATTTTTTCAGTCCTTTTACCGGACTCATCACTGATTCGCAATAGCCACATTCCCAAATGCATGGAGTATTCTTAAGAAGCTGCATAACTTCAACTGTTTCCGGAAATCTCTTCAATACCCAGGGCGGAATGATCGACTCTCTGTCATCGATATTGATGAAAGTAAGGGAATAGGCTAGCTCAACAGGATGTGATGTGAACAGTGCATCAAGATCGGTATTGTCACATATCTTGCCACGGAAGAATTGTCTGATAAGCTTTGCCGGGGCTGGTTCTGCAGAGGGTTTCCAGGAGTTGAAGCGAAAAAAGCCGCTGAAGCCTTCACGAGCATGAAGGAGTAGGTGGAGGATGGCCTTCAGCTCCTCAGGCAGACGGTGAAAAGTGTGGATCTCATCGAAGAGCAGGTCGCGCGACTTGATGGCATCACTGACAGGGTTATTGATCTCTTCGGAAATGAGCTTGTCATCTTTGATAAGCCTATGGTAAGGCTTCCTGGGAAAGAGGAGGGGAGACCAGTAGAGGGTATCTATGATGGCCTCTGGTGCGACCGTGTAGCCGTGAATCTGTTTCCGGATATACCTGAGATCATGATCAACAATGTTATGTCCGCAAATAAAGTCAGCATCTCTGATGAAAGCGTGAAACTCCCTGCCTGACCGTGTACGGCATTTAGCTCCATCACTGCGTATGGCTCCGTAATCGAGAATCTGATCGTTACTGCCCCCGACCTCCGTATCAATAAAAACAACAGACCCGTTTGACATTATGAGAAAAGCATATATAGCTCATATATTCGGACGGAATTTTTAAGAAAATATTGTTCTCTACAGATGTGTTCCCCATGTTGAGTGCTGATCAAAGATAGCCGTAATTACGGAAGAGGCCGACGATAAAATACCTTAAATAGTGTCTGTATTGCAAAGGCTCAAAGTAAGATTGAGTCAAATGGTTTATATGGCTCGATCAACGGGATAGAACATGTCGGTGTAACTCACAAACCTGAATTTATGTTAAGCAAAAAAATACTTAATAAGATACACAGCGATGCGAATTGCCAAACTTGTATGATGTAGTATTGATCATCAAATATCTGTTGTCAAGTTAATTAGATGATTTAGTTTTTCAATACAAAATATGGACGGAAATAGTAAATAAGAAATAGAGTATATTTGTTTATCACAATAAGTTAGGTGTGAAGTGTCTTTCGTATGAAAGAAGGAAAAATTTAAGTAAATTTTATAGATTATGTTATCAGTAATCGAAGCAGGTATTTTAAATGATTTTTTTTATAGGAAGCCTGATGATGATGAATCAGATGATCATTTGGAATGGCTGCTATTTAAGAAATTCATTAAGTCAGAGACTGATTTAATGATCACTTCTTCAAATGATCTTGATCCTCATATTTCTAAGATGATGACTGATGGGAGAGGTGAGACGATAATTGAACCATCTGACAAGCCCCTAAATTTGGTCAAAGGAAAGATTAAATATAAATGCCGTCCTGAAACATTTTTTTGTCTTTATGACTTATCAGAAGACGAGATTCGGGACATTAGGCAGCAGAATGGTTATTTAATCGGATCCAGGAGTGATTATTATAAGCAATGGAGAGCCTTGAAATTAAAACACACAAGGAAAATTCATCCTGTTACCAATTCTGAACCTGTAGGCTTGAAATCCTGGAATGATTTAAATGACTTTCTTCTCCCATTCACTGACTTAATCATCTGTGATGCTTATGTTCTTGCAAAGGCTAACTTGATTGAGCACAATTTAATCAGACTCTTGGAAGTGCTTGATAGAATGAATCCTGTGAAATATAATTTCCTGTTAGTTAGTTTTGAGGGAAGAGACAAAAAAAGATTATTGGACATTGATGTTGAATACACTAGACTGTTAACTTTCATAGAAGAAAAAAAATTAAAGTGTGACATTGGTCTGATCCTTACTCCAGTAGGAATAAATAAAAAACATGACAGAAATATTTTCATGAATTATCTGCGTCTCAATTCAGGAGGATCACTTAACTATTTTCGCTCAGATGGATCTATAAACATAGAAACGGAAATATCTGTTTTATCCAGTGCTAACCCCGATGAAGCTTATAGCACAGACGTTATTCTCCGTAGCCTTTCACGATTAGTTATCAAAGCGAGAGCTGGAAAAATAAGCAGCAGGGGTAATTTGAATAATAATCTCCTTCATGGTAAATATTAATAATGGCACATTATGATTTCCTATTTTGCATTTGAAGATATTAAGATGTTCAGGGGTCAACATTCCTTAGAACTAAAGCCTCTGACAATATTAACTGGCTCTAACAATTCCGGAAAATCTACTTTGATTAGTTTGATCAATTCCTTATTGTACTGGTTCGAAGATAAGCGGCATGAGTTTAATGTTACCTCTAAGTATTCTGGTGAAGAACGAAAAGATAAAAAAGTGGCTTTAGACCCTGAGAATCCATTGTTGACAGATTTTGAGAGAGGTATGTTTGAGGCGGTTAGCTTCGACATAAAAGAAATGTGGGTAAATGATTTGTTATTAATTTATAATACTGCCTTTAAAACACTATCTTCCTTACACTTCCAGGTCGATGGACAAACTGTTGTGACGTATGAAAATGTGCTCTATAATGAGGGCTTAGGATTGAAAAAAACTACTGATGTTAAGGCCAGCAACGGAAAATATCTTGCAGATGAGTACCATACCAAGCTGATAATTCATTTTAATAACCTTCGCTCTACATATAAACAGGTTTTTAAAGAGAAAAACGATCAGGCTGTTATTAATGAGTTTTTAACATTATTTGAGAAGGATGAACTAATCAGTAACCTCGACAAATCCTATTTCAACTATAAAAATCGTCCTATGCGCCTGTTAGGGTACAAAGAACAAAAGGGAACTCTTGAGTTACTAATTTATACAGACTATTATTCTGAAGTTTGTGCTCCTTCTTTGTACGGAATCCTAACATCTTATTTCTCAGATCTACAAATATCAATATGGAATAACTCACATCTTCAGATAGAGCAAAAGCAGATTATAAATGATGCCTTTGGATTAATTTTTAACAAGTTGTTAATTCCTTCTTTACAAGGGTTGCTTCTTGATAGTCGAAACTCAACAACCTTGGATCCATACCGAGGCCAATTTCTTGAGGATCCGGATTCACAAGCCAATATAACCTTCAGAAATCTGGTGAAATCCGACAAAGGATCGCTTGTTTTTACTAGTGAGAAAGAACAACCCAAGGGGCTATCTTCTTATGTAGAAGTCTTTGGCAAAAAGGATCGTGAATATCTGAATAAATGGTTAAAAGAGTTTGAAATTGGTAAAGGTCTGGTTTTAGAAGAAGGAAAGAGTACTTTCAAAATCAAGCTGGATAATGGGTCTCTCATTTCTCCGTCAGAACTTGGTTTTGGGTCCCAACAGTTGCTCCCAATACTGCTCGAGGTAATTGCCAATCCATCTGGCATATTGTTTATTGGTGAGCCTGAAAGCCATCTTCATCCTTATTTACAGTCAAAACTGGCTGACCTTTTTGTTGATTTACTTAAGCTTAAAAAGGCTAATGATTTTCAGATAATAATTGAAACACATAGTGAGTTTCTCATCAGAAAATTACAATATCTGGTAGCCACAAAAGAATTTGATAATGATTTAGTGGCCTTGTATTATATTCATGACCCAGAGAAGGAAATTCCTGAAGGACAAAAACAGATTCAAAGTATGGGGTTGCGTGAGGATGGTATCCTAAGACAAGAATTTGGTCCGGGATTCTTTGATGAATCAGCAAATCTGGCAATAAATCTATTGAATATTAAAAAAACATATTAGCAATTCAATGCTTTCATAATAATGCGAAACTTACTAGGAGTCCTTCAAGAAAGCTTGTCTATTACAAGTCGATTTTTCTAACGGTAAAACTTTTTATAACTGTTTCATTTCATTCAAACACCCTTTCTCTTCCCAGCATATTCCTGATATTGCTGATATGTTGGTCCTGGATGTCAGGGTTGTCACCATTTTGAACAGCCTGCCTGCTGCAGGGCTTGTAAAGAGATAACGCAGCAAAAAGTGATTATTACAACCCGTAGCAGGAGATTTGGGTTATGATCTGGCTGATTGCTTCAACCTGGCAGATTGCTTCAATCTTGCTGATGGCTTCAATCTTGCTGATTGCTTCAATCTTGCTGATGGCTTCAATAACCTGCTTTTCGGTGCCTATAACTGTTCTGTACAACTGAAGGTTGAACAATATCAGGTGCCGTAATACGTTACTCTTAAAAGCCCGTACCTGAGTGAAATATGTTAAACCAAATTTATGCAACTATGAGAATCGTTAAACTTACTGCTATTCTTGTACTGTCAGTATTGATGTTTTCCTGCAAAAAGGACAAAAATGAGCCTGACAAGATCACGCCGGTTGTAGGCGCATGGTATGACATGCTTGGAGATGATGTCAGTTATATATCTGTGTCAGGCAGAGGAACTGTCTGTTCTGTTGATGACCTTGAGATAAATAATATCACCAGTGTGGATGGGAAACTCTATGTCTATATCAGGCACAGCGTAGGCAAGATGAGGGCTTACTACCATATTCCCGATGAGGTTCCGGGGATAGGCAGGGTGCGTGAGCCTGAAACAGGTGCCGGAGGTTACGGTTTCCTGGTACAGGAGAAGCCCACTGCCTCTCTGATGACATACCATCATGTCAGAGCCCTGATCATTCCGGATGATGCCGGGCTGCCCGGTACCCTGGATATGGGCAACTATCTTGATGTGATGGAGTATTTCGAGCTGGAAGATTGATATTATCCTCTTAAGTCATCCGCCAGCTGGCGGAAGGATCATAATACACATACGGGGTCATTTCAGTGTTATGTCGAGGTAGACTGAGTGGCGCCCGTATGTTTCATTGAACGGTATGAAGTGTGTTTCACCTACCGTGAACTCCAGGCTGGCCGGGTCACCGCTGATTGATCTGCCTATATCATTGGCATCCAGTGTAATCTTTCTCCATTCCGTTAGTGGTGTCTCCTCCTGTGCTGCCAGCAGGATGGGTCCCCAGAAGAGGCTGGCAATATTCTGTTGGTCCATTACCGGCTCAAGGCGGAAGCTGAAGGGCATCTGCAGCTCTATCAGGTCGCCATTTTTCCATTTACGGTTCAGGGTGAGGTAGCTGCCCGGTATCGCCTCAGCCTTTATCTTTTTTCCGTTTATTGTCACGAAGAAGCCCCTGTCGGCCCATCCCGGCACACGCACATGGATATCAAATCTGCCTTTCCCGCTGATGGTCAACCTGGTGCGATCTTCTCTCGGGTAGGCTGTCTCCTGTCTCACAGTGATACCCCTTTCGCTCCAGGTGAGTGTTGAGGGGACATAGAGGTTGACATAGAGGGCACTGTTATCTTCACTACGGAAGTAGATAGAGTTCTGCAGCTTGGTATTACTCTCAAGGGCTGTGCCGTTGCAGCAGGTGAACCCGTTCATCTCCGGGTTGCCGAACTGTTTGACTGAGCCAGGCCGTAGCGGTACGTGGTAGGTATTTGCAGGGGTATGCTCAGCCACGGAGGCGAGGATATGGTTATAGAGTGCCCTCTCGTAGTAATCCATCAGCTCACCCCTCTGGTCATAAAGGAATAGTCCGCCTGCCAGCTTAAGCATATTGTAGGTGGCACATGTCTCATTCTGACCTCCGGCAGCAAACCCATTCTCATAGAGCGAGGCAGGCTGTGCCGTGAAGCACTCGGCATTGGGCGGGTTGCTTGCCCCGGCCACACCACCGATACTGTACATATAGTCACTGGCAGCTATCTGCCAGAAGTTGTCAGCTATATGGAAGTAGTCAGAGGCATCAGAGTTGCGATAGATCTCAAGTGCACCCACTATCTGCGGGATATGCTGGTTGGCATGGAGTCCGCGCATCATGTCAACATTACGTGCCAGCCCGTGTGAATGGTCAGCATCACCAAAGAAGAGCTTTATATTGTCAAACAGCTGTGCTGTCTCAAGGTAACGCCGATCGCCTGTCAGGCGGCTCAGCCTGGCCATCGCCTCGTTCATCCCTCCGAACTCACCGGCGATATATCTGTTCCACATACTTATCAGTGTCTCTTCCGGCAGGCGGCTGAGGCGCTGATGTACCCAGTCGCCCATTCCTCTGACCACCTCCAGTGCCCTGCTGTTGCCTGTCACCTCGTAGATATCCATCAGTCCGGCCACAATCTTGTGCAGGGTATAGTATGGTGCCCATATCTGGTTATCTGATCCGCCATAGGTTGCCCCGCTCTCAAGCATGATAAACTGGTCTGGCGGATAGGCGCTGATAAAGCCTGTACCCCAGTTCCAGTAGTCAGTCCGGATGCCTTCACTGCTCAGGTCTGAGTTGTACACTCCCTTGCCTTGAGCGGGAGGTACTTTCAGCGGATCAGAGACATACTCGTCACCAGGTACGACGGCCCTGCCTGACAGCTGTGAGAGTTCATGGAGGATGTTAACCATATATTCCATCTTGTGTGCAAACTGTGCCCTGAGGGAAGGGTCATGCCCTGACCCGGCATAAGCCTGTGCCAGTGCAGTGAGGTAGTGCCCTGAGGCATGGCCGCGCAGCTTGGTCTGCTGGCTGTCCCAGCCTCCCAGTGGCCTGGCACCGGCAGGCTGCTCCTGCCCGAAGGCGTTTCGGAACATGTATAGGAAGTCATCAGGGTTGGTTTTGGCAAGTCCTGTCAGGAACTTGTCACGGTTCTCAATAAATTTGGTGCTGTGGTGATGTAGGTCGCTCTCAAGGCTCACCTGGTCAAGCCTGAACTGCTCCAGCCTGCGGCCGGGTGTGGCAGGCGTGTCTGCCTCCCTGACAGTCACCACCGCCTTGGGCTCAAGCGTTGTGCCGGCCACCCTCCCGGTCACGGTATAGGTGCCGGGGTGAAGCACCTGGCTGTTGTCATCGGGCGACGGCCAGATAACCCTCACGTCAGGCCCCTCACTACCACTTGCATAGATACCCTTCACATAACGGGGCAGCTGTGGCAGGTAGCCAGTGGTGGTCTCTACACTGATATCGGGTATGGCCGTCAGGCTGACAGTATATAGCTGAGGTGTTGTCTCCGGGAATGCAGGGAGCGACTGCTCTCTCTCACCACGCCTGCCGGTTGACTGCTGACCACCCCTCAGTGCAGTGTAATAGATACGCGATACCTGCCGGTCAGTAAGAGGGATACGGTAGAGACGGAAGTCGTAGAGCCTGGCATTGAGAAAAACCTTGTCATTATAGGGTGACCTGCCAATATAGAGATTGTTGCTCTCGCCAGGAGTACCGGCAAACAGCTTGTCAAGTGAGAGAGACAGGTTGGTCTTTTCACTGGCAAGGGTACCATTCAGGTAGGTGGTCAGCTTGCCGGAGGCCACGTTGACCACTATGGCCAGGTGGCTCCACCTGTTGAGCGGCAGGGCAGGGGAGGAGGCCAGGTAGTTCGCACCACCGGTTACAACTGCAGTAACCAGTCCCTCACTCTCACCATTTCCCGTCGGCGCGAGATAGAGATGTGACCCTACCCCCTTGCCGAAATCAAAAAAGAGCTGTCCGGCCCTGGCCGAACCAGGATTGATCCAGCCGGTAATGGTGAGCGACTCTTCTCCCTCAACCGCCTCACCCGGTAGGGTGATATAGGCGCCGGTGTTGCCGGGAAGAAGCAGTACATTGCCAAAGAGGCTGTCAGCGACATACCTGTAATCGGTACCGTTCATCACTCCGTGAAGGTTGTTACGCGACCAGTCCCTCACGTCACCCTTAAAGGTGTAACGGGCTATCAGCCCTGTCTCACCAATCCCGTCAAGGATCTGGTCACCCTGTGCCGATACCGGCGTTGTGCCGGCCAGGGCCAGTAAGCAAAGTATTGTGCCGATTAGTAGCCTGCCTGTTCTCATGATCTGATTCCTCTTTTAAGTGTAGTTTGAACATTTGTTACAAAAATGTCAATTTATTTTTAAAATCCAAGGAATTAAAGTGTTTATTTTACACTATTGTCTGTTAAGGTGAGTATCAGCCTATTGCCAGGATAATAATGTATTTTTCTTTTGTCTGTCAGCTCCTCTTCTCCATCCTCTGTTCAGCTGTTCTCTTCCATCTGCTCCGCTGTCGTTGTTCTTCTTCCGCTCTTTGGCTGTCGGAAGTATATTACACCTGAGAGTAAGAGAGACATACCCATGGTTATGTAGATGAGGGCAAGGTACTTTTTTGGGATGGGTGAGTTGCGGAGGATGATACCCAGGGCAATCATGATGATGATAGTCAGGTAACTTTTCACTGAGATAAATGCGAAGAGGGAGTGTCTCTCCGGCAGTTCTGCTATACGGGCAATATTTTTGGTGACGATATTTTTGAATCCGAGATGGTTTATCAGCAGTGCCGCTATTATACCTACAGCAGCGTATGGCCAGCTGATACCTTCATTGGCTGTCAGCCATATGAGTGCCCTGATGGATAGCATGACACCCGCGCCGCACCACATCAGGCCGGCAGCTATTATCAGCACCTTTCTGGGGACTGCCAGAGTTACTCTTTTTCTGATATCGCTCATCATCTTTTTTAGTAACTTTTTATCTGTTCACCAGGTTCACGAGAAACCGGGTTTTTGGTGCAGTGCATATACCTGGTGTTTATCTGTTTTTTGCTCTTGTCCTGTTTTCTGCATTCACTATGCGTTCAGCTTTGGTCGTAGTCTGTGCTCTCGATATGCTCTGTGCTCTCGATATGCTCTGTGCTCTCGATATGCTCTGTGCTCTCAATATGCGCTGCGCTACTGTCATGCTCTTTGCTTCTGTCATACTTTCTGCATGGTGTAGTGGTGGTCATTCAAATAACCTCGTGGCAAAGAGGTACCTCTCACTCCACCATTTGTCGCTCAGCTCTGTTATTGTCACTCCGCGGCTTGATGATGTATGGATGAAGGTGTTGTCGCCCATATAGATACCTGAGTGGGTAATAAGGCGGTCAGTACGGTAGGTACGAACGAAGAAGAGCAGGTCACCCGGCAGCAGCTCCTCATCATGACCCAGCACCCTTCCATACCTTGCCTGCTCCTCAGAGCTGTGTGGCAGGGTGATGCCGTTGTCGGCAAAGCTCCGTACCAGCAGGCCTGAGCAGTCCATACACCTGCGGGTAGTACCTCCCATGCAGTGTGGTACACCCAGGTAGCTGCGTGCACTCCTGATAAGGGCTGAGGGGGTGCTATTCCGGGTGTCGAGGCTCTTGCCGGTGCCACCATTCCTCCATTGCTTCATTCTGTTACGTTCAGCAGTGGTAAGGGCTGTTGCCGGAAGTGCAGTGACCCCCTCCCTGCCTCTCTCTTTTCCCCTTCCCGCTTCTTTTCCCCTTCCCGCCTCTTTTCCCCTTCCCGCTTCTTTTCCCCTTTCCTCTTCTTTTCCTCTTCCCACCTCTTTTCTCTTACCTGACTCTATTATCGTGTCACGGCCGGTATCGGCAGGGTAGCTCTCCCTGGAGCAGGAGAGCACCATCAAAAGCATTAGCAGTACTGCAGAGGCGGTTATCAGGATGGCTATGGTTGGCCTGGGGGTTACCATGGTCAGATATAATTGTCAGATATTATTATCGGGTTTTCTTTTCAGGTATTATTACCAGATACTATTGCCAGGTTTTATTACCGGATATTGCTATCAGAACTCCCCTAATCCAAAGAGGAGAGCTGCATTGATCCATGCCATATTACCCCTGAAGTGTTCATGGTGGCTTTTTGCAACGATGTTGAGTCCTCCCTCCAGCTTGAGACTGACATATGTGAGGCCGCCGGTGCGGTATGGATCAAACCCGGTCAGCCTCACCTCGGTATGCAGGCCGGGTCCATAGATGAACGAGCTAAGCGCCTTAAACTCCTTATCGTTCTCTGACGGGCCGTACCTCTTGCTCTCCAGGCTGGCACCGCCTATGGTTATGAACGGGGCCACCTGCAGCCTGCTGTTGCGTACAGCCAGGAAGCCGGCCCTCACACCGCCATCCAGATATTGAAACTTCTCGTCAGGCATGAAGGTGAGAATCTCCTCGCTGTCAATGACATCATAGGGCTCTTTCAGCTTCAGGCTGCCACTTTGGAAGTAGAGAGAGGCGTATACCCTGCCGATGGGAAGGTCCAGAGACATCATGCCTGCTATACCATCTCCTGTGTTCTGCCCCAGGGCACCCTGTGGCAGCAGCACGCCGCTCCCTATGGAGAAGCCCATGGCAACCCTGATATACCTGTCAGGGAAATATCTCTTAATGGCTTCCCTGTACCTGCTTTCCGGATAACTCTTCCGAAAACTGTTAAAGAGGGTGTTGTACTCCACATTTCTGCCCCCCTCCAGTATAAGGTGGAACAGCATATCAAAGAGGTCAAGGCTCTCAGCATCGAGGCCTGAGTTCATGTAACCTGATCTGAGCGACTGCTCATGTTCTCTCATCTGGTTGCTGATGGATGGCAGGATAGCGCTGTAGTAGGAAAAGGTTAGCCGGCTGCTCAGGTCACTGTACCTCTCCAGGAGGTCTGCCAGGCTCTCCCACCTGCCGAAAAGAGTGTTGAGCCACACCTCCTCACGGTAGCTGAATGCTTTCCTGGTTTTGTCATGAGTGAAACGGGTAAGGTAATCATATATCTCTGCTGCCTTGTTGAGATCTCCTTCATGTATACAGGCCTCAAGCATCTTGTGGCCATTGGTTACCATCAGCTGGGTACTGTCAATATATGCCCTTATCTCGTTCTCTATCTGTCCATTCAGGGCAGGAGTAAGGATCAGTAGTATCAGGGGGATAACAATCAGTCGTAATCGCATGGTGATTATGGGTATCATGGTACTGATTGCAAAGATAGTGCTTTCCAATCTGATCATCAGGCTGACAGAGGGTAATCAGCACATCCTGATGCTGCTGGCCGGCCTATCGCTTTTACCACCGTTTTCACTATCGCCTGGCAGGTGCCTCCTTCCAAAGTCCCCTGTTGCGCTTGCGTGCTCTCTCTGCCAGTGTCCTGAAGGTCTCTGCATGCCTCACATTGGGAGGTATCGTCATCACCGTGGCATAACCCTTTTTTACCAGGTCAGCATTGATAAAGGTGCCATCAGGCAGGTAGGCATAGGCGAGTGTACGCCGGTAGCGGTCATAGCGTCCCACATCATACTCAAGTCTTACCCGTCGGCCGTCGATCAGGGATGTCAGGTATTGTGAAGCCTCATCACCGTAGTAACCTTTCATCCTGGTGCCGGTATTACGTGTCTCAGGTGCATCGATACCTATAAGTCGTACCTTAAGTCCCTTCTCTGACCCGTCATCAATCCAGAAGGTGTCACCATCAACCACACGGGTTACCCGGTACCAGGTGGCGGTGTCAGATCTGCCCGTTGTGCCGCGGTCAGGCCTTCCTGCCCGCCTCGCCTTAGCATTGCTGCGATCAGATTGTGTCGTACCCCGGGCCGGGGTGCTGTCAGGGTCAGGCCGTCCTGTCCCTGGCCGTGTGGTGCATGCCAGTGACACAATTATGAGTGTCAGGTATGTCAGTTGTCGCAGCATCGCCGGGTGCTATTGTTTAAGAATATAAAAGAGATAGACGAGATAGGAGAGAAGAAGCAGAGCAGCTTTCCAGCGGCTGAGCCGGTATCTTTGTCCGATAAACATCATCAGGAATAGCAGGATAGTGCCAAAGGCAAGGAAACCGATATCCCTGTTGAATGAGAGGTCATAGCTCAGGGGTCTGATCAGTGAGCTGACCCCCATGATAAGGAAAATATTGAAAATGTTGGATCCTATAATGTTGCCAACAGCAATATCGTTGTTCTTTTTTATACCGGCCACCACTGATGTGGCCAGCTCCGGCAATGAGGTGCCCAGTGCAACAATGGTCAGTCCGATCACCTTCTCACTTACCCCCATCAGGGTGGCTATCACAATGGCATTGTCAACTACCAGCCTTCCTCCGGCAGCCAGTCCTGCCAGACCGATAATGATCAGTCCGTATATTTTGGGCATAGAGAGTTTTCGGGGTGGCTCAGTCAGTTCTGAGGGAGCGACTTTCATCTGGTATTTTACATACAGCAGAAAGAGGGTAAAGAAGATCAGCATAATCATGCCATCAATACGTGACAGCTTAGGGGTGCCTGCCAGGAGAAAGTCGCCGGCAAGAATGAAGAGTAGTATCAGCGCTACAAATGAGAAAGGTATCTCTCGATTGACACTTCCGCGTGATACAGCCAGTGGGGTGATCAAGCCAGCTACCCCCAGTATCACAAAGAGGTTAATATTGTTACTGCCGATCACATTGCCAAAAACAATGTCGGGGTGATTCTCGATCGCCGCAAAGATATTGACCACCTGCTCAGGTACCGAGGTACCGAAAGCTACAACAGTAAGACCAACAGCCAGGTCAGAAACCCTGTACCGTTTGGCAAGGGCGGAGGCACCATCGACAAGCCAGTCAGCCCCTTTGATGAGCACAAGGAATCCGAGGAGCAGTAAACCGATATTCAGTATCATTGGGTAGCAGCTATCGGGTAAGTGTTGTTTCAATCATGCCTGAGGAGCTGCCAGAAGGGCCGGCAACGGGTATGTATGATGAGAATTGAGATGGTTGCATAGCAAAGCAGGTTGAGGGACAAAGATATTTGTTTTCTGATAAACCATCTCCATCGGGAAAAGTTTGGTATTATTGGATGAGTAAACTTTTACCTGTTTATGGATTACAGTAGTGCTATTGTGAGACAGCCGGGGAGGAACTTTGCTGAGGGGATAACGTCAGCATCACTCGGCACACCTGATTATGAGAGGGCACTGGAGCAGCATATGACATACTGCCGTGCACTGGAGTCATGTGGAATCAGGGTGACAGTGCTGGAGGCAGATGAGAGGTATCCTGACGGATGCTTTGTTGAGGATACCGCAGTGGTGACCGCTGAGGCAGCTGTGATTACACGTCCCGGAGCACCTTCACGGATGGGTGAAGAGGAGCGGATAGCGGAAGTACTGTCACAGTTCATGCCGGTCAGGAGGATTACCGCTCCGGGAACGCTCGATGGTGGTGACATACTGAGGGTGGGAAAACATTTTTATATGGGTATCTCCGCCAGGACAAACAGGGAGGGGGCCAGACAGCTGGGAGAGTTTCTTAAATTATATGGATACACTTTTTCGGAGATAGCTGTAAAAGAGGGACTTCACCTTAAGTCTGATATAGCCTATATAGGGAACGGCAACTTTATTTCATCAGCCGCTTATGCCGGGCTGGCACGGCAGGGGAGAGCGATAGTACCAGCAGCGGAAGAGGCCTATGCAGCCAATAGCCTCTGGGTTAATGAGAGACTGATACTGGCAAAAGGGTATCCGGGGGTTAGAAGGGAGGCAGCAGAGATGGGGTATGATATTATTGAACTGGATGTCTCAGAGTTTCGTAAGATGGATGGCGGACTGACCTGTCTGTCACTACTATTCTAAGGTACGGACGGACCTGAAAAGGAGGATCCCCCCGCTCTCCGCCAGCCGGCGGATGGGCGGGCGGGGACGGAGGGATCACCTCATGGTGCTATTGACTATCGGCGGGTAGTGCTATTCTCAGCAGCTCTCCTGGCAGCAGCCTCCCTCTCTATCGCTGCTCTCTGCTCAGTCGCCCTTCTCTCGGCTGCTGCCCTCTCGGTTGCTGCTCTCTGCTCAGCGGCCCTTCTCTCGGCTGCTGCCCGCTCCTCAGCGGCCCTTCTCTCAGCTGCTGCCCTCTCGGTTGCTGCTCTCTGCTCAGCGGCTCTTCTCTCTACTGCAGCCCGCTCCTCAGTAGCTCTTCTCTCAGCTGCTGCCCTCTCGGTTGCTGCTCTCTGCTCAGCGGCTCTTCTCTCT
>CAZHZC010000002.1:170205-277354 GCA_964537135.1 uncultured Rikenella sp.
TCTCTCAGCTGCTGCCCTCTCGGTTGCTGCTCTCTGCTCAGCGGCTCTTCTCTCTGCTGCTGCCCTCTCTTCGGTAGCCCTTCTTTCGGCTGCCGCTCTCTCAGCTGCTGCCCTCTCGGTTGCTGCTCTCTGCTCGGCAGCTCTTCTCTCAGCTGCTGCCCTCTCAGCGGCTGCCCTCTCGGTTGCTGCTCTCTGCTCAGCAGCCCTTCTCTCTGCTGCAGCCCGCTCCTCGGTAGCCCTTCTCTCGGCTGCTGCCCTCTCAGCTGCTGCCCTCTCGGTTGCTGCTCTCTGCTCAGCGGCTCTTCTCTCTACTGCAGCCCGCTCCTCGGTAGCTCTTCTCTCGGCTGCCGCTCTCTCGGTTGCTGCTCTCTGCTCAGCGGCCCTTCTCTCTACTGCAGCCCGCTCCTCGGTAGCTCTTCTCTCGGCTGCCGCCCGCTCCTCAGAGGCTCTTCTCTCGGCTGCCGCTCTCTCGGCTGCTGCTCTCTCGGTTGCTGCTCTCTCGGTTGCTGCTCTCTGCTCGGCAGCTCTTCTCTCGGCTGCAGCCCGCTCCTCAGTAGCCCTTCTCTCGGCTGCCGCCCTCTCAGCTGCTGCCCTCTCGGTTGCTGCTCTCTGCTCAGCGGCTCTTCTCTCTACTGCAGCCCGCTCCTCAGTAGCCCTTCTCTCTGCAGCTTCTCTCTCACCCTCTCTCACCGCGTTGGCGGCGGAGGCTGGTGCAGCCGCCCTGCGTGTTGTCTCACCCGCTGTGGCCTCTCTTTCTGCCGGCCGCTCGCTGTTACCCAGTGTTGCCGGTGCCCTTCTTCCTGTCACGCTCTCCCTATTATTTCCCGTTCTGTTGTCACTGGCTGCTGAGGAGGCTCTCCTGCGTACCTCAGTCACCTCACCGGCATCTCTGCCTCTCTCTGCCGGAGGGACAACTATTGCTGAGGTGGGTACCGCCTGCCGTCTGGCTACGGTCAGCGCCTCCCTCTCATCTCCGGTATTGGTTGTCAGTGCAGTATAGGTACGCCGGTAGAGTTCTCTCCCCTCGTTGCGCAGCTCAGGCCTTGAGTAGGTATAGAGATAATTGCTCTCAGTGATGCGGCGCTCAACTATCGGGGAGACCTTCCTCACCCTGGTGTGGTAATAAGTGGTGTAATTGATGTTCTTCACCACCGTTACATGCGTGTAGTAGTGGTTATAGACGGGACCCCAGCCGGTATGATAACCGTAGTAGTAGTCAAAGTACCAGGGGTTGTGGATCTCCCACCAGACGGGATAATATTCCCAGTACCAGGGGGAGCTCCAGGTAATGTACCCCGGGCTGTAGATATTTATCACCACCGGCCACTCCCACACATTGTAGTAGTTGCGGGTTATAACTGTCGGTCCGCCATAGTAGACCGGGGCAGTATACCGTACCAGCTTCTTTTTATTCATGGCGAGAGGCTCTATAATGTAATTGGGACCGTAGAGAAGCTCATCACCAATGATTTGTATCAATACCTTTTTTCTTCTGCGCTTTTCGACAATTATCACTGCCACATCCTGATATTCATTGCGGCCAAGAAGAGCGCGCAGCACAATGTTGTGAACACGACCGCTCTGATAGTCGGAGACGGCTATGTAGTCAACCCTGTAGTCGCCATTGAGATCGAGGTTGTTAATCCTCGAGTCCCTGTCGTTCAGACCCCTCTCAAACGCTTCCAGGGTGGGAGAGTTGCGGAACAGATCCAGGACCGCATAGAGGTTCAGGTTGTCACCCGGCAGACCCAGGTACTCCTTCGGGAAGTTCTGCGCTCCCACTATCGTGGTGATGGCTGTCAGAACTGCGAGGACCGATGTGATAACTGACTTTTTCATCTCTCTCAATTTTTGGTGAAGAATGGTCTTCAATGAGAGTATTGCAAAGGGTATGCCAAGAATGCGCAAATGCTGGTGTGATGGTGCTGTGACGATGTTTTTTGTAAGATGTATGACCTCTTGTTACAGACCGTCTGACATGTGGTGAGCTGCACCACGTTATTGCCTCTAAAGGAGGGTTATCGCCGGCCAGGCTGACGCCTCCCATGGCGACGCCGTTGTGGCGGTCTGCCTGCCGGGTGACCGGTAGTGGAGTCGATACGGCTGCCGGCAATAAAGTCGGGAAGGGGTGCACGGTACACCTCGTACCCTATCAGCTTCTCAATACGCTGCAGCTTATAGCGGTCATCACGAGTGACCAGCGTGATAGCCACACCAGTCTTGTCAGCACGTGCCGTACGCCCTACCCGGTGTACATAATCCTCAGCATCAGAGGGAGCATCAAAGTTGACCACCAGGTTGATATCCTTGATATCGATACCACGGCTAAGCACATCAGTAGCCACCAGTACACGTGTCTGGCGGGTACGGAAGCTGAGCAGCCTCTCCTCACGTTCACGCTGCTCAAGGTCAGAAGAGATACCTGCCACCGTATAGTCACGTGAACGGAGCCCCCTCACAATCTCATGTACCTTCTTCTTTGTAGAGCTGAAGATCAGAATACTGTGATACTCAGGCTTGTCAGCCAGCAGGCTGTTGAGCAGTGGCAGCTTCTGGCTCTCATCAAGCATATATACTGCCTGCAGCACCCCCTCAGCGGGCTTGGCTATCTCCAGGGAGACCTCCTTCGGCTTCTTCATGATCTGACGTGAGAGCGCCCTTATCTTTGGCGGCATGGTAGCACTGAACATAAGTGTCTGTCGTTTTTTCGGCAGGAAAGAGATGATCTTGATAATATCATCATGAAACCCTATGTCAAGCATCCTGTCCGCCTCATCAAGCACCAGGGCCTTTAGCTCTCCAAACTGTACATAGCCCAGGTTGAGGTGTGAAATCAGTCTCCCCGGGGTAGCTACTATTATTTCAGCCCCACGCGTCAGGGCAGAGCGCTCCTGCTCCCAGGCACTGCCCTCCCCTCCGCCATAGACAGCCAGAGAGGTGATGTTAAGAGTGTATGCCAGTCCCTGTATCTGCTGGTCTATCTGCAGGGCCAGCTCACGGGTGGGGACAAGCACCAGTGTATGGGTATGGCCCGGACGGCTGTGAACAATATCGTCGAGAAGTGGAAGGAGATAGGCAGCAGTCTTGCCGGTGCCGGTCTGTGCACAGGCAATAAGATCATCACCGCCAAGGATAACAGGGATAGAGATCTCCTGAACAGGAGTAGGTTCAACATAACCCATGTATCCTATAGCATCAAGAATCTCAGGGTTAAGGTCAAGCTCATCAAAGGTCATATAAAAAATTAGTTACTTTTAGTCAGGAGAGTGCAAATTTAATAAAAAGAATGAGCATATTTTGTAACTTGCACGGGCTAAACGGACAAAAATCATGTTAGGGAAAAGAGCAGTAACGGTATTGGCTGCCCTGATGACAATTATCTGTCTAAGCGGACAGAAGAGAGGGCAGATGGTGATGACGGGGACGGTGACTGACACACTTATGCGACCGGTGAGGGGAGCACTGATAGTGGCTGATGGCAAGAGTACGGGGGTGACCACTAATAATAATGGTACCTACAGGGTGAAGATATGGAGCGGGACAGAGAGGCTGGGAGCATACACCTCAAACCTGGGATCAGCCATGACATTTCTGGATGGTGGACGAACAGCAGACTTTCTCCTTGACGGAACTGAGAGAATGCCGGGATTTGTTCCTGATATGCCTGAGTATGAGAGAGACATAGAAATTGGCTACGGCACTAGAAAGAGGAAACATCTGACCACCAACGTGGGCTATATTGATGCACAGGATGATGCATTTGCCAGCTATACAAATATCTATGACATGATACAGGGAAGGGTGCCGGGGGTGACCGTATCAGGCTCCAAAATCACCATAAGAGGAGTCAGCTCTATCATGCTGAGCAGTGACCCTCTGCTGGTAGTAGACGGTATTGTGGTCAACTCAATAGATCATATCAATCCGAGACAGGTAAAGTCGATCTCAGTGCTGAAAGGATCTGATGCATCTATATATGGCTCAAGAGCAGCTGCCGGAGTGATACTGATAACCCTGCTGGGAACAGAATAAGGCAGCTGCCGGAGTGATACTCTCAATCCAGCTGCAACCACAATAAAGCATTTGCAGGAGTGTTGCCGCAATCCTGACGTAACTGTTATATCGTAGTCAACAAATCAAACCGGAACAGAAGTGAAAGGCGCAGAGTGACTGGCACCCTGCGCCTGGAGATATAATTAATAGACCGGGCCACGTGGCCCGGTGTTGCTTACCTATCTGCGGGCACTCCTGCTGCTGCTGCTGCTGCTGCTGCCCGCTCCTGAACTCCTGCTGCTGCCCGATGAAGAGCTGCTCCTTGCTGAGGAGGAGCTTCCGCTCTTCTGTGACCGGGCGGTGGTAGCTGATCTGTTGCTTGTTGAGGCTGACCGCGAGGCGGTGGCTGCCGATCTGTTGCTTGTTGAGGCTGACCGCGAGGCGGTGGCTGCCGACCTGTTGCTTGTTGAGGCTGACCGCGAGGCGGTGGCTGCCGACCTGCTGGTTGTTGATGAGGATGATCGTGAGGTGGCTACCGGCTGCGTGGCGGCAGCAGGTGTAGTAGTCCGGCGTGTCTCGCTACTCTGGGTGGTGGTAGTGGTGCGTGTAGTACCGGTTGTTCCTGCCTCGCGCCGGGTCTCCCCAGCCTGCGTAGTGGTGGTAGTACGTGTAGTACCGGTTGTTCCTGCTGCGCGGCGTGTCTCGCCACTCTGGGTGGTGGTGGTAGTACGTGTGGTACCGGTTGTTCCTGCTGCGCGGCGTGTCTCGCCACTCTGGGTGGTGGTGGTAGTACGTGTGGTACCGGTTGTTCCTGCTGCGCGGCGTGTCTCACCACTCTGGGTAGTGGTAGTGGTGCGTGTGGTGCCGGTGGCCCCCGCTGCGCGGCGTGTCTCACCACTCTGGGTGCTACGTGCGGCGGTTGAGGGCGCCTCCCTCCGTGTGGTGCCGGGTGTCAGTGCTACTCCTGTGCGTGTGCTGCGGGTGACCGGGGTGCTGGCATAGAGGCTCTCACCATCTCTCCGTGTCTCAGGACGTGAGTAGGTGGTCATGTAATTCCCGTCGGTGATGCGGCGTGAGACATTGGTTGAGTAGACCCGTACGGTGGTGTAGTAGTAGGTGGTATAGTGTACGTACCTCGGACGGTGCCATACCCGGTAGTAACTGTAGTAGGTGGGGTACCAGTTGTAGTGGTAGCCGTAGTAGTGGTGCCAGTAGAATGATCTCCAGGGCTTCCAGTAGACCGGGTAGTAGCCCCAGTACCATGAGGAGCGCCAGACCACGTAGCGCGGACTGTAGATAAATCTTACCACCGGCCAGGCTGAGGCATTGTAGTAGTTGTTAACTACCGTAGTGTTATTGCGGGTGGCTATGGTATTGTTGCGGGTGGCTGTGGCATTGCCCACATAGCCCGGGTTGGGGGTCTCAGCGTAGTAAGGCTCAATAATGTAGTTCCTGCCGTAAAGAGACTCATCACCTATCAGCTGTATCTGAACCTCATTGTTGCCCAGCTTCTCAACGGTGAACACTGCCACATCCTGATACTCGTTTCTGTCGAGCAGGGCGCGCAGCACAATAGTGTGTACATTACCGTTAACGAAGTCAGAGACAGTGATGTAGTCAACATAACCGTCATTATTGAGATCAAGGTTGTTGATACTGGTCTCTTCAGCGTTAAGATCTCGTTCAAAGCCTTCCAGCGTCTCTGATTCCTGGAAGAGCTTCATTACCGCGTAGAGGTTCAGGTTGTCGCCCGGGAGGCCCAGGTACTCCTCAGGGAACTCCTGGCTTCCGGCTATCGCCGCTGAAGCGAGCAGGAGTGTGAGGACCGTGGTGATTACTGACTTTTTCATCTCTGTACGTTTTTAGTGGAACTCTCTTCACCCCTGTGAAATCAAAAGTTATGCCAGAAATTGAGCGAAATCAATTAACTGGCACAGATAAAAGGCGTTACGAATATTATTATGATGGAGGGTCAGCTTCCTTCACCCTCCCGGGTCGTCGTCATCCGGAGCAGCGCATCAATAAATCGTGAAGTACGTCTTGTCATCCCCTTCTCATCTGCCGGGGTACCATCATCACTGAACAGATTCTGTGTCTCAGGTACCTGGAATCTAGCCGGTACTATCAGTGCTCCCAGCTTCCAGAAGGTGAAGAGGAGGGAGGTAATCACCTGTGTCCCTCCGAAGGGTCCGTCGGAGGAGGTGGCTATGGCTACCGGCTTACGGCGCCACTCACTGGTTAGCAGGTCTATCATATTCTTGAGGCTGGCCGGGTAGCCACCATTATATTCCGGGGTCACGATGATAACCCCGTCAGCCTCACTGATGAGGGAGGCGACTGTCACGGCTCCGGGAGGCGGAGTGTCAAGATTGACAAGCCGCTCAGTAAAGAGTGGGAAGTTGTACTCTGCAAGGTCTATAAAGTCAATCTCAGCAATGGCATTGACGGTAATGTATCGTCTGAACCAGAGGGCTATCCTGTGACTGTTCCTACCCCTCCTGATACTGGAGCTGACAATCGCTATCCTTTTCATGTGTATCTAAAGGGTAGAATCAGTTTTTCTTCCATTTGATGGTGCATCCGACTGCCCTTGTTCCTGTAACGGAGACCGGCTCACCCTTCAGGATACTCCCCAGTGCATCCTCAGCATAGTGCTTGTCTGCAGCCGAGGCATCATCCGGATTGTTGTCGATGGCACCTGTATATTCAACCAGCAGCCTTCCGTCACGCCATGAGAGGATATAGATATGGGGTGTGTTGGTAGCACCGTAGCGGCGTGCCACCTCCTGGCTCTCATCGAAGAGATAGTGGAATTGGTAGTTCTCAGCGGCAGCACGCTTTTTCATCTCATCAAACGAGTCTGCCGGCGAGATGGCCGGGTCATTGGGGTTGACAGCCACTACCGGATAACCCAGCGGGGCATATATGTCATGGAGAGCCTTGAGACGCTCTTCATACTTCCTGACCACCGGACAGCTGTTGCACCAGAAGGCAACAATAAAGCCGTAGGCATCATCATACCCGGCAAGAGAGACAGTGCCGCCACTGACAGCCGGCAGGTTGAAGTCAGACGCTATGTCACCTGCCTTATAGGATGACTGTCCGGTCAGCAGACCGGTAACAGTGAAGGCAAACAAAATAACAGAGAGTAACTTTTTCATCGATTTCGAAATTAATGATTTTTGACTAATATTTTCACAGATTTTTCTCAATCAGCTCCCTAAGCTCGTTCTCATCCATCTCCGCCGGATAGAAGAGCCTTGTCTGTCGTGAATTGTTGAAAAAGAGAGTGGCAGGCAGATTACCCTGCCAGTCGTTATCAACCTTATCTATCCAGCTGTTGTAATCGAGATTGGTCATCACCATGACAGGAGCAGTGATCTTGTGCTTCCGTAGAAAAGGGAGCAGGCTGCTCTCTATCTGACTGGGGAAGTCGAGGCTCACAAGGATAAACCTTACACCCCTGCTACGGTACTCAGCTGAGAGCTTCTCAAAGTGTGGCAGCTCACTGATACAGGGTGGACACCAGGTAGCCCAGAAGTTGATAACATTAAGTGTGTCATCCTGGTCTGTGAGAATCTTTTCAAGCTCAGGCACACCTATCTTTGTCACCTGCTGACCTATGGCCTGCCCGGCAGTAAGCAGAAGAGACAATATAATGAAGACAGTAGATCTGTACATCGTGCAACACGTTTATTGAACGGTAAACAAGCAAGGGTTAAAGATGTTCAGGTCGAGTGGTGAAGAGGGACGAGCCAGCCAGCTACCCAGCCCGCCGGCTGGCGGGTTAAAAAATCTTAACTTCTCTCTCGGCAGTTTCCTGCAAGGTAAAAAATAGATTAACTTTAGCCTGTTTATAATAGCCCTTATGAAAAAAATTACATCAGTTTTGTTATTGCTGCTGCTGGCTGGTGCCGGCGGTGAAGTGTGGTCATGCACCACATTCCTTATCTCGGGAAAACATACCCCTGACGGGAGGCCCCTGCTCTACAAGAACCGCGATACCGGCACTCTTGATAATGCACTTGTATATTTTACTGATGGCAGGTACCCCTACATCGGACTGGTTGATTCTAAGGAGTCGTGGACAAAGGAGGTGTGGGGAGGGTTCAACTCGGCAGGGTTCGGTATCATGAACTCCGCCGCCTACAACAATAATATAGGTGATACCACGAAGCTTATCGACCGGGAGGGGGAGGTGATGAAGATGGCCCTGGCCACCTGTGCCACGCTGGCCGACTTTGAGAAGATGCTGACTGATATGCCCAAACCGATGGGCGTTGATGCCAACTTCGGCGTGATAGATGCCTATGGCGGTGCTGCCTTCTATGAGACCGGCAACTTCACCTATAAAAAGATTGACGCCAATGACCTGGCTGTCGCCCCGCAGGGTGTACTGATACGTACCAACCACTCATTCACCGGTGACCCCACCGTAGGGATGGGCTATATCAGGTATACCGCTGCCAGTGAGGCACTCAATATGGCTGTGGCACAGCGCAGGCTCGACCCTCAGTACCTGCTCAATGTCACGTCACGTAACCTTTCTCACGGACTGACGGGTGTCAACCTGCGTAGCGGACTGCCCTCAGCTGCCGATGGTGACTGCTTTGTCAATTTTGATGATTTCATACCACGCACCTCCACCGCCGCAGCAATACTGATCGTTGGTGTGCCCGGCGGTGACAACCCGGCACATACCATGATGTGGACACTGGCCGGTTTCCCACTCACCACCGTAGCGATACCTGTATGGATAGGTGGCGGCGAGAGCCTGCCGCAGGTGGTGAGCATGAAAGAGAATATGCATGCGCCGCTGTGGGACGCAGCGATGGCCCTCAAGAGGGAGCTCTTCCCCATCAGACGCGGGTCAGGAGGTAAATATATTAACAGGACGCTGCTGCTCAACAGTGAGGAGAGCGGTATAATGCAGAGGCTGGCACCGGTAGAGGCGGAGATATTCAGGCGGACGAAGGAGCTGACCTCTGACCTGCCACTGAAGGAGAAGGCTCTCAGGGAGGCGGTCAGGGAGCACTACAGGTGGATAGACAGCTTTGTTACCGAGGCGTATGAGCTGCTGTTCGGGCTGGAGGTCAAATAGAACTTTCTCAGATAAAAACCGATATGATGAACAAGATCAGATTACCCCTATTGAGGGGAGTGATAATCGTTGTTGCCGGACTGCTGCTCATACCCGCAACAGCGGCAGCCAACGGCAGGTACAGTGACCTGGCCTCTGTCAGACAGAGGGCTGAGCAGCTGCGGCAGTCCAGCCCGGGGCTGGTGAAGGTGCATAAGCTGGCCGTCACACCAGGTGGCAGAGAGATGCTTATGCTGGAGATAGGCAGTAAAGGCAGTGCCGTGCCTGCCATACTGGTAGGAGCCAACATGTCAGGTATCACCCCGCTGGCAACCGAGGCGGCCCTCTCACTCGCCTCACGTGTGGTGGCTGACGCCTCACTCAACAGCAGCCTGACATGGTATATCATACCTGTTGGCAATCCTGATGCCCATGAGCGCTTCTTCCGGAGGCCACTGTGGAGTGACCCGGGAAACAGCCGACCCTTCAATGAGGATCTTGATGATCAGACTGATGAGGATGGCTATAACGACCTTGACGGTGATGGCTATATCACACAGATGAGGGTCAGAAGCAACGATGGTATCTGGATTCCGGCAGAAGATGAGCCACGCCTGATGCGGAGGGCCGACCCGGCAAAGGGTGAGAAGGGTATCTATACCCTCTACTCAGAAGGGATTGATGATGATGGTGACGGCCTCTACAATGAGGATCCGCCAGGCGGAACAAATATCAACGCCAGCTTCCCTCATCTCTTCAAATACTTTGACCCCAGAAGCGGCCTCTACCCCGGCTCTGAGCCAGAGACCTTTGCCATCATGCAGTTCGCATTCGCACACCCCGAGATAGCCATGGTGCTCGCCTTCGGTGAGTCCAACTACCTGCTGTCACCACCAAAGAGTGACAGGAGAGGATCGTTTGACACACAGAACATACGGGTGCCACGAAGTGCTGCCGGCCAGCTCGGGCTTGACCCGTCACGTACATACACCATGGAGGAGATCATGGAGCAGGTGAAACCTATGATGCCGGCAGGGATGCAGCCCGACGAGAACATGATAGCTGGAATGCTTGGTATGGGAATGGTGGTCTCACCCCTGCCTGAAGATATGAAGTTCTACAATGAGATATCAGCTGAGTATAAAGAGTACCTGAGAAAGAGGGGTGCTGCCGGTGAGAGGCTTGAGCCGGCACAGCCCGACAACGGATCATTTGAACAGTGGGGATATTACCACCTGGGACGACCGGTATTCACAATGGACCTGTGGGGAGTGCCGGTGATGAAGGAGGAGAGGAGTGAGGGCGGAACGACAACCGCCGGAGAAGCAGTAACACCCGCTGCAGCCACAGGTATGGGCCGAACACCACAGGAAGCCTCCGGCATGGGCCGTGCACCACAGGAAGCCTCAGGCATGGGCCGTGTACCACAGGCTGGTGGGGACACCAGGGGTGACGCACGCGAGAGGGCACTGCTGGCATACTCAGACAGCCAGCTCAACGGTAAAGGGTTCGTGCCATGGAAAAGCTATAACCACCCACAGCTGGGCGAGGTGGAGATAGGCGGGTTTGTACCGTTCATGGATAATACACCCCCTGAAAACATGGTAGACTCACTGCTCGACCTGCACCTGCCGTTTCTCTCTGAGCTGGTGAAGAAGCTGCCATCACTGAAGATAGGTGATGTGACGGTGAGCAGCAAAGGCGGAGGCCTCTACCAGGTGGAGGCCTGGGTGACAAACGAGGGGTACCTGCCATTCACCATAGCGATGGGACGACGCAACAGGATACCACCCCCGGCTATAGTGACCCTGGAGGGTGACGGCTATGAGATTTTGTCAGGTAAGAGGAGGACACCCATTGAGAATGTCGGAGGGGTGAGCTCAGTCAGACTTGTCTGGCTGATACACAGTACGAAGAAAAATTCCCTGACCCTCAGGCTTGAAACCAAACAGGCAGGAAACGATAGTAAAAGGATAACAATAGGAGGATAGGGCCATGAAAAGAAACAGGATACTTATGATTATGGCATTGATAGCTCTCTATGCCATAACAGTAAATGGTCAGGAGGTGAAAGTACCCCTTCGCTTTGACTTCTACTACACCTATGAACAGATGAATGAGGCGCTCAGGGCGCTCAGCAGGGCCTATCCCGATCTGGCCACCGTAGAGGTGGTGGGTAAGAGCGATGAGGGAAGAGATATATATGCCCTCACAATCAATAACCCCAAAACCGGTACGCCACTCTCAAAACCGGGTGTCTATGTTGATGGTAACATACATGGCAATGAGATACAGGCAGGTGAGGTGTGCCTCTACCTGGCCAACAGGCTGCTGACAAACTACGGCAGGATAAAGGATATAACCGAGGTGGTAGACCGTAATGTCTATTACATAATACCGGTGGTTAACGTTGACGGACGGGTACATTTCTTTGAAGATGGAAACACATCCAGTACCAACAGGGGACTGCGTATACCTGTTGACAGTGACCGCGACGGGCTCTTTGATGAGGATGGACCGGATGACCTCGACGGTGATGGGAGTATTACCAATATGCGTATCAGAGACCCGTTCGGGAGATATAAGACCGATCCTGAGGATCCCAGACTGATGGTACCGGTAAAACCGGGTGAGCAGGGTGAGTGGACAATGCTCGGACAGGAGGGTATAGACAATGATGGCGACGGAAGGGTAAATGAAGACCCGCCGGCATCGGTAGACGGTAACCGTAACTGGGGCATGAACTGGCAACCGCCATACCTCACCAGGGGAGCCGGTAACTACCCCTTTGAAGGTACCGGACTGAAGGCGATAGCCCACTGGATGATGGCAAGACCCAATATTATTATGGTATGGGCTTTCCACAATACCGGTGGTATGTTTCTCAGAGGACCATCATTCCAGGAGGCGGGTGACTTCCCGCAGGGTGATGTGGCTGTCTATGACTTCCTGGGAGACCATATGGAGAAGATTGTGCCGGGCTACCGCTATATGATCGTGTGGAAAGACCTCTATGCCACCAATGGCGACTTCACCGACTTTACTGACAACATATTGGGAGCCTACTCATTTGTTGGCGAGCTGTTCCAGTCAGACACCGAGACCTATGATGGTACACATAAGCGTGAGAGAGGGCAGCGGCAGCAGTGGGGAGGATCTCCTGAGACCGAGCGCCAGCGACTGCTCTTCGATGACAATGTCAACCAGGGAGAGCTCTTTAAGGAGTGGACACCATACAAACACCCGCTCTATGGCGATATAGAGATAGGAGGGTGGACCAAGTACAGCTCAAGGCTGCCACACCCCTTCATGCTGCAGGATATGGTGCACAGAAACGCTTCGGCAGTGATCTTTACAGCACGGCAGACACCCAGGGTGACAATGGATGTGTTTGAGGTGACGAAGCTGAGCAGTGAGCTCTGGAGGGTGAGGGTGAGACTGGTGAACAGCGGAGCAATACCGTCAGTATCATTTCTCACTATAAGGAACAGGATCAGCCCTAAGGATGTGCTGAGGGTGAGCGGACCCAATGCTACCGTGGTGGGTGGCGGTGTGCTGACAAACATGTGGATGGATCAGGTTGACTATAAGGAGCATAAGCCTGAGGTGCAGATGTGCCAGGTACCTGGCTCGGGGAAGGTAGAGTACCAGTTCCTGGTGAGCGGGAGAGGTAATCTGAAGATAGAGTATGAGTCGGCCAAGGCAGGTAATGTCAGCCAGACAATAGCCCTGAAAGAGAGGTAGCAGCTACACCCTGTTTGTTGGAGCGGCCAGGCATGGCGGTGACCGTTATTCTGCCCGCAGCTGACCTCTACTCATTGAAGTAGACCTTTGTGGCAGCGGTCTTCAGCCTGGTGGCCAGCCACTTGCTTATCTGCTCCTTCTCACTGGCAGAGAGGGCCCGGCCACGGGTGGTCACGGTGACCATGGTGAGAGTGTCAGGCTTTGCTGAACCCTTCGTATAGTTGAGTGCCTGTGAGTAGGAGAGACCCTCTATACGCGGATAGAGCACCTCCAGCTCAGCCAGCAGCTCAGAGCCCCTCTCGCGGGTGACATTGATATTGCTGAGGGTAGTATTGCGCTCTCTGATAACCATGTTAAGGCGGTTGATCTCAGCCTTGAGGGTCTCAACCTCACTGTTCCTCAGAGCCATATCAGCATAGGAGAAGCCCTGCCTGAACTCAACAGTCACATTACGCAGAGAGAAGTCCTCAGCACGGGCAGTGATCTCACTCTTCTGCTGGTCAGAGAGTGAAGCACCCCCATAGGTGAGCTGTATGGTACGTGTCTTGGCATTAACCTCATGCTTAAGCAGATAGTTGCCCTCAACCACACTTATGTTGTTGACATAGCGGCCGGCCCGCTCAGCAAAGTTCTCCTTCTGTACCAGCCTGTAACCGAAAAAGATACTGGGAATAAGCACCAGCGCCAGGACAACCGATATCATCTGGTTGATACGCTTCTTGTGAGCCTCACCAATGGTGCTGCGTATGGGCAGCTTGAGAACCTGCGAGATGAGAAGCGCCGAGAGAGCCATGAAGGTGGCATTTATGGTGAAGAGGTACATGGCACCGAAAAAGAAAGAGAGCTGAGCGGTGGCAAGACCGTAACCCGCCGTACAGAGAGGAGGCATGAGGGCTGTGGCAATAGCCACACCGGGAATGACGTTGCCCTTCTTGGTGCTGGTGATGGCAACAATACCGGCCATACCACCAAAAAAGGCGATGAGGACATCATAGATGGTTGGACTGGTACGGGCAAGCAGCTCGGAGTGGGCAGTGGAGATGGGACTGATGGTGAAGTATGCGGTGGAGGCCAGCAGACCGGCAACCACCGCAAAGCTGAGGTTCTTGATGGCCTGCCGGAAGAGGGGGAAGTCATAGGTGGCAATACTGTAGCCAATACCATTGATAGGCCCCATCAGGGGTGAGATAAGCATAGCACCAATAATCACCGCAGTGGAGTTCATGTTGAGACCTACGGAGGCTACCAGGATGGCAAAGACAAGGATCCACAGGTTGGTGCCCTTGAAGACCAGCTCCTTCTCTATCGTGTCATGTATACTCTCATAACTGTCAAGATCACTCTCAAGATCAATATGCTGCAGTAGCCTCCTCAGGGGTTTGTTATACTTCATCGTCACAATCTATATATGACAAATATAAATTATTATCTTCCCTTCATGCAAAGAGACCAAATGATTTCTCCGTTTGTAACCGTTATGCAAATAGTGTAAATTTGCCGGACACCAAATAAAGATGATGATGATCAAGGTAAATGAGTATTTTGATGGCAACGTAAAATCGATGGCACTGGAGAATGAAGATGGAGTAGTGACCGTCGGTGTGATGGCTGCCGGAGAATATCAGTTTGACACCTCAAAGGTTGAGTACATGACCGTAGTCTCCGGGTCAATGACAGTACTCCTTCCGGGTGAGAGTGAGTGGAAGAGCTACTCACCGTTCCAGACCTTCGTAGTGCCGGCAGGCCAGACATTCAGCCTCAGGCTGGAGCGGCCGGCAGCCTACAGGTGCATATACAAATAAAAAGCTGACACCATGGCTGGTCGTAAAGGGGAGCCATACTACGATATCTTCCTCAGGTATGAGATGTGGCTCGAGACGATAGGCGGGAAGCGGGTGCTGGAGGCCGAAGGGTTTGATATCCTGCTCGATATAGAGAAGAGCGGCTCGCTCACCGCCACAGCACGTAACCTGGGTATGAGCTATCGCAAGGCATGGGGTGTGCTCAATAAGGTGGAGAGGCACCTTGGCTTTGCCTTGACAGATAAGAGGCGGGGAGGTGCTGCCGGCGGACAGACAGTGCTCTCAGTGAAGGGAAAGCAGCTGGTGCGGGCATACAATAACCTTCGCTATGAGACAGATATAGCCATGAAGAGTATTGCAAAGGTCTTCTTCAACCGTATTAACGAAATAAATTCATTGCAATGAGAAAAGGTATCGTGGCACTGGCGGCCGCAATGGTGCTGCTCACCGGCTGCGGGGGAGGGAGGGGAGCAACCACTATCATCATATTCCATGCAGGAAGCCTGTCGGTACCTGTCAGAGAGCTGGCAGCAGCCTTCACCGCTGACCATCCGGAGGTGAGGATACTGAACGAGGCAGCCGGCAGCCTCCACTCAGCACGTAAGATAACTGAGCTGGCCAAGCCGTGTGACATAATGCTCTCTGCTGACCATTTTGTTGTCAGCAGCATGCTGGTGCCTGACTACTCATCATGGAACATACGGTTTGCCACCAATGAGCTGGTGATAGCCTACCGTCCTGAGTCAGCCTATGCCGCGGAGATTGATGCTGACAACTGGCCAGACATACTGCTGCGTGATGATGTGATATATGGCAGGGCTGACCCCGATGCTGACCCGTGTGGCTACCGGACAATCTTCCTGGCCCGGCTGGCTGAAGAGCACTACGGGCGGCCAGGGATGGCCGACTCCCTGCTGGTAAAAAACAGAGCCTATATCAGACCCAAGGAGGTTGACCTGGTGGCACTGGTCTCATCAGGGGTGATAGACTATATGTTTCAGTACAAGTCGGTGGCGATACAACACGGCTTCAGCTACCTGGAGCTGCCTGACGAGATCAATCTCTCATCACCCGGCCTCACCAGCCACTATCAGGGAGTGACGGTAATGATAGCGGGTGACGCTCCCGGGGAGAAGAGTGAGGTGAGGGGTGACTATATCAGCTATTCGGGAACGGTGCTCGACAGTGCACCACAACGAGAGCTGGCCCTCAGGTTTTTTGAGTTTATGCTCAGTGAGCGTGGCAGGGAAATTTTTCATGAGTGCGGCCAGGAGCCGCTGAGACCGGCGGTGGCTGATGAGAGAGCTACCGTGCCGCAGCAGCTGACCAGGTACCTGGAGAATACCGGTGACTAGCTCTCTGCCATGAAGGGTCATTCACTGTTCAACTGGATCTTTACCATACTGGCAGCACTGGTGCTGCTCTTTATAGTAGCGCCACTGGCAGGTATGCTGCTCAACTCATCACTGTCGGAGATGCGACAGACAGCCACTGACCCGGTAGTGTTGCGTAGTGTATGGATCACCCTCGCAATAGCCTTTGCTGCAACACTCCTCTTTGCCGTGGGGGCCGTACCCCTGGCATGGATCATGGCCAGAAAGAGGTTCCCATTGAAGAATATGGTGCAGGGTATCATAGACCTGCCGGTGGTGCTGCCACATACCGCAGCAGGGATAGCGCTGCTGGGCTTCATCTCACGTGACGGCATGCTGGGAGGGGTAGCACAGAAGGCGGGTATGCTGCTGGTAAACAATAGTGCAGGGATAGCGCTGGCAATGGCTTTTGTCAGTCTACCCTTCCTGATCAATGCTGCACGTGACGGGTTTGCTGCCGTACCCGAACGTACAGAGAAGGCAGCACTTATGTTGGGAGCATCACCGTCGCGTATCTTCTTTACAATATCACTGCCACAGGCATGGCGGTCAGTGGTGTCAGGGTTTGTCATGATGTTTGCTCGCGGTATGAGTGAGTTCGGGGCGGTGGTGATCATAGCCTACCACCCGATGATAGCACCGGTCCTTATCTATGACCGCTTCAATACCTATGGCCTTAGTGCCGCCCGGCCTGCAGCCATACTCTTTATTATGGTGGCGCTGTTCTTCTTTATACTCTTCAGGGTGCTAGCTACCGAGCCACGACAAATATTCAGGAGGGAGGATGATGCTGAAGACTGACAGACTATGCCGAAGGCTCGACACATTCCACCTGCGTGACATAACCATTGAGGTGCCGGAGGGAGGATACTATGTGCTGCTCGGACGCTCAGGAGCAGGCAAGACACAGCTGCTGGAGCTGATATGCGGACTGATGTCTCCTGACAGCGGGAAGATATGGCTTGACGGAGAGGATATAACAACTGTCAGGGTACAGGAGAGAGGAATAGGTATGGTCTTCCAGGACCTGGCCCTCTTCCCACACTACAGTGTGAGAGATAATATAATGTATCCGCTGAAGATTATGCGGATACCTCTGAAGGAGAGGGTGGCAATGGTGCAGCAGGCTGCCGGGGAGATGGGTATAGCTCACCTGCTGCTGCGTAAGCCGGTTAACCTCTCCGGAGGAGAGAAGCAGCGGGTGGCACTGGCACGTACACTGGTAACCAGACCTAAGATACTGATGCTGGATGAGCCGATGGCTGCCGTAGATGCCAGCCTGAAAGACAGTATAAGACGTATGTTGCGACGCCTGAACAGAAACGGTCAGACAATTGTTCATGTTACGCATGACTTCAGAGAGGCAATAAGCCTGGCAAGCAGGGTCGGAGTGATACATAACGGACGTATAATACAGCAGGGTACCCCGTCAGAGGTGTTTACCAGACCGGCAAGCAGATTCGTGGCACGATATGCCGGTATGCGCAACTTCTTTAGGGTGACCTTTATAAAGTCATACAACCGGCAATCGTGTATTACAGATAACCGCCTGAAATTTAGGCTTATGAAAGGCGACTATCCCTCCTCGGGAATGTTGGTGCTGCCTGAGAGTGAGGTGCTGCTCTCAAGGCAGGGAGCAGCCGGGGTAGAGATAAACAATGTGGTGGGAATGATTGAAGATATTGTCCCTTCACCACTCGGTTATGAGGTGACGGTCAACGCCGGAGATACCTTCTATGTTGACCTGACACGGCGTGAGATGGAGGAGCAGAGATTTGTTGCGGGTGAAGAGGTATATCTCTCATTCCGGCCTGAATCGCTGCAGCTGATAGGTGAAGGAGATGATGAATAAAAAGCGCGCGCGAAGGGGCTGATAATTCATTGAGAATAGATGAGGAGAGCAGTCCGGTAATAAGAGAGTAGGGTGATGTTCCATCAATAGAGAGGGATAACCGGGAAGATAACCAGAGAGATAAACGGAGAAGCGGATGAACAGTGTAAACAGGTAAATGAGAGAAGAGACAGATAAACAGTGAAAAGAGACAGAGATGATAAAGAGAGAGATGATGAATGGTATGATAACATTTGAGGAAGCCTACAAGATCGTGACAGGAGCAGCCTTTCCGCTGGAGAGGGAGGTAGTAACACTGGAGGAGGCTGCCGGAAGGGTGCTGGCAGCACCGGTCAAGAGTGATATGGATATGCCGCCATGGAACAAGAGTGCTGTTGATGGTTATGCATGCAGGCATCATGACCTGGGGCAAAACCTGACCGTACTGGAGACGGTGGCGGCAGGCGTGATGCCGACAGCAAGGGTGACAGAGGGGACCTGCTCACGCATCATGACAGGTGCAGCAGTGCCTGACGGTGCTGACTATGTCTTTATGCTGGAGGATAGTGAGGAGCTGCCGGGAGGAGAGGTGCGCTTCACCGGAAGGGCAGATAATACCAATATAGCACGGGCAGGTGAAGATATTCGCAGGGGGCAGACGGTGTTGACACCCGGACAATATGTAATGCCGCAACACATAGGGGTGATGGCATCCGTGGGAGCAACAGAGGTGACCGTGATACGCAAGGCCAGAATAGGAGTGATAAGTACAGGTGATGAGCTGGTGGAGCCATCGGTGGTACCTGTAGGGGCACAGATACGTAACAGCAACTCATCACAGCTGATGGCACAGATAGCCAGGGCAGGGGCTGTAGGGAGGTATTGTGGTATAGCACGTGATGAAGAGAAAGAGGTTACTGAAATGATAGCTAAGGCGTTGGATACGAATGATGTGGTGCTGATCTCGGGAGGGGTCTCCGTGGGTGACTTCGACCTGGTGCCCAAAGCGATAGAGACGCTGGGGTACACCAAACACTTTGATCAGGTAGCGATGCAGCCCGGTAAGCCGCTGACCTTTTGGACCGGCAAGGGGAAAGCACTGTTCGGACTGCCTGGAAATCCGGTATCTGTGATGCTGCAGTTTGAGATAATGGTGAGAGCATTCCTCAACCGTATGGCGGGGATGACCGACGAGGCGCCACTGCTGCAGATGCCCCTGGCAACCGACTACTCACGTAAGAGGGCCGCCAGGCTCTCATGGATACCATGCACCATTACGGCCTCAGGTGAGGCGATGCCCCTGGAGTACCATGGCTCAGCACATCTTACCTCAATGGTAGGGGCCTGGGGTGTGATCACCATACCACGCGGACAGAGCTGGATACAGAAGGGGGAGATGGTAAGCGTGAGACAGATCTGACCGCAAATAAGATTGTATGAAAGCGATATTACCTGACATATTTAAGGTGCATGTGATCACTGTAAGTGACAGAGCACACCGGGGTGAGTATGATGATTTGAGCGGCCCCGCCGTGGAGCGGCTGACAGCGGAGGCGATGACTGCCGCCGGGTGGCACTGTGAGGTGACAAGAAGTATCATACCTGATGAGAGGGAGAGGCTGCGTGAGATGCTGACAGCCACTCCGGCAGCACACCTTATTATAACTACCGGCGGTACCGGACTGGGTCCGCGCGACATAACCGTTGATGTGGTACAGTCACTAATAACCAGGGAGCTGCCCGGCATCATGGAGCTGATACGGGTCAAATATGGCCTGGGAAACCCCAATGCGCTGCTGAGCAGGGCAGTGGCAGGTGTGATAGATATGACACTGATCTATACACTGCCGGGGTCAGTGAAGGCGGTAAACGAATATATGAGAGAGATTGCTGCCACACTGAAGCATACCATTCAGATGCTCTACGGGGTTGATGCCCATTGATCAGATGCTCTGGGGTTAATGCCCACTGATCAGATGTCCTATGGGGTTAATGCCCACTGAGATGCAGATCTGCAGTCAGGCTATTCCTCCTACAGATGATACAGCTACCTGTTGCTGCTGTTGGCGAGGGCCACTCCGGTAAGCCGGTCATAACGCGCTGACGGGTCGCGGAAGTAGGTGAGTATCAGGTAGTCATTCTCGGTCTCCCAGTGGCTCCCCTCAAAGGGGTACCTCTCCGGCTCACCCTTGCGGTCAGGCACAAACAGATACTCATAGTTGTACCACCCCTGCTTCAGCAGTAGTGACCCCTCATAGCGTCCTCGCTGTACGTTCCACACCATACGGTTTGATACGTTATACTGCCACCCGTTGAAGTCACCGGCAATGTATAGGTCTCCGCCGCGCAGCTCACTATATGCCGGCAGGGTGAAGAAGACCCATACATAGTCAGCCTCATAGTCAGGCTCACGCCCCTCCTCCATCGCCACCAGGTACCGGCCGTTGAGATCTTCATTGTAAAAATAGGGCTTATGCTCACGATCATCTGAGGGGAGCAGCAGTACGTGGTAGAGACCGTCAACAAAATCAACCGACCTGACATTCTGCCTGGTCTGCCTGATGGTCTTTATATCAAAATATCTGAACTCATTGCCACCGGCCATCAGTGTCTTGTCTGATAATGTGTTGTACTCAAGCTTGTTGCCTCCTACAAAGTCGGGACTAAGACCTGATTTCATCCGGTCGGGCCTGCCGTTCTGCATAATGGTGATGGTCACCTGACGAAACGGGTCTATGATACGGTGGTTACCCATGTTAAGGGTTATCTCTGCCTGCTGGTGCGTTTCGGTGGTGCCAGGCTTCATCGGTCTGACAAAATGTACCGATGTGGATGAGGAGTTCTCACTGATATAGAAGCGCCGGGTGAGAAGAGTATGGTCAGGATCACTGGCAGCCCAGACGGTGATGAGATAGTTGCCGGAGATCAGGAAACGGATATCACTGTTGGGAAGGGTGAGGCGGTAATGGGTATAACTGACCCTGGTATTGAATGATGGCATGTAGTCAGTGATCTGATTCTCACTGTAACCATCAATGTAGTCACTGACAAAGAGGTCACTCACATTCCAGTCGCGGTCACAGTGAGTGATACTGTACCAGAGCGAGGCGCCACTACCGTCGAGAAGGTCAAAGCTGAGGGTCAGCTCCTCACCCGGCTGAATAAAAGGGTAGCCGGGCAGAGATCCCTCCTGCCGGAACCTGACACTTTTTATATCTTCAGATGTCTGCTCATCAGCCGTGAAATCGGACGGGCTGGAAGAAAAAAGCTGGAAAGGAAGGCAGATTATAAATAAACTTAATACTTTTATCGGATTAAACAGAGAGAGCATAGCCGGGAATTTTTAGATCTATGTTAACAGCTTACCAAATTACAAATATTCTGCCGCAAGTTGAACAACCGGGCGTAAAAAGAGTTATGTGATAAACACGACCTTTTTCTGTGAATATATTAACAATGTATTATAATTGCCATTTATTTAAGATTAAGATTCCGTTCAAAAATGTCAACACCAATCAGATTACGTAAAGGATTGAACATCAGGCTTGCCGGCAGGGCCGAAAAGATCCTGCTGCCAGAATCACCTGTAACCCATTTTGGTATCAGGTTTGCCGACTTTCCGGGGCTGGTTGCCCGTCTGGAGGTTGATGAGGGTGATACTGTCAAGGCTGGTACGGTTCTGTTTTATGACAAGGCCTATCCGGAGGTAAGGTATGTCTCACCTGTCTCCGGCGTTGTCACTGCCATCAGACGTGGTGCCAAACGTCTTCTTACCGAGCTGGTTATTGAGAAGAGAGGTGATGAGAAGGTAGATTTCGGTATTGCCGACCCGCTCACTCTCACACGTGATGAGGTGAGAGAGAGGCTGCTCGCCTCCGGGCTGTGGACGGTACTGAGGCAAAGGCCATACCATGTTGTGGCGAGGCCTGACACAATCCCCAGAGATATTTTTATCTCAGCCTTTGACACTGCTCCGCTGGCGCCAGACATTGACTATATCATCTCAAACACACATGGTAATCACCTGCAGAGAGGTATTGATGCCCTCACACAACTCAATGGCGGCAGAATACATATCTCGGTGGAGGCTGGCACAGCCAGAACAGGTGAGCTGAAGGGTCTGCGCAATGTGGTGTTTCATCAGTTCAGCGGGCCCCACCCGGCCGGCAATGTGGGGGTACAGATACACCACCTGGCACCGGTATCAAAGGGTGAGGTGGTATGGAGCGTAGATATTCAGGATGTGGTGGCGATAGGGCGACTCTTCAATACCGGCCATCATGACCGTGAACGTATCATTGCACTGGCCGGCACAGGGGTACAGAATGGAAGGTATCACCGGATAAGACCGGGAGCATCAGTGAGCGGTATTCTGAAGGAGAACCTGAAGGAGGGCAACCACCGGGTGGTGAGCGGAAATGTGCTGACAGGAAAAAAGATAGATGATGACGGCCACTTCGGGTTCTATGACAATATGGTGACAGTACTGCCCGAGGGTAACTACTATGAATTGCTGGGATGGGCCGCACCGGGAGTGAAAAAATTCAGCTACTGGAGAGCCTTCGCATCACGGCTGCTGCCACGAAGGGAGTATGAGATGGATACAAACCTGCATGGCGGTGAGAGGGCGTTTGTCATCTCCGGACACTATGAGAATGTATTACCAATGGATATATACCCGGTACACCTGTTAAAAGCTATACTGGCAGAAGATATTGATCTGATGGAGAACCTCGGCATCTATGAGGTGGCTGAAGAGGATTTCGCGCTCTGCGAATATATTGATCCCTCCAAGATAGAGATACAGGAGATCATTCGAAACGGGATCAACCTGATGATAAAAGAGATGAACTAATTTAAGGAATGAGTATTATATGAATTTCCTGCTGAAAAAAATGAAGGAGATCGAGCCTCTCTTTGAGAAAGGGGGTCGGTTTGAAAAACTGCATTCGGTGTATGACGGGTTTGCTACCCTCCTCTTTGTGCCTGACAAGGTGACAAAGAGCGGCGCCCATATCAGAGACAGCATGGATATGAAGAGGCTGATGAGCATAGTGATCCTGGCTCTCATGCCCGCCCTGCTGTTTGGCTGTTACAATATAGGGCTGCAGCATACACGGGCCTTTGGCATCGAAGAGTGGTCAGTGATGCGTATGTTTGGATTTGGGCTGCTGAAGCTGCTGCCAATGATTATTGTAAGTTACCTGGTGGGACTAGGTATTGAGTTTGTGGCAGCACAGATACGTGGCCATGAGATCAATGAGGGGTACCTGGTGACCGGCATGCTGATACCATTGATTATGCCGATAGATGTGCCTCTCTGGATGGTAGCCATCTCTGTCGCCTTTGCCGTTATACTCGGTAAGGAGATCTTCGGGGGGACAGGTATGAATATTCTCAACCCGGCACTGACCGCCAGAGCATTCCTCTTCTTTAGCTACCCCGGATGGATGACCGGTGACAAGGTGTGGATAGAGGGACTGGTGAAGGGTGGCGGGCTTGACGGCTTCTCAGGGGAGACACCGCTGGGACAGGCTATGCTGGATAACTTTGACCAGCTGCCATCACCTATGGAGATGATCATTGGCACTATACCCGGATCAGTGGGAGAGACATCAGTGATAGCAATATTGATAGGGGCAGCGATACTGCTGCTGACAGGAGTAGGCAGCTGGCGGATAATGGTGAGCATGACCCTGGGGGCGCTGGGGCTCGGACTGCTGCTTAATATTACCGGCGGAAATGAATATACCCAGATACCGGCATACTACCACCTGATCTTGGGCGGGTTCGCATTTGGAACGGTATTCATGGCCACAGACCCGGTGACGGCAGCACAGACAAATACCGGCAAGTATATCTATGGAGCACTGACAGGGATACTGGTGGTGATTATCAGGGTCTTTAACCCGGCATACCCGGAGGGAACAATGCTGGCTATACTGCTGATGAATGTGATGGCACCCGCAATTGACTTCTATGTGGTGAATGCCAATATCAAGCGAAGGCTAAAACGATTGAAGACAGCTTAATATGGTGATAAGATGAAAAGGTTCAGCAATAAGTATATAATGATATTCTCGATGGTGATGGTCATCTTCGTCGCCATACTCCTCTCACTGACGGCACAGCTGCTGCAGCCCAGACAGGAGATCAATGCCGAGGTGGAGAAGAAACTCTCAATCCTCTCCTCAATCAATATCACTACAGACAAAAGTGATGTGGTCAGGCTGTATGACCAGTATATCAGAGAGAGCTATGTGATAGATGTGGCGGGCAACCGGGTGGAGGGTGTAGACCCGTTCACTGTCAGCGTGCGGTCAGAGCAGCGTAAACCGATTGATGAGCAGCACCTCCCGGTCTTTGTGGCTGTTGATGACGGCGGTGATACCCTGCGTATATTCCCCCTGGAGGGGAAGGGGCTGTGGGGACCTATCTGGGGGTATGTCTCACTTGAGGAGGACCTCTCAACAATTGCCGGGGTCAACTTTGACCATAAAGGGGAGACACCCGGACTGGGAGCAGAGATAAACACTCCCGCCTTTGAAAAACAGTTCAGAAACAAGAGCCTGTATGAGAACGGACGGTTCGTATCGGTGAAGGTGGTGAAGGGAGGAGCCAGACCCGGTGACCCGCACGGAGTGGATGCCGTATCAGGAGGAACCATCACCAGCCGGGGGCTGGAGGAGATGGTACACGATGGCCTTATTAAATATGAAAAGTACCTCAGCCTAAACAGGAAGTAGATATGGAAAAAGTTGAAAAGGAGCCGATCTTATCGGCAAAAAACAAGAAGCTGGTTACCAACCCGCTGGGGATAGATAACCCCATCACGGTGCAGGTGCTTGGAATATGTTCGGCACTGGCAGTAACTGCCAAGATGAAGCCTGCAATAGTGATGGCCTTGTCTGTGGTGGTGGTGATATCACTCTCAAACCTGATAGTGGCAATGATGCGTAAGGCGATACCATCAAGGATCAGGATCATTGTACAGCTGGTGGTGATAGCTACCCTGGTGGTGATAGTTGACCAGTTCCTCAAGGCTTTCGCTTTTGAGGTGAGCAAGCAGCTCTCGGTATTTGTTGGACTGATAATTACAAACTGTATACTGATGGGACGGCTCGAGGCATTTGCCATGGGCAATGACCCATGGCCCTCATTCCTTGACGGGATAGGCAACGGTGCCGGATATGGAATTATACTGATAGCGGTCTCATTCTTTCGTGAATTCTTCGGAAGCGGAACATTTATGGGTTACCCGGTGATGGAGAAGCTTGGGATTTACAAGCTGGGTTATGAAGATAACGGTATGATGATACTGCCTCCTATGGCGCTCATCACACTGGGACTGATTGTTTGGGCACAGCGCAGCCGCACCAGGTCACTGATAGAATCAAACTAGAAGCATAAGAGATGGAAAACCTGATTAACATATTTGTCAAGTCGATCTTTATCGACAATATGATCTTCGCATACTTCCTGGGTATGTGCTCATACCTGGCTGTATCGAAGACGGTGAAGACATCAATGGGGCTCGGAATTGCCGTTACCTTTGTGCTTCTGATCACGGTACCGGTAAACTACCTCCTGGAACAGTTTGTTCTGAAGAAAGGGGCACTGGTATGGCTCAGCGCAGGCTTTGCTGACCTTGACCTGAGCTTCCTCTCATTTATCATGTTCATAGCGGTGATAGCCGCAATAGTACAATTGGTGGAGATGGTGATTGAAAAGTTTAGTCCTGCACTATACAACTCACTGGGGATATTCCTGCCACTCATAGCGGTCAACTGCGCTATACTTGGTGCATCACTGTTCATGCAGGAGAGAGAGTATGCCAATATTGCTGAAGCAACCGCATTCGGTCTCGGCTCAGGGATAGGGTGGCTGTTGGCTATCGTGGCACTGGCAGCCATCAGGGAGAAGATGCGCTACTCAAACGTGCCTGCGCCGCTGCGCGGACTGGGTGTGACATTTATTGTGACCGGACTGATGGGGATCGCATTTATGAGCTTCCTGGGTATCCAACTTTAATGAAAATTTTACAGAGATGATATTAGGATTATCAATAGCAGGCACAGTAATTATCAGTGTGGCAGTATTCGTTCTGGTGATGCTGCTGCTGGTGGTACTGCTTCTGTATGCCAGACTGAAACTGACACCGCAGGGTGATGTGACCATAAAGATCAATAGTGACCGTGATCTGGTAGTCTCACCCGGGTCAAACCTGCTCACTACTCTCTCCGGTAATGATATCTTCCTTCCGTCAGCTTGTGGTGGCGGAGGTACCTGCGGTATGTGCAAGTGCCAGGTGCTGGATGGCGGAGGAGCAATACTCTCTACCGAGACAGGCTTTTTTACCCGTCGTGAACAGAAGGAGAACTGGAGACTGAGCTGCCAGGTGAAGGTGCGCGAAGATATGAGCATCTGGGTGCCGGAGTCGGTGATGGGGGTAAAGAAGTGGGAGTGCGAGGTGGTCTCTAACCGCAATGTGGCAACATTTATTAAGGAGTTTGTGGTTAAGCTGCCTGAAGGGGAAGACCTCAACTTCAGGTCAGGCGAATATATACAGATAGATATACCCAGGTATTCTATTGACTACCGGCAGGATATTGACGTGGAGGAGCTCTTCAGGGATGACTGGGATAAGTTTGATCTGTGGAGCCTCAAGGCAACTAATGAGGAGGATACATTCAGAGCATACTCGATGGCCAACTATCCGGCAGAGAAGAACCTGATAATACTCAATATCAGGATAGCTACTCCGCCAATGGACAGAAACCGTAAGTGGCTCAACGTGCCCCCCGGCATCAGCTCATCATACATATTCTCACGCAAGCCGGGTGACAAGGTAACTATCAGCGGCCCCTATGGCGACTTCCATATCAAGGATACCGGCAACGAGATGGTATATATTGGCGGAGGGGCAGGAATGGCACCCCTGAGATCACATATCTTCCACCTGCTCAAGACACTGGAGTCTGACCGTAAGATCTCATACTGGTATGGGGCCAGATCAAGGAGAGAGATATTCTATGAGGATGAGTTCAGAACCCTGGAGAATAGGTTTCCCAACTTCACCTTCAACATTGCGCTCTCTGAGCCGCTGCCCGAAGATAACTGGAGTGGCATGACAGGATTCATTCACCAGGTGCTTCTCGATAACTACCTGAGCAGCCAAAAGCTGCCCGAAGAGATTGAGTACTACCTCTGCGGGCCGCCGGTGATGAATGCTGCTGTACTCAATATGCTTGATAACCTCGGAGTGCCGTCAGAGAATATCGCCTTTGACGACTTCGGTGTATAGTCTGCTGCTACCCCTTAAGGCTCTCAGCTAACCCTTTGATGGTGGCAGACGGTGGGTAGCCGGGTGCCACTGAGCTGCCAGCCGTCAGCTTGCTGGTCCGCTGCCTCCTTGAGGTGGCAGACGGTGGGTTGCCGGGTTTTGGCGGACCTTCAGATTATAGACCTGATAATTGTAACTAACATATTATGAAACGTTATCTGCTGATCTGTCTTATCATTCCCGTAGCTCTCGTCTCGTGTAGCCATCAGCCTGAGTATGCAGTTATTGACGGGCTGACACAGGGTACCACATACCATATCGTGGTTGAGAAGGTACCGGGTCTCGACCTGCAGGCTCTCAGGAGTGATATCGGAGAGCTCTTTGCCACGGTAGACAGCTCACTGTCACTATACAATAAACACTCACTCATCTCAGCTATCAACACAGGCATCAGTGATCTTACTGATACGCTGTTGCGGGAACTTTTCCACTATGCGGAGCAGGTGTGGGAGCAGAGCGGCGGACTGTTTGACATTACGGTGGGCCCCCTGGTGAATGCGTGGGGGTTCGGGCCCGATGCCATTGACCGCTTTGATGAGACGATGCTTGACTCACTGATGAGACTGACAGGCATGGAGAAGGTGAGGATAGTGGAGGAGCACATTGTGAAGGAGAATCCGGGTATAATCATTGACCTCAATGGTATAGCACCAGGCTATACCGTCGACCTGGCAGTAGCCCTGATAGCTGGGAGAGGTGTCAGAGAGTGCCTGGTGGAGATAGGAGGTGAGGTGCGGACAGTGGGCAACAAGAGCGGGACGGGATGGATGATAGGAATCGATACGCCGTTCGACGGCAACTACTCACCGGGAATGGCGATAGAGGCCAGAATAAGGCTCGATGACCGTGCACTGGCCACCTCAGGCAACTACCGTAAATTTTATCTGAAGGATGGTGTCAAATATTCACACACCATCGATCCGCGTACCGGTATGCCGGTAAGACATACACTGCTGAGTGCTACTATTATTGCGCCGGCAGCGGCGCTGGCAGATGCCTGGGCGACAGCCTGCATGGTGGGAGGCAGAGAGGAGGCGATCAGGCTTATTGAGAAGTATGACTTCCTGGAAGGGTACCTGATAAGCTCAGACGAGAAGGGGGAGATGGTGAGCTGGGTCTCTGACGGAATAAAGAACCTCATATCGTCAGGCCGGTAGACAGAGCGACCGGTCATAAAACTGGCAGACAAGCTGGTAGACAGGCTGGTAGACAAGCCGGCAGACAAGCTGGTAGACAGGCTGGTAGACAAGCCGGCAGACAAGCTGGTAGACAGGCTGGTAGACAAGCCGGCAGACAGGCTGGCAGACAGGCTGGTAGAGAAGCCGGCAGACAGAGTGCTGAGAAGACAGAAAATCCCTCTCACGCTATGTTGGAAACAGAGGCCTCACAAGAGAGGCTCCCTACTCCTCCATCATGGCACTACAGCCACAACCTATGCTACGTGTAATAGGATTACACCCGACATCGGTATGTTGTGCACAGGTGATACCCCTCTTGCGCATCTCTTTGTTGCGGCCTACATGGGTCTCAGGAAACCTGCCATTCGGCTTGACAATGATTGTGAGAGCCATCCCCAGAAGTGACAGACCTACCAGTATAGCTGATATTATAAATAGTTTGATAAGCATCTCGTAACTGTTTATGATTACAAATATAACCAATTAAGAAACAATCTGCAGAGTATAATGTTTGTCTCTTCTGCTTATCTTCTGCATGTCTCACGCTTCAGCCTGCCGGAACAGCTTATCTTCTGCTTATCTCACGCTTCAGCCTGCTGGAACAGCTCTCCCTCCACAGCCTCATTCTCTTCAAGTATTTTTGCATGCTCCTCAGGGGTGTACCGGTGCAGCTTGTACCCTACCGCTGCAATGAATATGCTCATCAGCGGACTGATTATGTTAAAGAAGCAGTATGGCGCGTATGCCCAGGTTGAGACACCCAGCACTCCTGACTGTGTGGCGCCACAGGTGTTCCATGGTATCAGTACTGAGGTTACCGTGCCTGAGTCCTCCAGTGCACGGCTCAGCAGCTCAGGCTTGTAGCCCATGTCACGAAACTTTTTGGCATACATACGTCCGGGTATCACAATCGCAAGGTACTGATCTGAAGCGGTCACGTTGAAGAAGAGGCAGGTAGCTACCGTTGATCCTACCAGTGTGCCAGCATTATGTACAAACCGCATCAGCTTGCCGGTGATGGTTCTGAGCATGCCACACGCCTCCATGATCCCGCCAAATACCATGGCACAGATAATGAGCCACACCGTATTGAGCATACCAGCCATGCCGTTGGTCTTCATCAGCTCATCAACAGCAGCGTCACCGGTGGCTACTGATACACTGCCAAACATGGTTTTCATGAGTGCCACATAGGCATCCTTCGCAAAAGATCCGCCTGTGGCAGCAACATCACGCAGTATGTGTGGCTGAAAGATTATGGCAAAGAGTGCTGCCAGCAGAGTGCCGGCCAGCAATGAGGGGAGGGGAGGCACCTTCTTCACAATGATATAGATCAGTAGTATCGGTACCAGCAGCAGCAGAGGTGAGATGTTGAACCTGGCTTTTATGGCTGCCTGAACAGCGTCAACACTGGTGGCAGCACTATCAAGGGTGATAGTGAACCCTATCACCAGAAAGATTATCAGTGTGATCACCAGTGAAGGGGTGGTGGTCAACGCCATATACCTGATATGTGTGAAGAGGTCAGTCCCGGCAACGGCGGGTGCAAGGTTGGTGGTGTCTGAGAGGGGAGACATCTTATCACCGAAGTAGGCACCTGAAATGATAGCCCCGGCAATGATGGCATCATTGAACCCCAGAGCCTTGCCTATACCCAGCAGCGCTACCCCTATGGTAGCTAACGTTGACCATGAGCTGCCGGTGGAGACAGAGACAATGGCACATATGATCACCGCGGCGAAGAGGAATATTTTTGGGTGAAGGATGGCAAGACCATAGTAGATAAGCATCGGTACAACGCCGCTCACCATCCAGGTGCCGGCAAGAGATCCGATAAGGAAGAGGATAAGTATTGCAGGCATCGCGGTGCCGATACCCTTGATGACACGCTCACGTATATAGTACCACCGGTAGCCTATACTGACCGCAATGACACCAGCCACGGCGGCAGCAAGGATAAGGGCTATCTGATTGGCACCCGAGAGGGTGTCATCACGAAAATATTTTACATTGAGTGCAAGGAGGAGGATAAGAACCGCGATGGGCAGCAGAGACTGAAACATCGACGGTTGTTTGGGCTGTTTCAATGACATGAATCGTTATTGGCGATGAAGTGTGCAATTTACTATTTTCCCTGACTTTTCTTGACTTTGACCTTAAAAGATGTTACTTTGTCTCATGATTTTACTCATGAAAATGAGCCAGTACCCAGATATATTCACTATTAACCCTGAAGATAAGATACCCGGAAAGGGCAGGATACTTATCTCAGAGCCGTTTCTTACCGACCGGTTTTTTAACCGTACCATTGTATTTCTTACTGAACATACTACTCAGGGAACGGTGGGGTTTATACTCAACAGGGTGATCGACCTTAAGGTGAGCAGCGCTGTAGATGGTTTTGACGGATGGGATGAGAACCTCTCCGTTGGCGGACCGGTGGCGCCCGACACGCTGCACTATCTCCATACACTGGGCAGAAGGGTGCCGGGTAGCCTGCCGGTGATACCCGGCATATGGTGGGGAGGAGATATTGAGGCGCTGCGTAACCTGATAGCTACCGGCACGGTGAGACGTGACCAGGTACGCTTCTTCCTGGGATACGCAGGGTGGGAGAAGGGGCAGCTCAGGCGTGAGCTGGGTGAGAACTCATGGGTGATAGCCAAGGTGCCACCCGACGTGATCATGAAGAGCCGCGGCGATGTGTGGCGTGAGGTGCTGAGATCACTTAACAACAAATATCGTATTTGGGCTGAGTTCCCCGAGTCACCGGAGATGAACTGAGGGGAGGAGCTGACCCTGACAGCCTGGTGGTGACGGCTGCCGGCTCAATGCATTATCTTGAAGACCAGCTCGCGCAGCAGCTCACCCTCATCACTTCCGCTGTCACCAAACCCTTTCATCTTCATATCATACGATCTGATCAGAGAGATAATATTTATGCATGCCCCCACCCGGTAGAGGGCTGCCCCGGTCCGGTAGTCCTTCACATACCCCGGGTAGGTTTTCAGACTGGCAACAACATTACCGTCGCTCTTGTCTTTCAGGGCATGATAGGTGAGCAGCCTGCTGAAGTTTGAGAAGAGGATGGGGAGGATGAAAAAGACAATCTCCCTCTTTGAGTGGGACGCATAGTAGTTGACCACCCGTGCTGCCTTGAGCGGATCACGATAGACAATGGCTCTCCACAGCTCATTGGGTGAGTAGTCTTTGCTTATACCGATACTCTTTTCAACCAGCTGGGTAGTGATACGCGGATTGTCAGGCGGAAGTGAGATTATCAGTTTGTCAAGCTCATTGGCTATCTTACCCAGATCATTGCCAAGAAAGTCAGCCATCAGCTGCGACGCGTCGGTACCCACCATTATACCCCTGTCAGTGAGGTATCTGTCGATCCAGCCCGGAATCTTGTACTCAGGCACCTTCTCTGACTCAATATACCACCCCTTCTTATTGAGTGTACGATAGAGCACCTTCCGCTTGTCGAGACTCTCATACTTATGGGCTACAACAAGTATGGTTGAGTTTAGCGGATTCTCAAGATAGACCAGCAGCTCATCTATGTTGCGCAGCTTATGCGCCTCTCTCACTATCACCACCTGCTGGTTAGCCATCATAGGAAATCGCCGGCATGTCTCAATCACCTGTGTGACAGTAACCTCTGACCCATAGAGCACTGTCTGGTTGAAATCTTTCTCTGACTCATCGAGCACACTCTTCTCTATGAAGTCGGTGATAAGGTCAATATAGTAGGGCTCCTTTCCGGCAAGGAAATATACCGGCTTGTAGATCTTGTTGCGCAGATCCCTGATGATGGTGCTGTAGCTGGCACTCATCAGAAGCGCAGGTGTTTGACTGAGATACGATTATCCTTTATCTCCGTCAGTGCCTCAATACCGATACGAAGGTGTATGTCAGCATACTGACTGGTCACCTTCTTGTCACTCTCTCCGGTCTTGATACCGGTTGAGATCATCGGCTGGTCAGATACCAGCAGCAGCGCACCGGTGGGTATCTCATTGACAAAGCCTACGGTAAAGATGGTGGCGGTCTCCATATCGATAGCCATCGCACGCGTCTTTACCAGGTACTTCTTGAAACGGTCATCATACTCCCACACCCTCCGGTTGGTGGTATATACAGTGCCGGTCCAGTATTCGAGGCTGTTACGTACTATAGCGGCTGAGACAGCACTCTGAAGCTTAAAGGCCGGCAGGGCAGGTATCTCCTGCGGGAGGTAGTCATTGGAAGTACCATCGCTTCTGATAGCAGCGATAGGCAGTATCAGGTCACCAAGCTTGTTCTTCTTCTTCAGTCCGCCACATTTACCCAGGAAGAGTACCGCCTTGGGCTGCAGGGCGCTGAGAAGGTCCATCACGGTGGCTGCATTAGGACTGCCCATGCCGAAGTTTAGGATAGTGATTCCTTCAGCGGTGGCACTGGGCCAGTTCATGTGGAGTCCCTCAACCGGCACATCGTGCCACTGGGCAAAGGTCTCAACATAGTAGGTGAAGTTGGTCAGAAGGATAAATTCACCGAAGGTATCAAGCTCCTTGCCGGTATAGCGTGGCAGCCAGTTGTTGACTATATCTTCCTTGGTTCTCATGGTCAGAAAAGCTGTTTGTTTATATTTGCCCTGTCAATGGGTAACCAAAAATACAACAAAAGTTGAAACAGCTCAACCTGCCACCCTGTTCACTTCGCATAAAAGAGGAGTCGGGCAGCCACCTCATATATGATGAGCTGCGCAGGAAGTTTGTGGCACTCACTCCCGAAGAGTGGGTGAGGCAGCATTTTGTGGCCTATCTCACTGGCTGGCTGGGCTATCCGGCCGGACTGGTTACCATTGAGGCCTCCTTCAGGCTGCACTCAATGCTGCGCAGGGCTGACATACTGGTTCATGACCGGGCCGGTATGCCGGTGATGATTGTTGAGTGCAAGGCACCTGAGGTGAAGATTACACAGGAGGTGTTTGACCAGATCATAAACTACAACTTCACCCTGGGTGTCAGCTACCTGGTGGTCACCAACGGTATTAGCCATTTTGCCGGACGGGTTGATGATGAGGGGAGAGGATTTGTCTTTCTCGATCAGATACCTGACTATGACACAATCACAAGCAGCAGGAGATGACAGAGGTGACATGTGCAGTGATAGTGAATGAGGAGGGGCTGGTGCTGGCTGTCAGACGCGGACCGGGGATGAGCCGTGCAGGAAAGTGGGAGTTCCCCGGAGGAAAGATGAGGGAGGGGGAGGAGCATGAAGAGTGTATCATCAGGGAGATAGATGAGGAGCTGGAGATGGATATTGTTATCTGCGGCAGGCTCGATGTGGTTGAGCATGATTATGGTGACCGGCAGATAAGGCTGATACCCTTTATCTGCCACCCCCTCACCGGGGAGCCGGTGCTGCATGAGCATGACAGCTACCGGTGGGTGGCCCCTGAAGAGCTCACCTCACTCAATCTCTCAGCAGCCGATATACCTGTGGCAGAGCAGTATGCAGCTAGCTGCAAAAAGAGCCGGGACAGGGATCAGGGCTGCCTGACGTAAGCTGATGCAGCGGCTCTCTACCTGATTTTTAATGTCTTCCTGATCCAGCTGCTTATCAGGTCAAGGGCTACAGGTGAGAAGGTCTCTTCGATGGTGGCATACTCCATGGTTGACCCTGTCTCTGCTCTCTGGAAGAGGTGGTTCAGCTCAGGCAGGGCTACCGTCTTCACCTTCCTGTTACCCCCTTTACGTGCTGCCCTCTTTATTGCCGGCAGGTTCATCTCATAGTTCACCTGCAGGTCTTTCATGCCGTTGAGGGCCAGCACGGGACACCTGGCAGCCGACCAGAACTGTGCCGGGTCGGTTGCAATGAAATACCTCATCCAGTCGTTGTTAAGCGTCACCACCCCCTGCGTGAAGACCGACATCTTCTCTTTGATCTCCTCCGGTGTCAGCCCCTGCGTCTCCAGCTCACGGCTATACCAGGCCATCGCCTCCCTGGCGAAGGTGCGCTGGTCAGGCGTCTTGGTAACCATCGTGAAGAGGGTGCTGTTTATCCTGATCGTCTCATCCACCTCCTCCTCCGGCGTGCCATTAGCGGTCAGCATATCAGCGGCCTGCTTGAGCATCAGCTCACCTCCCTTTACTCCCGGCCCGGCCAGCGAGACGATAAATGCGATGTCACTGCGACGTGAGGCAACGATAGGGGCTATGAGGCCCCCCTCACTATGTCCCATCAAGCCTGTCTTAAGGCGGTCTGTCTCAGGCCTTTGAAGGAGATACTCCACCGCTGCCTCAGTGTCATCGGCAAAGGTGAGTGAGGTGGCATGGGTATACTTGCCGCCGGAGCCACCAACACCCCTGTCGTCATACCTGAGTACCGCTATGCCGTGGCGTGCCAGATGGTCGGCAAGCACCAGGAACGGCTTGTGCATGAAGATAGTCTCATCGCGGTCCTGCTGGCCGGAGCCCGATATCAGCACCACGGCAGGGAAGGGACCCGGACCGGGAGGGAGTGTCAGGGTGCCGGCAAGCGTGAAGTTCTCAACCTTGTTGGTGAAGGTCACCTCCTCCTCACTGTAGGGGAAGGGTGGCTGTGGCAGCTGCGGACGGGCATACTCCACCGGCCGGGCACCCCTGATAAGGGAGAGCTCATACCTGCCGCCAAGCTGTGACCAGGTGCCGGTGAGAAGGGTGTCACTGCTGAAGAGAGCCCCATAGTGACCCTGAACTATAGGTATATCAACTGAGACCGAGTCGCCGGCGAGGGTCACCCTGCCACAGGGGATGCCCATGGCCGACTGGTCGGGTGAGTCAACCGTGGCAATAAGGGTGTCGGCCTCGCTCATGGTGAAGTGAAGTACCATATTGAGGTTGCCGGCAGGGATCTTCAGAAAACCGGCCCACGACCCCTCAAGGTCATGAAGGGTACGCTGCCCCGGCAGAAGGAGAGCAATAAGGAGGAACAGTGCGGAACAGAGGACTCTCTTTTTCATGGTACTCATTTTATATACTCAGCAAATGTAGATAATAATAGCAAGAGTGCATACCCTGTTTTGACTGAGTAGCATCCCTGGCAGCCGTCCCCGGCGGTGTGGGGGAGCCGCCCCACGGGGAGGGGGAGGAGGGGAGAGAGAGTAGGGAGAGGGGGAGAGAGGAGGGGAGAGGGGCAGGTAAAATTTGAGGGATGTGCAGCTTTGACAGTGCGGCAGGAGGATGATTTTTCTTAAGTTTGAAAAATTATTGTGAGCTGATGAAGAGGATAGATACAAGCGGACTGAGCTGTCCGGCACCACTGATAAAGATGAGAGAGGGGCTGAATGCGGCGGCGCCCGGGGAGGAGGTTCAGATAGTGATAGACAACAGCACCTCACTAACCAATGTGAAACGGTACCTTACTGATAATGGTCTGATTTTTACGGTAAGCGAGGAGGAGGGGAAGGCGGTGGTGACGGTATCGGGCGGCGGCAGGGGGCTCCCGGCAGCTGAGGAGGTGACAGTGTGCCCCGGCACAGTGGAGGGGAGGAGTGAGAGGAGTGAGAAGGGTGAGAAGGGTGAGAGGGGTGAGAAGAGACGTATGACGGTGGTGGCAGTAGGCTCAGAGCTGATGGGCAGTGGCGATGAGGAGCTGGGAGCGAGGCTGATGGTTACCTTCTTCCGGACACTGGAGCTGATAACACCGCAGCCGGCAGCACTGGTACTGTACAATTCAGGGGTTAAGCTGGCAACCGATAGCTCGCCGGTGAGGCAGTTTATTGGCGGACTGGAAGAGCGCGGCACAGCTATCTACATCTGTTCAACCTGTATCAGCCATTACGGTCTCAGGGAGCAGATCACTACCGGCAGCTTCAGTGACATGTTCATGATAATGACGCTGCTCAATGATGCAGACCATATAATTAGACCATAAAGTCAAACTATAAAACCAGACTATAAAATAGTAATCGCCAGGTGTCGCAATTTGACCTTCTGACAACAGTAGAGACAGGAGGCTGCTCGGCAAAGATATCGCCGCGGCAGCTTGAGGAGCTGTTAAAAGGGCTGCCACTCCCCTCTGACCCCGCCATACTGGTGGATATGGCCTCCCATGATGATGCGGGTGTCTACCAGCTTAATGATGATACCGCACTGGTCTTCACTACCGACTTCTTTCCGCCGATGGTGAGCAGCGGCTACCAGTTCGGACAGATAGCAGCAGCCAACTCACTCAGTGATATTTATGCCATGGGGGCCAGACCGCTGGTGGCACTGAATATTATGATGTTTCCTGCAGAGAGGATACCGATGGAGGTTTATGGTGAGATAATCAGGGGCGGACATGAGAAGGCAGCTGAGGCAGGGGTAGCGATAATAGGAGGGCATACCATCGATGATGCACCTCCCAAGTATGGACTGGCGGTGGCAGGTACCGTACATCCCCGGCGGATAATCACCAACGGGGGTGCCGTTGCCGGTGATGAACTGATACTGACAAAGCCGCTGGGAACAGGCATAGTGCTGGCAGGACACCGCCTGGGGATCGCCCCGCCCGGAGCACTCGATGAGGTGATAACACTGATGATGCAGCTCAACGATAAGGGGGGTGAGCTGATGCAGCGCCACGGGGTCAGAGGGGCAACAGATATTACCGGGTTTGGACTGGCAGGTCATGCTCTGCGGATGGCCAGGGCCTCAGGGGTGACAATAACCATTGAGCTGGAGAGGGTGTCGCTGGCAGAGGGGGTGTATGACCTGGCAGCGGCAGGGTGCCTGCCGGGAGCAGCATTCCGTAATCTCGACTATGCTGATGAGGCGACAGACACCGCAGAGAGCGCCGACTACAACCTCCGTATGATAGCCCATGATGCCCAGACCTCTGGCGGACTGCTCATAGCGGTGGCTGGCGGCAGGGCAGGTGAGATGGTGGAGGCACTGCAACAGGCCGGCTACCGGCAGGCTGCCCTGGTGGGAAGGGTCACCGAAGGGCCAGTGGGACCGGAGGGACCAGAAGGACCGGAAGGACCGGAGAGGGTACTGAGGCTGGTGTGACAGCGGATTAGCCAGCCAGACAGCGGGTCAGACTGTGGCTCAGCCAGCAGGTCAGAACTTCGCCTCTACGTTGAGACCAACGGTAAGGATATTGGCACGGCTCTGTGAGGCTGGCAGATAGGTGCTTAGATTGGGTGCCAGACGAACATTCTTTACCGGTGAGTAGTCGAGACCTGCAAAGAGGTATGACCCGTCACGCGCCAGGTTCCACCTCTCACCGGATGGGGATACCCTTTCTGAGATGATGTTGTCATAGCGCGCAAAGATCCTCAGCTTCTCAGCTACCGGCACCCTGGTGAAGAGGCTTATGCCCGAGTAGGTGCGGTGTGCAATCATCGATGAATTGTCCTGCCTGAAATATTCAGCTCCGAAGCTGAGCGGCTCACCATGCCAGGCAGCCAGCAGGCTGGCAGTACGCTGCATACGGCCCGACGGTCCCATCATGTCATAGTAACCCCTGACAGTGATATTGTCTGCCGGGAAGAGGGTGACACCTGCGGTGAGCCGCATGGTACCGTCAGAGGCGAGATCCTTCACCCCCCTGCCATTGGTGAGTGAGAGGTCAAACTCCAGGAGCTGGCCTGCCTTCACCTTCCCCATAATACCCAGGTCAGCCACCTCTATCATACCGGAGTAGTCAATAGGTGGCTTGGTGACAAAGCGGTAACCCCACATACTCTCCATAAAGGAGATCTGCTCAATACCTATCAGTCCGCCGCGAACAAGCAGCTGCCCGTTGGAATATTGCAGGTAGGCATTACGCAGGTATCCTGAATAGATGGTCTTGCCATTGATAACCTGTGTGGTGCCGTCATACATCACCCTGGAGGATATCTCACGGGAGAAGTTATAGTCATAGCCCAGGTATGACCGCCCTATCTCAAAGGCGGAGTGACCGTGCCCGTCGGAAAATGAGGTGTGAAAATTGGTGAAGAGGAGCCCGAACAGCTTCCCGCCAGGCTTGAATTCATCACCCTGCTGGCCGAAGGCAAAGGTGGTGGAACAGGCCAGTATCGCAATAAAAAGTGCTTTTATCTTCATGTCGGTTCAGTTTTGGGTATCTCTCACCCTGCCAGGGAGAGATGTGATAGTCATCGCAGCCTTGCACAGTTGCTGCAGCTGCAAACATAATAACGGACTCTCTCTCTTCAGTAGGTAAAAAGACGTAAAATATAATCTCTCTGTTTTATTTACCTTTACGGTACGGTAATTGCAATCTACGTGTGAGTTATGAGAAAGCTTGCCTCTATACCACTTTTTGCCCTTCTTATTATGATTCTTGTTGTGCCTCTTGCAGGTCAGTCGGTGGAGAGACCCAACTACGGACTCAAATCACCGCTCACGGCCGAGATGGTACGCGTTGACTTCAACAGTGATGCCACGGTGGTGTGGCTCACGATAACAAGTGATATCAACAATGCATGGTTCTGCCTTGAGAGGGAGACATACCTTATCGGGCCTGATGGCGTTAAGGTGAAGGTGACTGATGTGAAAGGGCTCCCATGGTGCCCCAGGACCTACAAGTTCAAGCGGCCGGGGGAGACGCTCTCCGTGGCACTCACCTTCCCTGCTACCGGTATGCTGACCTGGTTCTCACTGGTGGAGGAGTGCATGGGAGGATGCCTCTCATTCATCGGGGTGGTAACCGATCATACGCTCAATGGCCGCCTAAATGAGGCCTATGCACTCACTGCAGCCGGAAACAATATGGCTGCATACCGTATCTATGAAGGGCTCATTGATGAGGGAGCCACCTCAGGGATGGGGATAGAGGGTGCAATATATTCAGCGCTGATAACGCTTGACCACAAGATGGGAAGGAGACAGACAGCCAGAAAATGGTATGACAGGATGATGACCGCCGATATCCACAACCTGAAACTCTACCTGGAGAACCTCAGAATGCAGGGGGTTGACTACTGAGCGCAGGGATTTGCCTGCTGAATGCAGTGAGTTTTCTCTCTGATGCGGGGGCATCAGAGAGTAGGAGAGAAGACAAAAGAGAAGGCTGCCCCTGTCGTTTGGGCAGCCTCCTCTATATCTGTAAGATCATTTTCCAGTATCTGTCAGGCTATGTTTGGATATCTGCAGTAGCGTCATCCCCCAACAAATATCTGTTGTACCATGTTGTCAGAAGTGAAAATCAAGTCCTATGGCGGCTGTCCAGGTGCTCTTGTCATAAAGATCAGTGGCACTGCCTCCTGAGTAATTCCTGGAGCCCTGCTGATAGATTGTGTAGGAGCCACCCAGGTTGAGATCAATCATACTATTGAGCCTGATACCGATTCCGGCACCTGCCGTATTGGTGTTGAGGCTGTACCTCAGGTCACTCTGGTAGTTGTCATTAACACCGGTGGCAGTGGTGAGCCATCCGGCACTGACATACAGCTTATCTGTCAGCCCCAGCTGAATACCGAGAGCTGCTTCAATAAAGTTTTTGTCAATAAGCTGCAGCCCGGGTGCTGCCCCGCCGGTGTAGTCAACCCCCTTGTCAAAGTAGTAGTTGAAGCTTCCCGAGAGAAGGAATCTGCTGGATGGCCTGACATCAATACCGAGTGCCAGCATGGCAGGTATATCAGCTGTTGTTTTGGCATCCTGAACGAACATCCCCCCTGCACCCTTGCCGTCATGAACGGTGGTGGTCAGCTCCAGTTTGGTCTTGAACTCATACTTCACCGCTATATTGAGCAGGTCACCCATCGGTGCGAAGTTGACCGAGAGGATGGGAGTGATACCGCTTCCCTTCTCGGCAGCATCAGCTTCGATGTTAGTGGCTTCGTCAAGTATAGCTGCCGTGCCGGTCAGTGAGGTGGCAGCCTCTGAGGGAACACCCGGAACAGCTGCCACTGTCCTGAGATAATTGCCGGGAGACTGTACACCACCATAGGCAGCCGGGGAAGTGATGGTCACACTGTTCATGTAACCTGTGTATTTGTTGTTGGCTGTCACATAGCGACCGCCGAGAGCCACTGAAAGCATCTCATTGATCTCATAGGAGAGGTTGGCCTGCAGCCCGAAGTAGATAGATGAACCCTTGAAGTAGATATTGGCATCATAGCCTGTGATATTGCTGAACTTGGGATCGGTACCGGTGGCTGCGAAGATCGCCTGGTCAAGCGGGCTGAGATTGTTTACCAAAAGCGGAACAATATTGGCAACCTGCATCTCGAATGAGGGCAGCCCGTCAGCATACTCAGCACCGCCACCACCGCCAACAGGGTTGAATCCCAGTGAGACAGCAAGCTTGCCGGTCTTGTAGGCAGCATAGATGCCCGGATAGATAGGGGCACTCACCTTGCCGACATACTCTTTAGGACTGCCATTGAGTGGCGTGTAGCTGGTAGTTACCTTCTGTGTCTGTCCGATGGTCTGGTTGTTGAGTGAAATATGAAATCCATCTGAAAGTTTGGTCAGTCCGGCAGGGTTGTAATAGACCGCATCAATGCTGGTTGAGGCATTACGACTCTGAAGCCTGGTGTAGAGTGCGCTCTGGTTGGTGTTGGTAACCAGTCCGCCCGCAAAGAGGGAACCGGTAACAACAATTGCGAAAAAAAGCAGGATTAACTTTTTCATGTGTCAAGGTTTTAATTACACATTTTTGTGATCATTGTGCATATCATGCTTAAACGTTTTGCTCTTCGGTGCTTTAGCAATGGATATCTCTCAATGATGTCTGTTAGTGAACGCTTTGTTAAACGTTTGGTTCAAAGGCGGCGTAAAAGTATGAAAAAAAATTAAATGTGCACCCTTCCGGCTGACAAAAGTGAGTGTCAGCGGCTCCCGTGAGTGTCAGCGGCTCCTGTGAGTATCAATCAGCCTGTTACTGCCTCTCTCATTGTTGACCCCCGAATGATAAGGTCAGTTTTGATAACCACTGTTTCTGAGGCGATATTCTCGTCACGATCCTCGATCTGCCTGATCAGCATGCGCGCTGCTGTCTTGCCCATCTCCACAGCACGGTCATCAATGGTGGTGAGGGCCGGCTCGATGATTGTCGATACCGGGTAGTTACTGAATCCGGCAACAGCAATATCATCGGGTATTTTGTGACCAGCCTTCTTTATTGCCTGTATGGCCCCGATAGCTGAATAGTCATTGGCACAGAAGATGGCATCGGGTGCAACCGGCAACCGGAGCAGCCTCCTGGTACAACGTGCACCCTCTTCATAGCTGAGATCGTTGGCAAGACATATCAGGTTGGGATCATAGTCAAGGTTATGTTTCTGCAGGGCAGCCTTATAGCCCTCCAGCCTGGCTGAGAAGATAGAGGTGCTCTGACTGCCTGCGATATGTGCAATCCGTTTGCTGCCTATACTGATAAGATGCTCCGTCGCTTTTGATGCAGCATTGAAATCGTCTATTATCACCTTACCTGCCTCAAGCTCATTGGTTACCCTGTCATAAAAAACCAGTGGCACCTTCAGGCTGTTGAATCGTGCAAAGTGGTTACAGCTGCGTGTCTCCAGAGCTATACAGGCAATAATGCCTGCCACCATGTTGGTTTGCAGTATGGCTGTGATAGCCACCTCCCGCTCAAATGAGTCGCGACTCTGATAGATGGTCACATTATAGCCCATTTTGTAGGCTATCTCCTCCAGGCCACTGATAACGTGTGAATGAAAGGTAATATCGATACGGGGCACAACCACTCCAATCATGTTGGTCTTTTGCTTTCGCAGGTTGGAGGCCACTGAGTTTGGAAAATAGCCGAGCTCTTTGGCCAGCTCCCATACTGCACTCCTGGTCTTCTCACTGATAGCAGGGTGGTTGTTGAGTGCTCTTGAGATGGTCGATACCGAAAGGTTCATCTTCCGGGCAAGATCTTTTATGGTTACCCTGCTGACTGACATGGCTCACTTAAATATCTGATTGAAACAAACGTTTGCTATTCTTGGATTCTTATGTAAAAGTAGCGCTTCTTTTTTGAATTGTTAACAAATAGCACAAAAAGAGGACTTATAGTCATTTCGTTATGCTTGCGCCTCCTCCCAGGTGACAAAAAAAGGTACTATTTCAATTATCTCACTACCTTTGATGAAATCGTTTGTTTAATTTTGGTCATCACAATATTTTGATAATAATGTATGGTTTTGATGATCTGAAGAAGAAGAGTGCTGCCGTGACAGGTGCCAGCGGTGTTATAGGTGTCACCCTGGCTACTGCCCTCTGCAGGGCAGGTGCACAGGTCATAATACTTGACTACAAGCCTGAGAGAGGTGCTGCCACAGCAGCTGCGATAGCTGAAAATACCGGATGCAGGAATGTGTCGGCCGTAGAGGCCGATGTTACTGACAGGGAGTCACTGCTGAGGGCACGTGATGAGATCAGGGAGATATGCGGTACCCCTGACATACTGGTTAACTGCGCCGGGGGTAACAGGGCAGCAGCATCAACCGCAAAGGAGTTTATCTCATTCCGTGAAGAGGAGCTGAAGGGTACCTTTTTTGACCTTGACATAGAGGCGTTTGGAGCTGTCAATGATCTCAATTTCCGGGGGACAGTACTGCCCACAATGATCCTGGCAGAGGAGATGGTGAAGAGAGGGAGCGGGGTGATACTCAATGTCTCATCAATGAATGCCTTCAGGCCGTTGACCAGGATACCGGCCTACTCAGCCTCCAAGGCAGCGGTCAACAACTTCACCGCCTGGCTGGCGGTTCATCTGGCACCGGCAGGGGTGAGGGTCAATGCTATTGCACCGGGATTCCTGCTTACCAGCCAAAATCGTTTTCTGCTTCTCGATGAGAAGAGTGGTGAGGCTACGCCCCGTGGCAGGAAGATAATCAGCGCCACACCGATGGGCAGGTATGCTGAGCCGGAAGAGCTGGTGGGAACAGTTCTTTATCTCGTCTCTGAGATGTCATCATTTGTGACTGGCGTGGTGGTGCCCGTTGATGGTGGCTTCTCGGCATACAGTGGTGTATGAGAAGGGCACTGAGCGAGCCGGGCAGGAGGGAGGCAGCTGCCGGCAAAGCGGTGCAGGATGGCAGACTGGTTATGCAGGCAACCATCAGTGGCAGAAAGCTGACCAGTGGTATAAGGCTGCCCGGCGTGTTAATGCTGAATCAAACTATTTGAATATGGTATATTACTCTGTTGGTGGATCAGATGCTGACCTGGGCAGGGAGGAGCTGCTGGGCGCTCTGGAGACTATTTTCGATATAACGGCTCTTCCGGGAAAGGTGCTGGTACTGCCTCCTGATATTACCCGTGCCCACTCAGGCGCCGGTATGATCACCGAGCTTCTCTGGGAGAGGCTGGGCGACCGGCTGACAGATATACTGCCTGCACTGGGAACACACTACCCCATGACCGCCGGTGAGATCTCAAAAATGTATGGCATGACACCACCAGACCTCTTCAGGGAACATCACTGGCGAACCGATATCGAGCTGCTGGGACGTGTGCCGGCATCATTCATTGCAGAGGTGACCGGCGGGAGGGTTGATTTTGATTTTCCGGCAGAGGTCAACAGGCTGATCTCGTCAGGCGGCCATGACCTTATCATCTCAGTAGGACAGGTGGTGCCGCATGAGGTGACAGGAATGGCCAACTACAATAAAAATGTGTTTGTGGGGTGTGGAGGAGCCGAGGCAATAAACAAGAGTCACTTTATAGGTGCAGTGCATGGTATTGAGAAGATAATGGGCACCACCGACAACCCGGTGAGGGCAGTGCTTAACAAAGTCTCTGAGATAGCAGCAACGCGTCTCAGGATACTATACATACTGACTGTGGTAGCTCCTGACAGCAGGGGCGTGATGAAGATAAGGGGGCTCTTTGCAGGTGATGATGAAGAGTGTTTCCGTCAGGCGGCAGAGCTCTCTGCCAGGGTTAACTTCACCACACTGCCGGAGAGGGTGAAAAAGATAGTGGTGTGGCTTGATCCCGGTGAGTACCGTAGTACCTGGCTGGGTAACAAGAGCATATATCGTACACGCATGGCTATGGCTGATGACGGCGAGCTGCTGGTGCTGGCCCCCGGAGTAAGGAGTTTTGGTGAGGATCAGGTTATCGATCATCTGATACGTAAGTACGGCTACCGGACAACACCGGAGATACTGGCTTTCACCGAAGAGAGCAGTGAGCTGAAGGCCAACCTCAGTGCTGCTGCTCACCTGATTCACGGCTCACCGGAGAGGCGGTTCAGGGTGACATATGCTGCCGGCAGACTGACAACTGGTGAGGTGGAGTCGGTGGGTTACGGCTATGCCGACATAGGGCCGATGATGGAGCGGTATGACCCGGAAGGGAGGCTGACCGGGTTCTATACCGCCGGTGACGGTGAGGAGTACTACTTTGTATCAAATCCTGCCACAGGCCTCTGGAGGGCAGCAGAGTGACAACGTCATGAAGATAGTGATAGACGACAGGATACCGTTCATCAAAGGGGTGTTTGAGCCATGGGCAGAGGTGGTCTACTGCCGTGGCAGCACTATTGACAGGAGGGTGGTGGCTGATGCCGACGCCCTTATAGTACGCACCCGTACGCGATGTGATGCCGCACTCCTTGAGGGAAGCAGTGTGAGAATGGTAGCTACAGCCACCATAGGGTATGACCACCTCGATACCGGGTGGATGGCAGAGAACGGAACAGGGTGGACCAGCGCCCCGGGATGCAACTCGGGGTCGGTAATGCAGTATGTCGTCTCACTGCTCTTCTTCCTCTTCCGCAGATACTCACTCGACCCTGCCCGCCTCACACTGGGCATAGCAGGGGTGGGTAACGTGGGAAGGAAGGTGGCAGCTGCTGCTGAGGCACTGGGGATGAGGGTGCTGCTCAATGACCCGCCACGACAGCGCCGGGAGGGAACAGCCGGATTTGTTGGCATGGATGAGCTGCTGGCACTGTCAGATATTGTGACACTGCATGTGCCCCTCACCAGGGAGGGAGAAGATAAGACCCATCACCTGATAGATGACAAACGGCTGGCAGCACTGCGGCCGGAGACCATCATCATCAATACGGCCAGGGGAGAGGTGATAGACAACAGGGCACTGCTGCATGCACTGCACAACAGGCAGCTGCGAGGGGCAGCCCTCGACGTGTGGGAGGGTGAGCCGGCAGCTGACCCCCGGCTGATAGCAGCAACAGTTGTTGCAACACCCCATATAGCCGGTTACTCAGCAGACGGTAAGGCCAATGCCACCATCAGCTCGGTGAGGAGCGTGGCAGAGGCACTGTATCTGCCGCTAACACGCTGGGAACCCGCATCAATGCCGCAGCCCGCAGAGCCGGTGATCGATCTCACGGGGCGGCACGAGAGCAGCATCTGGCTGGCAGGAAGGGCCGTTGAACACACCTACCGCGTGGAGGATGATGACCGGCTCTTCAGGGAGAGCGTGGAGAGCTTCGAAATGCTGCGTGACAACTACAGGATAAGACGTGAGTTCAGCGCATACCGGGTAAGAACCGATGATCAGGCAGCAGCAGCGATCATGGCACAGCTGGGATTTCAGATAATGGAGAGTAATAATTAATAGTAATAAGTATGAAAGCAGATATAGGAGTGATAGGTCTGGCAGTAATGGGAGAGAACCTGGTGCTCAACATTGAGAGCAGAGGGTATACCGTTGCAGTCTTTAACCGTACCGTTGAGAAGGTGACAGCTTTTGCATCAGGCAGAGCGAAGAACAAAAAGATTGTGGCAACACTCACCCTTGAAGAGTTCCTCGCCAGCCTCAAACGACCCAGAAAGGTGATGCTGATGGTTAAGGCGGGAAAGCCGGTAGATACCTTCCTGGAGACAATAGTGCCACTGCTTGACAAGGGTGACATAATAATTGAAGGGGGCAACTCATACTACCAGGATACCATGAGACGTACGGCATGGGTAGAGAGCAAGGGGGTGCTCTATATCGGGACAGGTGTCTCGGGCGGCGAGGAGGGGGCTCTGCTCGGACCATCACTGATGCCGGGCGGCTCAAAGGAGGCGTGGCCACATGTGAAGGAGATATTTCATGCCATAGCGGCACGGGCCGCCGATGGTACACAATGCTGCACATGGATAGGTGACAACGGAGCGGGCCACTATGTCAAGATGGTGCACAACGGAATCGAATATGGTGATATGCAGCTGATAGGAGAGGCATACCACCTGATGCTAAATAGCAGGCTCTTCACCCATGATGAGATAGCAGATATTTTTGACGAGTGGAACAGGGGTGAGCTCGATTCATACCTGATAGAGATAACCGGTGAGATACTTCGCTTTAAGGATAGTGATGGAAAGCCCCTGGTGGAGAAGATACTCGATGTGGCCGGACAGAAGGGAACAGGTAAGTGGACCGTCAGCAGTGCCCTGGACCACGGGGTGCCACTAAGCCTGATAGGTGAGTCGGTCTTTGCACGATTTATCTCTTCAATGAAACAGGAGAGGATGGAGGCCTCTAAACTCTTTGCCGAACCGCCACAGAGAGTACCTCAGGATAAAGAGCACTTTGTGGAGAGGGTACGAAGAGCTCTCTACGCCTCAAAAATAGTGTCATATGCACAGGGGTTCAGCCTGTTGAGAAGCGCTGCCGCTGACCATGGCTGGCAGCTCAACTATGGGGAGATAGCAATGATATGGAGGGAAGGGTGCATAATACGGTCAGCATTCCTCAATAAAATATATGAAGCATTCAAACGCAATCCGCAGCTGCCCAACCTGATTACAGACAGCTACTTCTCAGAGATAATCAGGGAGAACAGCGACAGCTGGCGTGAGGTGGTGGCTGAGGCAGTGACTGAAGGAGTGCCGGTGCCGGCAATGGGAGCTGCACTGGCATGGTTCGACAGCTACCGGTCAGAATGGCTGCCGGCAGCACTGCTGCAGGCACAGAGAGACTATTTCGGGGCACATACCTATCAGCGGAGAGACAAGCCTGAAGAGCAGTTCTTCCATACCAACTGGACCGGACGGGGAGGAGATACTGCCTCATCAGCATATAACGCATAGAGAACGTTTGCATAAACATGCCGGTGACCACTTTAAATACAATAGTACCGGTGCCTGCTTTTAATACAAAGTGCCGGTGAACTATGTAAATTAGGTACCTTTTTATTCCAAACCGTAAAAACAAATGATATGAGCCTTAAACTGAGAGAGGAGTACCAATATTCACTGCTGGTACCAACGAGCATGGGTGTACGACTCACACCCGCTGACCATCAGCCTTGTCATTCCAGTGACACTTTTCGGATGCATGCCACCAGTGCTGAAACAAATGTCGTTTCGATAGCTGCCAGCCTCGGCCTGCCGGTTAAAGTGCTTACTACATTTGTACAGGGGAGCCCGGTGGCACGGTTTATAAAGAGTAGCCTCGCTGCCCGCGGAATGGTGTGGGAGGGGCCGGAGGTGGAGCAGGGCGGCCCTTGGGGATATCGACACCAGATAAATATCGCTGACACGGGGTATGGCACACGTGGCCCCAGGGTGCACAATGACCGTGCAGGTGAGGTGGGACGTACCCTCACAGCTGATCTCTTTGACCTGGAGAGAATATTTGGCGCCGAAGGGGTGCAGATAGTACATATCTCAGGGCTGATAGCGGCACTGTCACCCGAGACAGGACAGTTCTGCCTTGAGCTGGCAAGAAAGGCCAGGAGCCATGGCACCCTCATATCATTTGACCTGAACTACCGTGAGTCATTCTGGAAAGGAGGCGAGAAGGAGCTGAGAACACTTTTCCGTGGAATAGCATCTCTGGCAGATATAATTACAGGTAACGAGGAGGATTACCAGCTGAGCCTGGGAATAGAAGGTCCAGATACGGGAGGGAAGGATATAGGCAGCACCATGACAAGCTTCCGCGAGATGATTGCAAAGGTGAAAAAAGAGTACCCCGACACTACTGTGTATGCCAATACACTGAGGGAGGTGGTCAACGCCAACAGCCACCAGTGGGGTGCCATAATGGCCGAAGGAGACAACTGGCACACGATAGAACCACGCGAGATTGGAGTGCTTGACCGTATCGGCGGTGGTGATGGATTTGTTGGCGGACTACTATACGGAATATTGAGAGGATGGGAACCTGAAGAGTGGCTGCAGTTTGGCTGGGCTACAGGCGCCATGGCAGTAACACTCAATACCGACTATGCAGAACCTGCAGATGAAGAGCAGGTGTGGAGTATCTGGAAAGGAAATGCCAGGGTGAAACGATAATGAGACCCTGAAACCAGAAAGTTAATTTTCTTTAATAACAAGGAATATTCAAAAAAAGTTATGCAAACGTTTGCTTTTTAATTTTTGTTGGCATAAATTTGATCAGTGAGAAGTCAGAAAAGTGGTCAGAAAGGTGTATTGAAACTGTTTAATACCTATTGAAAATGTGAATTACAGTGTCTATTAATGAAACCGCTCCCGGTCATCCATCAAATACAATTCCCGGGAGCAGTTGTTTTCAGGATTTTTTAAAACCCTAAACTCTCAAAACTATGAAAAAAAAGCAAGTGAACACCTCCTTCCGCTCAAATTTGAGATGGAGGGAATGGGTATTGCTGTCAGGGTTCATGGTTCTGATGTCAGCGCTTTCGGTAATGAGCGCTGTCGCTTCATCAACAGTGAACCTTCAGCAGAGAAGGGTCACAGGGATAGTCACTGATGCCGCCACAGGCGAGCGACTGCCCGGAGTGACCATTATTATTAAAGGTACCACCATCGGGGTGGCATCTGACTTTGATGGCAACTACGCCATTGATGTGCCCTCAGCAGCTACCATACTGCAGTTTACCTCGATAGGCTATGGTGCCAGAGAGATAACCGTTGGGGCACAGACAGTCATCAATGTTGCACTACAGAGTGATGTCACCATGATTGATGAGCTGGTGGTGGTTGGTTACGGCTTCAAGAAGAAGAGAGACCTCACCGGATCTATCTCATCGATCAGTGCCTCCAATATTGAGGATACCCCGGTAAAGGATATCCTCTCAGCCCTGCAGGGACGGGCACCCGGTGTGGTGGTCACCTCCAACTCAGGCGCCCCCGGAGCAGGTATCACAGTAAGGGTGAGAGGATATTCATCACTTAACTCGGGTAATGATCCTCTCTATGTCATTGATGGCGTGCCGGTTGAATCGTCAAGCATGACGCTGCTCAACGGATATGATATGCATGGGCTCAACCCGCTGGCAGATATCAATCCTGGTGATATTGAGTCGATAGAGGTGCTCAAGGATGCCGCCTCAACAGCTATCTACGGCTCCAGAGCCGCCAACGGGGTGGTACTGATCACCACCAAGAGAGGCAAGGAGGGCAAAGGGAAGATCACACTCAACTACTTCAGCGGAGTGAGTGAGATTACCCGGCACCTGGGAGTGCTGAATGCTCAACAGTGGAGGGAGATAATTATCGATTCATACCGTAACCTTGACCGCCATAATAATGCAGCCGTTCCCGGTGAACTGCACTGGACAGCCATCGACTCACTCAACCCGATGAACAACGGCGATGTTGACTGGCAGAGTGTGATGTACCGCAAAGCGTGGCAACATCAGCTTGAGCTGGGAGCACAGGGTGGTACCGAGGCTGCCAGGTACTCATTCAGCACCTCTTACCTTGATCAGGATGGTATATTCCTGGCCTCAAACTACAAGAGGATCACCTCAAGGCTCAATACCGACTTCAAAATTTCTGACAGGGTCACCATAGGACAGAATATCTCATTCACCAATGGCCGGAATAACCGGATCAATGCCGGCGGAACAGGTAACCTTAGCCTTGTGCAGTCTATACTTGTCAGGCCGCCAACCTATTCACTCACCTATCCTGACGGGTCACCCATCTACTACTTTAATGGGAAGAGAAACCCGGTGGGTATGGCTGAGGAGTGTACACACCTTAACGTCACAAACAGAATCATCGGCAACCAGTTCCTCGAGTACAACATACTTGATAACCTGATGTTCAGAACCAGCATCAGTATTGACCTTATCAACATGAAAGAGGATGAGTTCTATCCCACTACGGTAGACTACCGTGAAGGGTACAACTGGGGAGCTGTCAGGGCACGTACCAACAGAACCTGGGCCAATGAGAACTACCTCACCTACAACACTTCGCTGGGCGACGGGCATGACCTGGGTGCCATGGCAGGGTTCAGTATGCAGGACTGGAGGGTTGAGACCACAGGTCTCGACGGCCTCTACTATGTGAGTGACAATATCAGAACACTTAACGGCGCGGGAACCATCTCCAACCAGGCGGTCAATACCGCCAATGAGCACTCGATGATGTCATTCTTCGGACGCCTCTCGTACAATTACAAGGGGCGCTACCTGGCAGAAGCAAATATCAGGGCTGACGGCTCCTCACGTTTCGGTGCTGAAAACCGGTTTGGATACTTCCCGTCAGCATCAGCAGCATGGAGGTTCTCCGATGAGGCATTCGCTGACGGACTAAACTTCCTCAATGATGGTAAGCTGAGGCTGAGCGTAGGCCAGACAGGTAATGAGGCTATCCCAAACTATGTGTCGGGCGGTGAGTTTGCCATAGGACGTAACTACCTAACCTACTCGGGAGCAGCACCCACCGTAATGCCTAATGAGGGCCTCAGGTGGGAGGTGACCACACAGTACAACCTGGGGCTTGACCTGGCAATGTTCAGAAGCAGGGTCAACCTGGTGGCTGACTTCTATATAAAGAACACCTCCGACCTGCTCTTTGCGGTGCCTATACCCGAGACCACAGGATTTGGATCAATCACACGTAACATCGGAAGTATCTCAAACAAGGGGATAGAGATTGCGATCAATACCCACAATATCAACAGGGAGCTGCAGTGGATGTCAAGCTTTAATGTGGGGTTCAACAGAAACAGGGTGGTTGACCTGCCGGATGAGGTGCTGACAAACGGATTTATACAGAATGGTACTTACCATATCCTTATGGAGGGGCAGCCGATAGGTGTCTTCTACGGATGGAAGTTCCTGGGTGTATACTCACGTGATGAGGATAACGTGAAGCAGGTAAGACACGGATCATCCACAGGAAAAATATTCCGTGGAGGTGATCCGATATGGGAGGATCTCAATGGTGATGGTATTATCAATGACCAGGACAAGCAGATAATAGGCGATGCGCAGCCACTGTTTGCCGGTGGATTCAGCAACGACTTCTCCTATAAGGGGTTTGGACTAAACGTCTTCCTGCAGTTCTGCTATGGAAATGATATCTACAGCCACCTCAATAATATGAGAAACTGGGTGTTTGCATATAACAACGTCTCAACCGATGCACTCAACAGGTGGAGAAAGCCGGGTGATGTGACCAACTATCCGGCACCTATCAGAAATGACCCGTTGGGTAATGAGTACAACAGAGTCTCATCAAGGTGGGTTGAAGATGGATCATATATGAGGCTTAAGAACATTACACTATCATATACACTGCCAAAGGAGATAACCAACAGGGCCGGTGTCGGCAGGCTCCGTGCATTTATTACCGGTGAGAACCTTCTGACATTTACCCATTATACCGGTTATGACCCTGAGGTAAACTCATACAGCGGACTGCGGATCGGTGTTGATGAGGGTGCATACCCCCAGAGCCGTACAGTGATATTTGGTCTCAATGTTGAATTCTAAAAGACAGGGAGTCATGAAAATACAATATATAAAAACAGTTTTTGCGGTACTGCTGATGCTCCTTGTGACATCATGTACCGATCTCCTCGACAAGGACCCTGTAAGCAGCTTCTCGGCATCAGCCTTCTACAAAACTACTGCTGATGCTCAGGCCGGTGTATACGGTATCTACGATGCCACACAGTCGGTCTTCAGACTAAACTTCTGCTACTGGGGCGAAGGAAGGGCTGATAACGTACAGACAGCCCAGTCAGGTGAGTCGCTCACACTGGCATCCAACAACCTTACAAATACTGCCGCCTCGGCAGACTGGTCATCGCTCTATCTCATGATAAGCAGGGCAAACTATGCCATCAGGTATATTCCCAATGTTTATGATGCAGACAATGTGGCCGGCAAAAGATTGATAGGGCAGGCACGGGCACTCAGGGCCCTGGCCTATTTCTACCTCGTCAGGGTATGGGGTGATGTGCCATTCATCATTGAGCCCTACACCTCATTTGATCAGGATATATTTATCGGAAAGAGCGATAAGGAGATAATATTGGATCAGGTAGAGGCTGACCTGAAGTATGCAGCTGAGAACTGTATCGACAGGTTCAACAACAACAATGACCGTATCATGTTTACCAGGGGCGGGGCCAACGGACTGCTTACACAGGTGTACATGTGGAGACACAAGTATCAGGAGGCTCTGGAGACCTCGGCACGGGTGCTTGATAATCCGCTCTATAGCCTGGTGGATATTGATGAGTGGGGAAAGATGTTCTCAGACAGCTATTCAAAAGAGAGTATCTTTGAGGTGGGGTATAATGATACCCAGACCAATGGACTCAGAACACTCTATGCAGTAGGGTCATATGCCATCTATACCCCTTCAGAAAAGTGGAAGGCATCAATTGAACCGGGTGACCTCAGGGAGGACTTTGTCTATGATGTGACACTGGCTGAACCAAAAGCGATATGGATGTACCTGGGCAAGGGGCTCAGTGATGAGATAGCCACACCTGCAAAGCAGAATATCATACTGATACGGCTCTCTGATATCATGCTGCTCAGGGCTGAAGCACTTGTCAAGGCCGGAGGAGCAGCAAACATCACTGAGGCACTGGGGCTGCTCAATACGATCAGAACACGTGCAGGCCTGCCACCATTCGATTCAGAGGCTGATGCAGCTGCAATGTATGGTGACCTTGAGTCAGCCATCCTGCATGAGAGGTCTGTGGAGCTATGTTATGAGGGGCACCGCTGGTTTGACCTCGTACGTACCGGAAGGGCCATCTCAACCATGGGACCGATAAATGGCCTTAGCGACGAGAGAAACCTCCTGTGGCCAATTCATCGCAACTCACTGAATAAAAATCCGAACCTGACACAAAACGCATACTATCAGTAGAATGGCGGACAGATAAAAAAAGAGTAGAGTTATGGAAAACAAAATATTACTGAAGAGTAAAAGGCAGCTGCGAATGATACTCATTCCGGTTGTGCTGGCAATGTTTATCATCTCATGTGAGATACAACCCAATTACGAATATGAATATGGCAATCCGGGAGGTAAGGTAAATATGACAGCCTGGCAGTTTATCCAGGCTGACGACTCCCTCTCACTGATGGAGCAGGCTATTGTGGCCACAGGCCTGGAGAGCATCTATTCGGGGTCTTCGCCGAGAACATTTATTGTTCCGACCAACAAGGGCTTCAGAACCTATATGAATACCAACGGCTATACGGCAATATCCGAGATACCGGGTGATATATTGTCAGAGGTGCTGAAGTACCATATTGTCAATGCAAGGGTGATTTTTACCGATCCGGAACTGTTGCCCAGCAATGACCCTATTGAGTACCCCACCGAGAGCGGTTCAATAATGTACCTGTCACACAATACCAACTATCAGGGATTGATCAACCAGGGTACCAAGAAGAGCTGGACGATAGCGACATCAAATATTGAGCCTACCAACGGGGTGATACATATTACGACCGATATAGTCTATCTGTCACTCTGAATAGTTTCCAAACAGTAATACAGGTTAGTTATCAGAGTTGGGACAAGATGGGAGATTTCTATGTAATCACAGTATTATATGAAGAAATCCCCATCTTTTTCTCAGACAACGGTATGAGAACCTGTTGTGTGAAATTATCTGAGCTGCAGGCATCTCCTGCGGAGTGTAACTAATATTTATGCATAATGAAGAGTGATGCTAACAAAGATCTTAAAATAAATGTGTTCCCCACCAGGGAGGAGATGGGTATAGCTGCCGGACGTGATGTGGAGTCGCGGCTGGTAAGCCTGTTAAAAAAGAAGGATGAGGTGAGGATGGTCTTTGCCGCTGCCCCGTCACAGAATGAGCTGCTGGAATATCTGGCCGGGTCACCGGTTATAGAGTGGGAAAGGGTGACCGCCTTTCATATGGATGAGTACATAGGGCTGAATGGCAACTCCGATCAGCTCTTCTCTACATTCCTGAAACGCAGAATTTTCAACAGGGTTAACTTTAAAGAGGTACATCTGATTGATGGTACCGCCAATCCACAGCAGGAGGCAGAGAGGTATGCCGCACTGATCAGTGAGGCATCTGTTGATGTGGTGTGCCTGGGGATAGGAGAGAACGGGCATATAGCCTTTAATGATCCTCCGGTAGCAGACTTTAGTGACCCATTGCTGGTCAAGAAGGTGGAGCTGGACCATTCATGCAGAATACAGCAGGTGAACGAGGGGTGCTTTGCCACCCTCGGGGAGGTGCCGCGTAAGGCCCTGACACTGACAATACCTGTCATATTCAATGCGGCACACCTCTTCTGTGTGGTGCCGGGAAGGAGCAAGCGCGAGGCGGTATATAATACCCTTAACGGACCGGTAACAACAGCCTGCCCCGCATCAATCCTGCAGAGACATCCCGACTGTAATTTCTATTTTGATGTAGAGTCATATGGGCAGCAGTAGCAGAAGCAGCGGAAGAGGCAGTAGAGCCGTTAGCGCCGGTAACGGCAGAAGTCACAGCGGCAGAAGTCACAGTGGTGGCAGCAGTGACAGCAGCGGTAATAATAGTAGCGCCGGTAGCGGCAGAAACTACAGCGGCAGCAGCAAAAGTATCAGCGAGGGTGACAGCAGAAGAAGTTTCATACGAAAGATCTTTGCCGGCAGTGCCGGAGTAGCTCTTGGCGGACTGGCTCTGGGTGCAGCCCCTCGTCAGGGACAGCCAGGTGTGGCAGGACCCTTTTCCGGGCTGCTCACATACCCCGTCACCCCTCTCACCTCTCTTACTCCCGGCATCTCTCTCACCCCTGCAGCCTCTCTGCCGGGGGAGTCACACAAGCCTCTCTTCCCCTTTATGAAGTATGCCGGCAGGTACAATTTTGGTGATTATATACCCAAAGACCAGGGCGGCAAATTTATACAGATGCTCCTCCTCAGCAGTGAGGGTGACCATCAGATAGCTGCAGCTGTCAGGGCAGGTATCCTTAAAGAGGTCTATGGTGACCCGATTGGTTGGCAGAGGTATGAGAAGAGTGAGATTGAGAAGAGTGTATGGCTCAACAGGTTTTACTTTCTTCCCTCTTTTGCCAGGCTCTACCACCTGACCGGTGACCGGAGTTATCTCGATGATATGATGGCGCTCATCAGGCAATGGATAGATGATAATCCGCGCCTGCCAGACTCGCACCGTACCACCTACAACTGGCGCGACATGCAGGTGGCATGGCGGTCAATACACTTCTCATGGTGTTACTACCTCGCAGAAGAGGGATTAGCTGATGAGGAGAAGAGCCTCATCATCAGGTCATTGAATGAGCATGCCCATATCCTGCTTACCGGCTTCGGCCAGGCGAAGCTGAATGAGTTCAATCACCAGTCACACGGCGGACTGGCAATGCTATATCTCGGGATACTCTTCCCTGAGCTGGATGATGCAGAGGAGCTGTTCCGGAAGGGGATAACAATTATTACCCACCATCTTGCGCACGCCTTCTATCCTGATGGAGGAAATGTTGAGCAGATGTTTGGCTACTATCCGTTTCAGGCACATCTCTTCAGGGATGCTTACCTGCTCTGTACTGCCAACGGCTATGAGCCGCCTGACAACTCTCTTCCCATGCTGGAGATGATGGCAACCTATCTTACTGCCATTGAGAGACCCGATGGTACTGTGCCCCAGGTGAATGACTCATATGAGATGCCGGTTGAGCCAACAGTTGAGACCATCAATGAGATACTTGGTGAGCGGGCAGTGAGGAGACCGAGAGGGTCGGTGCTGTTCCCTGACACACAGGTGGCAGTGATGCGCAGTGGCGGCGAGAAGGGGTGGTACCTGCTGGCCAATCCCGCCTCAGTGATAGGTGCCCATGCCCATGCGGGGCGGCTGGGGTTTGAGCTGTGGCATAACGGCATGCCACTGCTGACAGAGAGCGGCTGCTGTAACTATGATGATCCGGCACTGGTATCATGGTACCGTACCACCCGTGCACACAACAGTGTGGTGATTGACGGTATCACCGAAGAGGCCACCTCATCTGACCGGCTCTGGGTGGCAAGACGTGAGACACCCAACAGGATAACCGGATGGGATACAGAGAGGGAGGGGATAGTATCACTGGTGATGGTGTCACCGCCCGAAGAGGCTACCAACGCCTCAGTCAGCTGGAGCAGAAAGATTACACTGGTAGGCAGCCGGCTGGCACTGATAAGTGATCACTTTGAGAGTGACCGTGAGCACACCTATGAGGTATTGCTCCACTTCCCGCCGTCAGAGGTGAAGGTTGGAGAGTCGGGCAGGAGCCTCATGATGAGAGGAGAGAGCACAGCTGAGATATATGCCGTTGATCCGTCCGGCAGGGGAGCCTTCACCGTGACGGATACACCGGTCAGTATAGCCGGCAGAACAGTGCAGGCACCCATGGCTCAGTACAGGCTCAGAGCCGAAGGGAGTGTCACCCTCCACATGGTGGTGGTGCCGCGGGTGTCACAATCGGGTAGCGGGAGCCGGCCTCCAGTGGTAAAGCGTAGAAGAGGGAGAAGCGGGAGTGTGATAACCGTGAGGCACGAGAATGGTAAGAAAACCCGTATGGTGCTGCCTGACAAGAATATATAGGTAAGGTAAAATATCACCCGAGATGAAAAGTATTAAACCCAAAATGATACCTGAAAAAATGCTGAAAATGCCGCCGGAAACAATGCCGAAAATGCCACCGGAAACAATGCCGAAAATGCAGCCGGCAGGTATGTGGGCAGTTATGCCGGCAGTGAACTGGGCAGGTATGCGGGCAGTGATGCCGGCAGCGATGCTGTCACTCCTGGTTCTCATTGTGCTGTTTACTGTCGGATGCAACGGCAGTAAGGAGAGCAGGGTGCAGGTGGCTACCCCTCACGGTGAGATCGAAGATCAGTTCCCGGTGAGAGGCTTTCATGTTGACCTGCGAACCCAGGTCATGACCATGGAGGCCCTGAAGAGACTGGCTGATGAGCTGGCCGCATCAGGCATGAATACCATTGTCATGGAGTGGGAGGCATCATACCCCTACCTCACTCATGCTACCATATCAAATGAGCTGGCCTACAGCCGTGAAGAGGTGGCTGACTTTGTCGGATATTGCAATAGCCTGGGAATAAGTGTAATACCGTTACAGCAATGCTTTGGGCATGTGGAATATATACTGCGGCATGACCGGTACAGTGAACTGCGTGAGGACAGAAAGGATATCTCACAGCTATGCCCCCTGAAAGTGGAGGCTGACAGTCTGCTGTTTGCCGACCTTTTTGCCGATATGGCTGTGATGCACCACTCTGACTACATACATATCGGGGGTGATGAGACCTACCTGCTGGGTCACTGCCCTGCATGCTCACTCAAGGCAGCCACTGAGGGCAAGTCAAAACTATTTGTTGACTATATGAAGATGGTATCGAACATTGTCATCTCACTGGGTAAAAAGCCGGTCATGTGGGCTGACATTTTGCTCAAGTACCCGGAGGCTGCCTCTGAGATGCCACAGGAGACTATCTTTATAGACTGGAACTATGGCTGGAGGAGTAACCATTTTGGTGATATTGCCGCCTTGCAGGCCCTCGGTCTTGAGTTTTGGGGCTCCCCTTCCGTCAGGAGTCACCCTGACAATATGTATGTTACCGACTGGAAAAAGCATTTTGAGAATCAGCGTGACTTTATACCCTATGCCAGAAAGGCTGGCTATACAGGTATCATTATGACATCGTGGTCAACATCAGGACTATACGGGTTCACCTGGGATGTCAACTATGAGGTGGTTGATATGGAGCAGATACGTAATACCTATCCGCTCTCAGGCTTCCGCATCCTGCTCGCCTCCTATGCTGCAGCACTGCAGACCACTGACCCCGTTGACCCGCACTCCTTTGTGGTAAGCTATGCTGTTGACCGCTTCGGAGTGACCGAAGAGGAGGGGGAGCTGCTGTGGGAGGTGCTGACCATACCGGCAGAGCTGATCGTCAACGGTAAGCCTGCCTCATCAGCATCGATAGCAGACATGAGGGTGCCGGTAGATGAGGCCATAGGCAAGATTAAGAGAGTGAAGCCGGTGAGGAACAAGAGTGAGCTGGAGCACTTCCGGCTTACACTAGACATACGGAGCCACTACCTGCGCTTCAAGGAGGCTGAGGCACGATTCAACTCACCCGGCTTCTCAATAGAGCAGAAGGGTGAGCTGGCAAGGGAGCTGGAGAAGCTGGCAGCTGAGACCAGGGAGCTCGACAGGCGTTTTGCCAGGCTGAACAAGGGGTACCTCCATGAGACGGAGATAGCACACCTCAACATGATAAGAACTCTTAAGCTAAAGCTCCTGCAACGCAGGCTGACAGGAAACCGGACACTATGACCACCAGGGTGATGATCAGGGGTGTGATAATGGTGCTGCTCCTCATGCTGGCCGCTGCGGCCACGGGGCAGGAGCAGCGTACACGCCACTTCCCGCTAATAACCGAATATGTTGATGAGATGCCACCGCCAGGCAAGCTGTGGCTCTTTGTGCTGGCGGGTCAGTCCAATATGGCTGGCAGAGGTGTGGTGGAGCCCGCTGACACGCTGCCCGACCAACGGATACTCTTCATGACACCCGACAACCGGTGGGCAGTGGCCAAGGAGCCGCTGCAGCGCTATCAGCCCACCCTGACAGGACTGGGGCCGGGCCTCGCCTTCGCCAGGGAGCTGCTAGGGAAGGTGGAGAGTGATGTGGTGATAGGACTGATACCGTGTGCCGTGGGTGGCAGCTCAACAGCAGAGTGGCTCAGTGACACACTCTTCAACGGGGTGAGGCTGATAACCAACCTCACGGAGAAGATGCGGCTGGCAATGCAGTACGGCACCATGAAAGGGGTGATATGGCACCAGGGTGAGTCAGATGCAGTGCCCGAAAAACTGCCACACTTCAGGGATAATACCGGGAGACTCTTTAACCTTATACGTAACGCGGCGGGTGACCCCTCCCTGCCGATAGTGGCTGGCGAGCTGGCGCTCTTCAGCGGGGTAGAGAAAAACCGGCTGGAGTACCTGGAGATCAATGATATCCTGGTGTCAATAGCCGCTGACGATGCCATGATGACAGTGGTACGCTCATTTGGCACCACACCCAACCCTGATATGATACATTTTGATGCTCCCTCACAGCGGATGATGGGACGAAGGTATGCGCTGGCCTGGCTGAGGCTGGCCGGTGAAAACAACAAATAACAGAACCTGATATGCAGCTGATTGACTGGATTGTCCTGATGATATACTTCCTCCTGCTGATATCGGTGGGGGTATGGGCCTACATGAGGGTGAAAAACTCAGCCGACTTCTTCACCGCGGGAGGTAAGCTACCCTGGTGGCTCTCGGGAGTGTCACACCATGTCTCCGGATATAGCGGCGCCGTCTTTGTCGCCTATGCCGGCATCGCCTATACACATGGCTTTACCATATACATATGGTGGGCATGTGCCGTGGCGGCGGCAACCTTTCTGGGTGCACACCTGATTGCGCCACGCTGGGCCAGGCTACGGATAGCCACCGGCATACAGTCGCCCACCGAGTATCTGCTGACACGCTATAACCTGCGTACACAGCAGCTGATAGCCTGGTCAGGTGTCATAATAAAGATCTTTGATGTGGGGGCCAAGTGGGCAGCAATAGCCATACTGCTCAATATCTTTGCAGGAACCTCATTCGTTACCGGTATCCTGCTGGCAGGGTCGGTATCACTCATCTACAGCACCCTGGGAGGGCTATGGGCCGATGTGGTCAATGACTTTGCACAGTTTATTGTTCAGCTGGTGGCAGGGATAACCATGTTTGTGGTGGTACTGATCAACCTGGGCGACGGTCCCGCCGGCTTCTTCACCCTCTGGGAGAGGCTGCCCGAGGGGCACCTCTCACTCTTCAATGACCCCTATACATGGCAGTTCCTGATAGCCATGGTGATCATCGACTTCTTCAGCTACAGCGGAGGTACCTGGCACCTGGCCACACGCTTTATCGCATCCTCATCGGGCAGTGTGGCGAAGAAGGCTGCCACCCTCTCATCAATACTCTACCTGGTATGGCCGGTAGTACTCTTTTTTCCGATGTTTGCTGCTCCCATATTCCTGCCGGGACTTGAAGATCCGACACGCTCCTACGGCATGCTGGCAATCAAATTCCTGCCGGCAGGGCTGGTGGGGCTGGTGATGGCCTCACTCTTCACCAACACCCTCTCAATGACCTCCTCAGATGCAAATACCATCTCGGCAGTGATCACCCGTGATATCATGCCACGCTTCATAAAGGGGTTTGAGAACTACAGCCGGAAAAAGATATTGCTGGTAGCACGCATTGCCACCTTCTCATTCACCGCACTGACAATACTTATAGCGATCAATGCAGAGAGCTTCGGTGGGGTGTTTGGCCTTATCGTTGCCTGGTTTGCAGCACTGCTGGGCCCGATAGCAATACCGATGATACTTGGACTGCTGCCTGCCTTCAGGAAGTGCGGAAGCAACATAGCGCTGGTATCTATCGTGGCGGGTATTACCGGCTTTATCGTTATCAAGCTTATCCCCGGCGCCTCGCTCGCCCTCGAGGTGGGTGTTCCCCTCGCTACCTCACTGCTGATCTATATTGTGGCCGGACTGTTGAGTCGCAGGGAGGTGCCTGAGAAGGTTGATATCCTGCTCAACTCAATAAAAAGCTAACTTTAGTGCTATGGCCGCAAAGGAAAATATGATCAGCGGACGCCACTACCAAACCGGCGTGGCTGTCAACATTATCCTGTCGGGAGAGAAGATAAGCAAAGTGGTCAAAGATTCTGCAGTGAGTAGTGACAACCTTGTGGAAGCACCAGGTCTGGCTGACCCTTCAGGAGATGGCAGTGACCTTATCATTGCTCCTGGTCTGGCTGACCTCCAGGTGAATGGCTATGGCGGAATGGATTTTAACACTGCCCCGCTGCTGCCCGAAACGGTAAGAGAGATCACGGAGAGGCTATGGAGGGATGGGGTGACCACCTATTTCCCCACACTCATAACCAACAGCGATAAGAACCTGACCGAATCACTGGAGGCGATAGCAGAGGCGTGCAGCAGATACCGGGAGGTGGCTGAGACAGTGGGAGGGGTGCACATGGAAGGACCCTTTATCTCACCCGAAGAGGGTGCACGCGGTGCTCACCCGGCAGCGTATGTCAGACCACCTGACTGGGAGCTTTTCTGCCGCTGGCAGGAGGCATCCGGTGGTATGATACGTATCATGACCCTCTCGCCCGAGTGGCCCGGGGCAGCACTGTTTATCAGGAGGCTGACAGGTAGCGGCGTAATAGCAGCCATAGGCCATACCGCTGCATCACCCGAACAGATAAGGGAGGCGGTGGAGGCTGGGGCTACACTCTCAACACACCTGGGAAACGCATCACACCAGATGATGCACAGACACAGGAACTACCTGTGGGAGCAGCTGGCCGCCGACAGGCTCTTCGCAACAATAATCTCAGATGGATATCACCTGCCGGATGCAGTCATGAAGGTTTTTCTCAGGATGAAGCCGGGAAGGATAGCGCTGATCAGCGATGCCACCGGACTGACAGGGATGCCACCCGGCGACTATAAGACACATATTGGAGGTGAGGTGACCCTGACAGCTGACGGTAAACTCCATATGAGGGGTATGCCTGACGTGCTGGCCGGATCGGGCAAGTCACTGCTCCACTGCCTGTATACACTGGTCAAGAAAGGGCTCGCCACCAGAGGTGATGCGTTTGATATGGCGGGCCGAATACCTATGGCACTGGCAGCAGCAGGCAGAGCCCGGCCAGGAATCTCTACCGCATCTGGTATGGCTGACGCTGGCAAGACCGGGACCGGTGTGGTGCAGAGTAACGATGGGATGCTTCTGGCAGGTGCCGTGGCAGACCTGATAGTGGTGCGGGAGGGAGCTGACGGAATGAGTGTAGTGAAAACATTGAAAAGAGGCAGGGTGGTCTACAGTGAGTAGCCGGGAGGCCTCGTTGGGCTGATATGAGAAATAGAGCCCTCTAACCTGTGTGTAATAAAATCTGTTTCCATATAGGAGTGATAGGTATGAAAAAGAGAACCGCTTCCGCTATTGTGACCCTGATGTCACTGGTGATGATGACACTGATCGTTGCCTCATGTTCCGGTGGCGCTGAGCAGCCACAGTATGAGAAGTATCCGCTGGTGCCGCTGCCGGCGGTCTTTGACCCGGGTGAAGGTGATTTCCTGCTTCGGTATGATGCAACGGCAGCCTTCGATCCCGCCTTCCGGTCTGCGGAGACCACCCTGGAGCTCTTCAATGAGTTCCTCGGAACCCACTACAGGCGATTCCATGTCGCCCTCAGCAGCGGCTCTGAACCGGAGGCTGCCATCGTGGCTACCCTCGATGAGTCGCTCGTCAACCGTGAGGCCTATGACCTGGCGGTGACCGGCGACGGCATTGAAATCAGGGCAGGCGGCGAGGCGGGGCTTTTCTACGCCTTCCAGACACTGATGCAGCTGATCTATCCCAACGCCGTGGTGACAAAGGGAGCCATACCTGTTCCCTGCCTGACCATCTCCGACGCGCCACAGTACAGATGGCGGGGGATGCACCTCGATGTGTGCAGGCACTTCTTCCCGAAGGAGTTTATATTCCGTATGCTCGATGTTATGGCCATGCATAAGCTCAACACCTTCCACTGGCACCTGACCGATGACCAGGGGTGGCGGATAGAGATAGAGAAGTACCCTGAGCTGGCCACCGTGGCTGCCTGGCGCGATGAGACGCTGATCGGCCATGGCAGCGAGACACCGTGGGTCTATGACGGCATCAGGCACGGCGGATACTATACGAAGGAGGATATCCGTGAGGTGATCAGCTATGCTGCGAGGCTGCACATAAACGTGCTGCCCGAGATTGAGATGCCGGGGCACGCCGTGGCAGCGCTGCAGGCCTACCCGGCGCTCTCATGTGGGGGCGGGCCGGTACCGCCGTTTAACCGGTGGGGCGTCTCCGAAGATGTCTTTTGTGCAGGGAAAGAGGAGACCTTTCTCTTTCTGGAGGGGGTACTGGAGGAGGTGGTCGAACTCTTTCCCTATGAATATATTCATATCGGGGGCGACGAGTGCCCCAAGGTGAGATGGCAGGAGTGCCCCGACTGTCAGCAGCGGATAGCCGACAATAACCTGAAGGATGAGCAGGAGCTGCAGAGCTACTTCGTGAAGCGCATCGAGGCATTCCTGGCAGGGAAGGGAAAGAAGATCATCGGATGGGATGAGATACTCGAGGGGGGCATAGCCGACAATGCTGCGGTGATGTCATGGAGAGGACACAGCGGAGGCATACAGGCAGCAAATATGGGACATGACGTGGTGATGACCCCCCACACCTTTGTCTATCTCGACTACTACCAGTCGAAATACAATGAGCCCCTCTCCATCGGGGGGATGCTTGACCTCCGGAAGGTCTACTCGATAGATATAATGCCCCCGGAGATCGCTGAGGAGAGGAGGAACCATATCGCCGGGGCGCAGGCCAATCTGTGGACGGAGTATATCGGCAGTCAGGAGCATGTCGAGTATATGGCGCTGCCGCGTCTTGCCGCCCTGGCTGAGGCGCTCTGGACACCGGGCTGGAGGCAGGACTTTGATGCATTCTCGCTACGGATGACGGCACAATATGCCCGTTATGATGCGATGGGACTCAACTACCGGGTACCCTATCCCGGCGGATATGAGGCAGTAAATCTGGTGACGGAGGGGGCGGTGACGGTAGAGCTGGATAACGGGATCCCCGGCACGGCAATCTACTATACCACTGACGGCAGGGAGCCGGGCCCGCGCTCGGCAAGGTACACCGGGCCGCTCACTATCGACCCTGACGATGAGCTGGTGCTGAAGTCGGTCACCGTGATGCCCTCGGGGCGGAGCAGCGCAGTGATGACAGGCACCTTCAGGAAAACGGAGCTGCGTGAGCCGGTAGCACCCGAAGGAGCTGAACAGGGTATCCGCTTCACTATGCACAGGGGAGCCTATGACTCGGTAAACGACATCGCAGGCCAGCCTGACACTGCAGGCGTTACTGCTCAGATAAGGATACCTGCCGGAGCACCTGCCGAGAACTTCGGGCTGCTGTTTGAAGGGCTGCTCATGGTGCCTGAAGATGGCATTTACACCTTCCTCACCAGCTCAGATGACGGAGTTCAGCTCTTTATCGGGGATGAGCTGGTGGTTGACGGCGACAGGCTGCACCATGGCATCACCAACGAGGGCAGGGCAGCCCTCAGGGCGGGGATGCACCCGGTGACCGTCAGGTACTTCCAGAGGCTCTACCGGCAGAGCCTGGGAGTGAGCTGGCGCGGACCCGCCACCCCGGCCCGGACAATACCCGCATCAGCGCTGTTCCATAAGCCCTCCTCTACGTCAGACCCTCTCTCACCAGGCCTGACAGGCGGCTAACGGCAACTTGTTTTACTTAACATATCCCAGGCCGGCAAGCACCTCCTGCGGGCTCTTGTCAGTGCCATAGTCACGTACCCTCCGGGCATGGTAAAACTGTCTGGTAAGGTCAGCACGGTTGGTGATCATGCCGTCAGTGAGGGGCCGGGCATCAGCACCCTCACCCTCACCAAAGTATTTCTCCATCTGCTCTATGGTGTTGAATGAGTAGACGTTGGACTTAAGTCCGGCTGCATGTATCCTGGCGGCAAAGGCTGGTGAGAGCCCGTCATTCGCCTCGCCCAGGTTGGTCCCGATAAACTGGGCACCATACTCTTTCGCAAAGGAGATGATCTCATCGGTCACCACCTCACTGGCGAACCTGTCGTCAGCCGTATTGCCGATAAGGAAGCTGGTCAGCACCCCGCTGCCGAAGAGACGGTTGAAATTCATCATACCGTCGCGTGAAAAGGTCTGCACCAGTATCTTGCCCCTGGTGTTGCCGATATTGACCCGGTCTCCCTTCATGAAGGGCTCATCCGCAGCGGGGATCGTTCCCTCGAGCGGATTCCAGCCTATCTGCTCCAGCAGGTCATAGATCTGCTCCTCCATATAGGGGTACTCCTCAGGGTATTTTGTCTCAATATAGATTCCCGGCCGATGACCGTTATCGCCCGGGTCAGCCTCATACTCAAAGTGGTATACTCCGTTCTCATCCCTGCTTGCCATACGGGTGCCGTCAGGGTTGCGCCTGATACGTTTACCCTCTGCTATACGAAACACATCCTCAAAGACCAGCACATCCTCGCCGGCGAACGACTCCAGCGCCTGACCGGGGTTCCTATGGTTGAACGCGCTGCCGGCATCAAGGGTCATGATCTCCTCGTAGGTGAAGCTGCCGATCGGGTCACCCTCCCTGCCGGGAAACTTTTCTGCCACATCAGTGGTTCGGGCAAAGCTCTTGTCATGCATGATGATCAGTACACCATCCTTTGAGCGATGCACGTCGAGCTCCATGTAGTCAGCCCCGGTGTTGCGGGCCCAGCGAAAGGCCGCCTCGGTGAGCTCCGGCGCCCAGTAGGTGGTTCCGCGGTGGGCAATAACAGCATTGTCAGGCATATAGTCCTGTGTTGAGATGAGGGGAGCAGCCTCACTGCCGGCACACCCTGCAAGCAGGATAGGAAGCAGGAAGAGCAGTAGTCTGGTAATTCTCATATCTGTGTGGTATCTGGTTAGGTTGGTACGATAACGGTCACACAAATGTATAACATGGTTAGCTGAAATCAAAAAGGAGGGGGCAGCTCATCTTCTTTTAAGGTGGCCCTGCTCATACACCACACAACAGGTTTTACCCGACATTGCCGGGTGCCGGAAAACATGTCAATGAAGTGCATTACCGGGTGCCGGAAAACATATGAAGGAAGTGTAGTCATCATCTTCAGATTGAAACGTAACCTCTATATTTGATGAGTAGTGTCAGCCGGGCAGCACCGGCTGATATGATAATAGAAGCTAATTGATTGAGTAGTAATATTTAAAGAGAGATATATGTCAGGAAAACCATTTTTGAGTCTCACCGTGGTGGTGATGGCTCTCACTCTTTTCGGATGTGCAACCACCGGCAAGGTGGTTACCGGTGATCCTTCGGGACGAACACCGTCAGCTGAGCGTGAGTTCCGTGCCGCATGGGTAGCCACCGTAGATAATATCAACTGGCCCAGCAGGCCGGGACTGACTGTTGCTGAGCAGCAGAGGGAGGCTATAGCGCTGCTTGATATGCTTGCCAGGAATAATTTCAATGCGGTGATCTTTCAGGTGAGGCCCCACGCCGATGCCCTCTACCAGAGTGACCTGGAGCCGTGGTCATACTACCTCACCGGCAGGCAGGGGCAGGCACCTGACCCATGGTATGACCCGCTGCAGTTCTGGATTGATGAGGCACATGCCAGGAGTATTGAGCTGCATGCCTGGCTCAACCCGTATCGTGCACACCACCCGGCAGGGGGTGAGGTGACCGACGCCTCCATAGTAAGGCGGCGCCCTGACCTGGTACTGAAGCTGGAGGTGGATAACTACTGGTGGATGGACCCCTCGATGAAGGGGACACAGGATCACTCCTACAATGTGGTGATCGACCTGGTACGCAGGTATGACCTTGATGGTATCCATTTTGACGACTATTTCTATCCCTATCCTGACTACAACAATTTCAAGGATTTTCCTGATGATGTCAGCTGGCAGGCCTATCAGGCATCTGGTGGCCGGCTGTCGCGCTCCGACTGGCGGCGCGACGCTGTCAACACATTCATTGAGAGGGTATACCGTGGTATCAAAGCTGAGAAACCATGGGTCAAGTTCGGACTCAGTCCGTTCGGTATCTGGCAGCCCTACAATCCGCCGGCAATAGGTACCGGCTTCAACCAGCATGAGACACTCTATGCTGATGCAAAGCTGTGGCTCAACAAGGGATGGATCGACTACTACTCGCCACAGCTCTACTGGCCTATCAGCCAGGTGGCACAGAGCTTCCCGGTGCTGCTGGGGTGGTGGAAGGAGCAGAACCTGACAGGCCGTCACCTGTGGCCCGGCATAAGTATCGGACTGCAGCCACCCTCACGGGCAGCTGACGAGACGGTGAACCAGATCATGGTCACCAGGGGTATAGTGCCTGAGAGCCCGGGGGTGATACACTGGAGTATAGGGCCACTGATGAATACGCCGGGGCTGGCAGAGGCGGTAGCACGCGGGCCATACCGCAGACCGGCACTGGTGCCTGGCATGCCGTGGCTGGAGACAAAGGCGCCGGCGCCACCCGTAGTAACGCTTGACGCTGTCAGGGGAAGGGTGATGATCGGGTGGAGCCACCCCGCACCGGAGGAGATAGGCCGCTGGGTGATTTACCACAGGTATGGTACACAGTGGAACCAGGTGATAGTGGCAGGTAAAACCGACAGGACAGAGCTGCCGGCATTCACCCCCAACAACAGCGTGCTGGCACGTACCACCCCGGGAGCGACGATCAGGGCTGAGGAGCTGTTTCTCAAGGCTGACAGTATTGCGGTGACAGCCGTAGACCGCTATGGCAATGAGAGTGAGGCCAGACCCATGGCGGTGAGCGGTATCAGCTGGAGTGATGCGCCACCGGTGCAGGAGACAGTGGCTGCATATCATGAGGCACGCAGGGTGCCACCGGTACCTCTTCCGGCAGTGACACCCGGTATCGATGTGCTGGTAGATGACCATATAGAGCTGATACGCGGCAAACGGGTAGGGCTGATAACAAACCCCTCAGCGGTAGGTGCCGACCTGCGATCGGTCATCGATATACTGGCTGACTTACCGGAGGTTAACCTGGTGGCGCTGTTTGGTGCTGAGCACGGCGTGCGGGGGGCACTGCACGGCCGCATATTCACAGAGGGTGATCCTGATCCGGTGACCGGGATACCTGTTTACAGCCTCTACGGCGACTCATGGGCTCCGCGCAGTGAGTGGCTGGAGGGTATTGATGTGATGCTGTTTGATATAATGGGTGTGGGATCAGCATGGTACACCTACAAGTTTACAATGTCACATGCCATGGAGGCGTGTGCCAGGGCAGGCATACCGTTCATCGTGCTTGACAGGCCCAACCCCCTGGGTGGACGTGTGGTGGAAGGGCCTATGTATGACACTATAAATGTATACCGTCACCGCCTGCCACTGCGCCATGGTATGACCTACGGTGAGCTGGCAACGATGTGGAATGAGGAGGAGGGGTATGGTGCTGACCTGACGGTGATACGTATGAAGGGATGGCGAAGGAGCATGATGTGGAAGGAGACCGGACTGCAGTGGGTGATGCCGTCACCCAACATGGATACCTGGGAGACGGCAGTGGTCTATCCCGGACAGTGTCTCTTTGAGCGTACAAACATATCTGAGGGGAGAGGGATGACCAAACCGTTCCTGGTGACTGGAGCACCATGGATCAATGCTGAGGAGGTGGCAGCTGACCTCAACTCACGTGACATAAAAGGGGCTTACTTCAGACCACTCTACTTCATGCCACGGGCAGCAGGTCCAGGGTACAACCACTCCAGCAAGCCCTGGAACGTCATGTGCGGCGGGGTGGAGATAATGGTTACCGACCCGGCGGTATACCGATCGGTGGAGGCTTCGCTCCACATAATAGATGCTTACAACAAGAACAGTCCGGGATCACTGGTATGGTCACCGCCTAAACTTATAAAGAGGCTGACAGACCCGGGGGTGACGGTGGAGCAGGTGGTGAAGGAGTGTCAGGATGATATCAGGGAGTTTATGGATGTAAGAAAAAAATATTTGTTATACAGATGAGAAGAGCGTTAATATCAGTGGCGATGGCAGTAGCCCTTACCGGTGCCGTCGCCCTGCTGGCAGGATGTGCCACAGGGAGGAGGGTACAAAGCTCAGCGGAGAGCGACACAGGTGCCGTCGCCGGGCAGGCCGCACAACAGCTGCTGCCGGCAAGGGAGCAGGTGACAGCACGAGGCGATCATGTGAGGGATGATGATGGAGAGCGGAGGAGGGCACATCCCCTTATGGCAAAACGGCGTATAGCTGAGCTAGATCTGAAGGAGCTATGGCCTGCGGACTACTCCAACCGGAGTGTCATCATCAATGAGGGAGCCCTGACGGTCACCACCGACAGTGATGGCATGATCATCTTTGAGATGCCTGACAGAGACACTCTGACGCTGTCGGCACTACCCTGTCCTGATCAGGAGTCACCATGCATCGTGGTACTGCCCGTCTCAGGGTGGATGGTACCATATCGTTACACCGTCATGCCTGACGGTACGGTAGCCCGCCGCTCACCATGGGTTGAGTTCCGCAGGCTGCCCGGCCCGGTGACTCATGAGCAGCAGGCTGACATACTTTGCAGGAGCGACTACCCTGCTACGGTAAGTATCAACGGTATGGAGGTGAAGCAGTATAAGACCGGGATATTTTTTGCTACGGTACGGTTTGATGAGGGGCTTAATACTATCAGGGCCGAGGCTGTCATGCCTGACGGCACCAGGGCGGTGAGTGAGCAGGAGGTGATATATGAGAAGAGAGAGCTCATCAGGGAGCCCTTCCCGCTGTGGCTCGACCGTACCTCCGCAGAGCCTGCCACTGATATGGAGCTGCTGCCCGGTGAGGTGGTGAGCGTAAGCTTCATAGGATCAAAGGGTCAGGAGGCATGGGTGATGGTGACACCGGGAGGAGAGACCATACGCTGCCTGCGTGATGACCATAATGACTACTCACTATACCGTGCTGAGCTGCCACTGCGTGGGCTGACCGCCGGGGTGGAGCACACTCTGGGTATAAGGATGGAGCCGGCAGTGGGTACCCCTGACGCCGCCCCACTGAGAGATGAGCTGCCCGGAAGGGTCACCGTACGCTATCGCGATGAGTACCCGCTGCTGAGGGTGATGAACAACCATTCACGGCTGGTATACAATCTGGGGGCACCGAGGCTGGGCGGACCGATACGGTCGGAGCTGGGGCCGGGGGTGATACTGAAGAGCAGTGGCAGGATAGGTGACAACTGGAGGGTCAGGCTTAGCAATACCGAGAGCGGGTTTATCAGTGCTGATGATGTGGTGGTGGCCGGGGGGAGCCGTAAGCAGCCCGGATACACAGTTACCAGCATGTCATGCGGACCGGCGGCAGGTGGTGACGTGGTGACCATACCATACCTTGAGCAGGTGCCCTGGGAGGTCTACCCCGACCCCGCGGCACGCAGGCTCGTGGTAACAATCTTCGGTGCCGAGTCGGCAGCAACGTGGGTAACACACCGGACGGGGTGTAACGTGATAGACAAGCTCACATGGGAACAGACCACACCTGAAACCTTCAAAGTATATATCAACCTGAAGAGCGAAAAGATATGGGGCTATGAGGTGAGACCCACAGGACGGAGCCTGGTGATCAGCCTGAAGGGGGCACCCGGCTATGACCCGGCGGGCAAGAGCCCGCTGGCAGGACTGAAGATAGCCATTGAGGCCGGTCATGGCGGATCAGGACTGGGAGCTGTCGGACTCTCCGGGTTACTTGAGAAGGATATAAACCTCGACCTGTCGTTCAGGCTGGGTGAGCTGTGCAGCGGACTGGGAGCCGAGGTGGTGCAGGTACGTGAGGCTGACGTGGATATGCTGCTGCTGGAGAAGAGAAAAAAGGCGATTGAGTCGGGGGCAGACATATTGCTGAGCATACATGCCAATGCCGGAGGAAGAGGATACCTGGCAGTAGATGGGACAAGCACCTACTGGCACAACCCCTTCTGGGAGCCACTGGCACAAAGGGTCTATGACAGACTGCTGGAGACAGGACTAAATGAGTTTGGGGTGGTAGGGTCATTTAACTATACCGTGACACGTACCACACAGATGCCAGCTATACTGGTTGAGCAAGCCTTCCTGTCACATGCAGGGGATGAAGAGAAGCTGGCTGACCCTCAGTTCAGACAGCTGATGGCAGAGAAGATAGTGGCCGGACTGATTGACTATCTGCACTATATGAAGGAGTAGCCGGGTTGCCGCAGGGGTTTGGCAGCCGCCTGTACAGCCTCACGTGCGATAGCGGTGAGGTATGGTGGCAGGGTCAGTAACTGACTCACCTGCCCAACGCTACTCTTCAGTATCACCCTCCGTAGCGGTGCGGAATGGTAGCCGGGTCAATAGCTCCCTCGCTCTTGACAGCGTCACGTGTAACGATGATGGCATAGTTCCACCATTTGGTGGTGGAGGCATCTATCTCACTACCCCGGTAGTAGCGATTCTTACCTTTGGGTGAGCCGTCAGTATAGCTCTTGCTGTACCCATAGGGATCATACACCTCGATAAAGAGGTTGCCGTCAACGATCTTATAGCCTTTGGCTACGATGAAGTGCCCCCAGTCAGGTGTGGCAGCCGGGTAAAACTTGTCAATATGCCACCTGGCATTCTCCTCATCCCTGAGAAGGTACATGTCTAGACATATAATAGCTATATTCTTTTTGTCCAGCTCAGCTGTGAGTGCCTTCATGTCTGACAGGCTAATGACATGGTTGTGAATGGAGTGGTGGTTGAGATAAGCGATCACATCATCAGTGTACCACCATCCTCCGGTCGGTCTGTACATGTTCCTGGCATCTTCGGGTGTGCCAGTGAAGAGGCTGTCGATCCATTTTATTGCCATGGTTACTGAGGTGGGGCCACAGTTTACCGAACTATAACGTCCGCTAAACTCCTGGTCGAGGTACCATTCGTTACTGACATCATTTGAGACCTCCCTCTCCAGGGAGAGGCCCAGTCCGTAATACCTCACCTCGGTCATGACAGGCAGTGTGATACTTCGGGTAACCACGGTCTCATCCTTGCCATCACTTACCCTGAGTTCAACAGTGATATCCAGCGGGGTATCAAGAAGTGGTATTCTGAACCAGGTCTCAGACAGTGTGGTGTTGGAAAGCAGCACTCTGGATGAGCTGACACTCCACTGGTAGGTTACCGGGTCATCATCATCATCACCGGCAGTGGCAATAAGCCTTATCTCATCAGGCTCCTCAGTGAAGGTGAAGTCTGCATAAGGAGGGGTGTTTCTGCTGCATGATACCATCAGCATGAGTGTGACATACAGTAGTATACGGACAATTTTATTCATTACTCCAATGTTTTTCTCAGAAATGACAGATCTATTGTAAAAGGGCGCAGAGGCAGGGTGGTGTCATCTGCCTCTATCGGCAAATATAGCCATAAAAGGTTATGACAGGGGCTGATAACCAAGCAGCCCCTGTCATCCAATAACAACCAATTGCTGTCTGCTGTTCAGTGATGGCAGCGAATCAGTCGATGATCTTTGTTAGTATCGATGAGTTGAAGAAGTTCCACCACCACCATCCGTCATAGGTCGTTCCGTCTGGCTCTATCCATTTGGGACCCCAGTTGGTCAGTGTTATAATTATCTCACCGCTCTCCTCATCGATCGTATATGTCCCGACAACGTCCTGGTCAAGAGGCTCCGGCTCACTATTTTCCGGCAGCCCGACAGTATTGCCGGCATTGAAGGCAAACATGTAGCCATTCACATTTTTGGCAGTGAACACCTGCTTGCTTTTAAGTGTTAGTGTCTTCTCCTCCTCATTAACTGTTGCCACCACAGGTCCGGTCTGTGACAGGCTGGTCAGGCAGATGTTAAAGATAAGGATCTGGTCAGGGTTGAGTGGATTGACATCTATCTCCGTGACGGTGCTATAACCCCCTCCATAGAATGAGCTGAGCACATTGTCATAATTGCCCTTGAATATTGCCAGTGGGTGCTCATCATCAGCTATTGTTATCAGGATACGTTCACGGCCATCAATACCTATCTTGCACCCTGCCGGAGCAGAGGAAATTACCAGGTAAAACTGTTTGGCCCCCTCATAGATATCATTATCTGTAACGTTGAGTGTTATCTTTGCGTAACCTACTCCGTTTTCAAATACCACCTTACTGTTTACAAGTGTGAAATCTGTTCCCTCGTTTGCCGGTGAATCGATCCCATCGGTAGAGACTGATATGGTAAACTCTGCCCTCTCATGTGAGAAGGTGGCGTAGTACAGTTCGATCTCCGTACTGCCGGCATCCTCACTAATTGTCTGTGCACCTTTTGAGAAGGCTACGTATGAGGTCTCTTCAGGAAGCAGTATCGGATCACTCTCACAGCCGGCCAGCAGCAAAAAAATGCCGGCAAAAACTGCATATTTAAATATCTTTATCATAGAGCTGTTGCTTTTGTATTATGGTTAGTCACTATAGCCCGGATTCTGTACCAGGTTTTTGTTTTTTATTATCTCATTCAGTGGCAGTGGCATGGCCCATCTGTAGTCGGGGAACGGGATATTGATATTATAGGTTTCGGTAATCAGTATCTCGCTCTCGCGTCGTTCGAGTGACCTGCCGGTACGTGAGAGGTCCCACAACTGGTTGCCCTCGAAGCAGAGTTCCCTCCTCCTCTCATCGTATATATCCTGCAGTGTGACCGAAACAGTTGCCGGGAGGCCGCGTCGGGTGCGGATGGCGTTGTAATCATCAAGCGGGTTATAGCCGGTAGCGCCCTTCAGGGCAGCCTCGGCACGTATCAGGTACATCTCGGAGAGCCTCATGACAGGTATATTATTCTCACGGTCATGAGCCTTACCCGGATACTTCAGCGTCCAGAGATAGCCCGGCAGGTCACTCTTGCCACGGAAGAGGCTGGCACGTATATCATTAGCCTCAAAGAGGTCAAGCAGATCTTCGGTGGCACACACATCACCATAACCGTTGGGGTTATAGATATTGCCTATATCATCGAAGTTGGGATAGTAAGATTGTCCGTCTTTGCCGAACACCTCAAAGATCACCTCGCTCTGTGCATTCTTTCCCCACACACTCTGGTAGTTATCCTGCGTATAGAGTGTATATCCGCCGTTGGTGATGACATTGTCAGCTTTGTCGGCTGCCTTTTGCCACTCACCCTTGTAGAGTGCTACCTTTGCCTGCAGGGCCAGTGCTGTATACTTGTTTGCGAAGGCGGCTGCACTACCATTGGTGGCAGCAGCTCTTGAGTCGAAGTTGAGTCTCTCCACAGCCCTCTCCAGGTCATCCTCTATCTGCTCATAAACCCTGGCCACGGTAGCCCTCTCAGGGTATGATACCTCTGACTTGAGTATTATGGGTACGCCGGGTGACTGTGGCTCACTGGTATATGGCTGTGCATACATACGTACCAGGTCGAAGTGTGCAAAGGCTCTCATGAAGTATGCTTCGCCCCTCAGCTGGTTTATGGCTGCTGGTGTGGCATCTGGGTCTTCTAGCAGGTCAGCATAGTCAAGCACATTGCAGGCACGGGTGATGGCTATGTACCCAAGGGTATAGAGACCGGTGGTCTCAGAGGGGTTATTGGTCCATGTATATTCACGCCTGAACCGGCCTGTATTGAGAGGGCTGGCCTTGGCGTTGCCCCCCTTAAGGTCACTGGTGACCGGAAAACCGCGGCCATACCAGGTTGATGAGTATAACGGTGCGTAGATACCGTTGGTGGCTTCAGCCAGCCCCTGGAGGGTTGACATGCTCAGCTCAGAGGTCATCTCAAGGGCTGGCGAGGTATTGAGGAAATCTTCACATGACGGGAAGAGAACAGCAATACCCAGAACAGCTGCAAGAATTAATATTTTATTTTTCATGTGATCTGTTGTTTTTGTATGGTTAGAAACTGATTCTTGTTCCGACGAGCACCCTCCTTGCAAGAGGATAGGAAGCGTAGGTATCTCCGCTGTATGATCTCTCCGGATCCCAGTAACTTACACCATGCCATGCCCAGAGGTTTGATGCCTCAAGATAGAGGTCGACTGTGCCGAGTCTGGCGGCGCTGACCCAGCGACCGGGCAGGCTATAGTTAATATTGAGCTGCTTAAACCGCAGGTAATCGCCCTTCTCTATCCATCTGCTAGATGACCATGCATTGGAGTTGGATGAGTTGCCTGCGATAGGCTTGGGGTTGGCGGCAAGGTCACCTGGCTGCTTCCAGTAATCTTTCATGACGGCAGCCTGGTTGTGCCCTATGTACCACCCGTCTGACATTGAGTACCTTGTCTCCATGACATAAACTGAGTGCCCCGCCTTAAACTCGAACATCGGAGTGACAGATAGTCCTTTCCAGCTGTAGTTAAGTGAGAACCCGCCTACCCATTTGGGCTCAAGCTGCCCCTTGGTGATACGGCGTGCATTGTTGTAGTTCTCAGTCAGCTCACCGTTCTTATCATACCACATACCCATCCCGGTAAGGGGGTTGACGCCGGCCCAGTCATAAACATACCACTGCGAGAAGCTCTCATTGAGCCTGAAGATCCTGTTCCATCCGTCAAGCATCTCTGTCTCACCGGCCAGGTCAAGTATCTTGGTCTTGATGTGTGATATGTTAAAGGTGAGATTGAGGTTTGAGTTCTGACCCTTAAGGATCGAATAGTCCATTGTGAGTTCAATACCCGTATTGCTCATCTTGCCGACATTCCTGCGTTGTGAGCTGAACCCGGTTGTAGCGGGCAGCGGCACATTGAGAAGCATATCAGATGTGATACGGTGGTAGAAGTCGAGGTTGAGGCTGATGCGGTCATAGAGGTTGGCATCAATGCCGGTATTGATCTCGGCATTCTGCTCCCAGGTGAGGTCATCATTGGCAAGACGCACAGGATAACTCATGGCGTTGTTGTTGTACTCAGTGGTACCGTAGCTGCCAAAGAACTGGTAGTTGCCTATGTTGTAGTTACCGCTGGTACCATAGCTCAGCCTGTACTTAAGATAGTCGATAAAGCTCACGTTGTTCATGAAAGGCTCATTGTGAATGTTCCATGATGCACCTACTGAGTAGAAAGTGCCCCAACGGGTGTCGGGCGAGAATCGTGAACAGCCGTCACGCCTGATGCTTGACGAGATCAGATATTTGTCCTGGAAGCTGTAGTCAAGGATACCAAAGAATGAGACGAGTGACATCTCAGAGAGTGACAGGTCAATGTACTGCTGCTCTGAGGTGGTGTTACTGATATATGGCATCAGGCTACCGATACCCTTGGCATTCAGTCCGTATTGTGTGTAGTTGCGGTACTGTGCCTCTTGTCCCAGCAGCACCCTCAGACGGCCATACTGATCCATCTCTCTGACATAGTTGAGTGTGTTGGAGGTGAGCAGGTCATAGTTTTTGGTGATCCCGTTCCAGAGGCTGCCATTGGTACCTGCACCATCAGGTGAGAGAGGGTTCCAGTACTGGCGCCCTACGCCATCGAGGTAGTCAATTGAGTTGTTAGTCTTGAACTTCAGTCCCTTGATAATTTCATATTCAACATAGGCGCTGGTCATCAGACGGTAGAACTGGTCCCACCGCTCATCAATATTTGCTATACCAATAGGGTTGTAGCCGAAGTTGGAGGGTACATCCCAGTTGATCGACCCGTCATCATTGTATGCGCTCTCCCATGGCAGCAGGTTCATGGCACCGTAGATGGGGCTAGCATAGTAGAGCTGCAGCGGCCGGTCTGATGATTTTGAGTAGGAGCCGCGTACCTTGGTACCTATCTTCAGCCGATCACTGGCACTATGGTCAACATTCAGGGTGAGAGTGAACCGCTCCATCGATGAGCCTATCAGTATACCCTGCTCATTATAATACCCACCTGACATGAAGAACATTGTCTTGTCATTACCACCCGAGGCGCTCAGGTCAATACTGTTGGTTTTGCCTGTACGGAACACATTGTCAAACCAGTCTGTCTGCGGCTTGTCAAGCAGTGACATGGGGTAGTAATGCTCGGGGTCAGCAGCGTTGTCAGGATTAAAGCCGGCATTGACGATAGCATCACGGGTGTAAGTCAATAGCTCATCAGGCTTCATGAACCGGTAGTTGCCTGTCTTGGACTGCACAGAGAGGCCGGTCTTGGCGTTCAGCTCAAATTTTGTCTTTCCCGCCTTTCCCGACTTGGTGGTGATAAGAACCACCCCGTTGGCGCTTCTGGAGCCGTAGATAGAGGCTGCAGCAGCGTCCTTGAGTACGGTGATTGACTCAATATCTGCCGGGTTGATGGTAGACATCACGTTGGCATCATTGGTTGAGTATCCGTAATATCCGGTCACCACCGGCACCCCGTCAATAACGTAGAGTGGCTGCGTTCCTGCATTGATTGAGCTAATACCGCGGATATAGATCTCAGTGCCACCACCGGGCTGACCTGAGTAGTTGTTTATCTGTACGCCGGCAATCTTACCCTGAAGAGCCTTTTCGGGACTTGAATATGTCACGGTGTTGAGCTCATCCTCACGCATCATACCTACTGCACCGGTGGCCGCCTCCTTACGGGTGATACCGTAAGCCACAACCACGATATCATCAAGGGTGGTAGATTCTACTGCAAGGTGAAGATCTATTACGGTGCGATTACCCACCTGCACCTCAAGCGTCTTGTAGCCTATAAAACTGACAACCAGTATATTGTTGTTGTCTGGCACTGAGATGCTATATTTTCCTTCTGCATCAGAGGAGGTGCCGAGCAGAGTGCCTCTGACGGTGATACTGGCACCGGGCAGTGCCTCACGGGTAGCTGCATCAAATACAGTTCCCGTTATTCTTATTCCCTGGGCAAAAGCACCCTGATCAACAGAGAGCAGGCCAGAGAGAAAGAACATACCCAGCAATAAAAATAAAACTGTCTTGTGTCGCATATAAGTAGTTTTTAAGGTTTGGTAATGTTTGCTGCATTAGACTATCAAACCTACCCAATAGATATGAATTGAGCGTGTTAAGGCATGTTAAATGAGAGCTGCGTTGGTGCTACATTAGTGCTACAAGGCAGTATGGCAGAGAACAATCCTATACCTGCTCGAGGTACGAGTGGAGGGATATCTCACTGTTGCTCAGGCCGAGTTTTTTTCTCAGGCGGGTACGTGCAACATTGATGCTTTTGATGCTCTGCTGGGTGATGGCGGAGATCTCTTTTGTGCGCAGGTTGAGGAAGAGGAAGATCGAGAGCCTGGTCTCGTTAGGGGTGAGGTCAGGGTGTTTGCCAATAAGCCTCTCGGTGAAGCCAGGGTGTACTTCAATAAACTGTTTTTCAAATTCACTCCATACCTGTTCTCCTGTAGAGAGTGTAATCTGGTTGATAATTGATTGTAGCTCACGGGCTGCCTCATGACTACCTTTCTCCTCACCGGAGAGGAGCTCACCTCTGATGTTGCTCAGCCTGCCCGATAGATTGCTGAGCAGCTGGTCATGGTGGTATATCTTCATCAGGTTGCCGGCCAGCTCCCGCTTCTGCATCATGAAGGCCTGCTCTACCATCTCCTTCTCTTTCATGAGAAACGCCTTCTCCCTGACAAAAATATCTTTCTCCTGGGTGAAGATCTTCTGCTCCTGCTCCTTGATCGTCTGCAGGTTTATCCTGGTGGTTCTCCACTCCTTCAGCAGAAGGTATATCAGTATGATTGCCTGCGAAAGCATGAATAGTGTAAGCCACAGCACTGTTCTGCGGTTCTTCAGCTTAATTTTGGTGATCTCATTTATACGCTGCAGCTCAAGGTTCTCCATTTGTGCCTTCTGAAGGTAGTACTGTGACTCCAGCTCAGCGATTCTGGATATCCCCTCTATGCCGTCGATGGAGTCACGTAGGGTGTTCACCCTGATGATCTGATCATAGGCCTTGTGGTACTCCCGTCTGGCTGCATAAACTATTGACAGGGTATTACCGATATCGATAAACTGTCTGGTGAAGCGGAGCCGCTTCGATTCCTCCTGAAGTGATATCAGCTCCGGTACCGGGTCATATGTTCTGTCGGCAACATATCTCATGTAGGCCAGATTGATGCGACTGACAATTATCCAGTACTCGCTGGCCACCTCACGTGCTATCTCATAGGTTTTGTTGTAGAACCAGATGGAGCTGTCAGGCATCTGCTTTCGCTTGTAGATATCGCCCAGGTCATCAAGCAGGAAGAGCTGCATATCTTTCCTCTCTTTCCTAATGGCAAAGGTCAGTGCGCTGTTGATCAGCGTTATGGCGCTGTCAAGCTCATTCCTGCGGCGTAGTATGTCTGCCTTGCCTGTCAGTGCATTGACATAGAGTACCGTATCGCCCAATGCTGCAGCTCCTTGAAGAGCCTCCTCATAAAGCTCCATGGCGCGATTGAAGTAGTTCTGGTAGTAGTAAATGTTGGCAAGATTGAGATTGTACCAGGGAATACCGCTCTCAAAGCCGATGGTGTCACAGAGAGTTCTCATCTCTGACAGATGGGTAATGCTGCGATAGAACTTGTTGAGGTAGAAATATTCGATCTCGGCGGTTATCTGTAACAGCCTGATTCGGTCCATGGCGTTCTCAGAAGGGTCAGCCAGCTCAAGCCCTTTAAGGGCAAAGCTGTAAGCCTTTTCATAGTCATTGAAGAAAAACTCCCTGGCTCTTGCAAGGTAGCCGGCAGCTGTGGCAGATTCCCGATGGGTGGTGTCATTGGCCTGTCCGGCAACTGTAAGGGTACTAACCATACAGAGAAGGAGTATTCCCCACCTTATTCTATTCATTCTCCTGAACATACAACCTCATAAGATTTTTAAGACAGGATATTTCTCTTTCCTGTCGGGTCATTGATTCTTTGCTTAGTCACCTTGTTACCTAGATTAATACAAAGTTAATAAAAGAGAATATTATACCCGCTGGCTGATCAGCCTGGTCAGAACCGTGTAAAGCATCTCTGTGACCATCTCGGGATTTAGCCTGTAGCCCTCTGCCAATAGTGAAGTGACAAACTGATGGTGACTACGGCCGGTACGGTAGTCAGGCTCACGTACCGGGTGTCGCAGGTATCTCTCCATGGTGGCAGGCTCTTCGGCAAGGTTGAGCACAGCATGATAGATCAGCATATCATTGATCTTCCGCATTGAGGAGCCTGCAATCTTAAGGTTGCCGATGGTGATATCAGATATCCCCTTCATGCCCAGTCCGTCAACTCCCAAAGACCTCAGTCCTTCAATGACCGAGCTGTTCACCAGGCTGAAGAACTCCCTGAAGGGTACCATTACCGGGAACCGTTTGGCTATGGTATAGGCTATGGTTGCCGGGGTGAGTATTACCGCCTCGCCGCCTGATGGCCTTTTGGTTACCATGATGCCGTCGGCAGCTACCGCCTCGGTACAGAGGCTGGTGCTTATACTGTTTGACTGCCCCAGTACGATCAGGCAGCGATCGGGCTGCCACACCTGTACACCCTGGATCTGGCCGCTGAAGAGATGCGCATCAGGGAGGTCATAGTCGGAAAGGGTAAGTGACATAGGCAGAAATCTTCTTGCTATATTTACCACCTGACAGCGGGAAATCTTACCCAAATTAAACAAAAGATAGGTAGCGGAATGCCCACAGCAGAAGGAAAAGATAAAAATAGTATCGCCGGGTTACCACATGAGGTGGCATACGCCATGCGGCATATTTACCATATGGGTCTGACAACCACCTCAGGGGGCAACCTGTCGGTGAGGGGTCAGCAGGGTGAGGTAGTGATCACCCCTGCGGGGACAGATAAGGGCAGGATGAGTCATGAAGAGGTCGTCTGTCTCTCACCTGACGGCTCCATAATAGGTAGCGGACGCCCCTCATCTGAGTACCCGCTACACCTGGAGCTCTATCGTGCACGGCCTGACCTGGGTGCCGTCATACATGCCCACCCGCCGGCACTGACATCATTCAGTATTGTGGGACGTGTACCGGATACCACGGTGCTGCGGTCGGCCGCCGCACTGTGTGGCACCGTAGGCTATGCCCCTTATATGCTGCCCGGCACCAGTGATCTGGCTGCGATAGTGGCTGCCCGCTTCCGGGAGGGGTCTGATGCAGTAATAATGCAGAACCACGCCGTGGTGGTTGCCGGCAAAAGCCTGGAGGAGGCACTGATACGGCTTGAGGTGCTGGAGAACTGTGCCATGGCCATACAGGCTGCCGCAGCGCTAGGCAGCGTAAGGAGCGCTGGCAGGAGAGCGTTGGAGGAGTATGAAGCGGCAACAGTGGAGATGAGGGTGAAAGGAATGATACATGAGGCGGTGGCCGGGGAGAGGAACGTGAAAGGAGAGAGGTGTCAGGCTGCCAGGGTGGAGATGAGAGTAAAAGGATCGGCTGGAGGAGTGATGGTCAGAGAGCACACAGAGGAGCTGAGGGCTATTGCTGAACGTGCCTATGGCAGGAGAGTGCTCTGCAGCGGCGGCGGGTCACTCTCGGTAAGGGGTGATGATGGGTTTATTATCAACCCGGAAGGGGTGCCCTTCCACAGGCTCTCCAACGATAATATAGCAAGGGTGGGCAGCAACAGACAGAGGGTGCAGGGTGAGCCTGCCAGGGACGCGTGGATCCATGAGGCTGTCTATCGTTCACACCGGCAGATAAGGTCGGTGATAGTGGCGCAGCCGCCATGCCTGATGGCATTTGCTGTCACGGGAAGAGCACCGGAGGTGAAAACCATACCTGAGAGCTGGATATTTTTGCAGGAGATGCCGCTGGTACCGTTCCGGAATATGGTGACAGAGCGGGAGAGCCTCTTTGATGGTCTCTCGGCTGATGCACCGGCAATGCTGATAGAGAATGACTCGGTGGTGATTACCGGCGAGAGCCTGCTACAGGCATTTGACAGACTTGAGGTGGCCGAGATGACGGCTATGTCACTTATCTTCGCCCGTGCACTGGGTGAGACGATGCTTATAAGTGATGAGGAGATAGCAAAGCTGCGGAGGCGGTTTATAAGGAGAGAGCAGTGAATAGTGTCTCCTGTAATGATAATAAGAAGAGGAGGAGCAGAACAACCATGATCATATTACCTGCAATGGAGACAGTCGGTCAGTCGGCAGCCGGTCAGTCGGCAGTCGGTCAGTCGGCAGTCAGTCAGTCAGCAGTCGGTCAGTCAGACTGCCGGCCGGGGAGGAGAGCTGACGGGGGTGATACGGTAAGGGGAGTACTGCTGGCAGCATTTACCCTGATTATGATACTGCTATCCGGATCATGCAATGTGCCGGTTCAACAGGCAGGAGGACGCCGGGTGACAGACGGTGCCGGCAGGGTGGTTACCATCCCCGATACGGTGAGGTCAGTGATAGCCCTAAGGTCAGGTATGATGAGACTGCTGAGCTATATGGAGGTGACCCACCTGGTAACGCATGTTGAAGGGAATGAGCAGCGCCGTAATGTGCCATACCTCTTTGCCAATCCGCACCTGAAGGAGCTGCCGGTGATAGGAGCCGGCAATCATTATGATACTGAGCTGCTGGCTGCTGCTGCACCCGACCTGGTGGTGGCAACCTACATGGCTCCCCGTGAGGCTGACAGGCTGCAGCGCCTCATACAAAGGCCGGTACTGCTGCTCAATTATGGTGACATGGGTGATGGCAGGGAGCAGCTATACGAGACACTCACCTTGCTGGGTACCATCTTTCACCGGGAGGAGAGAGCAGAGCGGCTGACAGTTTTTATGGAGGAGTCGATAGCTTCGATCTGCCGTCGTGCCGCCACGGACGGCGAGGAGCAGAGAGCGGCATATATAGGCGGGGTGGCATACAATGGTGCTCACGGACTCACCTCTACAGAGCCTGCCTACCCTCCCTTTGTGTGGCTGGGGATAGCCAACGTGGCGGAGGGACTGAGCCTGAGGGGCGGTGGTGAGACAAGGCCGGGTGAGGTGCTCTTCATCGACCCTGAACAGATCATGGAGTGGGATCCGGCCACTATTTTTCTGGATGCTGCCGGCCGCTCCATATGGGAGAGGGAGCTTGAGCGACAGTCGGCATACGGGCTGCTGAAGGCATGCAGGGAGAAGCAGCTCTACATCGTGCTGCCATACAACTGGAACAGTATCAATTATGAAAACCTCTTCTGTAACGCGTGGTATATAGGCTCATTGATGATGCCCTCTGCCTTTGGTGAGGCTGAGTATGAGGAGCGGTGCCGTGAAGTGTTCCTCACCTTTTACGGGAGAGATCTGTATGACCAGGTGGCAGACTATTACCAGCCGTTCAGGCGGTATGACATGGAGAGGTATGAATGAGAGAGCGGCTGGTCAGAGGAGACGATGAGCAGGTCATGGGAGACGATGGACAGAGCAGGTGAGATAGAGAAGCAGTATGGGCTGTTTGTAAACAGACGGGCACGTTTTATAGTTGTGGCAGCAGTCATCACGCTGCTGATGGCACTGGCAGGCATGGCTGTAGGCCCCGGGGGTGTCGGGCTGCGGCAGCTGCCTGCCCTGCTCACCGGCGGGGGCGACCTGCTGCACCGCTCAATAGTGTTTCAGATACGGCTGCCCAGGGTGCTGGCAGGGGTGGTGAGCGGTATGGTGCTATCGGTCAACGGGGTGGTGATGCAGAGCATACTGCGTAACCCGCTGGGGTCACCCTTTACTCTTGGAATAAGCAATGCAGCTGCCTTCGGTGCAGCCTTCGCAGTTATCGTCTTCGGGGCCGGAAGTATGTTCAGCAGCAGCAGTGAGGCGGTACTGGTATCCACCCCATGGCTGGTGACACTATCAGCCTTTGTATGGTCACTGACAGCCTGCTTCCTGATACTCTTCGTTGCCAGCCGGCGGGGAGCCACCCCTGAGAATATGATCCTGACAGGGATTATTGCCAGCTCACTCTTCACCGCACTCACTACCGGATTACAATATGTGGCGAGTGACGTTGAGCTGGCAGCCATCATCTTCTGGACCTTCGGTGACCTGAGCAAGGGTGGATGGGGTGAGCTGCTGATACAGACGATAATAGTGATACCGGTGATGGTATACTTCTTTCGTAACCGGTGGAATTACAATGCTTTGGATGCCGGTGATGAGACAGCACGCAGCCTGGGGGTAAATATCAGCAGGCTGCGTCTGACCGGTATGGTGGTCGCCTCACTGGCTACGGCAGCCATAGTCTCTTTCTACGGGATAATAGCTTTTGTGGGGCTGGTGGTGCCCCATATGGTACGTCGTATCACAGGCAGTGATGAAAGATTCCTGATACCGGGGGCGGCCCTCGCCGGGGCAGCCTTCCTGACAGGGTGTGACATAGTGGCCAGGGTAATCATATCACCCGTAGTGCTTCCCGTGGGGATACTCACCTCGCTGATAGGGGCACCTCTGTTTGTGCTGCTGCTGATAAGGGGGAAAGGGGCGGGACAATGGCGGTGATACGGCTAAAATCGCTCTCTTTTGCCTACAATGACCATGAGGTGATACGTGATGTGACACACCAGGTGGAAGAGGGGTCATTCACTGCAGTGATGGGACCCAACGGCTCAGGCAAGACAACACTGATCAGGCTTGTCAATGGCCTCCTGAAGCCACGGTCAGGCGGCGTGGAGGTGATGGGGCGCCCGGCAGTGAGCTACAGCGCCAGGGAGATGGCCAGGGTGATGGCTTATGTGCCTCAGACACAATACAACCTCTTCCCCGCAACACTGTTCGATACCGTGCTGCTCGGACGCAATCCCTACATAAGATGGTCACCCGGCGCCGGTGACAGGAGGGTGGCAGCAGAGGTAATTGTCAGGATGGGACTGGAAGAGGAGGCACTGACAGATATAAACAGGCTGAGTGGCGGACAGCAACAACGGGTATTTATTGCAAGGGCACTGGCACAACAGCCGGCAGTGCTGCTGCTCGATGAGCCGACAGCCAACCTCGACCTTAAGCATCAGCATGAGACACTGAGCCTGCTTGCTGAGCTGAGCCACCAGGGTATGACAGTGGTGGTGGCGATACATGACCTCAACCTGGCACTCAAATATTGCAGCCACTTTATGCTACTTGACAACGGCAGGCTGGTGGCTGAGGGTGGGAAAGAGATATTCAGCGAGCAGCTGATAGAGGAGGTCTACAGGGTGAGAGTCAGTATAATTACCAGAAAAGAACAGATCTATATAATACCGGAAGAGCCGGTTTAACTCTTGACTGAACTATGGGAGATAATATGCAGATAGCCGTGATAGGGCGTGTTTACAACGAGTGGAATGAGGCCAGACCCTTTGAGGCTGAGGCAATCAGGAACAGCGTATCAACCATCGTGGTGGACAGGGAGTATGCTGATGGTCTCTACCGGATAGAGGAGTACAGTGAGCTCAACATAATATGGTACTTTGACCGGTCAGTGGGCTATGAGCTACGTACAACCACCCGGTCGGGAGCCTACCGTGGGGTGTTTGCCTGCTGCTCACCCCGCCGCCCCAGCCTGATAGCCCTGACAAAGGTGAGGGTGCTGAAGGTGGAGGATAACGTTATCACCGTCACCGGCCTCGATGCGATAAACAACACCCCGGTGCTCGATATCAAGCCGGTAGTGACATGACGTTGACAATAGCTTTCCGCCGGCAGAGGCATCCCCGCTGATTCTGTTTCCGCCGGTGGCGGCGACCCGCTGATTCTGCTCCTCCCGGAAGAGGTATTCCCGCTGATTCTGTTTCCGCCGGTGGTGGCGACCCGCAGCTGGCTAACCTGTACCGTGCAGGGGTCACTCTGCTACCGGTCAGGTGTTACTCTGTTATCTGGCAGGGGTTACTCAGCTACCGTGCAGGGGTCACTCTGTTACCTAGCAGGGGTTACTCAGCTACCGTGCATGGGTCACTCTGCTATGTGCAGGTCGGCACCAAAAAATGCCAGTCCGCCCTCAGCGGTCTCCTTGTATAGGCTGGGCAGATCCTTTCCTGTCTGCTTCATTGTCTTGACCACCTTGTCAAAGCTCACCATGTGTCTGCCATCAGAGAGCATGGCGAAGGTGTTGTGTGCCAGGGCGCGTGAGGCGGCGAACACATTGCGCTCGATACACGGTATCTGTACCAGTCCGGCTATCGGGTCGCAGGTGAGACCCAGGTGATGCTCCAGGCCCATCTCTGCCGAGTACTCTATCTGGTAGTTGGTACCACCAAACAGCTGGGTCAGGGCACCGGAGGCCATGGCACAGGCAGTGCCTATCTCTCCCTGGCAGCCCACCTCAGCTCCTGAGATAGAGGCATTACGCTTTACCAGGGTGCCTATCAGTCCGGCAGTGGCAAGGGCCCTGATCACGTCAGGATCCTTATGCTTATAAAACTGTCTCGCATACTTAAGTATGGCAGGAAGAACGCCGCATGACCCGCAGGTGGGGGCGGTGACGATCATTCCGCCGCAGGCATTCTCCTCACTCACTGCCAGGGCATATGAGTAGAGTGTGGCCCGTGACCTGAAGATATTCTTGAACTGTTGTGCCTGACGCATGTATGAGTTGGCTTTACGCTGCAGGTTGAGCCCTCCCGGTATCACCCCCTCAGCTGCCAGCCCTCTCTTTATGGCGGCCTTCATCACATCCCACACCTGTGCCAGGTAGTCAAGTATCTCTTCCCCCTCCACCTCAATCACATACTGCCACAGCCTGATACCCCGGCGCTCACAGTAGCTCAGTATATCAGCCATGGTCTCCAGTGAATAGATATCATCACTCTCATTCTTTCCGCTATCATCAACGATAGCTCCCCCGCCGACGCTATAGGCCATCCAGTCGGCGATCAGGCTGCCCTCATTATCATACGCCTCAAACTTCATGGCATTGGTATGACGTGGCTGAATTATTTCAGGATGCCAGTTGATGGTTAGCTGCCGTGACCCGAAGGTCTTCATGAGGGCAGCATCAGTACGGTGCCCCTTACCTGTGGAGGCGAGGCTGCCATAGAGCGTCACCTGGAAGGAGGCAGCCTCAGGGTGCTCTGAGATAAAGCGCAGTGCCGCATTTTCAGGGCCGATTGTGTGACTGGCAGAGGGTCCGTGCCCGATACGGAAGATATTCCTGATGGTTTCCATATGTAAAAGGGTTAGTCAGGTTTGCTGTAACGGCAAATGTATAACAAAAACAATGTTCTACAGCAGACTGCGATCAATATCATTAATCAGCTGCCAACCAGCTTTTATTGCAGTATTTGAGAGTCCGGTGAAGTCCTCTTCGGAGCTGTCAGAACTCAGATATGAGCGAGAACCACCTTCCTGCCGATGATCCCCATACCTCTTTGTAGGTTGCGGTGTTGAACTGTGGCCAGTAGGGTGTGTCTTCATTGAAGCGCGACTGCATTCCGACCGGTATCTCACCTACGGTCTCTCCCGGCAGGGCGGTATATTGCTGTGGGTAGTTGCTTCCCTCGCCCCAGATGAGTGACTGCCCGAACGGGTTCTTGCCAACGATCCAGAAGAGCTGCTCCTCGGCAATATTTATCAGCTCAGGGTCATTGAGGAATTTCCCTGCCAGGGCGGCATTCTTGCCGGTGGCCAGGTGTACGGCAGCATTGCCCTTGAAGGAGAACCAGACGGGGAAAACGCGCAGGTAGTGCTCCCTGTCAAGCCTGACACCATTCTCGAGCTGCTCCCTGTAGTCTCTGGCGGCACCGCTCCTGATACCCACCTGTACCTGGTAGAAGTTAACCGAATCCTTTACCTCATCGATATGATATACACCACTGGGTACCATGCCGTAGGGTGCTACATACTGCATGATCTTCTTCAGGTATTCGCCGTAGAGGGTGATAGCATTGGCCCATCTCCTGTAGTCGGGGTGCCCGGGCTGTGTCTCACAGAGGGCTGTCAGCGACTGCATATAGATGTAGTCACGCGACTGGTGGTTGTAGTGTACTATTGACCTCTTATCCAGATCGCGGTAGAAGAAGCCCCTCAGCCTGTCCTTATCTTTCAGCGGCTCAGTACGCTGACAGTCAATAGTGTATCTTATAAATTCGGCAGCGGTATCTGCATAATACTGCTTGCCTGTCAGCCGGTAGAGCAGGCTGGCGGCATAGGAGACGTTTGCCATGTACTGGCTGCGTGATGCCATGGCAGCATGATCACCGCCGCCGCCGGCACCGAGCAGCTCATCATACCCCAGCGCGCTGTAACGCTCCATGGCAAAGGCAAAGTCCTCCTCGGCAATCTTGCACAGGTTCTCCTTAAGCATTATATCGTTCTCGATACTCATGGCAGCATAGGCCTCTATGCCGGCAAAGACAAAGTTCTCGAAGGCGCGGTTATGGACGCGTACCCTGCGCCAGCCTCCGGTATCGTCAAAGGTGCCTATAAAGCCGTCGGTCCACAGGTTGGTACCCCAGGTCTGCACCCGGTACCCGTCACCAAAGCGTGTCTTCATGATATAGTCGAGACCCCACAGCCCCTCCTCCAGCAGACGCAGCCAGAGGTCGTTGTTACCCTTCTCACGGGCACGGTTGGCCATCTCGAAGATGGCCATGGCTATCTCACCTGTCTGGAGTGTCTGCTGTGACATGTCGGCAGCATCATGCCACCCGCCATTGATGGTGAAGAGCTTGCCGTTATGCTCTCCGTTGAGGTCGCGGTGGCAGGCACCGTGCTTTTCGGGAACGGGGTAGCCGCACCGCTCAACAAACATGAAGTTCAGCACGCGCCAGGCTGAGTCTTCCCATATGTTGCGGTTGATGTAGAAAGGCATGGTGGTGATGCCGCCCACCCTGATGGAGTAGCGCCCTTCGCGCCGGAAGCTGGTGAAGTCTATCGTCTCGAAGCTGCCGGTATGGGTCTTCACAGGGGTGATCAAACCCTCATGAACCACCTGCGAGGTGGTATGGTCAATCAGCTCATACCTGCCATTATGGCCCGGCACACGCACGATGGCCGTCTTACGGCTGTCACGGCCGTAGCCGGTGGTGGAGAAGATGATACGGTCTTCAGCAGGCTGCCATCCGCTAACCACCTCAGGCCCCTCTATCAGCTGCAGCTTCACATTGTCAACATCAAACTTGAGCGAGTCACCCATGGTGAGCTCACGTCCGAAGATCTCAATGGCAAAGGAGAGCCTGGTGACCTTGTCACGGGCCAGCCCGGTGATCTCCAGGAAGCACTCGTTCCACTGCCCGTTGACCAGGTTGATCTCATGAAACCCCTCCCGGCCATAAGGGTCGGGAACCTTTATCAGGCCGTCATTCTCAATATAGAGGTTGAGGTAGATGCTGCGTGCACCCTCACAGTCAGGGTAAATATAGAGATGGAGACGGTTGTACTTCTCCCAGTTCTGACCCCCCACCTCATACTCCGCCAGGCAGGTACCCATACCCACTCCCCAGCCAAGCATCTCTGTCTGGGTGGTGGCAGCAGCGAGCCTGAGGCTGTGGCTGCCGTCACGACTGCGGTCATCGGTGAGGTAGATCCTTCCTACACCGCGGTGAGACCACCCGGTGAAATCCTCCATATCACAAAGCACCTCCGATGAGAGAACCTTCTTGGTGAGGCCGAATGTCTCAAATGACCTGCTGTAGTCAAGAGGAAGAGGATAATGTACATAACCGGTGTTACGGATATCCTCCTTAAGCTTCTCGTCTACCTGGGCTGAGAGAAAAAGGGAACAGAACAATAGCGATAGGATGACTCCTGCTGTTTTTTTCATGACACTCTGATTTTTTGTTAGCAGACCGCTCACCGGCCGATGCCCTGAAAATACGAAATATATAGGTTTGAAAGCCAACTTATTTTCACAGCGGATAGCTTTAAAACATACTGCGTTCATTTGGTAATATTATGGTTTTGACTATTTTCGTCGTCGATTTAAAGGTTAGTCATAGCTATGGCTGGAACTGGATGAGAGGCTGGAGCAGAAAGATCATCAACTGGACACTGGTAATACTCTTTCTTGGGTATTATGTGAGTATTACCTATTTTCCACATACGCACCATATTGAGAATGATGCTATTATTGTACATTCACACCCCTTTGCACCAAAATCTGATTCTGGCAGCAGGGGCCATAGCCACTCCAGTGCCGAGTTCACACTAATACATTACCTGACTGAATTTATCTCTACGCCGGTCTCCTTCTTTATCATCCCGGCGGTTATCATGATATTTCTCAGAGAGGCTTTCCGCAGGCCCTACAGGCAGTTTTTGCCTGTCGCCGCCCCATACAGCCTCCAAAGGTTAAGAGCACCCCCATACAGCCAGACGAGAACGGTCCTGCCAGAGGGCTGGATGGTCTGTTTCAGCTGAGCTGAACAGAGCATTGCATCTGTTGTTTTTGAGATGAGGTGGATAGTTGTTCTTACCTAATAAACAATCTGAATTTATAAAGGAAAATATGAAAAGAATATCGGTAGCATGCCTGATATTACTGGGTATTGTTGCATGTAAGCGCGATACAGGCACCAAGGAGGGTGGTGATTACACCTTCAACGGAGATATAGTCACCATTGCAGATGACTCTCCAATATTGAGTAAGCTGGTCTCTCACAGGGTGGAGACCGGACCCTACCTGTTTGAGCTGGTCACCTCCGGAACTGTAAAGGCCATTCCCAATAACTATGCACTGGTAGCTGCCCCTTTTGCGGGCCGCATCACCAGGTCATTTATCAGGCTGGGTCAGTATGTTGACAAGGATGCGCCGGTCTTTGAGATATCATCACCATCATATTACGAGACAGGCAAGGCCTACTACCAGGCGATGGAGGAGATGACTCTTGACCTCAAAAACCTTGAGAGACAGAAAGATCTGTTGAGCAGGGGGGTGGGTATACAAAAGGAGTATGAGGAGGCTGAGGTGAACTATGCCATGAGCCGTAAGGATTATGAGAATGCGTTAGCCAGCCTGAGTGTATACCAGGTAGATACGTCAGACCTCGTGTTGGGTAAGCCGCTGATAGTGCGTTCACCCATCAGGGGTACCATAGTGGAAAACAATATTGTGATAGGACAGTATATCAGGGAAGACTCCGAGCCGGTGGCTACCGTGGCTGAGCTGAGCAGGGTATGGGTAGCCGGGCAGGTGAAGGAGAAGGATATCAGGCATATAGAAGATGGCGCTGAGGCAGAGATCAGGCTGATGGCCTTCCCTGAGCTCAATATCAGGGGACGTATCTACCATATAAACTCAATTATAGATGAGGAGACACGGTCGGTACAGGTACTGGTTGAGTGTGATAACCATGATCGTATCATGAAACCGGGAATGTATGTGAATGTGAGGTTCACACACAATATCAAAAATGTGGTGATCATACCTGCCAAGGCGGTATTTCAGAAAGAGGATCACAGCTTTGTCTTTGTCTCTGCAGGAAAGAATAAGTACACCCGCCGCGTGGTTGAGGTAGAGACAACCGACAAGGGGAATGTAATTGTCAGGTCAGGCCTCGCCCAGGGTGAGGAGATCATAGCTGATGGCGGGTTTTACCTGCTGGTGGAAAACTAAGGCGCCATGAAAAAGATAATTACTATTTCAGTGATGCACCGGTGGGTGATAGCCGGTCTCTTTGTACTGATAGGGATCTTTGGCTATTACTCGTGGAAGCAGCTGGCGATAGATGCCTACCCCGATATCGCGGACGTGACCGTACAGGTGACCACACAGGTCACCGGCCTGGCTGCCGAAGAGGTAGAGCAGCAGATAGCCATACCGATAGAGCGGGTGCTGAACGGGCTGCCCGGCGTGGTGACCATGAGAAGCGGCAACTCATTCGGTATCTCGGTAATAATACTCGTTTTTGAAGATGGGGTTGATGACTACTGGGCGCGACAGAGAGTACAGGAGCGGCTGGCGGAGCTGGAGCTCCCGTTTGGGGCTGTACCTGAACTGGCACCCCTCACCTCTCCCACAGGAGAGATCTACAGATATATCATAGAGAGCAGAAATCATGATATACGTGAGCTTACCGACCTCAATTACTGGGTGATTATACCTGCCCTGAGGCAGGTGACAGGGGTGGCTGACGTGAGCAACTTCGGCGGAATAACGATGCAGTACCAGATTGAGCTTGACCCGTACAAGCTTGAACAGTACGATCTCTCACTGGCCGATGTGATTGAGAAGATAGAGAAGAACAACGCCAATGCCGGTGGCAGCATGTTTGACCGGGGTGACCTCAGTTATGTAGTGAGAGGAGTGGGACTGGTGAGAGACCTCTCTGACCTGGGGATGATTGTGGTGAGGAGTGAGAAGGGGGTGCCGATATACCTCTCTGACCTGGGAACACTCAAGTATGGGACACTGGAGCGGAAAGGGGTGCTGGGCTTCGCCGACAAGAACTATGATGAGCCGGAGAGCGTTGAGGGTATAGTGCAGATGCTGAGAGGGATGAACCCGTCAACCGTGCTGCATGGCATACATGATAAGGTAGATGAGCTGAACAACCACATACTGCCTGAGGGGGTGACCATCAGACCCTTTATGGACCGTACCGATCTGGTTAACGCTACCCTCCATACGGTGTCACATACCCTGCTCTTTGGAATGATGCTGGTCATCTTTGTGCTTATCATCTTCCTGGGTAACTGGAGAGGGGCAGTGATAGTGTCGGTAACAATACCACTGGCGATGCTCATCTCCTTCATACTGATGCATGTGACAAATATCCCCGCCAACCTGCTCTCCCTGGGAGCCATTGACTTCGGGATCATCATTGAGGGGGCTATCATCACCATGGAGACTATCCTGAAGAAGCGTGAGGATCATCAGGATCAGTACCTGGAGGCCGGCACCATCATTGACAGGGTGGTTGAGGTGGCCCGGCCCGTCTTCTTCTCCACCATCATCATTATCACTGCCTACCTCCCGCTCTTCGCCTTTGAGCGTATTGAGAAGAAGCTCTTCACCCCGATGGCCTTCACCCTGGGCTATGCGCTGCTGGGGGCCCTGCTGGTGGCACTGCTGCTCATACCGGGACTTACGTTTGCCGTATACCGTAAGCCGAAAAAGATCAAAAGGAACAGGTGGTTCGAGAAGCTGACAGCACTCTTTACCAGGCACACCGAAAGGATAATGATGAAACCTGCCAGGGTCTTCTGGCCGCTGGGAGTAATACTGATATCCACCGTTATACTTACCCATACGGTGGGGAAAGACTTCCTGCCCTACCTCGATGAGGGGTCACTGTGGCTGCAGGTACAGCTTCCGCCGGGAATATCGCTTGACAAGGCCAAGGAGATGAGTGATTCACTGAGATCACATATTGTCAGGCATGATGAGGTGACCTATGTGCTGACACAGGTGGGACGTGATGACGTAGGGACGGAGCCCTTCTCCAAGTCGCACCTGGAGGTGGCTATAGGATTGCGGCCATACAAGGAGTGGCCACGGGGGAAACGGAAGAATGACCTGATAGAGGAGCTGAAGATAGATATTGAATCACTGCCGGGATATAAGGTGGGATTCTCACAGCCTATCATTGACATGGTTATGGATCAGATGACAGGCTCACACAGTGACCTGGTGGTCAAGATATTCGGTAATGATATCAGGGAGACACGAAGGGTGACCGAAGATATCATGCAGTCGCTGTCAAAGGTTGAGGGGGCCGGTGACCTTATCATTGACCAGGAGCCGCCGACACCTCAGCTGATGATCACCGCTGACAGGGACAAGATAGCGATGTATGGACTCAACGTATCTGATGTGGCTGAGCTGATAGAGGTGGCCATAGGAGGAAAGGCGGTCTCACAGCTCTTTATTGAACATAAGGTTTATGATATTACCTGCCGCTATGTGGAGGAGAGCCGTAACACGCCTGAGAAGATAGGTAACCTGATGCTCACCTCAGAAACGGGAGTCAAGATACCTCTCTCACAGGTGGCTGAGGTGAAGCTGACCACCGGGGCCAGCATGGTGTCACGTGAGATGAACAGGCGGTACGTGGCCCTCAGCGTCAATATCAGGGGCAGAGACCTGACAGCCTTCCTCAATGAGGCAAAGGCAAAGATCGAACAGGAGGTGCAGTATGACCACGAAAAGATAAGTATAGAGTGGGGTGGCCATTTTGAGAACCAGACAAGGGCATACCAGAGACTCTCCCTGATAGTGCCGCTGGCACTGGCAATAATGTTTATGATACTCTTTATAGCCTTCAGACGGCTGAGGCAGGCTGCCATACTGATGGGGATAATACCACTGGCACTCTTCGGCGGTATGGTGGCCCTCAATGTGAGAGGCATGACCTTCAACGTATCCTCTGCAGTCGGGTTTATTGCACTCTTCGGTGTATCAATACAGAACGGGGTGATAATCTTCTCGCGTATAAATAACCTGCGTATGGCGGGGGCAAAGCTGAAGGAGGCTGTGGTGACAGGTACCAGACACTGCTTCCGTCCCGTAGTGATGACGGCCACAGTGGCGGTGGTAGGACTCTTCCCTGCATCGATCTCAACCAATATCGGGTCTGACGTGCAGAGGCCGCTGGCAACAGTGATCGTCTACGGCCTGCTGATAGCTACCATCATTACGCTCTATGTGATGCCGGCACTCTACTATATGATTGAAAAACGATGGGGGAAAGGAGACTTTAAAAATGAATAGCCAACGATACAGTATAAAAAAGGGTATGCTATGCATGCTGCTGCCTGCTCTCATGCTCTCACAGCCACTGCTGTCGCAGAGCAGCCAGGCACACCCTGCCGGCAGATCGGGAGCCACTCCGGCGCAGTCCGCCACTCAGGCGCAGCCCGCCACTTCCGGGCAGTCAGCCACTCCGGTGCAGCCCGCCACTTCCGGGCAGTCAGCCACTCCGGTGCAGCCCGTTGCCCCTGCCCGGGGCACCACAAGAGGTATGGAGCTACTCCTGAAGCCTGACCTCTTTCTGCAGGCTCCTGTGAGTCTGTCTGACACCGGCGGGAAGAGAGTGTCGCCGCTGCCTGAGCGTCGTGAGAGGCTGGTATATCTTGGGTATAAAGAGTATATGGAGATGGTGCTGAGCAGTAACCTGGCGTATGCTGCCGGGAAGTATGATGTCAGTATCTCAGAGGCGCAGATACAGGCTGCCAGGGTCTTTCAGGATCCGACCATCTCATTTGACTGGTCGGGCAGCAATGATGAGCATGGCTACTCAACAGAGATTGAGAAGAGCTTTGAGCCGGGGCGGCGCAGGGCACGTATCAACCTGGCACAGAGTGAGCACCTGCTTGCCGGTGAGATGCTCAATGATCACCTGCGTAACCTGAGGGCCGACGCTACGCTCGACTATCTTGATGCCATGAGGCATGAACGCCTCTATGAGGTGATGGTCAACTCATATGAGATGCTGGCGGGCCTGGCCCGGGCAGACAGTATAAGGCTAAGCCTCGGAAGCATCATGGCTATTGATGCGGCACAGAGCAGGCTGGAGGCAGGCATGATGTATAATGAACTGCTGCAGACAGAGGCTGAGCGAATAAACTCATTCATCACCCTGTCAGACAGGATGAGCAGACACCTCGCCGATACGCTCTTCAGCCCTACAGGCTCCTTAGCAAGGGCAGAGCGTGAATACAGCCTTGAGGGACTGATAGAGGCAGCACTGGCAGGACGCACTGACCTGATGGTAGCAAAGCACTATATCGGATACTCAAAGGAGTCGCTGGCAATGGTCAGGGCCGAACGGCGGGCAGAGATAAGCCTGAAGGCGGGCGCCTCGGGCGGAGGGCCGGGAAAGGGCTTTGTGACATCACGGCCATCGGAGGTGTCAGCCGGGGTGGCAGTGCCACTGAAGTTCTCAAACCTCAACAGGGGAGAGATAAGGATGGCTGAGTACCAGGTAGAGCAGAGTGAGCTGCTCTATCGGCAGGCTGAGGTGGAGGTGAGCAATGAGGTGATGCAGGCCTACAATATCTACCAGGCACAGGTCAGGCAGGTGGCAAACTTTGATACCGGCCTCCTCGATCAGGCCCGGGAGGTGCTGGAGGGGAAGGCTTACAGCTACTCAAGGGGAGAGACCTCACTGCTTGAGGTGCTCGACGCACAACGGACCTACAATGAGCTTCAGGTGTCATACTATGAGACGCTCTTCAGCTGCTCAACAGCACTCGTTGAGCTGGAGAGAAGTGCAGGGATCTGGGATATCACTTTCTGAAATGACACCATCCTAAAAAGGGAATTTCCCCCTCTTTTTAACTTACTATAACAAATAGAACACCTGCCGGGGTTGGGTAAGGAGGTGCTAAAACTGTTTTTATACTATATATGCTTATAGTAGGAAATAGTAAAACGGTACCATTTTGAACTGTGTCCGGCAAGAGGGTGATCATATTTTCAGGCTGTGCAGTGCAGCTGAGGCATGCTCTTCAGTCTGCATTGTGCAATTAATAATGGGGTGGTCACTCTCATCCGAGAAGCCTCAACGGCAGGGAGACCTGCCGAAAGAGGACGCATGGGGCAATTATGGATTGTAATAAACTGAGTAAATGAGTATTAAAAAGGATTTATTTTTTGTCAACTCCAAATTTATCTAACTATGAATGCATTTAAATATCTGGGTTGTCTGGTTTTCCTTGCCATCATACTGTCGGGTTGTGACTCACAGGGCAAGGTGATCGAGAGGCCCAACGTTCTGTTTGTCTCACTCGATGACCTGAATGACTGGACCGGTTACCTCGGCGGGCACCCACAGACCAGGACACCTGCAATGGACAGGTTCGCCGCCGGGGCAGTGAGCTTCAACAACACCCAGTGCACAAACCCTGCCTGCAACCCGTCACGTACCGCGGTGATGACCGGTTATGCACCTCACACCTCCGGAGTATACTCCAACTATCAGGACTGGCGTATAGCGATACCGGAGCGGATCACCCTGGGGCACTACTTCCGTGAGAACGGCTATTACTCTGCCGGGGCAGGCAAGATATTTCACTACCACATGGTAGATACGCTGTGCTGGGATGAGTACTGGCCCTCAAAGACAAAGAACATGCCTAATGACCCTACACCCGACAAGGGGCCTGAGGGAACGGTAAACATGCCTGTGTTTGAACATATGTACATGATGTTTGACTGGGCACCAATGGATATTCCCGACTCACTGATGGGTGACTATAAGAGTGTCAAGTGGGTCTCCGGCAAGCTGCAGGAGAAGCATGATAAGCCCTTCTTCCTGGCATGCGGGATCTACAGGCCGCATGTGCCATGGTATGTGCCTTCAAAATATTTTGATGCCTTCCCGCTCGAGTCTGTTGAATTGCCCCTGGTACTTGAGAATGATCTTGATGACCTGGGTGACAGGGCTATTGAGATAGCACACCGGCAGGGCAATTACCATAAGCATGTAACCGAGGCAGGCCTATGGCAGGAGGCTGTACGCGCCTACCTGGCATCAATCTATTTTGCAGATACCATGTTCGGAATGCTGATGGAGGCCCTTGATAACAGCCCCTATGCTGACAATACCATTGTGGTGGTGTGGTCTGACCATGGCTGGGGACTGGGGCAGAAGGAGCACTGGCGTAAGTTCGCACTGTGGGAGAACAGTGTAAAGACAAACCTTATGATCAGGGTACCGCCCGGAGTGAAAGGGTTCCCGGCAGGATCATCACACCAGCCATCAGACCGGATCGTCTCATTGCAGGATATCTATCCGACACTGATTGACCTGTGTGGCCTGCCTCCAAGAGATGACATTGATGGCAGATCACTGGTGCCGCTGCTCAGGAACCCGGAGAGTGAGTGGAACTACCCGGCAATAACCTCATATGACTGGGGTGAGTTCTCTATCAGGACTGAAAAATGGAGATATATAGTTTACATTGACCAGTCAGAGGAGCTCTATGACCATGAGACCGATCCGTTTGAATGGCATAACCTGGCCGGAAAAGAGGAGTATGCCGATATTCTTAAGGAGATGAGGAGCTATGTGCCTGAAAATCCCTCTCCGCTGATAAAGACAGGACAGAAGCTGGATGCACATCATACACCTCCGTTTGCCTCCAGAGAGGAGTATCAGTACTGGCTTGACAATGACAAAAGCTATCCGGCACTTGTGAAGAAATATTGGACAAATCAGTAGATAACATCATCCGGGTCCGGAACAATCAAAAAGACCAACATCTGTAATGAAGCTGTTTAAGATACTTTTCATAGTTGTTTTGTCTATCGGGATGTTACTCCTGATCTCCTGTGGCGGGGAGGCAGCCCGGCAGAGCCGGAGCCTCTTTATGCCACCTCCCGTTGATCCGCAGATTGTTCTGGACCAGGATGATATGACCTGGGATGACTATACACCTATCCCGGGAAGGGACTGGAATGACCCGTCGCTGGTGCCCGAAAGAGGGTTCCGGATGGCGCTGGTGGCGGTTGACTTCCCCGACCAGCCGTTTGTGATCACCCTGCCCAAAGGGTCTGACCTGTTTGGTAACCCGGTAACTGACCCCATCACACGTGATGAGGTGCCGCAGTTCTATTCAGACTTCTGGCTCAAGCCGTCAGTGATAAACCACGGACAGACCATCAATGGCTACTGGATGGAGCAGTCGAGGGGGGCCTTTGGAATCACTGCCCTCGATCCGTACGGACCGTACCGTATGCCCAAAAACCTGTGGGAGTATGGCCTCAGTGAGCATGGACAGAATGAGTTCACCCCTGACGGGTCAGTTGCGGGCAGCCGCATGGAGCCTGATGTTGATGCACTGTGGAGGGCCGACGCAGGTGATATTAAGGAGAGCTATGATGCAGTTCTGAGACTCTATGCCGGTTATGATGAGACAGGTGTATGGCAGGAGTTTGGAGAGATGCGGTTCATGAAGGATGAGATACCTGCCGAGTGGGGTAACCCTGATACCACCATGCCACGATGGGCCCCGACAAGATATGTTGAGTGGACCTCATGGAGGGCTGCCATGATGCAGTGGGGACTATCATCCATCAGGCAGGGAGAGAACTCAGGCACCATCACCCATGAGCTGGGGCACTACGCCTTCAGGATAAAGGATAATGCCAATAATCCCTATGTGACACCATACCGCAGGAGCGGGTCAGGACCATGGGACATGATGGACCGTGGCTGCTTCAACGGGCCGGGAGGGCCGCATATGCGGTGGGTAGTGCCACCGGTGATGGGCGCCTCCATGCCGGCAGGACTGATGCTGCGCAACCGGATGAAGAACCGCTTCATTGATGAGGAGCAGGTATTTATGGTGAGCCGTGAAGGCCTGGCAGAGAGCGGAGTGGTGGTGGTTGATGTGACCAGCAGGGCCGTGGAGCCGCACGATAATGAGTGGGCAGGGGTGATCATCACCCTTGATGGCGATGAGCCCCATGACCGTACACCACCGGAAGACCCGGCAACAAACCCACTCTCGGCAGGTCTCTTCCAATGGGACTTCTACACTGTTGAGGTGGTACAGAGAATCGGGTTTGACTCATTCTGTCCTGACAATGGGGTACTGATAGCAAAGAACAGAGAGCTTGAAGAGAGAAATGGGGGACCCAATGAATTTATATGCTTTAACTGGGTGATCGATGCCCATCCGGAAGATATCGGGATGGTTGACTTTGTCAGGCCTGACGGAACCAGGGTGATGAGAAGCATTGCCGACTACCGTCAGCTCAATGATGCACTGTTTCATGCAGGAACAGATTCGGGCAGTGAGTTTGAATATGTTGATCAGCACAACAACCTGCACTTCTATATACTTGATATGCGTAAAGACCGTGACGGCATCATCTCATACCGGGTGGCAGTAAGATCTTCTGAGGGGGGAGGACCGCACAGAAGGGGTGTTACCCTGAGTACGCCGGAGAGCGGGAGAAGGGTACAGCGGAAAGGGGTACACACCTTCGTGCTTGAGAACAGCGGCATGGCACACACCCTGAAGGGTGATATCCATGGTCAGAAGAGTGACGGGAATTGCAACTTCGATATCTACAGGCTGACACTATCGGTTGAGGGCGAAGGGTGGGAAGCGGGAGTGCAGCATGAGGTGGTGGCCGTAAGGAACGGTGAGAGCATTGAGGTGCCTGTATATATCGGGAAAAGAGGAAAAGGAGCAGGAGAGACCACAATAACACTGAAGGCGGTATCGGAGAGCGACCCGCAAGCAGCGGCATCCTGTGCAGTAAGAATCTATTGAGAAGGCTGGCGGAGGGAAAGAGAGACATGGCTGGTCAACTGGCAGTAGTCAACTGTGCGGAGGAGAGACATGGATGGTCAACTGGCAGCCGTCAACTGTGCGGAGGAGAGACATGGATGGTCAACTGGCAGCAGCAGCCTCTGCAGAGGGCAAGAGTGAAGAGTTAAAACAATCTGTAAGAAAAGCTATCGCAATGAGAAGCAACAAAATATTGATAAGCCTGATAATCACCTCCCTGCTGATCATACCCGGGAGAGAGCTGTATGGACAGAGAGGGGAGAAGATCACCCTTGACGAGATCTTCCTGGAGCAGAAATTTGTGGCAGCCCCGGCAGGAATAACCGACTGGACACCTGACGGGAAGGGCAACATCGTAATGACACCCGGAAGAGAGAGGGTAGCTGTTAAGGATGCAGCTACCGGCAGGGAGGAGACCATTATCGATATGGGTGACCTGACAAAGAGTAGCGGCCCGGAGCTGCGCCTGAGCCAGTTCTTCCTCTCTGACGACGGTAAAATGATAGTGATAGAGGCTGTCGGACGAAGAGAGGGAGAGCGTCATTACAGCTACTTCTTTAAAAGGTGCGGAGGAGATGAGTACACCATGGTCAATGGTGAGGGGCACGGCAAGAGAGTGATGAACCTGCAATTCTCACCCGACAACCGGTATATATCATATGTTTACAGGTCAGATATCTATATATATGATACCGTTACCGGCAAAGGAGAGCGACTGACCACCGACGGGTCACAGCAGGTGGCCAACGCAGGCTCCTCCGAAAAGATCGCCCCCGTCTTGAACATGATGGGGTACCGGTGGAGCCCCGACAGCCGTAAGATAGCCTATACACGCCTTGACAGCAGGGATGTGGGGATCTTCCGGATGATAAACAATACCGACTCGGTCTACTCCAGGGTGACAGGCTTCCGGCATGTGAAGCCGGGCACCACCCTGCCGCAGGTCAGGCTGATGGTAAAAGATATTGCTGACAGGTCGGAGAAGGTTATCTGGCAGGGGCCTGAGGAGCGATTCAGCTATGTCACATGGTATGGATGGACAGGCAGGGATGAGCTGCTGGTGAGGCTGATGAACAGAAACCAGAACGATCTGCAGATCAGCAGTAACAACGTTGTCACCGGAAGGAGGAGGGTTGTCTGGGAAGATCGCGATGAGGCCTTCCTGATGCCGTTTGAGATGATCTTTACCAAAGGGAAGAAAAGCTTCCTGGCACTGAGCGAGAAAGAGTCATGGAGATACCTCTACCTGGTGGAGACAAAGAGCGGGAAAGAGAGAGCGCTCACCAGCGGAGATTTTGATGTGGAGAGCATAGCAGGCTTCGACAGAGAGAAAGAGACCGTATACTTTATAGCCTCACCGGAGAGTGCCATACACAGATACCTCTACAAGGTGTCACTGAAGGAGGGCAGCAGGCCGGTGAAGGTGTCACCCGACAGGAGAGGGGTTCATACCTATGACATAGCACCCGGTGCACAATATGCGTTCCACACCTTCTCGACAATGGCCACACCACCGGTCACCAGCCTGATAAAGCTGAGTGACCACTCAGTGCTGCGTACCCTGCAGGATAACCAGGCACTCAATGAGAGGCTGAAGGAGAAAGAGCTGAGCAAGCCGCACTTTATTAAGATAGATATCGGAGATGGTATTCAGCTTGATGCATGGTGGATAAAGCCACCTGACTTTGACAGCCTGAAAAAATACCCCTTGATAACTCATGTGTACAGTATGCCCGGCAATGCTGTGGTGAGAGATCACTGGTTGCATAATAATTATATGTGGTATCAGCTCATGGCTCAGAAAGGGTTCATTGTCATGAATATTGATTCAAGGGGTACCCCATCTCTCTATGGACGTGACTGGAGGAAGGTGATCTATCTCAAACATGGGCTTATCCCTTCTGATGAGCAGGCTATGGCGGTGAAGAAGATGACCACTGACTACCCCTTCATAGACAGCCGGAGAGTAGGCATCTTCGGCTGGAGCGGAGGCGGACTGGTGAGCCTGTTACAGATCCTGAGGTACCCTGACATCTACCAGGTGGCAATACCGGGTGCCTATATCTCCAACCACCGTAACTACCATGCCGGCTTTACTGAGAGGTTCCTGGGGCTGCCACAGGATAACCCTGAGGCATATGACCTGACAGCAGCAATGAACTATGCCGGCGGACTGAAGGGAGACCTGCTGCTGATACATGGTACCGGTGATGATAATGTTCACTACCAGAACACTGAGGTAATGATAAAACGACTTGTGGAGGAGAAGAAGAGGTTTTTTGTGATACCCTATCCCAATATCACTCATAATGTGAAGGCAGACAGGGCTACCTACTTCCATCTCTTTGACATGTATACATGGTTTTTTTCAAGCCGCCTTTCCGGTGATATAACGAGAATGAATGAATAGAACTGAAGAGGCTGATTAACATCATCTCTATCCTTACTGCCTTTTACTATTATTGTGATGTGGTTGATGTTAATATCAGATAACAGATATTAAGGTGGGTTATGAACTGGGTGTAAATAATGATTAAGAACTCTCTTGAAGACAACTATTTCTCAGAAAAGAACATAGGTGACGAAGAAAGTTTCAGGAAGCTATTTTTTGAAAACTACGATCGTTTACTCTCATACGCTTTGCGGGTAATAAAAGACCAGAGTGAAGCGGAAGATATCATTCAGAATGTTTTTGTTACCTATTGGGAAAAAAGAGAGAGCCTGACAGACTCCTCTCCTGAAGGACTCCTGTTCATAATGACCCGTAACCAGTGTATGAACTACCTGAAAAAGGAGAAGGTGATTCAGAACACCCTTAAAGAGCTTCAGGATATGGCCACCTTTGATGAGCTCTACAGAATAGACTACCTTAATAATATGCCCCGTAGCCTTATTGCAGATGACCTTAGGGAAAAGGTTGACCTGAAGGTCAGTGAGATGCCAGCAGTATGCTCAAGGGTCTTTCGGATGAGATGTTTTGACGGGTTTACCAACAAGGAGATCGCCAACGAATTGAATTGCTCGGTGAAGAATGTGGAGAAACACCTTAAGAAGGCACGGTTAATAATGTCAGACTATCTGAAAGGTAGCTGAAAAGTGGCTGACAAGATAGCTGTAAAGTGGCTGAAAGTGGCTGACAAGTGTCTGACAAAGAAGCTGACAAGGTAGCTTGGAATGATCTGTTGGCAGATACAGCCGTGACCTCCCCGGAATGCCTGCTCACGGCAACGGTAAACTGCTGCTGAAGGCCATATGGTATGATTGTAAAGAGAGTAAGGATATGAGAATAAAGTCATTGCTGCCCCCACTGCTGCTTATGGTGATAATGGCCGCGCTGGGGGTGTTTATCTATCTAAAGGTAAAGGGTAACAGTGCTTTCCGGCAGGAGATGGCCATTTATTCGGGCAGTGAGAGCTGCCGGCCGTGTCATGAGAGATTCTACCAGCTGTGGCAGGACTCCTACCATGGTCTTGCCATGCAGCCGGTGACGGCACAGTTTATCCGCACCAATATACACACCCTGGAGCAGGAGGTGAGTGTAGATGAGGGGAGCTTCAGGGTGATTCTTGAGGCTGACACTCTCTTCTTCATTGAGAGGCTGGCTGACGGTACCGAGACAAGGTTCCCGGCAATACATACCATGGGCGGCAAGTATATCTATTACTTCCTTACACCCTTGTCCGGTGGTCGCCTCCAGGTGCTGCCACTGGCCTACGACTGCAGCAGTGACAGCTGGTACAACAACCCGGAGAGCGGGGTGCGGCACTTTGAGACCCTTGAAGATGTACCGCTTGAGTGGCGGAGTCACCTCTTTACCTTCAATACCACCTGTTACAACTGCCATGTGAGCCAGCTGGAGACCAACTACAGCCTGGCAGAGAACAGGTACAACACCACCTGGCGTGAGCCGGGCATTAACTGTGAGACATGCCACGGTCCCAGCTATGAACATATTGTGGAGTGTGTGAAGGCTGGTGAGGGGAATGTGCCTCGTGACCTGAAGATAGTGGTGACGAGCTCCTTCACGCCTGACCAGCACAACTCAGCCTGCGGGTCATGCCATGCCAAGGCGGCGGTGATAGCGCAGGCCTTTGAGCCGGGAGGCAGCTTTTACGACTATTTTGATCTTATCACCCTTGAGAGTCCCGACTATTATGCTGATGGCCGTGACCTGGGAGAGAATTATACAATGACAACCTGGGAGATGAACAGGTGTGCTGCCGCCAGTGAGATGCACTGTGTCGACTGTCACACCTCAAGCGGACGATACCGCTTTGCTGCCGGCAATCCCAATGATGCGTGTATGCCATGTCATTCGGAGAGAGTCAGTAATGTGAGTGCACACTCATTTCATGAGCCAGGCTCTGCAGGCAGTCAATGTGTGTCATGCCATATGCCACAGACAACCTTTGCCAGGATGACCCGCAGTGATCACTCCTTCAGGCCACCCATGCCAAAGGCCACCATAGCCTTCGGTTCACCCAACGCCTGTAATATCTGTCACAGTGACAGGTCACCCGAGTGGGCTGACAGGATAGTCGGTGAGACCCACAACAGGGAGTACCAGAATGAGGCGGTAGCCAACGGCATGCTGATAAGAAAAGCGAGGGAGGGTGACTGGTCAGCTCTCGGCACCATACTGACAGGGCTTGATGAGGGGCGTTTCGACAATGTGTATACCACCTCATTCATCAGGCTGCTGGAGGCGTGTAGTGACCAGGCAAAGTGGCCGGTGATGAGACGACTCACCAACCACCAGTCGCCACTGGTGAGGGGGGCAGCAGCACACAGCCTCTTTGCCGACAGCTCACAGGAGGCTCAGAAGCTGCTGACAGGCCTGGTGAATGACCGCTACCGTGTGGTGAGGCTCAATGCAGCCTATGCCCTGAGCAACAGGACACCGGAGAGTGTGGCAGAGAGTGACAAGGGGAGAATAGCTGAGGCACTCAGGGAGTATGAGGAGTCACTGGTGACCCACTCTGACTCATGGCCGGCACACTACAACCTGGGACTCTATTACAGTAACCAGCAGCTGTTTGACAAGGCCCTTGAGTCATACAACACCTCCCTCAGGATCTTCCCTGAGGCGGTGATGCCGATGGTGAATGCAGGGGTGATCTACTACACCCTGAGAGGTGACTACAGGAGGGCTGAGGAGATGTTCACCAGGGCACTCACGATTGAGCCCGGCCATGAGGCGGCACTGACAAACCTGGCACTCCTCAGCGGTGAGAGAGGGGAGAGCAGTGCAGCAGAGACCTACTTCAGGCAGCTGATGGAGGTGAGTGAAAGAAATGCGATGGCAGCATACAACCTGGCAGTGCTGGCCGCACAGAATGATCTTAAGGAGGCGGTCAGGATGAGCCGCAAAGCGATGGAGTGGGAGCCGGGAAACCCGAAGTATGCCTATACCTGCGCCTATTATATGGCTTCAGCAGGTGAGAGAGTGAGAGCCACAGAGATACTGACCAGACTGACTGCTCAGTACCCCGGTTATTTTGAGCCCTACCTGCTGCTGACCGATATCATGATGACGACAGGCCAGAGGGAGAAGGCGGGTGAGATAGTTGCACGGGCACAGAAAATTGAGGGGCTCACATATGAACAGCAGAGGGCGCTGGCAGCCACCCTGGAGAGACTGGGAAGAGATGATAATTGAGAGAGAGCAATACTATCCGGCTGACAATTTTCGTATGTCGGTGACACGGGAGAGATGTGCGGAGGATACACTCTCTTATATCAACCTACATATGAGTGACCAGCAGCTGCAACCGGCACTCCGGTTTATGAATAACTACCTGAAGGAGAAAAGACTCGGTGTGCTGATGGCCTTCTGCTTCGGGTCAGTGAGGGCAGCCGAAGCGGTTCGCGGTGCGGTGCCGGCACCTGTGACGCAGCTGATCAGTGATCATACCGCAGAGAACGGCCTGCAGATGGTATGTACCGGTAGCAGCAGGATAAGAGTGAACGGCGAGGCAGGGATGAGCAGAGAGGCGAGGATGAACGACGAAGCGGGGATGAACAGCGAAGCGATGATGAACGGCGATGCGAACAACATCACTGTCAGGAGTATGGAACATTCCGGTTCTGAGCTGCTGTATGTCAGTGAAATGGCATCTGAGGGTCATCATGACCGCTACAGCCAGACATATAACCTCTTCACCGCGCTGAAGGAGATACTGCATAGATACGATATACCCTATGAGGGCTTTGCCCGTACCTGGCTCTTTGCTGACAATATTCTGGAATGGTATGGTGAACTCAACCGGGCACGGACACACTTTTTCAGTGAGGAGGATATTTTTAACCGGATAATACCGGCCAGCACAGGCATAGGACTGGCCAACAGGTCAGGCGGGTTGCTGCTGCTCAATGCGATGCTTGTCAGACCGGTAAACGGCAATGGGACGGTACGGATGGTAGACTCACCCATGCAGTGCAGCGCCACAGACTACAAGAGCTCATTCAGCCGGGCGGTGGAGATAACCATGGCAGGCAACACCAGGCTGCTGGTGAGCGGTACCGCATCTATAGATGCCAAAGGGGAGACACTGCACCAGGGAGAGCTGAAGAGGCAGATAGAACAGACCATGGAGGTTGTAAGTGCGATGATGAACAAGGAGGGGTACGGATGGGATAATGTGGTGCGGGCAATAGCCTACCTCAGAGAGCCGGAAAAAAGCAGCCTCCTGCTCGACTACTGCAGGCAGAAGCAGATCGACAGCTCATATCTATTGATAACAGGCGGCACCGTATGTCGTGATGACCTGCTGTTTGAGATTGAACTTGACGCTGTGAGGGCACACAAGGCATAGAATTTACCCCACATCAACGTTTTTCTCCACTGCGTTGCGGCAGGTCATAAAAAAGACTCTGACTTCAGCAGTCAGAGTCTTCTGTGGAGCGTATAAGACCACACAACCTTACCTTTAAGTTATCAGGTATTCAATAA
>CAZHZC010000003.1:0-204577 GCA_964537135.1 uncultured Rikenella sp.
AGGGAAATAATGCAAAAACTATTTCCACCGCACTAAAAGGGACAAGTCAGGAAAGAGCGCCGGGGAAAAGCGCTGGGGAAGAGTGCCGGGGAAGAGCGCCGGGGAAGAGTGCCGGAACGCGTTGAGCAACAGTACCCTCTCAAGCTATCTCAACCAGCAGGCACCCCTTGGGTACCTTGTCGCCCGGACTGACATGCACCGCCACAACCTGACCGCTGACATGGCTCTTTAGCCGGTTCTTCATCTTCATGGCCTCAAGCACCAGAATATCATCACCCTCACTGATGGTCACTCCCGGGGCGACAAACAGCTCCACCACCGTGCCGGGGATGAAGCTCACTATCCTGCCGGCGGCGGGAGGTGACCAGGCCTTGCGTGAGGTGAACCGGTCACTCACCCGGGTGGTGTAGGCAGTACCATCAATCAGTAACTGTCCGTTATCTCTCTTCTCCATCTGAATCAGGTTTAAGGTGACTAATCAGAAAGGCGGTATGCCATGTTTCCTGGCCGGCCTCTGCTCCTGCTTGCCGGCCGACAGCTCAAGGGCATGCAGCAGGAGGTGACGTGTCTCAGAGGGCTCTATCACCGCATCAACATATCCTCTTGAGGCAGCCACATAGGGATTGGCAAACTTCTCACGGTACTCATCAACCTTCTGCCTCCGTAACCCTTCCGGATCGGGTGACGCAGTTATCTCCTTCCGGAAGATGATATTTGCAGCCCCTTCAGGACCCATCACTGCGATCTCAGCCGTGGGCCAGGCAAATACATAGTCGGCACGCAGGTGACGCGAGCCCATAGCTATATAACCACCACCGTAGGCCTTGCGCAGGATCACTGTCAGCTTGGGCACGGTAGCCTCACTGTAGGCATAGAGCACCTTGGCGCCATGCCTGATGACACCGGCATGCTCCTGGTCAACACCGGGGAGGTAGCCGGGCAGGTCAACAAAGGTGACCACCGGAATGGCAAAAGCATCACAGTAACGGATAAAGCGGGCCGCCTTGTCTGACGAGTCAACGTCAAGCACACCGGCCATCTCCATCGGCTGGTTGGCAACAAAACCTACCGTACGTCCGCCGAGACGGCCAAAACCGATAACCATGTTGCGGGCATACATCTCCTGTATCTCAAAAAAGTCAGAAGCGTCAGCCACAGCCCTGATCACCTCCCTCACATCATAGGGCAGGGTGGCATCACCAGGTACCAGGGTGCTGATATCATAACGTGTGTCAGGAGGAACCACCTCAGCCAGGAGAGGGGCAGCCTCATTGTTGCCGGGTATAAACGAGAGGAGCCGCTTGATCTGGGCGAAGCACTCCTGCTCGGAGGAGGCAAAGAAGTGGGCATTGCCGGTGGTCTCACAGTGAACACGCGCCCCACCCAGCGCCTCCATAGAGATCTCCTCGCCAAGAACGGTTTTGATCACCTCAGGACCGGTGATAAACATCTTTGAGATGTTCTCAACAACAAAGACAAAGTCGGTCAGGGCAGGTGAGTAGACAGCACCCCCGGCACAGGGACCGAGGATGACCGAGATCTGGGGTATAACACCGCTGGAGATGGTGTTCCTGTAAAAGATCTCACCATAACCGGCCAGCGAATTGACCCCCTCCTGAATACGCGCCCCACCGGAGTCGTTGATACCTATCAGGGGGATACGCATCATCAGCGCCTGATCCATGATCTTGGTGATCTTACGCGAGTGCATCAGCCCCAGTGAGCCACCCGCAACAGTGAAATCCTGCGCGAAGAGGGCAACCGGACTGCCATGTATGGTGCCGGTGCCGATGACCACGCCATCACCGGCCAGACTCTTGCCATCCATACCGAAGTCACGTGCATCATGCTCAATAAACATGTCATATTCGGTGAATGAGCCTTCGTCGAGAATAGCTGCAATACGCTCACGTGCAGTACCCTTCCCCATAGCCTTCTGCTTCGCTACAGCCTCACTGCCGCCGCCCAGAAGCACCTTCTCACGCCTCTCATGAAGCTCATCTATCTTTTTTTTCAGTGCCATGATTTCCCTATTAATGTTAAGACCACCCTCTGTTAAAACAGGAGAGCGAAAGTAAAACAAATTTCAAATATGCACAAATGTGTGTGAAATGTGCTATTTCGGGGCGGTAAAATAGACACCTGCAGCAATAAAGGTGTAGATTATGTTGGGAATCCACATGGCCAGCGCCGGATTGAGGTCGCTCTTGAGTGAGAACTGCGACGAGAACTGCATAAAGAGAATGTAGGAGAAGGTGAGCAGAAGCCCGAGTCCGATCTGCATTCCAAAGCCCCCCTTGATTTTGCGCGATGAGAGTGAGACACCTATCACTGTCAGTATGAAGAATGCGAAGGGTGACGCTATGCGCCGGTTCTTCTCATTGAGGTAGAGCTTGATCTCGTCTGACCCCTGTGACCTGAGTACACTGATGTAGTCATTCAGTTCGCGGTGACCCATGGTTGAGACAAACTCCGGCGACCGGGTAAAGTCATTCGGACCGACATTGAGTACGGTATCTATCCTGCGGCCTGAGGTGATGCGCTCTTCGAGGCTGTCTATCTCTCTTATGTAATACCACCATGCACCCCACTTGCTGGTGCTGCTGTCCCATCGTATCATATTGGCTGTCAGCTTCGACTCAAGCATCCCCTTCTCATTGAACTTCTCCATGCTGAAGTTGCGTCCGCTCTGTGAGATACGGTTGTACTGCTCCATATAGATATAGACGTTGGGGTAGACCTGCCGGTGGAGTGAGGTGACATTGACCCTTCTGAAGTCTGATCCGCGGTAGTACTTCTCCTTGAAGTCGAGCTGTTTGATATTGGCCCCCGGAAGAACATAGTTCTCAAGCACAAAGGTGCCGGCAGCAATAAAGGTGGCGGTGATGAGATAGGGTACCATCAGCCGCCTGAAGCTCATGCCACTGTTGAGCATCGCTATTATCTCGGTATTGATGGCCATCCGTGAGGTGAAGAATATTACCGAGATAAAGACAAACATGGGGGCAAAGAGGGTGGCGAAGTAGGGGATGAAGTTGAGGTAATAGTCGAAGACTATCGCCTTTAGCGGTGCCTGTTTCTGGATAAAGTCATCAATCTTTTCCGAAAAGTCAAAGATGACCGCTATCCCGAGGATAAGCACCAGCGAGAGGCCAAAGGCACCCAGGAACTGCCTGATGATGTACCAGTCAAGTATTCCCGGGGTGAGTGCCCTCAGACTCTTTCTGAAACTCTTTGCACCGTCTCTTCTTTCCATGATCCGAATGTGCCGTCAACTATTCTCTCTCTCGCCTCCCTCACCAGTGAGAGGTAAAAGGCGAGGTTGTGTACCGAGGCTATCTGCGCGCCGAGCATCTCCCCGGCAATGATCAGGTGACGCAGGTAGGCCTTTGAGTATCTCCTGCTATACTCAGATGTTGAGGCGGGGTCAACAGGAGAGAGGTCATCAGCCCACCGCCGGTTCCTGATATTGATTATGCCCTCACGGGTGAAGAGCATACCGTTCCTCGCATTACGTGTCGGCATGACACAGTCAAACATATCAACTCCCCTGGCAACAGCCTCCAGTATATTTGCCGGGGTACCCACCCCCATAAGGTAACGCGCCCTCGTCTCAGGGAGTATCTCATTTACAACTTCAATCATCTCATACATCTGCTCTGCCGGCTCACCCACCGAGAGTCCGCCGATAGCGATACCGTATGAGTCAGTCGTGGCACACCGCTCGGCAGAGAGGCGGCGCAGGTCGCTGTAGAGAGAACCCTGGACGATGGGGAAGAGCATCTGCTCATAGCCGTAGAGCGGCTCACTGCTGCCCATACGGGCAATACAGCGGTCAAGCCAGCGGTGGGTCAGCTCCAGCGACCGCAGGGCATAGGCGCGGTCACACGGATAGGGAGCACACTCGTCAAACGCCATGATGATGTCAGCCCCGATAAGCCGCTGTATATCAATCACACCCTCAGGAGTGAACAGATGCTTTGAGCCGTCGATGTGTGACCTGAAGAGGGCACCCTCCCCGGTCAGCCTGCGGTTGGCAGCAAGCGAGAAGACCTGGTAGCCACCGCTGTCAGTGAGCACAGGCCTCTCCCACCCCATAAAGCGGTGAATGCCGCCGGCACGGGAAATAATATCGGTACCGGGACGCAGATAGAGGTGGTAGGTGTTGGAGAGTATTATCGGAGCATCCGCCTCACGCTCCAGATCGCGGTGGAACACCCCCCTCACAGTGGCAGAGGTACCTACCGGCATAAAGACCGGAGTGGGAATATCACCATGGGCAGTACGCAGGAGACCTGCCCTGGCTGAGGTGGTACTCTCTTTCAATTCAACGGTGAACATCATAATGGATCCAGTGGCCACAAAAATACGTTTTCTGAGCCTCATTCCGAACTAACCCTCTCTGAATTGAAGAAAGTGAGTGGTGATTGTTGAAAAGATTATTGAAACGGTCTTTCAATTCTTTATAATATTGCTTCGAACTAGAGAGATGATATTGGCACTCTGGAACTGATTTTGGTATAATAAAACTGATTTTCGCACTTTAGAATTGATATTGGCACAACAGAACTGATAAATGATTATCTCAACCGATACTACCGGCCTTATACTCTTAGGATTGCTTGTCACCATGTTCGCGGTTCAGTCCTGGTACTGGCTCTGCTACTACCGGAGGGCCGCCTTTACGGAGCCGCGGGTCACCACCCCGCATCCTGACCCCAAACCCCTCTCGGTAGTGATATGCGCACGCAACGAGGCTGACAACCTGAGCCGATTCCTGCCGGCAGTACTGACACAGGAGTACCCCTCTTATGAGGTGGTGGTGGTCAATGACTGTTCAGAAGACAACACCTATGATGTGCTGGGCACCTTCATGAAGCAGTATCCCCACCTTAAGGTCTCCATGATACAGAAGGAGCCGGGGTTCACCCATACCAAGAAACTGGCGTTGCTGATAGGGATAAAGGCAGCACAGAATGAGCTGATAGTGCTTACCGACGCCGACTGCCAGCCGGCATCGCCCCTCTGGCTGCATGCGGTGGCAGAGGCGGCCGGCAGGGAGGGTACCGACATGGTGCTGGGCTATGGAGCATACATGAGTGAGAAGGGACTGCTCAACAGGTACATACGGTATGAGACCATGTTTATAGCGATGCAGTATTACGGCATGACCATGGCGGGTAAACCCTATATGGGTGTGGGGCGCAATATGGCATACCCAAAGAGCTTCTTCTTTGAGAAGGGTGGATTCGGGCCACATAACCACATCATGTCGGGTGACGATGACCTCTTCGTCAACCGTAATGCCACAGCCACCAACTGCTCACTGATGCACAGCCATGACTCATTCACCCTCTCAGTGCCATCACACACCTTCGGCCAGTGGGTGAGGCAGAAGAGAAGGCACCTGACAGCATCGGCATACTACAAGGGCAGTGACAAGGTGCGGCTATCACTTGAACCGTTGTCGAGGATAGCCTGGTACGGGTTACTCATCGCCATGCTCATAATGCTCACCTCATGGCCGGTAGTGGCTCTCCTGGCACTGCTGAGGCTGGTGATGAGAATAGTGATACTGAGAAAGGCGGCCACAACATTCAATGAGGAGCGTTTATGGGTTATTTCGCTCTTTTTTGATATCTTGGCGCCGTTTTTGACTGGATTCCTCTTCCTGACCAACAGGAGGAAAGGCAAGGGCAGAGAGAAATGGAAGTAGAGACCGGTTTATCAGAGAAGGCACAACATGACCTCAAGGTGATCAGGCGTGCGCTTGATGGCGAGAGCCGGGCCTATACGGAGCTGCTCAACAGATACCGCGACTCGGTCTATTATGTCATGCTCAGGATGGTGAGCAACCCTTCCGATGCAGAGGACCTTACCATAGAGGCCTTCGGGAAGGCATTCCATAACCTGGCCAAGTATGTGCCGTCACACGCCTTCAGCACCTGGCTCTTCCGTATAGCCACAAACAACTGTATCGACTTTATGCGACGCAAGAGCCAGAGTCCGCGCCCCTTTAACCATGAGCTGGGTGAGGAGGATGAGGTGGAGGCAACAGTGGCATCAGATATGAAAGGGCCCGATGAGATGATGATAAACCGTGAGACGGCAGCATCACTCAACCGGATAGTGAAATCGCTCAAGCCACGTTACCGGCGCCTGATAGAGCTACGTTACTTTGAAGAGTACTCATATGATGAGATAGCTACCGAACTGAGCCTGCCGATAGGTACCGTCAAAGCGAGACTCTTCAGGGCCAAGGTGCTTATACAGAATATGGTACAAAGCAAGGCGAGCGGTATCTCACCATAGATCGCCTCCTGACGAAGCAGAAACATAAGAGGCTTTACCTGATCTGGCCAGCAGAGACAGCAGTCAGGGCAACAGATGGAATAATGTCGGGAAGCCAGGTGACCAGGGTGGGTCTGATGCCGGAAGACCCCTACACCACTATGTCAGACGATGGAGACGATAGCAGAGAAATATTTCACCTCACTCACCCCCTTGCAGAGGCAGCAGCTCTCTTCACTCGAGCCGCTCTACCAGGAGTGGAACCGAAAGATCAACGTCATCTCACGAAAAGATATTGACAGGTTTGAGGTCAATCACCTGCTCCACTCCCTCGCCATCGCACGCTTTATCACCTTCCGGCCCGGAACGTCAGTAATAGATATAGGTACCGGCGGCGGACTGCCGGGCATTCCACTGGCAATACTCTTTCCGGAGGTACGCTTCACCCTGGTTGACTCCACAGGCAAGAAGATCAGCGTGGCATCGGCAATAGCCGCTGAGGCAGGGCTGGACAATGTCACGGCGATCAGGGCAAGGGCAGAGGAGCTTACGGGTGAGTATCACTTCATTACAGGAAGGGGGGTGACCGAAACCGGCCGCTTCATAAAGATGACACAGCAGCTTAAGTCAGAGAGCTCTTTCAATGAGAAAAAGAACGGATGGATACTGCTCAAGGGCGGCGAGATAACCGAAGAGCTCCGCCCATGGCACAAGAGAGCAGAGATACGGCAGATCAGAAACTGGTTCGATGAACCCTGGTTTGAATCCAAAATGGTGGTATATATACCTTTCTGAATCAAAAAAAAGAAGCCAGATGGCTTTTATAAAAAAATTAACTACTTTTGCAGTCTCAAAAATTGATTTGTTAACAACGAAATAGCAGAGCAGATGAAAAGGACATTTCAGCCATCAAGAAGGAGAAGAGCCAATACACACGGTTTCAGAGCCAGAATGTCTACTCCTACCGGCAGGCGCGTCCTGGCTGCACGCAGGGCCAAAGGGCGTAAGAAGCTGTCAGTCTCTGACGAGAGATAGGCAGGTCAGCCCGACAGGTTCAGACAACAAATAGTTGCCGCCTTAATGAACAATCAGGGCGGCTTTTTTATTTCTGTTACAGGCATAAGGTTAACTTTGTCGTCGGTTTACCATGAAAGATCTTATTCTTAACAGCTACAGCAGTGAGCTCAGGGAGGTGGCCACGGCAGTAATGGAAGAGAGGCGCCTCACCCCTGACGAGGCTCTCACACTCTACCGGGAGGCTGACCTCTCACTGATGGCACTGCTGGCCACCACGGTGAAGAGAAGAAAGAGCGGTGACAAGGTCTTCTTTAACCGTAACTTCCATATTGAACCCACAAATATTTGTCTCTTTAACTGCCGCTTCTGCTCATACCGTAAGCCGGCAGGAGATCCGGAGAGCTGGAACCTCACGGAGACTGAGATACTGGAGATAGTAAAAAGGTTCGACGGGGTGCCGGTCACAGAGGTGCATATCACCGGAGGGGTGCACCCGGCACATGACATACACTACTATGCATCAATAATCTCATCCATACATAGCTACCGGCCGGATATCAGTATAAAGGCCTTCTCTGCCGTGGAGCTGGACTATATGATCAAAAAGGCGGGGATGAGCTACAGCGAGGGGATAGCCCTTCTGCGTGACCACGGACTCGACTCGATCCCGGGTGGCGGGGCAGAGATCTTTGACCCGCAGCTGCGACAGCAGATAGCGCCTGACAAGGCTGATGCAAAGAGCTGGCTCGCCATTCATGAGGCGGCACACAACCTCGGACTGAGCTCCAACGCCACCATGCTCTACGGTCATGCCGAGGGCCCAGAGCACCGGATAGACCATATGGTGCAGCTGAGAGAGCTGCAAGACCGCACCGGAGGGTTCAACGCCTTTATACCACTCAAGTTCAGGCATGCCAACAACCCGATGAGTGAGCTGGGCGAGGTGCCGGTGACCGAAGATATGAGAAACTATGCCCTCTCACGCATATTCCTTGACAACTTCAGCCACATCAAGGCCTACTGGCCGGCTATAGGTAAAAACAGCGCAATGATGAGCCTCGCCTTCGGTGCCGATGATCTTGACGGAACCATCGATGATACCACCCGGATCTACTCAATGGCAGGCGCCGAGGAGAGCAATCCGGCACTCTCAACCACCACTCTGGTGGCAATGATAAAGTCAGCCGGGTTCAGGGCGGTAGAGCGTGACACCAGCTACATGACCGTTAAGGAGTGGTAGAAAACCCTCATGCCGGCAATATAATTTTTATCTTTGAGACACCGTTAACAAACTAATAGAGCATCATACGATGAGCGTCAGGGAATTTCTTAAGAGCCGGGTATTCTGGAGACAGGCAGGGATGGCACTGGTCATCGGGGTAGCCGTGGTAATAATCCTGATAATCTGGATAAATTTCTATACCCTGCACGGACAGTCCAGACCTACACCCGATGTCAGGGGACTGACCATCACCGAAGCAAACTACGTGACCGGCAGGAACAAGGTGAAGCTGCAGATAATCGATTCGGTATATACCACCCTGGTGCCACGTGGCTGCGTGGCTGAGCAGAGCCCCGCCCCGGGACACAGGGTGAAGAAGGGGCGTACCATCAAGGCAACCATCAACGCTTTTAATCCTGAGATGGTATCGGTGCCTGACCTGGTAGGACTACCCCGCCGGCAGGCGCTGTCACTGATCGGGACAGCCGGACTGCAGGTGGGTCAGCTAAACTATGTCCCCGACCTGACCGTCGACTATGTTCTCAAACAGATGATACATGGCCGTGAGGTGGCTCCGGGCGACTCGGTACAGAAGGGTATGGTTGTAGACCTGGTGCTCGGACGCGGACTGAGCAGCCAGCGCACACCACTGCCGCTGCTCACCGGCCGTACCCTCGATGAGGCACGGTCAGAGATACTGAGCGCCTCACTAAACCTCGGAGCATATGTCTTTGATGCTACGGTGATGACCGGCGCAGACTCAGCCGCAGCCTTTGTCTTCAAGCAGAACCCTGACTACCACCCCGATGCAACAGTACAGCTAGGCTCAGCAGTATACATATGGCTTACCACTGACAGCCTCAGGCTGCCGGCAGACACGGTGGCCGGTGAGCTGGTGATCCTGGATAACCTCACAGGAATACCTGGTGGTAACCTTTTCTGACACAAAATGATACAGCTGACACGCATATACCTGACCGCCCTCATCATACTGCTGACATCAGCACTACAGGCTCAGGAGGTGATCACACCACTGACGGTCAACAGACAGCTCACCGGCAGGGCAACAGCGGCAACACTCACCGGCAATGCAACAGCAGCAACAGCGGCAACGCTCACCAAGAGTGCACAGGCTGATGATCCGCTGCCACTGCCCTTCAGTGATGACTTCTCATATCCGGGGCCATACCCCTCACCTGAGAGGTGGGCTGACCGCCAGGTGTTCATAAACAACACCTTCTCGGTGAGACAGCCATCGATGGGTGTGGCAACCTTTGACTGCCTCGATGAGAGCGGCATGCTGTACGAGAGAGCCTCACATATGGTCTTTGAAGCTGACAGGCTGACATCACTGCCGCTGGCTCTTGACTATCCCCCCTCAGACAGCATAATACTGAGCTTCTGCTATGAGGCGGGCGGCACCGGTGACATGCCCGAGACCAATGACAGCCTCACCCTGGCCTTCTGGGCACCTGAAGAGGAGCGGTGGTACAGCATGTGGCAGGCAAGAGGAGGTGAGACAAACGGGTTTGTCACGGTAATGATACCCATTACCAACCCGGTATTCCTGAAGGAGGGGTTCCGCTTCAGGTTCACCGGGTATGCCTCACTGGCAGCAGCCAACTCTGAACCGTCACTGGCAGCCAACTCTGACCAGTGGAACATCGACCATGTGCTGCTCGACAGAGGACGTTCGATACATGACACGGTGCTTCATGATGTGGCACTGACACTGCCGGTAAGGTCACTGGTGAAAGAGTATGAGGCGATGCCATGGCGCCACTTCAGGCAGGCATACCTCTCCGCCATGAGACCAACGGTGACCATCAGCTACAGAAACAATGACACCATAGTGCGCAATGTCACCAGACATGTGACAATAACCGACCTTTCAGACAACAGCGTGGTACGTGACCTGGATGCGGGAGCAGCCAACGCCTCACCCCTCTCTGACAACAGCCATGATGCACCGCTGCTGTACACCTTCGACAGCTCCGCAGGTGCCGACTCAGCAAAGTTCCTGGTGACGGTATCTCTCATCACCGATGAGTTTGACCCCAAGCAGAACAACACCATGCACTATGTACAGCGGTTTGCTGACTACTTTGCTATTGACGACGGCAGCGCCGAAGCGGGCTATGGCATCAATGGGCAGGGGTCACGAAATGCGATGGCAGCACTCCGGTTCCGATCGTTCATCCCCGACTCGGTGGCAGCAATCACTATCTGTTTCAATGATGCCTACAACCGGGCCAACCAGAGAAGCTTCGACCTGATGGTTTGGGGTGACGATAATGGAAGACCGGGAGCGCTGCTGGGGAGCAGCGAGGGCCCCGTAGCCTCGCCCGGTGAGGAGATAAACGGGTTTGTCACATACCTATTTGATGAGCCGGTGAGCGTTGATGGCCACTTCTGGGTGGGATGGCAGCAAAACTCGGAGACCTTTCTCAATGTGGGACTAGACCTTAATACAGCCCACGACGGCAGACACTACTACCATATCAGCGGCCAGTGGCAGGAGAGCATGGCACCGGGAACCATTATGGTGAGACCGGTGATGAAGCAACGTGGCACCACAACCTCAGTACCGCCGCCCGGCACACTGACAAACCAGCTCTTCTCAATATATCCCAACCCCTTCAGGGAGAGGGTGACACTGGTACCGTCAGACGATGCGCCTGATGAGTATACCATAGAGGTGATCTCAAACAACGGGGTAAGGGTGATCTCAATGAGCAGAACCGAACACCCCGACCTGAGCAGGCTGGCACCCGGCACCTACTACCTCATGATAAGATCAGGGAGCGGCAGGCCTCTGTCACTACTGCGCATTGTAAAGATTAACTGACTGTTATAAGATGAGCCGGGAGCAGCTATCCAGTCACCGGAGAGAGAAAGGTGTGAACCACCGGGAGGAGGATGAACAGCAGGCTGCAGGCGCTGAAGGCGCTGCCGGTGATAAATATCCGGCTATGGAGAACAGTAGTGGGGCAGAGAGGCAGCACGACGGCACGACCGGTGAGGATGAACAGCAGGCTGAAGATGCTGCCGGTACTGAAGGCGCTGCCGGTGCTGCCGGTGAGGAGGAGCAGGATCTTTTCGAACACTACAGGTATGTGGTTGACCCCGGACAGTCACTGATACGTATCGACAAATACCTCTCATCACGAATAGAGGGTGTATCACGTACCAGAATACAGGCAGCAGCCCAGGCCGGTAACATCCTGGTCAATGAGACAGCCGTGAGACCCAACTACAGGGTCAAGCCCAATGATGTGTTACAGATACTCCTTCCCAATCCACCCCGTGAGATTGAGCTGATTCCGCAGGATATACCCCTGAAGGTGGTCTATGAGGATGATGACCTTATCATTGTGGACAAGGAGGCAGGGATGGTTGTCCATCCGGCGTACGGCAACTACTCGGGTACACTGATGAATGCGCTGATGTACCACCTTCGTGATCTGCCTCTTTTTAACTCGGGTGAGCTGCGTCCCGGACTGGTACACCGTATTGACAAGAATACCTCAGGGCTGCTGGTGGTGGCAAAGAATGAGCATGCGCTCAACAACCTGTCAGGACAGTTTTACCGACGTACCACCGGCAGGGTCTATCTCGCCCTGGTATGGGGTACCCCTGACCCGGCCGACGGCACCATCACAGGGCATGTGGGCCGTAACCTGCGTGACCGCCGGATAATGCAGGTGTTCCCTGATGGCAGCCAGGGGAAGCATGCCGTGACACACTACAGGGTGATAGAGCAGCTGGGCTATGTCTCACTGCTGGAGTGCCGCCTTGAGACCGGACGAACACACCAGATCAGGGTGCATATGGCGTGGAGCGGACACCCTATCTTCAATGATGAGGAGTATGGTGGTCACCGCATACTGAAGGGAACCACCTTTGCCAGGTATCACCAGTTCGTACGTAACTGCTTTGCTCTCCTGCCGCGCCAGGCGCTGCACGCCCATACCCTCGCCCTGGACCATCCGGTCACCGGCAGACGCCTCAGTTTTGAGTCGCCGCTGCCTGACGATATGAGTACCGTGATAGAGAGGTGGCGTAACTACCTCTCAGGGAGAGAGCTGTGACACCTCAGCAACACCCGGTAACACCTTGATAGTGTACACTCCCTGGCAGGCAGCAGACAGTGGCATTATTGACACCTCTCTCACCAGCTCTCACCAGCTCCCACCTGCTCCGCCGCCACCAAAGCTGCCTCCGCCGAAGCCCCCAAAGCCGCCACCGCCGCGTGATCCGCCGCCGCCGGTGAATCCACCCCATGACCCTCCGTGTGACCTGCCGCCGCCCATCATCTCCATAAGCAGCCATGCAGGCAGGTTTGATGACCCTCCCCTGCTGATATGCCGGTTGTTTGAGTTCCCGGAAGAGATTGCAATGATGATGATCGTCATCACTATGAACACAATGATACTCGTCAGTGCGCCCGCATTGGTACCGCTTCTGCGGGGATAGCTGTACTCACCGGCAGCAAGCGCCATCAGCCGGTCGGTACCTGCATCAAGCCCGTTATAGTAATTATCATGCCGGAACTCAGGTATCATCACCTTATCAATGATGTCGGCACACGCTATATCAGGTATGGCTCCCTCCAGCCCATAGCCGGTGGCAATAAAGACTATTCCGGCTGCCTGGTCGCTCTTGGGCCTCACCAGCACCAGCACCCCATTATTGAAGTCGCCCTGTCCGACACCCCACTCACGTGCCACCCGGTATGCAAACTCAGACCGGTCATATCCCTGAAGATCATTCACAATGACCACCGCTATCTGGTTTGAGGTGGAGTCGTCAAATGCTGTCAGCTTGCGCTCCAGGGCCTCAGCCCGGGCCGGCGGCAACAACCCGGCAAAATCGTTAACCAGCCTGGGAGGTACCGGTCGCGGTAACAGCTGCTGCGCCCCGGCCGCGCTCAGCAGCATAAACCCTATGGCTAAGGTCGTTATGAGCTGTCTCACCATCACTCACCCCTCTCTGTTGCGTCAAACGAGATATCGTCGGGCAGCTCATTGATATCGTTCTCTGACCAGGGAAAATACTCTTTCAGCCTGGCTCCTGCCATCAATATCCCTTCCACCAGCCCCTCACTGAAGTGCCCCTGGCTGAACCGCTCCTGAATATGGTCACGAACGGTATCCCAGAAGCCCTGACCGACAACACTGTTTATGCCTGTATCACCTATAATGGCAAAGGTGCGTTGCCTGAGGGCCATGTAGATCAGCACCCCGTTACGCCCGGCAGTCTTGTGCATGCCCAGCTTCCTGAAGAGCCATGCCGCCTCATCAAATATATCGGCCTTGCATGAGGTCTCAATATGCACACGTATCTCACCTGAGGTGGCCCTCTCCGCCTCGCCGATAGCCCTCACGACAGCCTCCTGCTGTGCCGGTGTAAAGAAGGTGGATGCTTTCACCCTGCAAGAGTCAGAATTGAACCTCAGGTACCGCCTCACTGCCCTCACGTGCCTCAAAGTAGGGCTTGTCGGTAAACTTTGTCAGTGATGCGATAAAGCTGTTGGGGAAGAGCTTGATAAAGGTGTTGTAAGAGCGGGAAGCATCATTGAAGTTGTTGCGTGCCACCGCAATACGATTCTCGGTACCCTCAAGCTCAACCTGCAGGTCGCGGAAGTTACGGGTAGCGGTCAGCTCCGGATACTGCTCCACCACCACCATAAGGCGCTGAAGGGCTGAATGGACCTCTCCCTGGGCAGCCTGAAACTCCTCCAGCTGGGCAGGGGTGATATTGGATGGGTCAATGGTGATCTGTGATGCCCTGGAGCGGGCCTCGATCACCCTGGTGAGCGTCTCCTGCTCAAAGGAGGCAGCTCCCTTGACCGTGTTGACAAAATTGGGTATCAGGTCAGCCCTCCGCTGATACTGCGTCTCCACATTACTCCAGGCAGTGGCAACCTGCTCATTAAGAGGCACTATCTTGTTGTAGATACCCACTCCCCAGGAGACCAGAAGGAGTACTATCACCACTATCGTAATGATGGTCAGGGTGCTGCCTGATTTTTTGTTCTTCATCGCTGTTCTGTTTGATTCAGGCGCAAACTTACATAAAAACTGTTTTAAAACATGACTGAAACCAATCAAATTGTGCCGCCGCGGGAGGAGCTAAACAATCAGCTGCCACAGCATAAATAAATATGCTATTTTTGAACAAAATTGACCATCCATGAAGAGAATAGCCATTATTGCAGGAGGTAACTCATCTGAATATGAGATCTCTCTCCGCAGTGCCCGCTCCGTAGCAAAAGCCCTTGAGGGAAGGTACGAGGCATATATTATAACTATCAGGGGCAGAGAGTGGTATTGGGAAGATGCCCGGGGAAGGCTCTTCACTATAGACAAAAACAACTTCACAATTGACCTGGACGGCCAGCCTCTCTACTTTGATGCAGCTTTTATAGCTATCCATGGCACACCCGGTGAGAACGGACTGCTGCAGGGGTACCTGGAGATGACCGGGATACCATATACCGGCTGTAACCCGTTCGTGTCAGCACTCACCTTCAACAAGCAGGCATGCAAGCTCTACCTCAATGAGTATGGTATACCCATGAGCGGAGGCCTGCTGATAAGAAAGGGGAGGAAGTATGACCCGGAGGCGGTGGTCAGGCAGATAGGCCTGCCGTGCTTTGTCAAGCCTAATGAGAGCGGCTCAAGCTACGGGGTGACCAAGGTCAAGGAGACGGAACAGTTTGTGAAAGCGATGGAGACAGCCTTTGCTGAGGGTGATGAGGTGATGGTGGAGTCATTCATGAATGGAACAGAGGTGGCATGCGGGGTGGTAACCACCAGGGAGGGGAAGATCATACTGCCGCTGACAGAGGTGGTGCCGGCTAATGAGTTCTTTGACCTGGAGGCAAAATATACCAGCGGCAAGGCTGAGGAGATCACGCCGGCACGAATGCCGGAGGAGATAACAAAACGTATCAGGGAACTCTCATCAGAGATATATGATATCCTTGGATGCCGCGGGATAGTGAGGGTTGACTTCATAGTGACCGATAACGGTCCGCAGTTCCTCGAGATCAATACCATCCCGGGAATGAGTCCAGAGAGTATCATCCCGCAGCAGGCAGCAGTGTACGGTATCTCGGAGGCCGACCTCTACTCAATGGTGATCGAAGATCTGTTCTGACAGGTCAGATACAACCAGCCCGGTTCTAAGGCAACACCCTACTGATTCTTAGGCAACACCCTTCTGACCGTAGTACCGTGGGGGCTGAAGCAGATCAGACCTGGTGCTCGTCAAAACTGTAGCTCATCAGATCCGGAGCTCCTCAAAACCGGAGCTCGTCAGACCTTGTACTGGTCAAAACTGTAGCTCATCAAAGCTGAATGTATCAGAGCGGTATGAGTCGATAGGCGCACATGTGCATACCAGGTTACGGTCGCCATAGCCATTGTCAACCCTGCCCACTGTGGGCCAGAACTTGTTCTCCAGGCTCCATGGCAGCGGGAAGGCTGCCTTGTCACGCCGGTAGGGGTGGCTCCACTCGTCTGAGGCCACGGCAGCAGCGGTATGTGGTGAGTTTTTCAGCACATTATCCTCACGGTCAGCCTCACCACTCCTTATCTCCTCTATCTCGTTCCATATGCTGCGCATCGCATCGATGAACCTGTCGAGCTCAGCTTTTGACTCTGACTCGGTAGGCTCAACCATCAGTGTACCATGTACCGGGAAGGAGAGTGTCGGCGCATGGAACCCGTAGTCCATCAGTCTCTTGGCTATGTCTGACTCATCAACACCGGCATCGCGGAAGTTCCTGCAGTCAAGTATCATCTCATGTGCACAGCGACCGTTGGCACCGGTATAGAGCACCTTGTACATGCTGCCAAGCATTGATGAGAGGTAGTTGGCGCCCAGGATGGCATAGATAGTTGATTTTGTCAGTCCGTCAGTGCCCAGCATCATGAGATAGGCGTGGCTGATGGTTAGTATGTGTGCACTGCCAAATGGAGCACCGGCCACCGCGGTGATACCATGTGTACCACCCGTCTTCACCACCGGGTGCGACGGCAGGAACTCAGCCAGCTTGCTGTTACAGAGGATGGGGCCCATCCCGGGTCCGCCACCACCATGTGGTATGGCAAAGGTCTTGTGCAGGTTGAGGTGGCAGATATCTGCGCCGATATGGCCCGGACTGGTCAGTCCTGCCTGGGCATTCATATTGGCTCCATCCATATAGACCAGGCCTCCATTCTCATGCACAATTTTTATTATCTCAATGATAGCCTCTTCAAAGACACCATGTGTGGAGGGGTAGGTTATCATTGCCGAGCTGAGGTTATCGCGGTGTGTCTCAGCCTTCTTTCTCAGGTCATCAACACTGATATTACCATTCTCATCACACTCAACCACCACCACCTTCATGCCTGCCATGGCAGCGCTGGCCGGGTTGGTGCCATGAGCAGAGGAGGGTATCAGTGCCACGTTGCGGTGACCCTCTTTGCGGCTGATATGGTACTCTCTGATCACCATCAGTCCGGCATACTCACCTGCTGCACCTGAGTTGGGCTGGAATGATACCGCATCAAAGCCGGTGATCACCTTGAGTGCCTCACCCAGCTCATCCATCATCTGGCGGTACCCCTCAGCCTGGTCTGCCGGCACAAAGGGGTGGATATTGCCAAACTCAGGCCAGCTGAGGGGAAACATCGCCACAGCGGGATTGAGCTTCATGGTACAGGAGCCCAGCGGGATCATACCGTTGGCCAGCGAGAAATCCTTACGCTCAAGCATCTTTATGTAGCGCATCATGTCGGTCTCACTGTGATAGATGTTGAAGGTATTCTCCTGAAGGAAGGGCGTGGAACGGTGGAACTTTTTGTCTACATTGAAGCAGTCGCACAGGGAGTCGACCTTATCGCCCTTCCTGCCGGCAGCCTCAGCAAAGATCGAGACCAGCTGATTTATCTCCTTGAGAGAGGTGATCTCATCGGTACTTATAGAGACAGCGTCAGGATAGGGGTATGAGAGGTTTATCTCACCGGCAAGGGCCAGCTGCTCAATCTTTCCTGTTGTCACCCCTTCGGCCATACTTACTATTATGGTATCAAAGAACTGCTCATGTCTGATGGTGTATCCCATCTTTTTCAGCTCTCCTGCCAGGGTGCAGGCCGCTGAATAGATATGCCTGGCGATACTCTTCAGCCCCTCCGGCCCGTGGTACTGGGCATACATGCCTGACATGGTTGCCAGCAGCGCCTGTGCCGTACATATGTTTGAGGTTGCCCGCTCACGCTTGATATGCTGCTCACGTGTCTGCAGCGCCATACGCAGTGCCTGGTTGCCATGGGCATCTACCGAGACACCAATCAGTCGGCCCGGCATGCTGCGCTTCAGCTCATCACGTGTGGCAAAGTATCCGGCATGCGGACCGCCATAGCTCATCGGCAGGCCGAAGCGCTGGTTTGAGCCAAAGACAATATCTGCTCCCCACTCTCCCGGGGGAGTCAGGAGGGTGAGGCTCATCAGGTCGGCAGCGACGCTCGCCAGGGCGCCGGCACCATGGGCCATCTCCACCACCGCGCGGTAGTCCCTCACCTCACCGCAGGCAGCCGGGTACTGAACAATAACCCCAAAGAGACGTGGGTCAGGCTTCATCTGACGGTAATCAATAAACTCTATCTCTATATCGAGCGGTGCTGCACGGGTGATGAGCACATCACGTGTCTGGCTGAACACTGAGTTGTCAACATACAACAGGTTGCCGCCCCCTTTGACCTTTTCCCTGGAACGGGCATTGTACATCATGATCATCGCCTCGGCTGCGCCGGTAGACTCATCAAGCAGTGATGCGTTGGCAATATCCATGGCGGTGAGGCCGGCAATCATCGTCTGAAAGTTTAAGAGCGCCTCAAGCCTCCCCTGTGATATCTCAGCCTGGTAAGGGGTGTATGAGGTGTACCATGCCGGGTTCTCCAGCACATTACGTACAATGACCGGCAGTACGGCCACCCCGTAATAACCCTGCCCAATGAATGAGCGGTAGAGCCTGTTCTTCTTCCCCAGCTCCCTTATATGGGCGTTATAATCAAACTCACTCATTGCCGGAGGCAGATCAAGCGGCCTCTCAATCCTGATTGAAGACGGGACTGTCTGGTCAATAAGTTGCTCTGGCGAGTCAACGCCAATAGCCTTGCACATCGCAGCAGCATCATTCTCACGCGGCCCGATATGGCGGTCTACAAAACGATCTGATGTCATATTATAAATCATTAATTGGTCTCACAAAAATGTAGAGGACGAAATTAACATAAAGTGTATAAACAACAAAGCTATTAAGTGATGCACCGGCATCAGCACTATAGGTTGAAATAGGGGTTCTGCTCTATCTCAAGCCTGACGGTGGTAAGCGGCCCGTGGCCCGGGTAGACCACCGTATCGGCCGGCAGCACAAAGAGCTTCTCACGTATGCTCTTCAGCAGCTCCTTATGGTTACCGCCCGGCAGGTCAGAGCGGCCGATACTACCCGCAAAGAGTGCATCACCGGTAAAGAGAATACCCCCGTCACGTGAGTAGAGCGCTATCCCGCCGGGCGAATGGCCGGGCACAGCTATCACCCTGAGGCTCACGCCGGCAGCCTTGACAATCTCACCGTCAGTGAGGTACCCTTCCGGCTCCGGCTGACTCTCCATGGTGAGCCCGTACATCATGGCATGGGCTGGCGCATTGCGGTAGTTGTCACTGTCACCCTTATGAAACCATGGTCGTAGTCCATACCTCCTGAGCATGAAACCGTTCCCGAAGACATGATCAAGATGGCAGTGGGTATCTATCAGCATGACAGGGGTAAGACCCTTCTCCTCAAGCAGATCAGCGAGCCTCTTCTCCTCGTCAGCATCATAGCATCCGCAGTCAATGACTATGCACTTCTCACCGTCACCGGTGATGATATAACAATTTACCTCAATTGGCGAGAACACCTCCCTGAATACCTTTATCATATCATTCCCTTTCATTACCGTTTGCTATGCCCTTCAGCATAGGCACAAATATAAACTGTCCGTGGGTGGTGATCTCATAGTCATCCTCACCGCGGCGCACATAGAGCGTCATTGTCTGTGAGTGGGTACCTCCCCTGGGCACCACCAGCCTCCCTCCCACCCTCAGCTGTTTCAGCAGTGTGTCAGGCACCTCCGGGGTGGCTGCCGTAATAATTATTCCGTCATAGGGCCCGTACTGCGGCTGCCCCTCATAACCGTCACCAAGAAAGAAGTGAATACGGTATCCGAGATCGTTGAGTATTACCTGCGCCCTGCGGTAGAGCTCGCGCTGCCGCTCAATGGTATAGACCTTCACCCCCAGCTCAGCCAGCACGGCAGCCTGATAGCCTGAGCCGGTACCTATCTCAAGAACCTTGTCCCTCTTTCCTACATCGAGCAGAATTGTCTGCACCGCAACGGTATAGGGCTGTGAGATGGTCTGGCCGGCCGCGATGGGAAAAGCCTTGTCCTGATAGGCATGCCTCAGAAAAGCATCATCCATAAAGAGATGGCGTGGAACACGTCCTATCGCCTCCAGCACCTCCTCACCGGTGATACCTTTTTTACGTAGCTCCTCTATCAGCCTTCGTCTTCTACCTTTCGCCTCAAAGGACTCCTCGATCATCGCTTTATCAATTTGGACTAAAATAACAGATATCTTTGCATATACCCTGATACTGCAATGAAAATCTTTTCCCGCAAGATAACACTCTCATATATTCTGGCTGACCTGGCAGGTTCATCCCTCGGGTGGAGCCTCTTTTACCTGTTTCATCACAATGCCGGCAAAGTTGCCCCTGAGGCTATGCCGGGCTGGCACGGCGTTGTCATCACCCCGCTGCTCTTCCTCTTTATCTTTGCCATGGCAGGGTTCTACTCTGACCCTCTCAGGCGGTCCCGCCTTCATGAGTTTGGAAAATCGGTTATAACCACCCTGGGAGTTGCGGTGATCCTCTTCTTTGTGCTGGTCATGAACGATGCCGGCGGCTACCACTCCTCATGGTACAGGTTGTTTGCAGCACTCTTCATGCTACTGTTTCTCTTCACCTATATCCCGAGGTTATCTGTCACCTCGGTTGTCACCGCCGGGATACACAGCGGCCGGCGAGGGTTCAGAACAGTTATTGTCGGCAGCGGGGTCAGGGCGGTCAGGGTAATAGCAGAGATAATGAATGAAAAGCCCCCTTCCGGCAACCTGCTGACAGGCTATAGCGATACCGGAAGTAAATACCGGGGCGACAGTGATGAGATGACAGGGGTGAAGTGGCTGGGACCTGTCAGCCGGCTGACCTCAATAATTGAGGAGCATTCGATTGATGAGGTGATACTTGCCCTTGAAGATGATCAGTATCACCTGGTGGAAGAGATAGTCAACAACCTCTGTTTTCTTGATGTGATTGTCAAGGCGGTACCATCAATGCGCACTGTTATAACAGGCCATGTGGAGGCTGGACCCATCTATGCCACCCCGCTGCTGAGGGTCTCATACCGTGGTATGCCACGGTGGCAGGCGATGATCAAGCTGCTGCTCGACTACCTTCTGTCAGCTGTGGCCCTGGTGATCATGTCACCGCTGATGGCTGTTCTGGCACTGCTTATCAGGTGCACGGGAGAGGGGCCTCTCATATTCCGGCAGGAGCGGATCGGCAGGCATGGCCGGCCCTTTATGATCTATAAGTTCAGGTCGATGGAGGAGGATGCCGAGCCCGACGGGCCCAGGCTGGCAGTAAAGGGTGACAGCCGTATCACACCGGTAGGACGGTTTATGAGAAAGCACCGTTTTGACGAGATACCCAACTTTATCAACGTACTGAAGGGGGAGATGTCACTGGTGGGCCCCAGGCCGGAGAGGCAGCACTACATAGAGCTGATCAGGGAGCAGGCACCGCAATACAACAGGGTACTGGCTGTCAGGCCCGGAATTACCTGCTGGGGACAGGTGAAGCTGGGCTATGCATCAGATATAGAAACAATGCTTGAGAGGCTCTCCTATGACCTGCTCTACCTTGAGAACATGTCACTCTTTCTGGATATCAAAATAATTGTCTACACCCTTGGAGCGATTATCAAGGGCAAAGGACTATAGATCAATAGAATATTGTGATTACCCAGCCACCCGGCTCATTGATCACAAACCTCATCTCATAGTTATTGGTAGAGGTATTGAGAAGGTTGGGAGCCTTGAACTGCACCTTGCCTTCAAAAGGAAAGATTACATCATCATAGCCGGTAAAAGCTGTGGTGTTGGTCTCCACGCCCGAGCTGCCCTGCATCACCAGATCATTGATGGAATAGGATGATGAGCCTGAACGCGAGAATTTAAAGGTAACATATTTCTCAGTTGTGGCCTGCCTCATGAATGAGCTCCTGGGGATACCTATACTGCTGATTATCTTATAGGGTGCCACCTTCTCCGGCCCCTTGAAAATATCTCTCTTCCATATCCCGGCCTGAACCGAATCTCTCCCATTGACCATAAAGTGGTATGCTCCGCGGCCATCACGCATACCCCTCTTCCACTGACCCCTGTAGACTGCCCCGGAGGCCCAGGTATAGGTGCCTTCACCATCGGGCAGACCCTTGCTGAAGCGCCCCTGGTAGCTATCTGTACCGACAGCCTCACCATAGCCGTCAGCCAGGCCCTGCCGGCATTCACCGGTATAGTTGTCTGAGATGGGAGCCAAAAGCACCTTGCAGCCCGATTGCGCATCCAGGGAGTCAGCAGCCGTAAGCAAGGCTGTAATAAGGAGTATATGTAACGCGGTTTTCATGACAGAGTGATCTGAATTGGTTTGATATGTCGGCTGATGCTGAGCATCAGGGGATAAAGAGAACTAATCAAAGATAGTGAAAAAAGAGAGGCTGCCCCTTTCTTTCGGAACAGCCTCCTCTTAATTTGTGTTAACTGATAGATCAGTTGACTCCTGTACGTGTATCCCACCACATCTGGTCACCCCAGAAGCGGTCTTTTATTGCTCCGTCATGTGACGTGACAACAGCCGCGTTCAGGGTATACTCCGGGTTCGGATAGGGCCAGCGGAAGGGCGGACGGTTATGACCGGTGAAGGCTGATCCTGAAGCAGCCGTCAGCTGCGGAATATCCGTGCGGCGTGTCTCAGCCCATGCCTCATGTCCCTGCTTGAAGAGAGAGACCCATTTCTGGTAATAGATCTTCTCAAGGTTGGTATATCCCCATGAGCCATCAGCATCCCAGGCTACATTGTCTTCGGCCATATAGGCTGCCAGGTCATCTGAAGAGACACCATGCTCAGTGGCAGAAGCCTCAATACCGGTAGTATAGGCTGCCAATGCCTTGGCAGCATCATTGAGCAGATCAGCACGCTGGTAAGCCTCTGCCTTGATAAACTCTATCTCGGCATAGCGCATGTAATAGGATATTCCGTTGGGAAGGTCACGGTACCTGGTACCTATGCGGCTGATCGATCCGAGTGCAAATCCCTCTTCGTTACGTGAGATACCTGCTGGCAGCCCCCTGTATTCACCATCAGACACGGCAGGATGAGCAAACTCACCGATCCTGGGATCATCGGTCTCCAGCAGGGCATCTATGAAGGTCTTGCAGAGGCCATGGTCATCCCTTCCAAGATTGTCACTGTAAAAGGGTTCAAAGAAGGGGCTTACTCCAACCCATCTAAATCCGATCAGATCTGCGTTGGATGAGAGTACCGGATAGGTGGATTCATCGCCCAGTATCTCGCTGAGGACGGTTCTTGCACCGGCAGCATCGACATTTGACATACGGATAGCCATGCGCAGACGGAGTGAGTTGGCATACTTTCTCCAAAGGAGGATACTGTTGCCATTCAACACGTCACCCTCGATTGAGCCACCCTGCATCAGCTTGGCATTGGCTGCCTTCAGATCGGCAAGCAGTCCGGCATAGACCTCCGGCTGACTGTCATAGTCAGGCTGGTAGACTCCTTCCTCACCTTTGCCACCCTCTTTATAGGGGATCGCCTTCCAGGTGTCAGTCATGATATGGAAGATCTGTGCCTTGAGAACCATCGCAACACCCTCCATGGCAGGATTCTCTTCCTCCTGAGCCTTGCCAATTACCTTGTCCAGCTCAATCATGTAGGTCATCAGAGTATTCCAGCGTTCAATGATTCCGTCACGCTCGGCATAACGACTCTCATCAACGTACTGGATCTTGGTAATATGGTTTGCATAGGTGGTAGTGTTATTGGCTGTCCACCACACATCAAACAGGGTGTTGGTAAGTGCCCTTTCAACGTATGTAAGCACGTTTGATCCCGGCACGTCAGTAGGATTATTCGGGTCAACATTCAAATCTTCCCATCCCTTGGTACAACTACCAAGAATCATGAGAGAGAGAAAGACCACTCCAAATATTTTTATCTTTTTCATCATCTTTTCTTTTTGGGGTTTAGATTAAAAGTCAACTCTCAATTTGAAACCCATGCTGCGAACCGGCGGTAACTGATACTGCTCAATACCGAGTGCATCGGTACCGGTACCGTAACCGGTCTCGGGATCAATACGGATATCATTGCTCGGATGCAGATATAGTACTGCCACGTTACGGGCAAAGAGACCTATGTTAAGGTTGCTGATCATATGATTTCTGATCCTGACGTCATAGCCAAAATTGATCTCACGAAGCTTGAAATAGGAGCCATCAATAACTGCCGGCTCAGTGTAACCCCAGTAGTTGTCAAAATACTCCATCGGGTCGACAGCGATCGTATTTTTCTGACCGGTATTTATATCAATTCCGTCAGCTATAATACCATTCTCACGTATACCGTTTGCGACCGTAGTCTCTGTAATACCGGCATAGTCTCCAAACCACTTTGTCACTGAATAGATATCACCACCCCACTTGGCATCAATCTGGAAGTTGGCAGTGAACTGCTTGTAGTTAAAGCTGTTGTTAATGCTTCCCAGCCACTTTGGCATGATGTTGCCACATACCACAGGGGCATCAGTAGGTATCTCATAACCCCCGTCAAGAAGCTTGTTGCCATTGTCATCACGCTGATAGGCTATCCCGTAGATCTGACCGAACGCTTCACCCGGACGTGCCTCAATGGTTGTCGGTGACCACGAACTGTTCAGCACATAACTGGTAACACCCTCTGCCAGCTCATTGACCATGGTCTTCTGCTTTGACCAGTTGATGGTGGTACGCCATCCGAAATCCTTGGTCCTAACAATGTCAGCATAGAGCTGCAGCTCAACACCCTTTGACTGTATCTCACCGGCGTTGATCACCCTGGAGGTAAAGCCTGATGAACCGGAGATGTTGGCAGTAATGATCTGGTTATTGGTAATGTTATTGAAATAGGCGAGGTCCAACCCAAAGCGGTTGTCAAAGAACTTAACCTCAAGCCCGGCCTCCATCGAGGTGGTGAACTCAGGCTTCAGCCCGATCGGAGGAAGGGTATTGGGATATGCAAACTGGGTATTGCCGTCATAAGCAGGTGTGGAAGCCGTATATGGTGCTGAGAGCCTGTAAGGGCTGGTATCGCTACCCACCTTTGCCCAGCTGGCGCGCAGCTTGCCAAATGAGAAGGCTGACCCGGTCAGACCAAAGGTCTCGGTAAATATCCAGCCCAGCGATGCTGACGGATAGAAATAACTCCATGCCTCCTTGGGAAGGGTTGAGCTCCAGTCGTTTCTTGCAGTAAAGTCAAGGTAGAGCTGGCTGGCATAGCCGAGGTTCAGTGATCCGAAGATGCTGTTCTGCTCAAACTCAGATTTTGACATACTGGTGCCGGGTGCTCCCTGAACGTTTGAGACCACAAAGAAGTTGGGCACTGTAAGCATGTCTGCCCCGAGATACATATAGTTGTATTTGACATTACGGTATGAGGTACCAAGGTTTCCTGATACCTGGAGGAGCGATCCGAAGTCTTTCTGGAAGTTGAGGAACAGGTCGGCGTTGGTCTCCCTGTTGTCACGGTTGTTCTGCCAGAAGTAGCCTCCTGTACCGTAGTTGGCGTCAATGGAGCCCTCATGTACAACCTGCTTCCGGGCCTCGGTGTAGTAGTCCATCCCATACCGGCCCATAATGCTGAGCCAGGTGGTAAGCTGGTAGGTGGCGGTGGCATTCCCGTAAATCCTCTCCCTGTCACGGCTGGCCAGGTTCTTATAGACCGTCCAGTAGGGGTTGTTATGATAGTTACTGTTCCAGTTGTAGGGCATGCCGTTGGGCATAAAGGTCTCCCAGTTGTCCTTCAGCTGCTTCATGTCAACCTGGCGACCGAACCAGCCTCCGATTGACTGCATGATGTTCTGCTCACTGTAGCCCTGACCGGGAAGGTTGTCATTGTTCGTCTTGGCGTAGTTGAGAGCCACGTCAACCTTCATCTTCGGACTGAGGTTCATCACCGTGCTGAGGTTAATCTGGTTCCTCTTCTGGTCTGTATTGGGAATGGTACCTCTCTCAAGCACATTTGAGTAGGTCATACGGGCCGTCATGCTCTCCGTACCGCCCTCCATCGAGACACTTGAGCTCGTGGTGATACCTGTCTGGAAAAAGTCGCGGACGTTGTTAGGATGTGACACCCATGGGGCAGCTGTCCGGTCAAGGTTCTCCATCAGCGACAATGAGGGGTCAAACGGAGCAAAGTACTGGTTCAGCTTCAGTCCTGCATCAAGCCTTGGGCCCCATGACTCGTCAGCATTGTCATTCTGGCCGCCGCCAATTCCGTCAACATAACGGAATGAAAACCTGTGGGCAAACTCCTGGTAGCTCATCCCCTCATAAGGTTCGCCGGGAGCTGAGAGCTCTTTCCAGAGGAATTCACTGCCATTGACACCCTGTCCATATGAGTTCTGATAGGTGGGTAGCCACGCCAGCTGGTCAAAGGAGGTGCTGTTGGAGAGTGACACCCTGATCTTACCGGCCTTGCCCCTCTTGGTGGTCACAAGGACAACACCGTTACGTGCACGGCTGCCGTAAAGGGCAGCTGCGTTTGCACCTTTAAGAATAGAGATCGACTCGATAGTCTCGGGGTCAATGTCAGAGGCGTTGTTACCAAAGTCAACACCAGACCACTGGTTGGCACCGGTGGCTGAGTTGGAGATGGGAGTGCCGTCTACGACCCACAGAGGCTGGTTGTCACCAAATGACTTGATACCCCTGATAAGAATCTGGGCTGAGGAGCCGACAGCACCCGATGCCCTGGTGATCTGTACGCCGGCAGCCTTACCCTGGAGAGCGTTGACAATGTTGGTCTCCTCGGAGTTGGCCAGATCCTTGCCTGACACCTCCTGAACGGCATAACCAAGTGCCTTCTTCTCACGGGTGATACCCAGTGCAGTGACCACAACCTCATCAAGACCAAGCATATCTGTCTCCATAACAACATCAATGGTGGTCCGGCCCGTAATCGTCTCAGTGACAGTCTTCATACCTACAAAGGTGTAGGTAAGCACAGACACATTCTCAGGAACACTGAGAGAATAGGCACCTGACGCATCGGTCAGGATACCGAGGGTAGTTCCCTTTACCGTAACCGCCACACCGGCAAGGGGAAGCCCATCATCGGCGGCTGTTACAGTTCCTTTAATTGTCACAGTTTGTGCCATAAGGGCTGTAACACCCCATAACATCAACAGTGACAGTAACAGTTTCAATCTGTTCATAGATCAGAGTTTTAGTTTAACATACTGGTTTTAAGTTAGTTACAGCTTATCGGATTCAGCTTCACTGCTTCCGGTAAGCTGTCGTTTTCCGGCTTTAAAGGTATACCTTTTTTTTTCCTGTGCATATATTTTCATTAAGAGAATTACATTTCATGCGCTCCGGAGCACGATTTAAGATATTTTAACCTTAGTCCAAAATAAATAAACTTTTCAATGCGCCGGATACAACATCTGCTAAAAGGGCTGATAATCTGTTCTCCCTTGCCTGATAGGGTAGAAATTCTAAGATATTTGATATCTCGCAACTGGTAATCTGGCACCACACACTTGATTATTTAGCACCTCGCATCTGGTACATTAGGAGAACTTACCTGATACTATGGTACCCCGCACCTGTCAATCCACTAATCATCAATGTATGAGTCAGATAATAAAATATTCCACAAGAGTCGCTCATTTTTTGTATTTTTATCTCTTTACCTAAATGAGAGAGATGATATGAAAACAGCAGTAGTATTAGCCGGGTGTGGTGTTTATGACGGATCAGAGATACACGAGGCGGTAATGACACTCTACGCCATTGACAAGCATGGCGGCACCTATCAGATCTTTGCTCCCAACGTGGCACAGCACCATGTGATTGATCATATTACCGGCAAGGAGATGAAAGAGTCGCGCAATGTGCTCACCGAGGCAGCACGTATAGCCAGGGGCAATATCAAAGCCCTTTCTGAGTACCGGGCTGAGGAGTTTGATGCCCTGATCTTTCCGGGCGGATTCGGAGTGGCCAAGAACCTGTGCACCTATGCTTTTGACGGGCCCGACTGCCATGTTGACCGGGTGGTGGAGCAGGTGATACGTGAGACTCACCGTGCCGGGAAACCTATCGGGGCACTCTGTATATCTCCGGTGCTGATCACACGTGTTCTGGGTGAGGTGACAGTGACCATCGGGAGTGATGAACAGACCATTACCGATATTGGCAGGCTGGGAGGCATACATGAAAAGAGACAGCATGGTGAGGTGAGTATCGACCGCAGCAACAGGGTGGTGACCGCCCCCTGCTATATGCTTGATGCAACAATGAGTGAGATAGCCAATGATGCCGAAGCGGTAGTAAAGGCCCTCATGGAGCTGGTAAAAGAGAGGTAGTCAGAGGCGTCCCGCCTCAATCTCAATCAGGATCTGCTCAATCAGGTAATCTTCACCGGCAGGGTCATATACCGTCTTGAGGTTGGCTCCGAAGATACGTGCTACCCCCTGCCAGAAGACAGCGGTAAATCCTCCCCGGTATTGCCTTATCAGCTCATATGATGTGTTCTGTGTCTCACGGTCAATGAGCTTTATCAATATCTTACCCTGTGTAAAGGTGAGCTTCCGCATATCACCCTCATATTTTTCAAGCAGCTCCTTCTCATACTGCTTCAGGAAATTGCGCCTCGCCTGGTCATTGGGGAGTATCTCCAGAACCCGGTTTATACGACCAAACTCCTGCCTGACGATCAGTGCAAAGGGGTAGACCCTCCGGATATTGTAAACAAGCCGTGCATGCCGACGGTAATCAACCCTGGCCCAGCGGGGCATCCTGTCGGTAACAACCACCTCACCCAGCTCAACCAGCGGGAATGTCATACCGTCAAAGGTGGCCAGCCTGAGCAGATGGTAGGGTGAGATCGTGTCACCATCCTGCCCGGCAGTAGTGGCACTATCGCTCTGCTGCCCTGACAGCAGCAGGGGCGGAACGGCAAACAACACTATGAGAAGAGCCCTTTTCATTGTTATCTGCAAAATTAACCAATTGTCGTGCCAAAGGTTTATCACTCCGTAAAAAGCAGATCCAGACACTCTTTTGCCGTGATGGCTGTTACCGGAAGGCAGGCAACTACACCGGCACTTGATGATTTTATGTAAATTTGGGCTCATATGAAGAGAACACCCCCTATTGAAGAGCTTGATGACAGTCAGCGGTATGAAAAGGTGATCACCCTCTCCTACTCAGAGGTAGCACCCTTTGTCTTCAGCCGTCTCTTCAGCCCCTCACCGCCTATGATAATTATATGGGGTGTGACGCTCCTCTCACTCTTTCTGACTATCTGGTTCTGGCCGGGGGTGGTCACCCCCTCATCCGGCTACGGCACCCTTGCCGGGCTGGTCACAGGGCTTGTGGTGATACCTCTTCTGCTCATCCCCATTCATGAGGGCCTTCATATCATTCCATATGCCCTGGCCGGTGCGCGTGATATCAGGGTTGGTGCCGACCTGTCACAGGGCATCATCTATGTTACTGCCCACCGCTTCGTTGCCGGTCACAGGCTCTTCACCACCGTGGCCGCAGCGCCATTCCTTGTGGTCACCATAGCGCTTGGGATGCTGATAATATTTACAGGAGGATGGTGGAGCTGGGTCTGCTCCCTGGCACTGATGGCTCACACTACGATGTGCGCCGGTGATGCTGCAATGCTAAGTGCCATTGCCGGATACAACGGGAGGAGAGTGTATACATGGGATGATGCCGACCTGAAAGAGGCCTATTTCTATGCCTCCCGTGAGGAGATGCCAACATGAAATGTTCACCTCTGTTGCAACAGCCGGTAACCATGTAATGCATATTTCACTATTTTTGGCCATCAAAATCAGTCCTGATGAGCAACTTCACACAAACCCTCAAAAAATTCCCCTCTCTTTTCTGGATATCCAATGTCATTGAACTGTTTGAGCGCTGGGGATGGTATGCATTCTATAATGGCTTTATTGCCATCTATCTGACCTCGCCCCGCGAGGAGGGAGCCCTCGGGTTCTCAAACGTTGAGAAGGGTACCATAATGGGGACAGCCTCAATGATCCTCTATTTTCTGCCGATCATTACAGGAGCCATCTCTGACAAGGTGGGATACAAAAAAGTGCTTATAGTCTCATTCATCACCTATATCTTATCATTCTACCTGCTTGGCAGGTTCGAAACATTCGGTGCCATCTTTGCGGCATTCATCCTGCTGGCTGTGGCCGGAGCCCTGTTCAAGCCGCTTATCTCAGGCACCGTGGCACGCGTGACCAACAGGGAGACCGCCTCGCTGGGATTCGGAATATTCTATATGGTGGTAAACATTGGAGGGTTTATCGGTCCGTTCGTAGCCAGCCTGCTCTATAAGAAGAGCTGGGACTCAGTATTCTACATGGCAATAGGAACCATGGCGCTCAACCTGGTAATCACTCTGCTCTTCTATAAGGAGCCGGCAGTGACAGAGAAGGGAGAGAGCTTTTTTAAGAGTGTGGGTATCGCCTTCAAAAATATAGGTGTCACGCTCACCGACTGGCGCTTCCTGCTCTTCCTGCTGATTATTGGTGTCTTCTGGACAGCCTATAACCAGCTCTTCTACTCATTCCCCGTCTTCCTGGAGTCGTGGGTCAATCTTGATGTTATGTCGCTCTCACTCGGCCTAAAGGCCGGCACCATAACCGCTGTGACCATCTCCAGCCTGGCAGCCTTCTTTATCATTCTCTTCCAGCTGGTGATCTCATCCATCACCGCACGCTACCGGCCACTGAACAGTATCACCACCGGTATATTCATTCTTGCCTTTGGACTGGGAGTGATGTTTGCCAACCTCAATCCGTGGATCATTATTCTCGGGGTGCTGATATTCAGCGTGGGTGAGATGGCATCATCACCAAAGATTCAGGAGTACCTGGGAGGGATAGCTCCGGCAGACCGCAAGGCACTCTACATGGGTACCTCCTTCCTGCCGGTAGCCCTCGGACATCTGGGTGCCGGATGGCTCTCAGGCAGACCCTATGAGGTGAGAGCCGACAAGTTCACCCTGCTGAAAAGGGCGGTGGCCGAAAAGGGGTTTGACATACCGGAAGTATCAGAGACATTCACACAGACAGACTATTTCAACCATGCGGCAGGAGCGTTCGGAATGGATAGCCAGCAGCTCACCAGCTACCTGTGGGAGAGCTACCATCCCTCAAGGGTATGGATACTCTTCTCAGCCATTGCACTGGCAGCCAGCCTGCTGCTTTACCTCTATGACCGACTGATACTCAAGGGGCGGGATGTAAACGCCAGATAGGTACTTATCATGGTATAGTGAACACAGCCTGATATGACGATCCCGGCCTGGATTAGTAAAAAGGCCTGATATGGCGATCCCGGCATGGATTAGCAAAAAGGCCTGATAGGGCGATCCCCGCCTGATATGACTAAGGGGGACCTCAGATATCCAGCTCTTCCGGCCGGTTTATACTGCGCAGTGCCTTCTCTCTTTCGGCGGTCAGAGGTATAGTGTACCAGCGTACTCCGACATATCTGTGAAAGTCGGTCAGTGCCCTGCTGCCACCCTCCTCAATGTAGCTTACCAGCTTATCATGTACCTCACGGCTATAGAGGGCATGCAGCGGGTGAACCAGCCCTCCGGTCTGTATGGCATGTACAGGTGCGGGGTTTCGGCGGTAGTCGGCCACCTGTGCCTCTATCAGGTCAGCTGAGAGCCACGGCATATCGCCGCCCACCACAAACAGCAGCGGCGAGCCTGTTATGCGCAGGGCTGCCTCAATGCCTGCCAGCGGACCTATATCACTGTAATGGTCACTCACATAGACAAGTGCGCCGGGTATGGGGTCTCCCGGAGGCCACCCTGCAAGGATTATCTCACTGAAGAGCGGCTCCAGCACAGTCACTATACGGTCGATCATGGCGACCCCCTCAACCTCTTGCAGCGACTTGTTTATGCCGCCGTAGCGGGAGGCTCTCCCTCCCGCTACTATTGCGGCTGATATATCATGAAACGGTCTGATCAGAATAGTCCGCTAATCTGCCCTTTATCATCAATGTCAATATTGACTGCCGACGGTACTGCCGGCAGTCCGGGCATACGCATGATAGCGCCCGCTATGGGCACTATGAAACCTGCTCCGGAGGAGAGCACCACATTGCGGATGCTGACAGTAAAATCTCTCGGTCTGTTACGCAGCGACTGGTCATCAGAGATTGACTTCTGTGTCTTGGCGATACAGACAGCCAGGTTGTCAAGCCCCAGCTCATCAATCTTTTTAAGCTGCCTGCGGGCATCAAGGCTGTACTCTACATTCCTGGCACCGTACATCAGGGTACATATGGTATCTATCTTCTTCTCGAGAGGCCATGCCAGGTCATAGAGCGGAGTAAAGCAGTCGGCACACTCCTCTGCTGCCTGCAGCACCGTTTCAGCAAACTCAAGAGCCCCCTTTCCACCGTCAGCCCAGGCTGTATTGACCGCAAACTTTACATTCTTCTCATCACAGTAGTTTCTGAGCAGCTCCACCTCGGCATCGGTGTCGGACGAAAAGCGGTTCACCACCACAACAGGCTTGTAACCAAAGTACTGCATATTCTCCACATGCTTGTCAAGGTTCTCAAACCCACGACCCAGTGCACCCAGATCCTCATTGGTAAGATCAGCCAGTTTGGCACCGCCATGATACTTCAGCGCCCTTATCGTGGCCACTATCACCACGGCGCTGGTCTTCAGGTTACCCACCTGGGACTTGATGTCAAAAAACTTTTCAGCACCCAGCTCACTGGCAAACCCGGCCTCAGTGATAACATAATCACTCAGTGAGAGACCCATGCGTGTGGCAAGTATTGAGTTTGTCCCCTGGGCAATATTGCCAAATGGACCGCCATGAATTATTGCAGGTGTACCTTCGAGTGTCTGTACCAGGTTAGGCTTGATGGCATCCTTGAGCAGGGTGGCCATCGCTCCCTCAGCGCGCAGGTCGCGGGCGAAGACAGGCTTGCCCTCAGTGGTATAGCCAACAAAGATGTTGCCCAGACGTCTCTTCAGGTCTGTGATGCTGGTGGCCAGACAGAGGATAGCCATTATCTCAGAGGCGGCAGTGATATCAAAGCCGGTCTCCCGAGGCACACCCTGGGCGGTACCGCCAAGACCTATCACCATATTACGCAGAGCACGGTCATTCATATCCATAACCCTCTTCCAGGCTATTGTCCTGGGATCAAGCCCCAGGTTACCTGTACTTGCCTGAAGGTTATTGTCAATCATGGCAGCCAGCAGGTTGTGGGCCTTCTCCACAGCAGCGATATCTCCTGTAAAGTGAAGGTTGATATCCTCCATCGGTATCACCTGTGAGTGACCGCCACCGGCAGCACCCCCCTTGATACCGAAGACCGGCCCGAGAGAGGGCTCCCTGAGAACTACGGTAGCCTTCTTACCAAGCTGGTTCATGCCCTGTGCCAGCCCTATGGAGGTGGTGGTCTTACCCTCACCCGCCGGAGTCGGGGTAATGGCTGTCACAAGTATCAGCTTCGCCTTAGCCATCTTCTTTTCATCAATAAGAGAGAGAGGAAGCTTAGCCTTATACTTTCCATAAAGCTCAAGATCATCTTCCCTGAGACCCAATTTCTCTGCAACCTCAGTAATTGGCCTGATATTGGCACTCTGAGCAATTTGAATGTCTGTCTTCATACGCGGTAACAATTGTTTAGAATAAATTATTATCTGTTTTTCTCTTTAACAAATTTATATTGTGAAAGTTTAGTTCAACATTTTTGTCCATTCCCCTTTCTCTCTCATCAAGCCTTGCACCTTACAGCAGGCCGGTGACCTGTTGCGGTTGCCGTTGCGGTTGCCGCATCCTGATCCTCCATGCCGACGGATATCCGTTATTTATCCTGGCTCCGGTGTTATTGACAAATCCCAGGGCAATGTCACGGTAGGTTACCAGGGCCCTTCCATCCGGAGCCTCATGACCATCAAGGCGGTCGTGGCTCAGATAGGCCAGGGCCAGCGGACCCGTCAGTGGCCATACCGGCCAGCTGTCACCTCGTCGTCTGACGGTCATTGCCAGGTCATGTGCCGGCACAAAACCGCTCCTCTTGAGGCTGCCCAGCAGGGTGCCCGACTTGATCACCGGTACCTTCTCACCAATATAGCTGCTCATCCGGCGCTCCGTTGCCAGGGCAATTATCCTCTCTTCATCTGCAGCCATCCGTGACGGGTCAAAACCGGTATACCTCTCACCTATCTCAAGTGCCGGTGCTGTTAGTTTCACCCCGCCCCTTCTGTTGAGATGAGGCAATGGTGCGGATGAGCCGCGGAGGCTGCTCTCATCACTGCCACTATGAGGGTAAGGTTTACGTATGGCTGCAATAAAGAAGCCCTCGCCGCGCACCCTGCCGGGATGGAAGCCGTAACCCTCCAGGCCTCCATAACGAATAGTTGTCACAGCGGTGTCAGCAGGCAGGCTGACGGCCAGCGGCTCTGCTCCGGCCTGCCCGGTGAGCCATGCAACATTCTCCTCATTCTCAGCAGGATTAAAAGTACATGTTGAGTAGATAAAGATACCCCCGGGTCGGAGTGCAGGCCAGACATCCATCACTATGCGTCGCTGCCGCTCACTACACAGCAGGGTATTGGGAAGCGACCACTCACTGACAGCAGCTGCTGACCTGAACATCCCCTCTCCCGAACAGGGAAGGTCGGCAACAATAATATCAAAAAAGCCAGGCAGAGAGGCAAAACGTGAAGGGTCAGCATTTGTGACAATCACATTGCCGGTACCCCATTTTGTGATATTCTCAGCCAGTATGGCGGCCCGTGACCTGATAATCTCATTGGCCACCAAAAGGCTGTTATCTCCCAGCATCGAGGCCAGATGGGTACTCTTGCCTCCCGGAGCGCCACACAGGTCAAGAACACGTAGTCCGCTCAGGCTGCCGGCCAGCTGCCGGATCATCTCTCCGAGGAACATGCCTGATGACTCCTGCGGGTAGTAGACACCGGCATGAAAAAGAGGATCCAGGGTGTAAATGGGTCTGCCGGGAAGATAAAAACCATCAGGCTCCCACTCAACCCTCTCATAGGCTGTCACCGGATGAGGCCACTTTAGCCGGTTGACCCTGACAGAAGAGGTACCCTGACCGGAGAGAGCCTCAAGAAGCTCATCTTTATCTATATAGGTCTGACTATCCAGTCTTTCAACAAATTCAGGGGGCAACATCTCAGCAATTTTCGCCGACAAAGATAACCATAGAAATCAAACATATATCAAGAAAATACCGTCCCGGTGGCCCGGGACGGTACGTACAAATAACCCCTAAAAACCTAAACTGCCTTATAGAATGATGCCTGTCAGTGACAAGCATACGCAAAAATGCAGTTTAAGCGTAACATTAAATAGACAACGGCAAAACTAGTGCCGGAGCAGTGCGCTTTGCCTGACTTATCTCACAAAAGATTCGATTTAACATTTATTATAGGATAGGATGAGGTGCTGCCGGCAGCTGTCGCAGGCAGTGCTGCCGTGACAGCTCACCAGACCATGCCTCTCTCTTACCCTATCACTACCTGACGGATAACCGGTAGGTGGTGCTTGAGAGCAATGGCTCTTCAGGTGTCAGCAGAACCGAAGGGAAGGCAGCCTGATTCGGACTGTCAGGGAAGTGCTGTGTCTCAAGACATAGTCCTGAACGGTACAGATAGACCACTCCGCCACGTCCGCTCTGGGTACCATCGAGGAAGTTGCCGGTATAGAGCTGCATCCCTGGCTGATCGGTGAAAACCTCCAGCAGCCTGCCGCTTATGGGGTCATACACCTCTGCCACCGGGCCGCCGCTCTCATCAAGCACATAGCAGTGGTCATAGCCACCGCCAAGCTCCAGCTGGTCATAGAGATCACCTATCCTTTCGCCAATGGTGTGAGGCTCACGAAAATCGAACGGAGTGCCCTCCACCTCTCTCAGCTCACCCGTTGGTATCAGGGAGGCATCAACCGGAATAAAGGCTGAGGCATTGATCACCACCTCATGGTCAAGTATATCACCCACGCCAGCCCCGTGAAGGTTGAAGTAGGCATGGTTGGTGATATTGACCACGGTCACCTGGTCAGTGGTAACCTTGTAGTCCATTATTATCTCATTGTCGTCGGTCCAGGTGTAAACCACCTCTGCTGTCACATTACCCGGATAGCCCTCCTCCATATCGGGCTTGTGGTAGGTGAACCTCACTGCCGGAAAGTCGGTATCCTTAAGCACCTCAGCCTCCCAGGCCCTGCTGTGCCAGCCGGTGGGGCCACCGTGAAGGGCGTTGGGGTCATTGTTGATGGCCAGGGTATATTCTGTCCCCTCAAGAGAGAACTTCCCCCTGGCAATACGGTTGGCAAACTGCCCCACCACCTTGCCGAAATAGGCGTCACCGGCAAGATAGCCGGCAAGGTTATCATAGCCGAAGGTGACGTTTGCCCTGTCACCACTCCTGTCCGGCACACTTATCTCTACGATGGCAGCGCCATAGTTGGTGAGCTTAATAACATTCTCATTGCTGTTTGTAAGTGTATAGAGGAATATCTCCTTACCATCAAATGAACCAAAGCTTTCAGTTGTCACCATCTCTTTTACCTTTTGATTACCGCATGAAACCAGTAGTGCCATGGCAACCAGGAATACTGGTAACAGAATCTCTCTTATGTTTTTCATTTCCAACAATTGTTATATCTGCAAATATACATTTTTGCCCTCTGATCATATCGATTAAGATGATCATTCAACTTTTGGTCTATCTTTTATTGATCCACACTAATGAGGAAGGGCTCCGGTCTCCCTGCTGATCACCCTCCCTGGGGGCATCAGGACCAGTGACCCTGTTAAGTCTCAGATAGTTTGGAATAGCCAGCAGATCACTGCCGTCACTCCATCTGCCTCTTATAGTCATGATACCTCCAAAGAGATTGGCATCCCATACAGCAATAAACTGATCATCACCAACAGGCTGTTCAATATCAGGCTGATCAGCCTTCTCCACATTGTAGACCAATGGTCCGTACCTGAGGGCTATCTTACCCCTGTCAGCCACGATACGTTCATCTGCGGTGACCTGCTGTACCTCCATCGGGATCACGAATGAGATGACATCTCCCCTCTTCCACTCCCTGGTCAGCGGTATATAACCTCTTACTGCCTTCCCATCCACCTTCTCACCATTGACAGACAGTGCACCGATAGTATTCAGCTCAGGCTTGGAGGTGTAGAGATCACTGGTCTTCCTGTCAGGTATCCTTACCCAAACGGTAAAGTTACGTGACTCAGCAGGATTGACCGTTATTGAGACTTCACCTTTCCATGGATAATCTGTCTTTTGTACCATCTCCACATCCGTCCCAGCTACCTTATCAATATTAATGGTGCTGCCGATGAAGAGGTTAACATATATGCCATCCTCACTTTTGGCATACGTCCATGTGGGAATCATAAGCAGTGTTCTGGGTATATTGCCTACGCAACATGGGCAAACATGCCAGTCAGACCTCATACGGTTGGAAGCGAGAGGGTTGGTATAGTAGAAATTCTTTCCCTCATGATCTATAGACCCAAGCAGTGCATTATAGATAGTCTCTTCATAGAGATCTGCATATTTTGCATCATGGTATGCCAGGTTCATCTTGTACTGGAAAAATATGAGTCCGCAGCTTGAGCATGACTCACAATAGGCACTATTGGGAAGCGAGTAGTTGACGCCAAAGCCTTCTGAAGTTTCCCCACTGCCAATCCCACCGGTAACATAATATTTTTTGTTGACCATATTATCCCACAGTGTGATCACTGCACTTTGATAATCGGTGTCACCTGTCTCGGCTGCAACGTCAGCCATCGCTGAATAGTTGTATACCGCTCTTACGGCATGCCCTACTGCCTCATACTGCTGTTGCACAGGCAGATGACTCTGATCGTATTCAGAGCCGTTCCCGCGGCTGTCAAGCAGGAACTTTGCCAGAGTGATGTAGCTGTCACCACGGCCGTTGCCCTCCATATCATTCACAAAACGGCCAAAGCGGACCAATGCCTGCTCCATCTCCTGATGCCCGTCATACCACTCCCTCTTCCCGGGCCCGATATTGTCAACCCAGCAGTCGGCAAGTCTCTTTGCAGCATCATAAAGCCTTGTATCTGCCCCTTCAGTAAGTGTATAGTGATTAATGGCCGACTCAATAAAATAGCCTGCGACGTAGCCTTCATGATTGCTTCGGGTCTCGGGTGCCCACCGCTCTTTCCACCTGGTAGTATCACGTAGTGTATATGCCGTCTGCAGATAACCATCAGGCTCCTGTGCAGCAAGTATAACAGGAATCCACTTTTCAAGGGTCCTCTTCATCATCTCCTGTGCGGCAATAATCTCTCTGTCACCCTGCGGGTCAACCATCAGGGCAATACACATTGACTCAACTGTCTGGTGTACCCATGCATTGGAGAAGACATAGCCAAGATGTCTGCCGTGAGACTCACCGCGCAGTGCTCTGGCTGCCTCAATAAAATTATCAAGGCCTCCCTGTCCACGGTCAAGGTCAGTCTTTTCAATCATCTCAATACAATGCGGTATCCAGTTGACGATTAGTGCCTTTGCACGATCATTCCATAGCGGACTGTCTATTTTGAAGCGACCGGTATAGACAACGTCAAGTCTCTGCTCACCGGGCGGATTGACTACCGTTACCTTCAGCGATGATGACGATTTCAGCTTTCCCGCCTTCGATGTTAGTGTGAGTACATAATCACCGGGATCTGTAAAGGTGGCTGTGGTACTCTCTATGCTCCTATTCTCAAACCTGACACGGCCGGGGCCATTGACCTCCCACTGCACCCTCTTTAGCGGAGTGATACTCCTGATAATACCGGTAAGCCAGGTTTTGCCACCTGTAACCACCAGGCGATCAGGGCCTGCAATTACCACCGGGGCCGGATCGGGTGAATTGTGAGGTTTGAACACCTGCCACTCAAGAAGGGGAGAGAGAAAGCGCTCTACCGAATCGAGCTCCAGCAACAGACGGGTGGTTGAGACTGGTCTGAACCTGGTATGATTGAAGATCCCACTCTCTACATTCAGCCCCATAGGCTCCTCAACATCGACATAGGTATCACCGTTCCAGTATTTAAACCTGTAGGAGACCGGTAACCGGGTCAGGCTTTCATAATCATAAAGAAAGAGAGCCGCCTCATCAATAGTAACAGGCTCCTCCCACTCATATTGATATTGTGCCACAGTCAGTGCCTCTTGTCTTGCTGCCCTGCCAGGATCTGACAGCCAGCGCCTCATCTCCGGGTTTACACTATCAGGGATCATGCCGTCATTAAGCTCTTTCATCATACGCATACTACCACGCACCATCTGTGACGGAGTGGCCAGTACAGCCAGGTTGCCCTTGAGAGTCTGACTGTTTCTCTCTCCGGAGCATGAAGACATCAGAACAATTACAACAGCCAGGGTAATTGTAAGTATACGGATTATGGCTTTTCTTTTCATGTTTATCACTTTTAAACGGTTGGCTAATTGATCATTGGCTTATATTATAGATAAAGAGGCTTATGCTGGCCGGATCGACTGTCATGCGTTGCCGGAGTGAGACGGTGAGCGGGCCGCTGACAGTTACCGCTTCAGGTCTTTCGGGCTCATTGGTGGCCATCTCATCCGGCGCGATCACCTGCCACAGCTCTATCTCACCGGTAATGGTACCATTTATTACCTCCACCGGAAGTGATACCCTCTCGTGGGTAGGGTTAACCACTGAGAGTATCAGCTTTTTACCCTCAGCATCAAGCGTGGCCGCCATATCAAGTGGCCTTGTCTCACCACTGATACCTACCGGTATGGTGCCGAACTTCTCTCTGTAGAGCTTCAGTACCTGTCCGGTTGCATCAAAGACTGAACCGGTGCTGTTCGTTTTGATACAGCCAATAACATTGACTGTCTGCGCGTAGTTGGCCATGAATATCATATCGCTCTGCCTGGCATACTCATTAAGCCCTGCAGCAATACCCATGGCATCACGCATAAAGTATCGGGTACCCAATTCACCGTAGATATGCGGGCCATACCAGTAATTCCACTCATCCATACAGATACGGATATCCTTCCCTTCCAGCTGGGGTATCTCCTGCCGGTAGATACGGTGAGCATCAGCCTTCTCCCTTATAGCTTCGGGTATCTGCTTCACATGTGTCATAAGTCCGCCACCGTGCCAGTCCTGCCGGTAAAAGTGCTCACTGATCATATCCATGCTCTCTGAGCAGTTGGCCATGACCATCCTGTCCCACTCGCCCAGCTCACCGACGGCAATAAGTACAATATCGGGGTCGGCACTTCTCATCACCTCAGCAAAATCATTGTGCTTCTTCACGAAATCGGCGGTTGACATGTGTCCCAGCTGCCAGTCACCATACATCTCATTGCCTATTGACCACCACCTCACCTTCCAGGGGTCGGAGTGGCCGTTGGCAGCCCTCAGCCTGCCCATAGGTGTATCAGATGAGCCGTTACAGTACTCAACCTCCTCACGTGCCTGCCGTGAGTCACCCAGGCCGGCATTGACCGCAATGTAGGGCTCAGTACCAAGTATCTCACAGAAGGCCATGAATTCATGAATTCCCACATCATTGTGCTCAACCCCCTGCCATGCCGGGTTCTTGCGCGGTGGCCGCCTGTCGCGGTCACCAATACCATCTTTCCAGTCATAACCGCTCACAAAATTACCCCCGGGCCAGCGGTAGACAGGTGAATTGAGCTCCCTGAGAAGTGCAATCACATCTGACCGGAATCCTTCAATATTGTCAGAAGGCATCAGTGTGGCTGTGCCCACCCAGACCCTGCCGTTACCCACCGGCTCAATGGAAAGGGAGGCTGTATGTGTCAACTCGCCAGAGTGAAATCTGAGGGGGTAAGATGTATAACTGCCGGCAGGTTTTTCTATCGTCACTGTCTGAGACTCCTCTCCCCACTGCAGGGTTACCTTAACCCCGGTGATACCCGGGGTGGCCTTCAGAACTATATGACCATCGTAGTCAAGGTCAGGCTTCAGGCCCAGGCCATTCTGCTGCATGATAGCAGCACCGGGGTGATCGACTCCCAGCACCGGGGTCTTGTCGCCGGTGAAGGGCTGGTTACGGTCAACCGAGAAGTGCTCTCTGCTGCCCCTGAGAAGCCATGGCGACTCCCTGGTGCCCGGGGTGTACCAGAATTTACGGTCATCGAGAATCTCAGCCCAGATTCCGCCATAGATGCACCTGCCAAGATGTTCAATAAATTGCCCGTAGATATATTGAGACATGGGCTCTTTGCGGTCTGAGAGATCAACCGTAACCGCAGTATTGATCTTCTCAGTCGAGACCAGCTCAAGAGACATATCATCAAACCATGCTCTTCCTGTCGCTGGACCGTCTATCCCAAGCAGGCATGACAAGATGGATGAGTCATCTCTCCCGGTCCTGAATCTGAACTCGATCCGTGTCCAGTCGTTCGTACCAGTAAGACCCTCATATTCCACATCAAACGCATCAAACCTGAATCCTGCTCCGCGACCATTTCCAGGCTGCACATCTTCGGTTTTCACCCAGCCGGTGAATCTGTATTCAGACCACGGTTTTAACAGTACCCTGGTCATCCACCTCCCTCCTGCCGGCTGACTGCTCTGCAACATAAAGCTCCTTTTACCTTCATGTGCTTCATAATCATAGAAGGCGATCATACCCCCTCCACGTGTCTCGCTGTTCCAGCCTGATACCGAAGAGCCGGAGAGCTCCTCCGCAGAAGGGTTGGGTATCAGGTTCCCCCTCTCCACGCTCCTGACACAGGAGGAGGAGATCAACATTACTGCTAAAATCAACAGAACGTTTCTCATGACTTTATGATATTATCTGTTAGCGTCATTTTCAATTACAAGGAAGTAAAAAGATTAAACAGTTCTCCCTATACTCAGCATAAAGTCTCCCCAGGTCGAACAGCTATTCAAATGGTCACCTTTTTCTGGTTTCGATCAGAATAACCCCATTTGAGCCGCGCGTACCATAGTGCGCTGCGGCTGCATCTTTCAGCACATTTATTGTCCGGATATTTACAGGCTCCAGGGTTGAAATATCATTGGTGGGTATACCGTCAACAATTATAAGCGGCTCAGTAGAAAGGGTTAGAGTATTGGTGCCTCTTACCTGAAGGGACGGGCCAAGAGGGGTATTTATCACCTCTACTCCGGGAAATCGGCCGCGCAACAGATCATATATGTTTGAATAGTTTGAGAACTCGCTATTCTCCTGCTGAAGGTTGCTTACGGCAAAGGTAAGATCCTCTTTTCTTATGTAGCCGTTACCTATGGCAACCAGTTCATCCTTTCTCCTGCCCCTGAACACAAGGTTGATATTAACAGTGTCTGACCTGACTGGCCTTAATGTAAATGTTTCAAACCCTTCAGCAACAAAAGATACCTTATCTCCCCTGTTGAGCTGTATCGTAAACCAGCCGGCACTGTCACTCTTAACCGCATCTTTTGACCTGCCGATAGTGACCTCTACATTGTGAAGCCCGTACCTGTTAAAGCATTTCACATGGCCCGAGAGAGTAATCTGCTGTCCCGCAGCTATGGAGGTGAGGAAAAAAAGAATTAGGGCCGGAGCACTCCTTCTCATAATTTGTCACTTTTAAAAACACCCGGAGGGTGCAGGTATCTATCCTGCACCCCCTGGGACTTAAATAATTCTACCTGCCACCGGACAAGTACCCTGACTGTTATCTCAATAACTTGGGTTCTGTGTCAGGTTCGGGTTTTTGTTGAGCTCATCCTGTGGTATCGGGAAGATAGCCTTGTCAATGGATGTGGGTCTGTGATTGAACCAGGTCTTGGTATGAAATACACCAAACCTGATAATATCAGTACGTCTTCTGCCCTCGGCAGCAAACTCCCATCCAAGCTCATCAAGAAATCTTCCAAACTCAATGTCATCACCCCCTTCTGCCTCGGTTACCTCACCGTTGACAACATAGCCATAGTTATAGGAACTCCCCTGAAGAAGGTCGTCTCCGGTGACAACAGCCTTTGCAGGATTTGCCCTGAACGAACGCTCTCTTACCTCAGAGACAATCACTGCAGCATCATGGGCCCGTCCTTCCCTCAGGAGGCATTCAGCTTTCATCATCAATACATCAGCATACCGGAATACCACATAGTCATTGCTGAGGGCAGCCTTTGCACCGATCCTGATCTCATATTTACCGATACGATAACCCTGATTTGAGGCTGCCAGATCAATATCCTTTACAAATTTGACATAGTCAATCACCAGGTTGCCATTATCAGGATTGTACTGTGGCCCCATTATCCAGGTATCCTTAAGTCTCTGGTCATCTGTATCATAGGTGTCAATCCATTGGGGAACGGCACAGTTGCCACCCCAGGGTTGTGCCTCCATCTTGAATACAAGCCTGCTTAACGGATCAAGTGTCTTCATATGGATCTGCCATCCGGTAGCCTTGGTCTCATCGTAGGGTACTGAGAATATTATCTCCTTTGAGTTTTCATTGTCAGTTTTAAAGATATCCCGATACAGATTTTCAAGCTGATAACTACCGCTTGTAATGATGTCATCACACTCATTAATACATAGCTGCCACTTTGGAGTTCCGGTATACACCTCTGCATTGAGATAAACTCTGGCCAGTGTTGCTTTGGCAGCCCACTTGGTGAACCGGCCATATGTGGTTTGATCCACGGTCTCATCAAGAAGCGGTATTGCAGCTGTAAGCTGTGCCACCACAAAATCATAAACCTGCTGGCGGCTGGCCTGTAAAGGCAGGTCAACATCTTTATAATCATCCACCAGAGGCACATTTCCATGTGTATCGAGAAGAACTGAATAGTAGTAGGCTCTTACTGCCTTCAGTTCAGCTAACAGATTCTCTTTCCCGGAGGTCATAGGTATCTCACCGGACTCAATCTGATAGATAACCCTGTTGGCAGTATTAATGCCCCGATAACAGTTGTTCCAAAGGTTTTGGGGCTGCCACTGGGTGGGTGTCCAGGTGTGCTTGTGCATTCTCTGATAGGTCCCGCCGTCATACCAACCGTTGGGGCGTGCCGGAGTAACGATCTGGTCAGCGGGCTCTTCCTGAAGGTCATACATACCCTGCCAGCCGGCTTTCATTCCCCGCATAACGGTATATACCGGTGCAATGATTGAGGGTATATCTTTTTCTGAGGGGATGAACTGTTCTGCAAGAAGTTCTGAATAGACCGTTTCTGACAGATCAGTGCAGGCACTTGAAACAAATAGTGTTCCGAGTATTACCAGACCGCCAATGTATTTGTTAAAATGCTTTTTCATAGCTGTCCAATTTAATCGTTAGAATGTAAGGTTGACTCCAAGAGTGAATGTCCTGGTAGTAGGATATTTGTCTCTCTCATCATTACCGGGGTTAAGCCCGATACGGTTTACTTCAGGATCAATGCCCTTATATCCGGTCAGGGTATAAAGGTTAAGGCCTGAGGCATAGATACGTGCACTCTTGACATACTGCTGGTTTCTCAGCTTGAATGTATAGCCCAGGGTGAGGTTGTCAATCTTCCAATAGTCACCATCTTCAATATAGTAGCTTACATAAGCCAGGTCATAGGTAAGCCTCGCCTTGCCATAGACCTTGTCGAAGGCACTTTCAAGCATGTTGTACTGGAAAATCCTTGGGTTCTCGTAATAGAGTCTCTGGAAGTTGAGTATCTGGAATCCAAAAGCACCCCTCATATTGATCTCAAGGTCAAAATTCCTGAATCTGACTGAGTTGTTCCATCCAAGATAGTGCTTTGGAAGTCCGTTGCCAAGCACCTGCCTGTCATCCTGATCAGATTCAGTGATGGGAATATGCTCGCCACTGGCACTTTCTACGATCCAGATACCACCATCAGTAATATCAACCGACTTCCATCCGTAGAAGTTGCCAATCTGATCACCTATCTTAACAATATGGGTGCTCTGCTGAATAGGTTCACCGGTATGCCCTGAATAGAAAAAGTCATTGGTGGTCTCAAACTGATCATTTGAGAGTGAAACTAGCTTGTTCCTGTTGGTGGAATAGGTGATACCTGTCAGCCAGTTGAAGTCACTCCTGGCAACAAGGGTACCCTGAATAAGAGCTTCAAAACCACGGTTATCCATTACACCAACGTTTGAAGTAATGGAAGAATAAAGATAGGGCGGTGTTGGTACCTGATAGTTCCAAAGCATGTCATTGGTACGGCGGTGATAAAAATCTACCGAGCCATTGATCCGTCCCTCTGCAAATCCAAAGTCAAGGCCAATGTTTACTTCACCTTTTCTCTCCCACCTAAGATCAGGGTTGGGGTTACGGTTTGGTGCGAGACCCTGTACCCACACTCCGTTGGAGAGGAATCTTTCACCGTAATTGAGGCTGATCAGAGACATATATGAGCTGCCGGGCGCAGTGCCGGTAATACCGTATCCGGCACGCAGCTTGAGGTCAGTTATGAAATCAATGTCTTGCAGGAAGGGCTCACGGCTGAGGCGCCATCCCAGAGAAATAGCCGGGAAGGTACCCCATTTGTGGTTGGCTCCGAACTTAGATGACCCTTCACGCCTCAGACTGGCCATCAGCAGATACTTGTCATCAAAATTGTAGCTGGCCCTGGCAAAAAATGCAATAAGGGTATTCTCACTCTTATTGCTGCTCATGGTAGCCTCTCCCCTTGTAAGAGCATCACCACTCTCCATTCTGTTGTATGAGTAGTAATCTGTAGGGAAGTCCCAGTTAGTCATCCAGAATCCTTCATAGACATTGGTCTGGTAACTGTAACCACCCATTAAAGAGATATTGCTCTTGCCAAAGGTGTGGGCATAGTCGGTGGTGAGCTCAAGCAGCTGGCTCTGATTGGCTGTCGTGCCTCTTGAGGCATAGCCGTTACGACCACTTTTTGTGGTTGAGACATGCTTCTTTGTCTGTGCAAACCCACGGGTCTGATTGTAGGTGTTGTTGGAGAGCAGCAGGTTGATATTCCACCTTTCAACGGGTGTGAGAGTAACCCTTCCATTCATCTGGATCTCACGGTCGTTGTTCTCGCCATCAGACTCCATAATATATGCCACCGGGTTGTCATAGAAATAGATATCACGCTCCTGCCAGTTGCCATTTGAGTCATAGATCGCATCGGTCGGATTCCGTATGATCGCCTGCCGGTAAACATAGTTGTTGAATGAGTAACCATCACCACCGGTCCAGTATTTACGATCACGTATGATTGAGTTGAAACTCATCTTTAACATTCCGTCAAGAGCAGTATGGTTAATCCCGATACGACCCGATACCTGCTGATTGTCTGAGCGAATAAAAAGACCCTCCCAATAGCGATAGTTTACTGATGCAGTGTAATTCGACTGGTCATTGCCACCCTTTAACGTAATGTTGTGGTTCATGCTAACCGGTGTACGGGTAATCTCTCCCAGCCAGTCAGTAGTACTGCCAAGGTCAACAAAGCCCGGAACATCAGGCATGTGCTGCCGGTACTGCGCAGCGGTAAGAAAAGGCATCTTACGGGCAATGGTCTGAACGGTTGCATAGGCATTGTACTCAACCGTTGGCTTAATATCATGACCCACACCCTTGGTGGTAATAATAATAACCCCGTTGGTACCCCTTGTGCCATAAATGGCAGCAGCCGAACCATCCTTTAAAACATCAATAGACTCAATATCTTCCGGAGCAACAGTTGAGAGACTTCCGGGAACACCATCAATAAGGATTAGCGGCTCAGTACTTGCCGAAAGAGTGGTAATACCACGAAGCATGATCTGAGCATTGGAGGTGGGATCACCCGACGGGTTGGAGATGGTCAGACCGGCAACCTTGCCCTGAATCAACTGAGCAGCATCCTTTACGGCACCTTTGACAAAAGCATCCGCCTTAACACTTGAGATGGAGCTGGTAACGTCACCCTTCTTCTGAACACCGTAACCAACAACAACAATCTCATCCATTCCGAGCATGTCATACTGAAGTGTAACTTCAACCACTGACATCCCCTGAACATTAACATCAAGAGTCTTCATACCAACAAAGGAGACCTGTATAACATTCTCTCCGGGAGAAAGTGTCAGGACAAAACGTCCGTCAACATCGGTCACAACACCTTTTATGGTATTCAATACCCTCACTGCAGCACCAGCCACAGTTTCTCCGCCAGAATCTCTGACAACACCACTAAGCTGCCTGGTTTGTGCCTGAAGATTGATTGCCAGGAACAGCAACAGCAGTGAAATCAGTGACCTGAACAGGTGAATCTCGCCATTACAGCCGGCTTCAATCACCTTTCCTGAAGTGCGTTTTCTTTTCATACAAATTAGTTCATTCTGTTAACACCTTATAAATACCTGTTAAAATTCTCACTATAGTGTAATTATTACACTTTTCTAGCTACAGCAATATTCATGATTCTTAAATAGGGGTTACATCAGCTTGACTTTCTAATAAATGTATTATTTACACTTATGAGTCGACGGCAAGTTAATCTTTTTTTTAATTATTCAAAACTTTTTTACAAAGTTTTTGCAATCGATTTAAATAACGGCTTCGAGCCGTTATTCAATGATCACCTCATGTATCCCTGATGAGAAGTCGTTGCTCAGCCTGACGTTCAGCCTCACTCCTGTTGTGGTTACCGGTTCAAACTCCGCAATGTTCCATTCATCTTTTATCACTGCCAGCTTGCCTGCAGTAGTGATCTTTCTCCATGAACCGCCTGCCAGGTATTCTAAATCCCAGTCATCAGGAATTCTGCATCCTCCGGATGGACCGTCATCAAACCAGTAGACCTTGACCTTTGATACCGTTTCAGGTTTTGCAAAGTCAAATGTTATCCACTCCCGGCTGTTCTTTTTTGGCCACCAGTGGTAGTATGGCCAGGAGTGGTCATTGGAGTGTGCCGGTTCAAGCTGGTCAGTGATCGAGGCGAGGGCTCTGTTCTGCAGGCTTCCCGTCACCCTGCTCTTATAGGCAATTGTTGGTGCCGGTCTGGGCCTGGCGTTTGTCTCCCGAAATGGGAGCCACACCTTCATCTCGCCTGCACCGCGGTTGTTCCACAGATAGTATGGTATAAGGGTCAACTCATAATAGTCACCCAGTGATATTGTCCCATCAAGATCCCTTGAAGCCTCCCTTGCCTGTGTGGTGATAACCTGTGTACCGTTGAGCAGATTTTCACTGAAGTAGGTGTCAAACAGCGGATTCTCATCAACCACTGCACCCAGAACAGTGCTCTCACCATTATCAGGCCATTCGGCGCAGAAAACCAGTGGACCACGCTGCACAGCATACCTGCCCTCATCATCCAACACCCGCTCATCAGCTATTACCGTCCTTACCGACATTGGAAGGTCAAGCTCTACCCTGTCGCCCTGCTCCCACTTCCTGGTGATAACGGCATAACCGTTTACGATCCCGGGTTCGACCTGCTGGCCGTTGATCTCTATCAGGCACTTCTCATCATTATCACCTGCGAAGGTGTAGAGGTCACCCGGTATAGCCTCATTCCGGGCCCATCCGGGTATCCGCAGTCGCAGCGTAAATTTGCCGGCCTTTACCGGATCTACCGTAACCGTTACTCTTCCCTGCCACGGGTAATTGGTCTGCTGGGTGATGTTCACCCTCTGCTTTCCGATCTCGACCTCAGCATTGTTTGAAGCATACAGGTTGAGGTACAGATCTTTATCAGTAACCGAATAGATGTATCCCGGTATTGCCGGAATAAACCGGCAGATATTTGAAGGGCAGCAGGCACATCCGAACCATTCAGAGCGTTCGTGCTGCCCGTTTGACTCGAGCGGATTGGGATAGAAAAAGCGGTCGCCTGCCAGGTTGACGCCTGAGAGTGCCCCATTGTAGAGGGTCTTCTCCAGTATGTCAAAGTATTTGGCTTCACCATGCATTGAGAAGAGGCGGTGGTTGAAGAAGATGTTGCCTATGGCGGCACAGGTCTCACAGTAGGCAGACATGTTTGGCAGCTGGTATGGCGAGGCAAATCCCTCATTACCACTGGTGGCACCTATACCTCCTGTTATATACATCTTCCTGTATACCACATCTTCCCAGATCCCGGTTATAGCATTGATATACTCCCTGTCGCCAAGAATAGCCGCCACGTCTGCCATTCCTGAATACATATAGGTAGCTCTTACCGCATGTCCTACCGCCTCGGTCTGTTCCACCACTCTCTTGTGGCTTTGCGAGTACTCCTCACCATCATCGCGGTGGCCCCGTGCATCGAGGAAAAACTTAGCCAGGTCAAGGTAACGCCTCTCTCCGGTGGCCCGGTAAAGCTTTACCAGCCCCATCTCGATAACCTGGTGGCCGGGGTAGCTTACAAAGGCATCCCAGCCAAAATCACGGTCGACAAGGTCAGCCGACCTGATGGAGATATCGAGCAGCTCTCTCTTGCCGGTAGCCTGGTAATGGGCCACAGCAGCCTCATACATATGGCCCAGGTTATAGAGCTCATGGCTGAGGATATTGGTCTTTTCCCATCGGTCACCCTCGGCCCAGTCGTGCACCTTCCCATACCCCTTCTCAGCAATGGTGCGGCTGGTATAGAGGTAGCCATCCTCCTCCTGCGCCAGGCCGATCTTGTATATCAGAGTGTCAAGATAGGACTCTAGCTCCGGATCGGGAAAGGTCTGAAGCGAATAGCTGGCTCCTTCGATTATCTTGGTGACATCGGAGTCATCAAAAGGATAGATTGTCTGAAACCGTCCGGTATCCAGTCCGCCGGCAATCTCAAAGTTTTTCACCCTGCCGGTCGACTCACAATAGCCAAAGGCGATGGGTATGGTAACCTCATGGTTCTGTCTGATACGTGGTGCCCAGAAGCTGTCGGTCATCTTCACCGAAGTGAAGGGTACCGGCCTGATCGGATAGTTCCTGTCACCTTTGCCTGAGCTGCATGAGGCAAGCAGGAGAGCAGCCAGGGCAGCCAGGGCAGGCACGATTACAAGTCTCACAGTTCTCTTCATGATATCCTATTTATTGATTTTTATCCATACTGTCATCTCTCCCCTGCCCCTGTTGGCCCAGGAGTAGTAGGGGACAGCTTTCACCTCCATCTTGCCGTGGGTATCTCCAGTTGTGGCAGCCGGGGAGCCTGCTGCGGGTATGGTGTGTGCAGATACTTCCCGGTTCACCGGAGTCGCGGCAGCCGGGTCTGTCGGGTCTGTCAGCGGTGTGGCAGCCGGGTCTGTCAGTGGTGTGGCAGCCGGAAATGTCAGGGTACCTACTCCTCCCAGCAGGCTCTGCTCAAAAGCAAAGAGCGGGGTGACTGAGGGGTTGACGGTGAGCTCCCTCACCGGACCGTTATCGGCCTCCTCGAGGCAGAAGACCATTGGTCCGTACCCCAGGGCTACCCTGCCCTTATCGGCTTCAACCTCTTCACGTGCCACAATAAACCGGGGCTCCATCGGCAGCACTATCTCCACCCTGTCACCCCTGCCCCACTTCCTCTCAATCATTGCAAAACCCTTCACCACTGGTGTCCTGACCCTCTTACCGTTGACCGTAATCGTTACTTTGCCTTTGGCAGGGGTGATGTAGCTGTAGAGCCCCCCTTCCATAGGGTTATCACCTGTCCATGCCGGCACCCGTATGCCCATTGTGAATCTGCTGTCCGGGTTCTCCGGGTTGACAGTTATCTTCACTTCACCACCCCATGGATAGTCCGTCTCAGTAGTGATCTCAGTGTTGCCTGATGGTGTAGTCAGCTGAGCGACAGAGCCTATAAAGAGGTTGAGGTTTATGCCGGTTTCGGTCTCTGACCAGATATAGTGTTGCATTGCCGGCATAAAGCGGGCAATATTACCCGGACAGCATGAGCAGTCAAACCATCCTGCCCTCTCAAACCGGCCATCAGACTCAAGCGGATTCGGATAGTAGAAGCTGCAGCCATCCTGACCTATTCCCGAGATCAGTCCGTTATAAAGGGTCCTCTCCAGCACATCAAGGTATCGGGAGTCGCCTGAGGCGTGATAGAGCCGGTGGTTCCAGAACACATTGGCCACTGAGGCACATGTTTCGGTATATGCGGTCATATTTGGAAGCTCGAATGGAGTGCCAAACGCCTCACCATGCTCTTTCGAGCCTATACCGCCTGTGATGTATATCTTGCCGCCGGCAACATCATCCCAGAGCCTCTCCGATGCCCGCAGGTAGCTGGTGTCACCTGTGACCCGTGACAGGTCGGCCATTGCGGTAAACATATATGCGCCCCGTACGGCATGACCGACAGCCTCTCTCTGCCCGAGCACCGGAAGGTGCATCTGAAGGTAGAGAGAGTCATTATATACCTCAAAGCGTGAGCCGGCAGGATGCCTCAGGTAGGGTTCGTGCCTGCCCCTGACATCGATAAAGAATTGAGCCTGCTTAAGCCAGCGCTCATCACCGGTCAGTTCATAAAGCCTTATCAGGCCTGTCTCGATCTCCTGGTGTCCGGGAGCTATCTCACGCCGACCCCAGCCAAACTCAGAAGCGACCAGTTCTGCATTCTTCAGAGCCACCTTGAGGAAGGTGTCGGTGCCTGTAGCCATATGGTGTGCCACGGCAGCCTCATACATATGTCCTGCATTGTAAAGCTCATGGCTGACCCGCTCATCGATCCACCTCTCCCTGCCGGCTCCCGGTGCCATATTGTGGGGATCAATGGTGCGGGTGGTATAGAGGTAGCCGTCATCTTCCTGTGCGGCAGCGATAAGTGTCACCAGGCTGTCGACATAGCTTCGCAGCAGCGGGTCAGGAGTCACGATCAGCGAGTAGCATGCACCTTCAATGATCTTGAAAAGATCGGAGTCATTGTAGCGCTCACCGGTATGTCTGCCTTTCATCAGTCCGCCGGCAATGGCAAAGTTGTCTATACGCCCGGTCTCCTCACACATCTCAAAGGCGTAGGGTATGGTAACGGTACGGTTTCTTTCAATAAGCGGCTTCCAGAATGAATCATTGACCGTTATGGCCTGCAGCGGCGGTGCCTTCAGCCAGCCCTGCTGACCTCCCGGCCCCGGCTCCTCCGGGCGGACGCTGCATGAGGCGAGCAGAGAAAAGAGCGCAAAGATTAAGGTTACTCTTCCCATATCATATCATATCATTGTTTTCAATTGTTAACCACCATGCTGCAGCCGGCACCTGTACTCTCCCGACCGGTTGTTGTGCCTCTCAGCCGGCTCCTGCACTCTCCTGACCGGTTGTTGTGCCTCTCAGCCGGCAGGGGCGCCGGGTCGTTTTCGATATCCCGCTTCTGGCAACCGGGCGGGCAAGTCATCCCTTCAGCTCTTTCCTGAGAAGCTTGAGCCTTTTCATCACATCATTGGCGCCACGGCCAAAGTAGTCATGCAGTATCCGGTACTCGGCAAAAAGCTTGTCATAGAGAGCCACGTTCTCCCTGACCGGCCTGTAGGTATGGTCTTTGACCTTTGCCATCACCGCTGCTGCCTCCATAATGGTATCAAAGCCGCCGGCAGCCTTGCCGGCTGCCACGGCACCAAACATTGCCGATCCCAGGGCAGGCGCCTGTGGTGACCCCGATATCTTCACCTCACGGTTGATCACATCGGCATAGATCTGCATCACGAACGGGTTCTTCTCCGCTATGCCTCCGGCAGCATAGAACTCACTGACGGGTACGCCGTGCTCTTCAAAGGTCTCTATTATCATCCGCGTACCGTAGGCAGTAGCCTCTATCAGTGCCCTGTATATCTCTTCAGGCCTGGTTGTGAGGGTCATGCCAACGATCAGTCCGGTGAGGTCAACATCAACCAGTACCGACCTGTTGCCGTTCCACCAGTCAAGGGCTACCAGTCCGCTCTCACCCGGCCTGAGTGCCTCAGCCTTTTCTGTCAGGAGCTCATGCAGGTCTATACCCCTCCTTTCCGCTTCAGCCCGGTATTCTGCCGGTGAGCAGTTCTCAACGAACCACTGGAAGTGATCACCCACGCAGCTCTGTCCCGCCTCATATCCAAAAAATCCCTCAATAATTCCATCTTCAACCACGCCACACATACCCGGCACCTCTTTCTCGGTCTCAGCCAGAAGCATATGACAGGTTGAGGTGCCAATGATGGCTAGCATTCGGCCGGCGGTGGTGATACCCACGGCAGGTACTGAGACATGTGCATCAACGTTGGCCACGGCTACGGCGGTTCCCTCCTTCAGTCCGGTCAGGGCAGCTGCTGCTGCGGTTATTGTTCCCGCCCTGGTGCCGGCAGGCAGAAGTGTACGCGACAGCTTCTCATCAACCACTCTCTCCATCCCGGGGTGCAGGGCATGAAAGAACTGATCTGAGGGGTAGCCGTCATGCTTATGCCATATCGCCTTATATCCGGCAGTACAGGTGTTACGCGTCTCCTTGCCGGTCAGCTGCCATACCACCCAGTCGGCAGCCTCAATAAACCGGTCAGCCTCCTCATATATCTCAGGATCTTCATTGAGTGTCTGCCATATCTTTGGGATCATCCACTCCGATGAGATCTTACCCCCATAACGGCTCAGAAACCTCTCTCCTCTCTCTTCTGCAATGGCATTCAGCCTGTTGGCCTCATGCTGTGCTGCGTGGTGTTTCCAGAGCTTGACCCATGCATTGGGCCTGTGGCCCGGTTTTTCAGTAAGACAGAGTGGTGTGCCATCTGACCTTACCGGCAGCATGGTGCATGCCGTAAAGTCAATACCCACCCCGATAACCTGGCCGGGGGTGATGCCGGCAGCTGAGAGAACCTCAGGGATGGTGATTCGGAGAACATCAAGGTAGTCTTGCGGATGCTGCAGTGCCCAGTCAACCCCCAGCGGTGTGCCGTCGGGCAGTCTCTCATCCATAACCCCGTGGGTATACTCATGAACAGCAACAGCCACCTCCTCACCGGTGGTGGTATCCACCAGTACAGCCCGCCCTGAGAGGGTGCCGAAATCAACTCCAATCGAATATCTATGCATTGTCAGGTCTATTTACTTTCTCTTCTGACCATAATAGGCATCTTTGCCGTGCTTACGCAGGTAGTGCCTGTCAAGAAGGTGTTTGTCAATCTCTTTAACATCAGTCAGGGTGGCTGCTATGGCTGCCATACGTGCCACCTCTTCAAGGACCACCGCATTGTAAACGGCATCAGCAGGTGTGGCGCCCCAGGTGAAGGGGCCATGCGAAGCCACCAGGATGGCGGGCATGGTGAGCGGCTCTCTCCCCTCAAGGGTCTGTGCAATGACGAGTCCTGTATTGTACTCATACTCGTCTGCCGTCTCTTCAGCTGTCAGCTGCCTGGTCACAGGCACAGCGCCATAAAAATGGTCGGCATGGGTAGTACCCAGGCACGGTATTGCCCTGCATGCCTGTGCCCAGGCGGTGGCATGGGTTGAGTGTGTATGAACAATACCTCCGATGGCGGGAAAGGCCTTGTAGAGGGCCCTGTGGGTCGGTGCGTCGGTAGAGGGTCGCAGCCTGCCCTCAACCACCCTGCCCTCAAGGTCTGTGACCACCATATCACCGGCGCTCATCTCATCGTATGAGACCCCGGAGGGCTTTATCACCATCAGTCCTGAAGCCCTGTCAATACCACTGACATTGCCCCAGGTCATGATCACCAGGCCATGCCTTACCAGGTCCAGGTTGGCCCTGAACACCTCCTCCTTCAGCTTCTCTATCATCACTCTACATGTTATGGTTAAGCACCGGGCAGATGGTGAGGTGACAGCCTCAGTTCACTGCCAGGTTGAAAAAAAATCCGTTTCGGGCAAGCTCCTCATACTTGCCGGTATTGAACCTGTAGTACCACGCCCCCTTCTTGGAGGTCTCCTTCTCCTTCTCATCCAGCTTGTCAAGCAGCTCCATCGAGAGGATCTTCTTCCTGAAGTTGCGTTTATCAACAGGCCTCATATAGATGGCCTCATAGAGATCCTGCAGCTGTACCAGGGTAAACTTCTCAGGGAGAAGCTCGAACCCTACGGGGTAGACCTTAACCTTACCGACAAGCTCTTTCAGGGCTCTCTCAACCATCACCCGGTGATCAAAAATCAGCTCAGGAAGGTCAGATATTGACCGCCAGTGTGCACCGTTCCGCTTCCTTATCTCCGGATCGAGATCATGTATCCCTATCAGTGCAAAGTATGCTGTTGAGATCACCCTTGCCCCGGGGTCACGGTTTACCTCACCATAGGTAAAGAGCTGCTCCATATAGAGGTCTGCCAGTCCGGTAAGTGAACATAATATACGGCATGCAGCATCATCAAGACTCTCATCTTCCTGCACAAACCCGCCTGCCAGTGACCATTGGCCCAGGGCAGGTTCAAAACTCCTCTTTATCAGCAGGAGCTTCAGCTCCTTCTCAAGAATATGGTAACCAAAAATAATACAGTCTACTGCCAGAAAGTGTTTAGGCTGTTTTGAATAGAGATGTGTCATATACCTTTTTTAAGGGTGTAATATAGTTCATTCCACCGTAACTCCTTCCGCATTTGTGCTATGTCACATCTATCGTCAATCAGAACATATTCAATGCCTGTCATGTCAGCAAAGTCAGCCATGTGTCCGGCATTGAGGGCCAGGCTGAAGCTGGTATGATGGGCACCTCCGGCATAGATCCAGGCTGCTGCTGCCCTCTTAAGGTCAGGATAGGGCTTCCACAGTACGCTGGCCACGGGCAGCTTCGGCATGGGCGGACACTCAACCACCTTCATGGTATTGACGATCAGCCTGTAGCGGCCACCCGTCTCTATCATGGATGCCGCCACCGCCTCACCGGTACCGGCTTTAAAAACCAGTCGTGCCGGGTCATCCTTACCTCCTATGCCGAGCGGATGCACCTCAAGCTGTGGTCTGCCGACAGCTATCGAAGGGCACACCTCCAGCATGTGTGCGCCCAGGATAGCCATATTGGCAGGGTCAAGGTGGTAGGTATAGTCTTCCATAAAGGAGGTCCCTCCCTCCAGACCTGATGCCATGACCTTCATTATACGAAGCAGCGCTGCCGTCTTCCAGTCGCCCTCAGCCCCGAAGCCGTACCCGTCAGACATGAGCCTCTGGACAGCGAGCCCTGGCAGCTGAACCATACCATGCAGTTCTTCAAAGTTGGTGGTGAAGGCCCTGAAGCCTCCCTCTTCCAGGAAACTCCTCATACCTACCTCAATGCGTGCTGCCTCCTTCACTGCCGTGGAGGAGAGAACACTCTCCGGAGCCTGGTAATCATCACCATACTGCTCAATCATGGCAGCCACCTGCCGGTCGCTAACCTGGTTCACCACAGCAGAGAGGTCGCCGATACCAAATCCCTGTACCTCATAATCAAACCAGGCCTGGGCAGTAACTTTATTACCTTCAGTAACGGCCACATCTCTCATATTATCGCCAAACCGGGCCACCCTGAGTGAGCGGCTCTCCAGGGCACCCGCCGCAGCCCTGCACCAGGTACCGATAGAGTGCAGTACCTCCTCATCCTGCCAGTGACCCACAACAACCTTGCGTTCAGGCTTCAGCTGGGAGCTGATATAGCCAAACTCACGGTCACCGTGGGCAGACTGATTGAGGTTCATAAAATCCATATCTATCTCATTCCACGGTATGTCACGGTTGAACTGTGTGTGGAGATGGAGGAGTGGTTTGGTAAGATACTTAAGGCCTGATATCCACATCTTCGCCGGAGAGAAGGTGTGCATCCACGCTATCACCCCGGCACACCGGGGCGAATTGCCGGCCTCCAGGCATAGTGCAGTGATGTCTCTGGCAGAGGTGAGCACCGGTTTAAAGATCACTTTTGCTGGTATGAGATCAGATTTGTCAAGAGCAGCTGCAATACGTTGCGAATTGCCGGCCACCTGCTGAAGAGCCTCCTCACCGTAAAGATGCTGGCTGCCTGTTATAAACCAAAGTTCAATGTTTTCCAGTTTCATTTCGTTATCAATATTGTATGTGTTTAACCAGTTAATTCCAGAAATATGCATAAAATGCCAGTATCACTGCAATGATCACCGCTGATGAAATGACATCCCACTTATTCCAGCTGGCACGGGTGACCGCCTTTTGTTCGGCGCTGGCCGAGCCCAGTGTAAGACCGGCAATGCGGGCCTCATCTATCTTCGGGGTGAAGAAGCTCACCACAATCATGGTGACCACCACAATGGCGAAGTTGATTATCTCATAATGGAGCCAGTTGGTCTCAACAAAGGTGGCGTAGACCACTCCGTCAGGATTGAGGGCACCACGGAATATCGTAAAGACCAGACGCATCATCCCGATGGTGAAGCCGGTCAACAGGCCGGTGAGCCCTGCTGCAGGAGTGATCTTCCGGGAGAGGATGCCAAGCAGGAAGGCTGCAGCTATGCCGGGAGCAAGGAGAGACTGAACATCCTGCAGATAGGCATAGAGAACCTTGCCGATACCCTTCATCACCGGTATCCAGAGGATACCCAGGATCACTACCACCACAGTGGCTATCCGACCCACCCTGACCAGTTTCTCTTCAGCGGTATCAGGACGGTACTTCTGATAGAAGTCAATGGTAAACAGAGTTGCTGATGAGTTGAACAACGAGGCCAGTGAACTCATCAGGGCAGCCAGTATACCGCCTACCACCAGTCCACGGAATCCCATTGGCAACAGCTCCTTGACCAGCGTTGAGAAGGCCGAGTCAGAGCTGGTGAGCTGTATTACTCCCTGCTGATTAAGAGCATAGGCAATCATCCCGGGTATCAGGAAAATAAATACCGGGGTCAGCTTAAGGGCTCCTCCGAAAATTGCTCCGCGACGTGCCTGCGTCTGGTCACGGCCGGAGAGAACACGCTGTACAATATACTGGTCAGTACACCAGTACCAGAACCCTATGATAGCAGAGCCAAGCAGTACACCTGTCCAGGGAAACTGGGCATCCTTTGTGGAACGCATCAGCTGGGTCATGGTATCACCATAATCATTTACCGGCACGGCACGGCAGATATGCATCAGCTCATCCCAGCCACCCACCTTGATCAGCCCGGCAACCAGAACAGCTATCGACCCTGCCAGAAGCACCGGCGTCTGAAGCACAGAGGTCCACAAAACAGCCTTCATGCCTCCAAAAGTGGTGTAGAGCCCGGTGACAACCACAAGACCAATGGCGCTGATCCAGAAAAAGTCAATACCCCAGATCGATTCAATACCAAATACATCCTTGAAAACCACACCACCCGCATAAACAGTTACCGCCACCTTGGTGAGAACATAACTGACGAGAGAGATAATAGAGAGTACCGACCGCGACTCCTTGTTGTACCTCTTCTCAAGAAATTCAGGCATGGTGAATACACCACTACGGGAGTAAAACGGTACAAAGAGCCATCCGAGCAACAGAATAAGCCACCCCTGCATCTCCCAGTGTGCCATGGCCATCCCCGATGAGGCACCGGCACCGGCAAGACCTACCAGATGCTCAGAGCCTATGTTGGAGGCAAAAATTGAAGCACCAATGGCAATCCAGGTGGCATCACGGCCGGCAAGAAAGTAATCTGTTGATGTCTTGTCCCTTGAACGTACCGACAACACAATAAAGGCTACCAGCGCGAGGGCAAAAGCCCCCAAAACGATCCAGTCAAGTAGTAACATGATTGCTGCGTGTTAGGTTAGTTATCACTTCTCTTGGCATTCATCCCCTCTCTCACGGCATGCAAATTAAACATAATTTAAATGTAATATATACACTTTATAAAATATTTTTCTCTTTATGCTCTAAAATATGCCCCGGAAGCGGTTCTGCCGAAATCATTACAGCTTAGAATCAGGAATTGCGCCCTGTTAAGATCAGGAATTGCACCCTGTTAAGATCAGGACTTGCACTCCTTATAATCAGGGCTATCACCTCTTAAGACCAGGATTTACGCCCTAATACTTTTTAGTTGGCATATTAGTTGTATTTTTGTTTCAGCCGAATGAAAAACCAATCGACAATGAAAAGGTATCTGATCTCAATCATTCTGATTACGGCCATGGTAATGCCGTTATTTTCACAGAGCAAAAAGGCTGAAAGGGAGGCTGCAGCGCTTGCAGCATTTGAAGTAGCCGTCGCCACTCTTGAGACAAAAGATTATGTGATTATCGTTGGCACCTATCAGGGTGAAGGGGGCTCCTTCAATGACAATACAGACCCTGCCAACTTCCTTGCCTTTGAGGGTGACCACATAATTCTGCAGGGCACTATTATCACCGAGAACAACAATACCAACAAGCTGACGGTCTCCGACTACAACGAGTCAACCGACAAGAAGGGCAACATCAGGGTCTATTATCAGGCCAAGGGTCTTATGATAAATGCCAAGGTGGAGATGTCACTTAAAAAGAGTGCCGGCGATGTGGCTGATATCATCATAACCCCTACCAGGGGTACCATCAAGCGGTTCAACGGCAAGATTGTTCCCAGGGCCAAATCAAACTACTTCCGCAGACCCGGCGAGATCTAGCCGGAACCGGGTAGCGGGAACTCTCTCCTGCCCTGAAAGAGTGATCTGAGCTTCCCTTCACTCCTGAAAGGGTGGCCGGAGTATCTCTCCTGCCCTGAATTATCTGACAGAAGAATACCATTTTATGCTTACGGCTGAGTCGTAAATTGTTGTCATATTTGCCCCTGTTCAATGCATAGGAGTAGTTATCAGGCCTATGCAACAGTTTAAGACAAATTTCAAGTTATGAAAAAAGACTCCTCCCTACTCAAACGACTCAACATCGGGCAGGACTGGGCATCGGTAGTAGCCGCTTTTGTGATGATTATCTTTGTGGTAATCACCGGATATGCCCTGGTAACCCCCACCTTCGGAGGTAAAGCCGGATGGAACAGCGAGTTTGACTTCGTGGGAATGTTTGGTGCCTCATCACTGTGGAGCTCCATCCTGTTCACACTGCTCATCTTCGCAACAGTATCAGTACTGGCAATCTTCCTCAGCGGTGACAGTCTGAAGCGCTATCTCCCCGGCTTCCTTACAATTTTCCTGCTCGCCATCCTGGCACAGTTCATCGCCTCCTACACCCACTTCAAGAACCTGGGGCTTGAGACAGTGCTCTTCTCTCTGCTGATAGGGCTGCTCATCAGCAACCTGACCAGGATACCCGAGTGGCTGCGGAAAGGTGTTCAGACTGAGCTCTATGTGAAAATGGGGCTGGTGCTTCTCGGAGCCACAATACTATTCAGTGACATCCTCTCAGCGGGAGCTTATGGGATGATACAGGCCATAATAGTGGTTACTGTGGTATGGTACTTCGCCTTCTGGTTTGCCAGAAAGATGAAGGTTGACGATGAATTCTCTACCATGCTGGCCAGTGCCGTCTCCATCTGTGGCGTCTCGGCAGCAATCGCCACCGCAGGAGCGATCAACGGCGACAAGAAAAAGCTCTCATTCACCATATCACTGGTGCTAATAGTGGCCATACCCATGATGCTGCTGCTGCCGGTGCTGGCCAAATGGATGGGCCTGACAGAGATGGTTACCGGTGCATGGCTCGGTGGTACCATTGACACCACCGGTGCAGTGGTGGCAGCCGGAACAATAGCGGGTGAGACAGGACTTAAATATGCCACCATAGTCAAATTTTCACAGAATGTGCTGCTTGGAGTAGCTGCATTCATGATCTCAATATTCTGGGCCTACCGCGGCAACAACGGAAACAAAAGGGGTGAAAGGGTGCCGGTGAGGGTAATATGGGACCGCTTTCCGAAGTTTGTGCTGGGATTCATCGTGGCATCACTCCTCTTCTCATTCATACTGAGTCCGGGTACGGTACAGTCATCAGGTAAGATTATCAAGTCATTCAGTGCCTTCTGGTTCAACCTGGCATTCATCAGCATAGGGCTGGAGACACGTTTTTCTGACTTCAAGCAGATGGAGAGCAAGAAACCTTTCTACAGCTTCCTGGTAGCACAGACATTCAACATCTTCTTTACACTGATAGTCTCTTATGTCCTGTTCCACCTGATAGCAGCACACTAAAACCATAAAAGATGCGCCTTACCATCCTGACACTGCTGACCGCCATTGCACTGACCTCTCTCTCCTGTAGTGCAGGAGAGCGGGCGGAGGAGAAGATTATTATCGCCACACCGCTGGGTGATATACATGTTACCCTTGACCCGGTGAATGCACCGCTGACCACAGCCAACTTCCTGAGATATGTCGATGCCGGACTCCTCGACGGGACATGCTTCTACCGCGTGGTCAGACCTGACAACCAGCCTGACAATCCGGTGATAATAGAGGTGATACAGGGAGGAAGGTACCAGGATGAGGAGAGCGGAGGGTTTGAGCCGGTAGCACACGAAACGACGGCTGTTACAGGCATACGGCACCTCGACGGAACCATCTCAATGGCACGGTACGGACCCGGAACAGCCACCTCGGAATTCTTTATCTGCGTGGGTGACCAGCCGGAGCTTGACCATGGCGGGAAGAGGAACCCCGACGGAGAGGGATTTGCTGCCTTCGGGAGGGTGACCCGCGGCATGGAGGTGGTCAGAATGATACATGCCACTGTAGCACCTGAACAATACCTCGATCAGCCGGTGGTAATCACCACTATCAGCAGGGTGAAAAAATAACTGGCCATTGCAGGCATAACCAGCCGCATCATGAGTGAGTGAAACATCAGGCTCATGGCAGCGTTACTATTATATTCAGGTTAGTTATCATGAGCAGAGGATTTGTCAGGGAGGGAGACCAGGAGGAGGTGCCGATGGTGCCGCAGAGAGCTTATCTGCCACCGGGAGTACCCAACTACGTCACACCGGCAGGGATGGAGCAGCTGCTGCAGGAGAGAGAGAGACTGTTAGAGGAACGGGAGCAGGTGACAGGCAACAATGAGAATGAGAGACGGATAGCCGTCAACCATGTAAATGCCCGGCTCAACCTGCTCAATCAGAGGATCGCTGATGCCAGAATCATTGACGGGGGCGGAGAGATCCCTGATGCGGTACGTTTTGGTGCTACCGTAACACTCACGGCAGAGGGGAGCGAAGAGACCAGATCCTTTCAGATAACAGGTGTCGACGAGGCTGACATCTCCCTGGGTAAGATCTCATTTATTTCACCACTGGCAAGAGCCCTGATGAACAGAAAGGAGGGAGAAGAGGCAACCCTGCAGTCAGATGGCGAAGAGATAACCTATAAAATTACAGGGATAGCCTGACACGGCACCCGGCAATACGGCAATTGCACAGGATAGCCTGACCCGGCACCCGGCAATACGGCAATTTCACAGGGTAGCCTGACACGGCACCCGGCAATACGGCATCTGCATTGAAAAAGAGTCTCTAATACAATTAACAGTGACTATTGAGAAAGATTGAGTAACTTTGATAAATGCTTAACCACCTAAAAACCTATTCCTATGAAATTTATTACAGTTACCAGCAGGATTCTGCTTGTAGTCATTCTTGCCACCACGACCACAGCCCTGAAGGGGCAGAGTGGCGATGTAACCGTTACCCAGGATAAGAGCGTGTGGGGTAAAAACATAATCTATACGCCACAGCCGCCACCCGCTGTGCCACGCGAGACCACCAACCTCGGCGAACAGCCTAAGGATATGGTGAAGCAGATCACCTACCTCGATGCAGAAGTACTGCCCGGAGCTTACTACACAGAGACCTCATGGCTGCGCACAGCCTACCCTGACAAGGTGTGGGTTACCGAGCACGCTCACGACTGGGATGAGGTGTTCGGACTATATGGAAGTGATCCTGATAACCCCTATGAGCTGAACGGAGAGATAGAGCTGTGGATAGATGGTGAGCAGCACCTGATCACCAAGAGCTGCCTGATCTTTATCCCTAAAGGAGTAAAGCACTGTCCGCTCATACTGCGCCGCATAGATAAGCCTATCTTCTTCTTCACCACCGGCCCGTCAAAGGACTACAGCTTCTAATACCGGGTCAGTTTGTTGCCGGTACCGGATCAGTTTGTTGCCGCTCTCGGATCAGATTGTCAATACCGGATCAGGTTTTAGCGGGTACCGGAAGCGAATACTCCCGCTGATGAGATACATAATAAGAGCAAAGCGCAGGCACCGACAGGTACCTGCGCTTTTCATCGGACCGAACAGTTAACAGATAACGTTCGACCCTGCAGTTTACCAGACTCTTCCCGGTTTAGTCATCTATATCAAAGCTGCCGCGGAACGCATTAAACAGTGTAGCAGACAATGCATTGTTACCATCCTGGTCATTATGGCCTATCTCAATGATCCCGTTACCATTGCCATCAACAGCAGATGAGAGATCCATTGCAGCGAGGTTTGACCTGATCCGGCTGAGGCTAATCCTGATCCACCTGCTGGCATCATCCTTAGTGATATCCACACCTTTTCTTCCGGGAAACTCTATCTCCAGCTCAGCCTTTTTGTTTGTCCACATCTCAAATGGCTGTCCGTCAATGGTACCGGCAATATAGACTGACCGGCCGGCAATCAGCTCATTGCTATCGTTGCGTGAAGGAGAAATATCCAGCTCAATCTCATCATAAAGGGCCGAAGGGAGCTCAAAACTACCAAGAAGCACTCCTGTCAGAGCCTGCGAAGAGGCTATATCGATGAGGAACGGACCGTCAAATTCTATCTGACATTCACCATCAGACTCACACTCACAGTTGTGTGGTCCGACAAATCCCGGATAGGGCTTATAAAACTCAAACTCTATCTCCTTGATGTTTATAAGGAACTTATCCAGTACCAGGGAGCCCGCATTGATGCTGCCGGCATCAGCCAGCCCCACCAAATCTGCCCTGCCTGACTTCAGGTCTGTCTCAACAGCCTTTATTCCAATCTGTACATTTCCAAAATCACCCTCTTTCGTACAGGAAGCAAACAGCAGTGCTGCTACCACCATGAAGGCTAAAATCGAAGTGGTCCTTTTCATTTTTTTCGTTTCATTTTAAAATGTTACTAAATCGTTCTTTTACCAATAAGACGGACAGAAGAGAAATGGTTGGAAGGCAGTAGCTACTTTGTGAGGCGCCAGGAGATGGCAACATTGATGCCGGCAGTGAGATTCCCGGTGGTTTTAAAGATGTTAGGCCTGTCAGCTGACCCTTCGAAAATATTGATCAGATTGTAGTTCAGCCTTAAACCCGGACTAACCACCACACTATTTACTAAAGGTATGCTAAGTTGATGACCAAAGATAAGTCCATAGTCATAGTCACGATACTCACCTCTTACACTGAATCGCTCGAGCCCCTGCACCTCCTCGGCCATACCCAGGCCGGCAATATAACCTCCAATAATTGTGCTGCCGGGAATAAGGCTATGGTTCCATAGGTAGAGTGCCTGAAGCTTAACATAGCTAAGGGTGATCTGCCGGTCAACGTAACTGGCATTGATATACTGCTGATAGTTCTGCCCCGTCTCTGATATCAGCAAAAATTCGACCCCTATCCGGTGCCTGTTTCTGACAGCCAGGGTGGTGGTGATACCAAGGTCATGATGGAAGGTGGGAAGGGTTGTACCCAGCCTGGTGGGATTCAATCCGTTCAGTGTCTCATAATTGAGCAGCCAGGTGTTTTTATAACCGTAGACTATGCCAATATCATCTATCCGTATCAGTGGGGCTGAGGTCGCCGTGGATCCTGAAGTGCCCTCATAATCGCCAACAGCTCGTTCAGCCATAACCGCCAGCCGGGATGCATCCCTCCCTGCAGAGGTTTCACCCCGGGGTGCACTGGCCGGCAGTTGCCGCTTTACCCCCTCAATGGGAGAGGCCCTCTCCGCAGGAGTGATAGATTCTTCCTCCACCGGCTTGGTGGCTTCCTGATCTGTCGGTTCTGTGGCAGCTGATCTTTCAACCGGCTTGGTGGCTTCCTGATCCGACGGTTCGGTGGTAGCAGGTCTTTCAACCGGCTTGGTGGCTTCCTGATCCGACGGTTCGGTGGTAGCAGGTCTTTCAACCGGCTTGATGGCTTCCTGATCCGTCGTAGTAGCAATACCATTCTCCGCCGGGCCGGCAACTTGTTGATCTGCCAGGTGGCCGGTCCTTGCCTCCTCCGGCTCAGATGCATGAGTGGCCTTCTCCTGCTCCCCGGTCACCAGCCCGGCAACATGTTCTCCGTCACTACCAGGCTGGCCAGTGGCAGCGGCTTCCGTAGCTGCCACACCCTCACCTGCGTGAGCTGGTTCCCCGCTCCTCTCCCTTCCCGGATTGATTGCCAGAACAATAAATAGCAGTACAGCGGCAGCGGCAGCAACAGCCATAAAGGTTCGCCGCAGGCCCGCTCTTTGTACCGGCATGACCCTGTCAAGCTCACTCTCTATCCGGCTCCAGGTCTCAGCCATGTCAAGTTCATCCTCCACGGCACCCCATACCGAGTCATCTTCATCAACATGAAGCTGCTCAACCCACCTGCGGTATTCGCTGTCAAACCTGTTTTCGCTCATTGCCTGCTCCGTTCATAATCGGTCAGCCACTTTCTGAGAAGATCCCTTGCCCTCTTATATTGTGACTTTGAAGTTCCTTCAGAGATATTGAGCTCCCGGGCTATCTCCCTGTGAGTAAGTCCGTCTACTGCATACATATTAAAAATGACCCTCGCTCCGTCAGGCAACTGCCTGATATGGTGCAGCATAATATCCTGTGTCAGTGTCTCAAAGGGGAATGTGCCCCGCTCATCCTCCTCCGGCTCGTCGGGAATCTCATTGATATATACCAGCCTTTTCCGCTGCCTGAAATAGTCGATTGCCGTGTTGGTTACAATACGCCTTATCCACCCCTCCAGCGATCCTTTTGCATCAAATTTGTCGAGCGCAGTAAACACCTTAATAAAGGCATCCTGCAGGATATCCTTCGCCTCAGCCCTGTCACCGGTGTATGAGAGACATATCTGGAACATCTGTTTGAAATATTTCCCGTACAACTCTCTCTGGTGCCGCCTGTCATTTTTCCGACACCCGTTCACCAGTCTCAGATCCTGCTGTTGTGAACTTTCCACCATGATGGGCAACCAGCCTCCATCTACTGATTTATTATTATGTTGGTTGACTCTTCTATCCTGCTGAACAACGCCTGATATATCTGGCTGTTGATATGCTTGCTCAGAAAGATGTAGGTAACACCGTCCTCCCTTCCCAAAAAGGCGCCGTCAAGTATCTCAGGTGTGATTGCCGCAAACCAGTATGAGGGGTCAAAGGTTAGCAGCCCGCTGTTCTCTCTCTGACTATCAATAATCACCTCCCCTCCTCCGCTGGCGCTCTTTGACATGAGACGGAAGGTGAGAGGATCATTCATCAGAATAATCAGCTCCCTGGAGGAGCCGCTAACGCTATACCTTCCCTGAATAATCATCGAAGGCTTTATATCATCAAGATAATCTTCTATAATGTCGCCAAGATCCTCCTCCAGCTCCTTCAGCTTCTCCTTACCCTTCTCAACATCCCTTTTCCACTCCTCTATATCTTCCAGGATATCCTCCTCCTCATCATCAGGCCTGAAGATAAGTGAAAAGGAGAGGCGGCTGTAGACTCCCTGTGGGATATCGAAATCTACTGCCCCCGACTGCGCTCCACCCCTTATGGAAAATATTTTTCCCTTATTGTAGCTGCGGGTCAGAAAAACATTCTCTCCGGTCTGCCTGTAACCCTCAATATCTATCGCATCTAGCCGTATCTTAACCGACTCAATGGTCACTCTGCCCCCCATTACCGGCCTGCTATCAATAGACATATCAAGCCTGAGGTCAGCCGGAAGGGTATACTCCTCCTTCTGACAGCTCCATGTACCGGCAAAGAGCAGCACAAGAATCACTGGAATTCCTATTTTTCTCATTCTATGACATATGTCGTGCAGACAGCATCTGCTGTCATACCTTAGACGAATGGCGCAGGGAATGGTTGGAGCGGATGAATGAAAATTTGTTGTGACAGCACTCATCCATCAGCCTGACCCCGCAGGCCACAAGATACAAATTACCGCATTATCAGTCTGACAATTTTCTCCCTGAGGGGTGTATAGGGCGGATAGCGTGCGGGGAGGTCGATCAGGTTCGACTTGGCCATGACCGACCGCATGTTTGAGAATGTCTCAAATGATTTTCGGCCGTGGTACCTCCCCATTCCGCTGGGACCAATACCACCAAAGGGCAGGTGTGGTGATGCCACCTGCATCACCGTATCATTAACCGCCACCGAGCCACTCTGTGTGCATGACATGAACCGGCCGGCAAGCGACTTGCTGGTGGTGAAAATATAGGCTGCCAGTGACTTCGGGTTCCGGTTGATGATCGAACAGGCTTCGTCAAAACCGGTGAAGGTGATTACAGGAAGTAGCGGACCAAATATCTCCTCCTGCATCACCTGATCATCAGGAGTGATCCCTGAAATTATTGTAGGCGACACATAACAGTTCTCCCGGTCAACAACACCACCGTAAACTATTTCGCTGCCCTGCAGGAAAGACTCTATTCTGGCAGCCTGCCCGGAGCTGATCATCCGGCAGTAATCACTGCTCAGGGCAGGATTATCACCATAAAATGACCTGATCTCACTGACCAGAAGCTTCATAAAACGCTCTTTAACCTTTTGATCTACAAGCAGGTAATCGGGTGCGATGCAGGTCTGTCCTCCGTTTATGAATTTTCCAGAGACGATCCTGCGCGCTGCCAGCTCCAGCCTGGCATCGGCGGCCACGACACATGGATTCTTTCCGCCGAGCTCAAGGGTTACAGGAATAAGATTTTCGGCAGCCTTTTTCATAATCTTACTGCCGATGGCGGGGCTACCGGTAAAGAATATCTTGTCAAAGGGACAATCAAGGAGAAAATCGGTCACGGAGTGATCTCCGCTGACAAGCATGATCAGCTCCTGAGGGAAATGGCTGATGATACGTGACACTACCTCCATGGTATGAGGCACCTTCTGGGAGAGCCTCAGAACAACACAGTTGCCGGCAGCAAGAGCACTCATGGCCGGTACCAGTGACAACAGAGCACCTCATTTCGGATTAAGAAAACAAACGATTCCGAAAAAGATGTGCACCAAAATGTGCCAGGTAAACAACACAATATCAGTATATACTTATTGTCAATTTAATTATTTCCGTACTGTTCTACCGGAACCGGAACAGGGTGCTCTCTGGCACCGGAATCCCCATATTAAGTTGAATACTTTTCATCTGCCGTACATATATTTTGCAGATGGTGCCATTATAACATTCAGTTCCGGATCCGGCATGTCAGGATCTAGTGGAAAGACAGGCCTTACAACACGTTTATAAGGGAGACTTTTAAAATCCTGATCAACACTTCCCCGTGTCAGAGCCATAACCCAATCGGCCTGCATATCATACCACTGACTCACAAGATAACCCTGCTTTACCATTATAATATCCATTTTCTCAGGATCAATCCCTGTACCTTCCAGGTTTGGTGTAGGTGAAGATGTTCCCACAACCACATATATGCTTCCCGTTTTAATAATTGCTATGTCAGGAAGCCTCCGGTCCGGGGGTGATTTACTTTCTGATTGCTGGTCCTTCTCATTAGCAGGAGTGACATATATTACTGTACCTGATAAACGGACAGGACCTTCGTATGAATTATCTGTCATTGCCCCTACAAAACCCTCTGCCTGACCACCAATACCGGCTTTTCGGGCGGCTTCCACCATTTCGCTTCCCGGAATAGAGCAATAAAGCAGGCTTTTCCCTTTTGGAGTCTTAAATTCCGGCCGCTCCAATACCCTTGCCAAAGTCCAGGTCACCTCGCCTGAACCTCCACCACCAGGATTGTCGCCCATATCGCTGATCAGGAAAGGTCTTTTATTACTGGCAACAGCCAGATCAATGCATTTTTCGAGGGGATACCCCGGCGCTTCCAGACTGAATTGCCTGCGCACATCCCAGAATCTCTGAGCAAGCTTTTTTGCACCGCTTGCCACCTGACCTTCATCATCACCTACTACCATAACCACACCCTGATTACGTCTCTCGTCTCCCCACACATAGCCGATCCAGATACCGGCATCCACCACACCGGGCAACGACTCAACTTCAGGAACCATTGCGTAGAGTGATTTGGCAGGTTCAACCCGGGTACTTGTCCACTCTCCCGAGAGAAGTACAGGGACCGCCACCCATGCTTTATAAGCCGGACGTCCCTTTCCGGACGATAATCGCTTAAGCAGATTAACCACACCACGGCGATGTGATTCAAACGCATCATCATGAGGAGCTGTGCGATATGTGGTAATAAGGTCAGAGTAGAGAGCCACACGCCAGGAGACGTTTCCGTGCAGGTCCATAGTTGTTGTAACAAGGGCATCGTTACCTATTACACCTCTTACCCTTTCCATAAATTCCCCCTCCGGATCATCAATACCATCAACACTACAAGCGCCATGATTGTAAAACCAGAATGCATCGTAAGGCATATTACTCCGGATAATCTCAAGCGCGCTATCAACAAAAGTTTCAAATGATTCTCTGGTTACCGGCCCTCGTCCGCTGCCTCTGCCAATTAAAGAAGGAAGCCAGATTGCAGACTGACCCATTACGGAATCCTTGCTAAGATAAGAAGGCAGAGAAGCCGTCCTCCCTATTATAGCCTGTCGGTTGGGCATAAAAACACTGTTTTCAATCTGTATACCGGCAATTCCTATACGTGGTTTCGTTTGCTGCGCTGAGGCATCGGTAATCAACAACGCTGCCAGCAGACAGAAATTCAGTAGCAATAAATTGATCCTCATTTTTTTGACTAATTTTTTTTGTAATTTCATTTATAGTAAAAACGAATTTAACCCTTTTATGAAGATGTTTCAGGCGATTGTTAATATTATCCTTTGATTTATTGTTTTTTGCATCATATTTGAATCTCATAAAAATGCAAAGCCCTCATATTTAATTCTATATGAGGGCTTATTTGTGCCCGGAGCGGGACTTGAACCCGCACAGGCATTACTGCCCAAAGGATTTTAAGTCCTTCGTGTCTACCGTTCCACCATCCGGGCGATAATATCTGGTACAAAAATAGTACTTTTTACTGCCCGGATGGTGGTCACACCGGTATCCCGTTCAAATATGCCATTATTTCACCTCTACCGGGTCGCCAAACCCGATCTTCTTCAGTCCCTTCATCTGTGTGGCAGCATCACCGGCCACCACGTAGTACATCTTCATCGGATCAATATATTTCCGAACGGTCTCGTTGAGCTGATCAACGGTCAGTTGTCTGAGGTACTCCTCCTCATGGCTGATATAATCATCAGGCAGCCTGTAGAAGGAGATGGTATTGAGCATCCCCAGCTTCGCCTCATTGGTCTCAAACCGCAGTGCATTGGCCTTTAGCAGTGCACCCCTGGTGAAGTCGACAATCGACTGGTCAACCCCTTTTCTGTAGTCAGCCATAATATCCCTGAAGAGCTCTACTGACTCAAGGGTGGCGTCAGAGCGTACTGACGAGTATGCCCTGAAGGTGCCATACTGCTTCGCCCCGGTAAACCGTGAGTAGGCGCCATAGGTGAACCCCTTCTCCTCCCTGAGCACCATAAAGAGACGTGCACTGGCACCACCGCCAAGCATGTGGTTGGCCACCTCAGCCTTATAAAAGTCAGGATGTGACCTCGGAAGGGCGAGGGTGCCGATATTGATGACCGACTGCTTGGCATCGGGGAAGTCGACAAACCAGAGCGACGATTTTTCGGGTGCCGGAGGGAGGGTGAGCTCAGGGATAACCACCTCACGCGGTGTCCACCTGCTGCCCAGCCCCTTCAGTGCCTTCTCGACCCTGGCCTGGGTGATATCTCCCACAATAAGGAAGTTAGCCACCGTAGGAGAGATATTATTCTCATAGTAGCTCTTCAGGTCACTCATGGTGATAGCCTCAACGCTCTCAACGGTACCGCTCACATCTGCCGCCAGTATGTTACCCTCACCAAAGAGCAGCCTGTTGAACGCAGCCCCGGCAAGGTAGTTGGGGTCAGCCAGGTTGCGTTTCAGTGCATTGACGGTGCGTGTCTTGTTGAGAGAGAACTGCTCCTCATCCCAGCGGGGCTGCAGCAGCATCTCCTCCACCAGGGCCAGCGTCTTCTCAAAGTTGCGTGCGAGGGTGCTCACCGAGACGGTGATACGGTCTTCAGAGCACCCTACGGTGATGTTTGCTCCCAGCAGCTGTATCTCCTCCTCAAGCTGCTCAGGCGTCCTGACAGCTGTCCCCTCGTTGAGCATCTGTGCCATGAAGCGGGCTATACCGGGCTTATAGGGGTCATCAAGCAGGTGACCACCCTCAATGACTATCGACCAGGTCACCAGCGGCAGCTCATGCTGACTGACACCCAGTACCTTCATGCCGTTGAGCGCCTCCGACTTCCATATAGGTGGCAGGGTGACTGACGGGTCAGGGCCCGGCACCGGTGGCACCGAGCGGTCGAAGCTGCCGGGTGTCTTCACTATCTCCTCCTCATCACCAAAGAGAACCTCCATCTGTGTGGCGCTGGTGATATCCTCCTCCACCACACCGGCACCTACCGAGCCGTCGGCAATAAGGTCTGTCTGCCCCCTGGGCACAAAGCTGGTAGCCACATAGTGGTGCCCCTTGATATAACGGTTATAGACATTCCATACATCATCCTTCGTGATCCCCTTCATCATCTCAAGCTCCTCAATCATAAAGTCGGGCGAGCCGGCAAACTCACTGTACATGGCGAGCATGAATGCCTTGAACATCACACTGCCCATCATCTGGTAAAACTGGCTCTCAAGCCCCGCCTTGATACGCTCCAGGTCACGGTCAGTGAACCTGTCGCTCTCAAACCGCTCAAAGGCCTCGGCAATGGCGGCCTCCACATCATTGAGGCTGACAGAGGGGTTGGCTGTCACACCTATCTGAAACTGGCCTGCCAGCTCCTGTGCCTGATTATAGACAGAGACGCCGGAGGTGAGCTGACGCTCCTTCACCAGCACCTTGTAGAAGGGTGAATTCTTACCCCTGCCCAGCAGCTGTGAGAGGACATCAAGGGCGTAGGCATCACGGGTGAACTGCTGCGCCGTGGGGAAGACCATATTGTACTGCGGAGCCCTGGCAAAGCCATCTTCATGATAGAGCTTCCTGGTCGCATCAAGGGTGACGGTCTGCGGACCGGGGTCAGCCAGCGGCTCGCCGGCAGGTATCTCACCAAAATATTTCTCTATCAGCGCCTTCACCTCCGCCGCATCATAATCACCCGAGACCACCAGGGTGGCGTTGTTGGGGATGTAGAACTTCTTGTGAAACTCCTTCACATCATCAATAGTGGCATTGGCCAGATCCTCCATCTCACCTATCACATCCCAGCTGTAGGGGTGCCCTTCGGGGTAGAGATTTTTCAGGATGACCGTCTCGGTATGTCCGTAGGGCCTGTTGTCAACCATCTGCCGCTTCTCATTCTGTACCACATTCTGCTGCAGTGCGAAGGACTGCGGGGTGACGGTATTGCGCAGAAAGCCCATGCGGTCAGACTCAAGCCACATAGCCAGCTCAAGCGCATTCTTCGGTACCACCTCAAAGTAGATGGTCTGATCAAAGCTGGTGCCTCCGTTGAGGCTTCCTCCCGCCCCTTCAATATACTTGAAGAACTGATCTTCTTCAACATTCTCAGAACGCTGAAACATCATGTGCTCAAAGAGGTGGGCAAAGCCGGTGCGGCCCGGCACCTCACGTGCCGAGCCGACATGGTAGAGTATCACCAGTGCTGCGATAGGATCAGACTTGTCCTCATTGAGAATGACTGTCAGTCCGTTGTCAAGCTGGTATGACTCATAGGGAATGGAGAGGGTGCTCTTCTCCTTCCCGCCGCAGCCTGAAAAGAGCAGCAGCAGCGTAGTCAGAAATAAGGATATAAGTTTTTTCATAGGTATCTGTTTTTATCTGACAAGAACCGGCTCACCAAAGCCAAGCTTCCTCAGCTCCTTCAGCTGGGTGGCAGCATCACCGGCCACTACGTAGTACATCTTCATAGGATCAATATACTTTTGTACAATGGTATTGACCTCATCCACAGTAAGGCTCTTGACATAGTTCTCCTCACGGGTGATATAGTCATCAGGCAAGCCGTAGGCACTCAGGGTGCTCAGCACACCCATCAGCGCCCTCTGTGTCTCATACTGAAGGGCATTGCCCTTGAGCAGCGCATCGCGGGTGAAGTCAACATCCTCCTGTGTTACACCGGCACGGTACTGCTTCATCAGATCCCTGAATATCTCAACCGATTCGAGGGTGGCCGTTGACCTGACGGCCGAGCTGGCCACAAAGGTGCCATACTCCTGCATGCCGTTGAAGGCGGTACGTGCACCGTAGGTGTAGCCCTTCTCCTCTCTCAGAACCATATTGACATGGCCATTGAAGGAGCCCCCCAGCTTGTAGTTGGCAACAAAGGCAGGGTAGTAGTCGGGGTGACCACGCGGTATGGCTGGTGCCCCGATATAGATATTGGACTGCTTGGCGCCCGGCACATCAACAAAATAGACTGCCGGACGTGAGGGTGGCGGTGTGAAGGCTATCTCAGGCAGTACCACCTCCCTGGCGGCCCACCCGGCACTGAGCGGCTCAAGAGCCTTCTCTACCCTCTCCCGGGTCACGTCGCCAACAACAAGAACCCTGGCCAGTGAGGGCGAGATATAGTTCTCATAGTAGCTGCGAAGATGGTCCATGGTTATGGCCCTGACACTCTCAGGTGTGCCTGACACATCGGTGGCGTAGATATTCTCTTCACCGAGGGTCAGCCTGTTAAGAGCCCTCGAGCCCAGGTAGGTGGGGTCGATGGAGTTACGCCTCAGGGTATTGAGCACACGTGTGCGGGCCAGCTCCAGCGAGAGGGAGTCCCACCGTGGCTCCAGCAGCATCTCCTGCACAATGGCGAGGGTCTTCTCAAAGTTGCGTGCAAGGGTATTGACACTGACGGTGATGCTCTCAGCGCCGCCACCAATCCTGATAGAGGCACCCAGCAGCTCTATCTCCTCCTCAAGCTCCTCCGGTGTCTTGTTCATGGTTCCCTCATTGAGCAGGCTGGCCATCATACCGGCAACACCCGGCAACCCGATATCATCAAGACGATGACCGCCGTCAATCACTATACTGTACTGTACCAGGGGCACCTCGGAGTGGCGGATACCATACACCTTCATGCCGTTGGCCATTGATGACTTCCATACCGGCGGTACGGTAACCGACACCTCAGGACCGAGGGGTGGCTGCACCGAACGGTCAAAAGAGGTTGGGGTCTTAATGATCTCCTCAGGGCCGCCAGCCTCAATAGCCACCTCGGTGGCCGTCAATATATCCTCCTCAACAATACCGGCATCAACCGAGCCGGCTGCTGCCAGGTCAGCCTTGCCGCGCGGCACGAAGCTGGTAGCCACATAGTGCTTACCCTTGATATACTTCTCATAGGCGTGCTTCACATCAGCCACGGTGACAGCCAGGATATTCTCCATATTCTTCTTGTAGAAGCCGGGGTCACCGGCAAATATGTTGTACTCAGCCAGGTTGAACGCCTTACCCTGTACGCTGCTCACCATATTGTAGAAACTGGTCTCCTGGCCCGCCTTGATACGCTGAAGGTCCTTCTCGGTGACACCCTCCTTCTCAAAACGCTCAAAAGCCTCAAAGACAGCATCCTCAACCTCTGCCAGTGATACGCCCGGATTGGCAGTAACCGATATATTGAAAGAGCCGGCCAGCTCCTGTCCCCAGTTCATGGCCCTGACAAAGGAGGTGAGGTTCTTCTCCCTGACAAGCACATTGTAGAGAGGTGAGCTCTTCCCGCTGGAGAGAACACTGGCCAGTGCCGAGAGTGCATACGAATCTTTTGAATATCTCTCAGGAGTGGGGAAGGCCATGGTGAGCTGCGCCGCATTGGCAAAATTGTCTTCATGGTAGAGCTTACGGGTCTCGGTAAGGGTCACCGGCATAGGCCGCAGCTTCTCAATCTCAGCACCCCTCGGTATCTCACCAAAATATTTCTCAACAAGTGCCTTCACCTCATCGGTCTCAAAGTCACCTACGATAGCCATCGTGGCATTGTTAGGCACATAGTATTGAGCATGAAACTCCTTCACATCGTCAATGGTGGCATTGAAAAGATCCTTCATCTCACCTATGGTGGTCCAGCTGTAGGGATGGCCCTCCGGATACATAGCCCTTGCCATGACCGTCGACTGGTGGCCGTAAGGCCGGTTATCGTAGTTCTGACGCTTCTCATTCTGTACCACATTCTGCTGAATGGCAAAGGCCTGCTGTGTGATGGTGTTGGTCAGATAACCCATGCGGTCTGACTCCATCCAGAGAACCAGCTCAAGAGCATTCTTTGGAACAGTCTCATAATAGTTGGTACGATCCTGGTTGGTGGAGCCGTTAAGGGTACCGCCGGCACCCTGGATAAGCTTGAAATACTGATCTTCAGGAACATTCTCGCTCTGCTGAAACATCATATGCTCAAAGAGGTGCGCAAAACCGGTACGGCCCGGCACCTCCCTGTTGGAGCCAACGTGATAGTAGATGGCAACCGCCACAATAGGATCAGACTTGTCCTGATGCAGAATAACATTCAGTCCATTGCTGAGCTCATACTTCTCAAAAGGGAGAGAGAGCTCACCGCCTGCCCTGGGCTTACATGCCGCAAAAGCAAAGAGAGTCATAATCGAGATCAATTTGATGGTGTTCTTCATGGTTACGGTGATTAGGTTAACTGATTGCATAATAAGAAGCTAATTTAATAATTATTCCATAACCCGGGGAGGGGCGTTAACATTTCTTCACAATAGTGATTCTGAAGTGAAAAGGTTGAACAAATCATTGAGTTAATTGTCATTTAGCCAGAAAACATTAAACAAAACACAATATGTTCGATCAGTATGACCCTGCAGATGACAAGATGCTGCAGGTGATTGACAACAACGGGAAGGTGATCAGCAAGGAGCTGATGCCTCAACTCTCTGATGATGAGATGTTGAAACTCTACAAGGATATGCTCTTTGTCAGGAGCCTCGACCATATGATCGTCTCTTACCAGCGTCAGGGGCGACTCTATACCTACCCGCCCAACTATGGCCAGGAGGCTATCGGCGTGGCGGCAGGGACGGTGCTCAGGCATGACGACTGGCTGGTGCCCGCCTTCCGTGAGCTGGGAGCGTGGCTGGCAAAAGGGATGACCCTGCGGGAGGTCTTTATGTTCAACATGGGGTTTGAGGAGGGGCTGAAGCTCGCCGATGCAAACCATATGCTTCCCTCAGCAGTACCCATCGCCTCACAGCTGCTGCATGCCTCAGGCATAGGGTATGCCATCAGGTACCAGAAGAAAGATGAGGTGGTGATCACCTTCGTCGGTGACGGTGGCACCTCTGAGGGCGACTTCCATGAGGCCCTCAACTTTGCAGGTGTATGGAAAGCACCGGTAATATTTGTGGTACAGAACAACCAGTATGCCATATCGGTGCCGGTGAGCCAGCAGACAGCCAGCATCAATATAGCCATCAAGTCAAAGGCATACGGAATAAAGGGTCTGAAGGTGGACGGGAATGACATCTTCGCCATGGTGGCCGCATTCAGGTATGCACATGACTATGTCAGGCAGAACCAGCAGGCGGTACTGATAGAGGCGGTGACCTACCGCAAGGGGTCACACACCACCTCCGATGACCCGACAAAATATCGTACCACCGAAGAGGAGAAGGAGTGGGACAAGAAAGACCCGCTGAAGCGTATGAAGATGTTCCTTGAGAGGAAAAAGCTGTGGTCAGACGCTGAGGAGGAGAAGCTGATAAAGGAGTATGAGAAGGAGATAGACCGTCAGTTCATCATGACAGAGGAGACGGTGCAGTACCCGCTGGAGGATGCCCTGAAATATACCTATGTCGATATGCCACAGGATCTCCGCGACCAGCAGATTGAACATGAAAAATTCTTACAATGGCAAAGCACACGCAAATGAAAGCAATGAATATTGTCAATGCAGTAAACAATGCGCTTGACATCAAACTGACAGAAGATAAGAATGTGGTTATCTATGGTGAGGACGCCGGGGTTGAGGGTGGTGTCTTCAGGGTGACCGAGGGGCTGCAGAAGAAGCACGGTGTGGAGAGGGTCTTTGACTCGCCCCTGGCTGAGTCAGGCATAGCCGGCACCGCCGTGGGGATGGCGGCAGCCGGACTGCGACCGGTCATAGAGATGCAGTTCTGCGGCTTCATCTACCCCGCCTTCAACCAGATAATATCACACATATCACGCTACCATAACAGGTCGAGAGGCCGCTACCGTATGCCTATAGTGATCAGGCTGCCCTACGGCGGCGGCATAAACGCCCTGGAGCACCACTCAGAGAGCATGGAGGCGATCTTCGCACACATACCCGGACTAAAGGTGGTGGTGCCCTCTACACCACATGACGCCAAGGGGCTGCTCATATCGGCCATAGAGAGTGATGACCCCGTACTGTTCCTCGAACCAAAGCGCATCTACCGTGCAATAAAACAAGAGGTGAGTGAAGAGAAATTCTCAGTGCCTATCGGCAAAGCCAAGATCCTGTCAGAGGGCACCGACGTTACCGTGGTTGCTTACGGAGCCATGATACGCGAGGTGCAGAAGGCGATGGTGATGGCAAAGGAGGCAGGATACTCGGTGGAGCTGATAGACCTGAGAACGATATACCCGCTCGACAAAAAGACCATAGCCGACTCAGTGAAAAAGACCGGCAGGATAATCTTTGTCGGCGAAGAGCCCCGCAGCTTCGGGGTAGGGTCAGAGATCATGGCAGTAGCCAATGAGGAGGCATTCCTTTACCTCGAGGCACCACCCAGGCGGGTGGCCGCCTTCGATGTGATAGTACCCTACCCGAGAGGTGAACACCACTACATGGTATCACCCGACAAGATCTTCTACGAGATTGAAAGAACAATAAAATTCTGAGGCGATGAGATATATATTCAAATTTCCGGATATCGGCGAGGGCCTCACAGAGGGAATAATTATTGAGTGGTACATTGACAAGGGGGCAGCCGTCAGGGTGGGACAGCCCCTGGTAAAGATGGAGACAGACAAGGTGGTCACCGACATACCCTCACCACGCGAGGGTGTCATCGTGGCACGCTACGGCAAGGTGGGTGAGACAATACATGTAGGTGAGACACTGGTAGAGATAGAGATAGCCGGTGAGGCTGCCGCGGAGGAGACACCAGATACCGCACCGGAGGCGGTTGAGGAGGAGGGCGCAGGCGTCGTCGGCGTGATTGAGGTGGCATCCAACAAGGCGCTGCTGCCCGCCAGCGACGAGGGCACCACACCGGCAGCAGAGACCGCCCCGGCACGGCCCCGTAAGGTGCTGGCAACACCCGTGGCACGCGCCATGGCACGTGAGCTCAATATAGATATCAACCTGGTGACAGGCACCGGGCCGGCAGGCAGGGTGATGAAGAGCGATATACAGAGCTACCGTACTCCGGCAACAGCCACCCCCGTCACAGGTGAGACACCGGCAGGTGAGCCTGCTGAGCTGGTACAGGTCAGGCCCATGAGCCAGATGAGGAAGTCAATAGCGCGCAACATGCTGCGATCAAAGCAGAGCACAGCACACATGACCCTCTTCGAGGAGCCCGAGGTATCAAGGCTGGTAGAGGCACGGACACGCTACAGGGAGGAGTATAAAAAGGAGGAGCTGAGCCTCACCTACCTGCCCTTTATCATCAAGGCGGTGGTGGAAGCACTCAGGCGACACCCCGAGCTCAATGCCGAGATGGACTATGACAAAGGAAATATTATCTACAAAAACTACTACAACATCGGCATTGCGGTAAACACCGCAGAGGGACTGGTGGTGCCGGTGATACGCAACGCCGACAGGCTCACCATCAGGGAGCTGAGCCGCGCGGTGGCAGAGATAGCCGTCAAGGCACGTGAACGTAAGCTCACCCTCGATGATATGAAGGATGGCACCTTCACCATAACCAACTACGGAGCGCTGGGCGGCTGGTTTGGGGTGCCGGTGATAAACTATCCGCAGGTAGGTATACTGGGTATAGGACGTATCAACCAGCAGCCGGTGGTGGCTAACGGTGAGGTGAAGGTGGGCAATGTGATGCCTCTCTCACTCTCGGTTGACCACCGTATGGTTGACGGGGCAGAGGCAACCCTGTTCCTGAACGACGTGGCAGCAGGGCTGGCTGACCCGCTGGCACTGATCATGAGACAATAAAAGAGAGCGGAGATGGATTATGACCTTATAATTATCGGGGCAGGGCCGGCAGGATATGTAGCCGGGATACGTGCCGGGCAGGCAGGACTGAAGACAGCAGTGATAGAGAAGAAACGTGTGGGGGGAATGTGTCTCAACTGGGGATGTATACCCTCCAAGGCGATGCTCGAGAGCGCAAAATACTACTCAAGGCTGACGATGGCCGCCGACTTCGGGATTGAGGGCATCGACCTGAAAAAGGTCTCGTTCAACTGGGAGAAGGCGGTGAAACGGTCTGAACGGATCGTCAGAAGGCTCACCAAGGGGGTTGAGTACCTGCTGAAAAAGTACAACGTGGAGATTATCACCGGCACCGCATCAGTAGAGGAGGCCGGCACAGTGGTGGTAGACAACAGGATGCTCACCGCGGCTAATATCATTATTGCCACAGGGTCATACCCGTCGCCCCTCCCCTTCAAGGTGAAGGAGGAGAGCCGTATCATCAACCTGGAGAGCCTCTTCTCCATGAAGGAGGTACCACAGAAGGTGCTGGTGGTGGGTGAAGGACCGGTAGCTGCTGAGGTGTCACAGCTGATGGCCCTCGCAGGCAGGGAGGTGACGCTGCTGAAGAGCGCCGCAAAGGTGTTTCCGGCTCTCGACGATTACCTCAACGCCTATATTGACAAGAGGTTTGACTCGCTCAAGATCAGCATGATCGAAGGGTCGGCAGGCTATGGCCAGATCACTCCCGGTGAGTATGACGCCGTGATCAACTGCATGCCGCGAAGGGCTATCAGACCTACCGGCGCACTGGAGGCCGAACAGCAGGATGGATTCTATATCACTGATCAGCACTTCATGACCAGCGTCAGCGGCGTATATGCCGTGGGTGACGTCAACGGCAGGAGTATCTACGCCCATGCCGCCTCGGCACAGGCGCTGGCAGCAGTGAACCATATCCTTGGTATCACCGAGACCATGGAGACCGAACGGGTGCCGCTGACCATCTATACCGACCCCGAGATAGCACAGATAGGCAAGAGCAGCCAGCAGCTCACCGCTGAGGGTATTGAGTACAAGATAAACGAGTTTCCCCTCTCGGCAAATGGCAAGGCGCTGACCGAAGGGCAGCCGGAAGGTATACTAAGAATTATCTCCGAGCCGAAGTATGGTGAGGTGCTGGGTGTACAGATCATTGCACATAACGCTACCGACCTGATCAGTGAGGCCTCGGCATATATGGCTGTGGAGAGCACGGTGTGGGATGTGGCACGTACAATGCATGCACACCCCACAATCTCCGAAGTGTTCCTCGAGGCGGGAGCCGACGCCACCGGCAAGCCGCTGCACAAAGGGTGATGCCTATCCCGGTGCGTGCGATTCGATAGTTTCGCACTGTTGTATCACCTTCTTTTTATTCCTATTTTTATCTGGCCTTTTCCGGAATTGGTCCTGTCGGGCTATTAACCCTCTTCCGGAAAAGCTGCCCTATTATGACCAGGATACTACTACTGATTACCGGCCTGCTGATCACCTTTCTGGCAGAATCGCAGGAGCTTGTTCAAAGCCGTACTACCAGTCCCTATACCTATATCTGCCGGGTCACCGAACGGCAGGCCCTTGACCTTGTCATGAACAGGAAGGGGCTAAATGCCGGGCTCCTCTTCCGTGAGGTGGCAGACTCTTTTCCTACAGGCACCAGGTATGAGGGGAGGCTGAAGCCTGGCAACTATGTTATGGTTCATACTGACCGTGACAGGGTAAAGCTTGAGCTTAGCTCGCTGCCCAACGTGCACCTCTCTGTAATAGACAACAAGACCGACCTGTTGATACAGGTACGTGACACTACCGGCATGATTGTCGATGATGCTGAGGTGAAGAGTGGCGGGCGGGTTATCCCCTGGGATAAGGCTACCATGGCCTACCGGCTCGCCCGTACCAACAGGAAGGGTATCTTCACCGTCGCACATGATGGTACTGTCAGCCTCTTCAGGCTGGAGAGAACCCTCAATAACTCCGCCCTCAGGCGGTCAGCGAGGAAGGTGGCATACACACCGCCGGGCAGTTACATTTGGGTACCTGTAAAGACAGTAATACTACTCCCCTACGATGCTGTGCGCTCAGCCATCAGGGGCTACGGGTTCGGGGTGGCAAGGGGCCTCTGGTGGCAGCTCAGGAGAAGTTTCGGACCTCGCCCCTCCGACGGCTTTATGCTCTTCAGCAAGCCTCTCTACAGTCCGGGTGATACACTGATGATGAAGGCCTTTGTTGTGAGAGGAAAGGGTAAGAAGCCCTTTACAGGTGAGGCGGCCCTCACCCTCACCCTCTATAACCCATACCGGCAGGTCAGGCTTGGTGAGCTGAAGCCCTATGCACCCGGTGGCTTCACCTTTACCCTTCCCCTATCAGACACGCTGGGGCTGCGCCTTGACAACAACTACCGCCTCGCGCTGACGACGGTCAATGGCAGGCATGACCTGATCTCCGGATCCTTCAGGTATGAGTACTATGACCTGAAGAGCATGAGGCTGGTGATGAGGGTACCCGACTCGGTTCTCTACAGGGGAAGAGAGATGGCTGTCGGGCTCAAGGCCCTGAATGAGAATGATATGATTCTGCCGGATGCGAGGGTGACACTCCATATCCTCACCGGAACCATCGAAGAGATTTTGGGGCCGCAGCTTACGGTGAGCGACACCATCGGGGTAATAAATGAGAGACTGTCACCGTCAGGAGAGACGATGGTGATGATACCAGACTCCATCTTTCCTGATGCCAGCCTGAGGTGTACCATCGTAGCAGTAGCCAACAGCGCAGACAACGAGTCGGTCACTGAGACCAGAGACATCACCTTCTTCCACAGGAAGGAGGAGATAGGCTACTCAGCCTCACATGACTCTCTCCGCTTCTTCCTCACCATCAACGGCACCGGGAAAGAGAGGGAGGCACTGCTTGTAACCACCGACGCCTTTGGCAACAGTGAGCCGCCACAATTGATCACCCTCCCGTGGAGCGTGAAGAGTGACCCCTTCACAGCCTCCTATCAGGTCACCTCAGGAGATGCCCTCCTCGATCTTGCTGCACACGCCCTGCCACACGGTATCACTCCGCAGACATACCGTACCGCCGACTCGCTCTTTATTACCGCTTTCAGTAATACCGGACTGGCATTTAACTATTTTATCTATGACCTCAACCGCGAGGTATCACGCGGCACAACCGATACTCTCCACTTCAGCAGCAGGGTGACCTCTGACAGGAGGTGGTACCTCTCACTGAGCTACCTATGGGGCGGGGTGATGAACAACAGTATCTATGAGATCTCCCGCGATGCGGGCAGGCTCAACATTACCGCTACCCAGCCTGAGAAGATCATCCCGGGCAGGGAGACCACCATCACCCTGACAGTGACCGACCTGAACGGCGCCCCTGTTCCCGACGCCGACATAACCGCCTTCTCACTCACCCGCAAGTTCGCGTATGAGCTTCCCTCCCTCCCTCACCTGGCCAGGGCACAGAGAGGCAAAGAGCACATCAACTCGTTCCGTACCACTGCGCCGCTCACCCCCATCAGGTCACTGCCCCTCTCCTGGGAGTGGTGGAGTGCCCGGGGCGGGCTGGACACCGTGCCCTACTACCGCTTCAGGTACCACCCTGAGGAGACAGCTCTCTTCATCTCAGAGATGGGAGACAGCATCACCCAGTTTGCACCCTTCATCTTCCGCGAGGGCATGCCGGTAAGGATCAATCAGATATACATTGACCACCGGCCGGTGTATATCGACTTCGCCTCAGTAAATCAGCCCTACTCATTCAGGGTTGACAGCGGCTTCCATTTTGTGCGAATCAGAACACACGATGCCATCTACGAAGCTGACAGCATCAGGTTCATACATGGTAAAAAGGTGATACTCTCAATCAGAGACAGCGACAAGCCGGTAAGCTATCTGAAGAGGAAAGCCCCCACCAGGCTTACTGCTCAGGAGCAGCAGAAGCTGGCCAGGTACATCATGCCATACCGTTCAGGCTTTGATAACAGTGTGGCATGGCTGAGGCAGGGTGATAACCTGCTGCTGCTGAGTGACGTGGAGCGGCAACTGCGAAATCCTGACTGGCTCACCCCCGCGTCAGGCAGACGTATCGCCGGACCGGTGATGCCTGCCACCGCCCAGTTTGTGCTGCCGGGTGAGTACACCACTGAGTTTACGTTTGAACCGCTCTATGAGTACGAGTTTGGGAAAAGTCTGCTGAAGATGAGATCATTCAGAGCCGAAGAGAGGGTGCCGTCACGATACCCTGCATGGGGTGCCGCCACTGATTTCCGCAGCAGCGTTCTTACTACCCGCAGCCTCGAACAAACGCGGCTGGAGATTCTGGAAAAGAGAAGTGCCCCACGCTACCGCCATTCACGCAATGAGCCGCCACTTCCGGGCAACGGCACTCTCAGCCTGCTGAACAGCTCCGGTGATGAGAGGGGCACGCCACTGCTGATAGCCCTTGTGTCACACTCCGGTGATATGGTCTATGACAGGCAGGGGAGAGAGAGGTCAATAACCAACATCACGCCGGGCACCTACCGGTTCATGGCACTGCATACCAGTGGCCTGCATGAGGTGATCGATACGGTTGTGGTGAGGGCCAATAGCACTACAGTTGTTGATATGGCATGGGCTGAGGAGAGGGATGATCCCGAAATGAGCAACCGGGTCATTGAGATAATCAATGCCTGGAGAGGAGTATCCGGCGCCTCCGTCGCACCCGGGAGAGTACTGATGCAGGAGCTTACCAGGAGGGTGGTGGGGAGCTATGAGGGGCCTGGCTTCACCGTCTCGGGAAGGGTGACAGCCCTCTCTGACAATGAGCCGATACCCGGAGTGACCGTTTACTCTCCTGAGAACGGCTATGGCACAGTGACAGATTATGATGGACACTACTCTCTCACGCTGCCCTACGGTGACCACCGGCTGATGTACAGCTTCATAGGCATGAAGCCGTATGAGACGACTCTCTCCTTTGACCAGAGCCTCGACGTTGTGCTTGAAGAGGATATGTTGGCGCTGGATGAGGTGGTTGTGACAGCCTATGGCCTCTCACAGAAGAGGGTCAGTACCGCCTCTGTCGTCACCGCCCTGCAAGGCAGAGCTTCCGGTATTGAGGTGGCAGATGCTGCCCCCCTCCATATCAGGGGCCTCTCTTCCGAAAAGGGATCCACACCGCTCATCGTTGTCGACGGCGTGCCATGGAGCGGCGACATGAGCCTGATCGATCCTGCCCTCATCAACTCAGTGACGGTGATCAGGGAGCCGTCACTGATGGCTCTCTACGGATCCAGGGCAGCAGGAGGAGTCATCATGCTCACCATGAGGCCGGGAGGTATTCTAGCAGCAGCCACCGGTAGCGATCTGCCAGCCGACAGCCAGTTCATGGAGGAGGCGATGGCTGCAGGATCACTGCGCACCAACTTCCGTGACTACGGATACTGGAGGCCCGGACTGCGTACCGATAGGCAAGGCAGGGTATCCTTCACCGTCACATTCCCTGATGATATCACCTCGTGGGAGACATTTGCAGTGGCTATCAATGGCCGGCGGCAGGCCGGATCGGCAAAAGGTGCCATAAGGGCATACATGCCTGTCACCGCTCAGCTGCCGGTACCACACTACCTGGTTGATGGCGACTCACTAAACCTTATCGGCAGAATAATGAACCATACCGGAGTGCCACTGTCGCTCACCAGCCGCTTCATCAGCAACGGCGATACCCTCATGACCAGACGGCATAAGCTCGCCGAAGCTATCATAGACACACTGCCGGTAAGTGCAGCGGGTACCGTTACCGTTACCACTACCGCTACCGCTACCACTACCACTACCGCTTCCGATGCCGTTCCCGCTGACATCCACGCAGACGCTCCTGCTGACGTTTCTGCTGTCGCCCCCGACAGTCTGAGGCTGGAGTACTCATTCACCACCGATGAGGGACTGTTTGACGGTGAGTACCGTCCGCTGCCGGTGAAAAGGGCCGGCGTGGAGATCGACTCAGGCTCGGTTGCCATGATCGGGAAAGGATCATCAGTAACACTTGACCTTGCAGAGTGGCCCGGCGAAGTGAGCCTGAGGGCTGTAGCCGCAGGGACAGACATCATGCGGACCGCCAGCCTGAGACTCATAAATTATCTTTACGGATGCAATGAACAGGTGGCATCACGCCTTGCGGGCTACCTGACGGCTGCCGCAATCGACAGGCAACAGGGCCGTGTGAGCCACAGAGATGAGCGGGAGATAAAGAGCCTTATCCGCAAGCTGCTGGAGAACCGCAACAGAGAGGGACTATGGGGCTGGTGGGGCAGAGCAGATACCGAGGAGTGGATCTCAAACCATATAATAAAGGTGCTGCTAAGAGCCTCCAGGCAGGGATATAGCGTGAACCTGGGGATACCGGCAATCACCGAGTATGCGGTATGGTCGCTGGAGAAAGAGCCTCCGACCGATACCGGACTGATACTGCTGGAGATACTCTCAGGGATAGAGGCAAAGGCTGACTATAACCGCTACCTGACGCTCCTCTCGGAGAGGGAGAACCTGACCCTCACCGACAGTATCAGGATCGCCTCACTCAGGCTGAGGTATGGAGTGCCAGCCGATATCTCCTTCCTGACAAAGGCCAGGCGCGGCACCCTCCTCGGAGGGGTATGGTTCACTGCCGGCACCAAAGGAGGTGACGCCAGCCGCACAGACCTGCAGACCACCCTGCTCGCCTATGAGCTGCTCTGCCGTGACACGCTGCAGACCATAGCACGACCGGAAGAACTGCACAACTACTTCTATGAGTACCTCTCCCTCAGCGGCCCGCTCAATACCTACCAGACAGCATCAGTACTGAATGCCCTATCCGTTAAGCATGAAACGGAGCTGAAAGGTAAGCCGGAGTTCCACCCTGTGCTCAACCTAATGAATGAGCCGGACAATTTTCATCAGCGGGACAGTAAAGATAGCGGCAGGGCCAGAATGCGTATCGTTGGTGAACGCGAAATGGTGGTCGATTCATTTCCTTACAGCACTATCCTGCCTCCTGATAAGAGACAGCTGACCATCAGTAACGAAGGGCCAACACCCTTGTTCATCAGCCTGGGAAGCAAACTCTTTGTTAACAGTCTGAGAGAGGATAGTGCCAGTTTCAGGATCACCACCAGGTGGTCATCACAAGGTAGCGGGGAGAGGACGGCGGGTGAGAAGCCTGAAGGTGCGAAGCCTGACAGTCAGGGGCCAGAGGGTGCGAGCGTACGTGAAGGCGGGAGCGCACCTGAGAGTGAGAGCATGCCTGTCAGCAGGGTCAGGTCAGGTGTGCCGGTGACACTAACCGCTGAGGTAGAGTTTTTCCGGAGCGCCGACTATGTGGTGATCGAGATACCTGTTCCGTCAGGATTCTCATACAGTGAGAAAAAGGGATACCTGCCCGGCGAGGTACACCGTGAGTTTTACCGTGACCATGTGGCAATATTCCTGCGTCATACAATACCCGGCAGGAGAAGCTTCGTGATAACCCTTATGCCACGGTTCACCGGCAGCTACATAATGAATCCTGCCAGGGTCTACCCGATGTACTTCCCGGTAATCTCGTCAAACAATGAGGTGAAGAGAGTAACAGTATATTGACCATGCTTAAGCCTTAATTCCCGTTATCACTATATACAATGAAGCGAAAAGAGTCACACTCTGTTAAAACAGTGTAAATATTGATCTTCCCATGCCACTCCAAATAATAAAAATCCAATTCAGTAGATGATAAGGCCGCACAAGCTATAACTTTGTATTCCAATGAGAGTATAATTTTTCTATAACCATGAGAAGAATCCAGTTCTTTCATATAGCTGCCGGTGGCGGGATGTCAGCGGTCAGCACCCTGGAGGAGGCTGTCAGTGCCATGAATAGTGGCGGGTATGTGTGGTTCAACTACATCGGGGCAGGCCGTGATGAGCTGGCAGAGCTCGTCGGCCCGCTGGGGCTGCACCCGCTGACACTGGAGGCGTGCAGTGACGGTACGGTTGTTCCCGGGATGGATGAGTTTCCGGGCTATACCTTTATCTCATTCAACAGCCTGCACTATGAAGAGCAGGAGCTGCTCGCCAGCGGGGTGGCATTCATTATTGGCCACAATTTCCTGGTGACGGTGAGCCGGGCGGAAGAGCAATCGCCCTCACCAATGGAAGGAATAATGACCGTGATTGAGCGGAGCATGACGGCCGTCCGCAAAGGAGCGGCATGGCTGATGCACATAATCATCGATCATCTGGTAGATGGCATGGCCGGGGTGGTTGAGCAGGCAGAGATGCACCTTGACCGTGCCGAGGAGGAGATAGTGGCTTTACCCTCATACTTTGACCCGGCACGGCTGACCTACCTCCGCCGTAACCTTCTGAGCCTGCGAAAGAACCTTTTCTACGAGCGGGAGCTGCTGCAAAAAATCAGCAGGAACGGCTGTGAGTGGGTACCTGAGAAGGCGACACTCCACTACCGTGATATCCTGGGCCATCTCTCCAACTTCCTTGAGATGACCGAAAGCAACCGTGACAACCTGACAAGCCTCACAGAGCTCTACGCCTCAATGCTGAACAACAAGATGGCGCGTGATGCCAACCAGACCAATGCCACTGTGCGCCGGCTCACATTCATTACAACCATCTTCATGCCACTAACCCTGCTGACAGGGATATTCGGTATGAGCGAATGGACACTTATGACCGGCGGCGCTGAGAGCATGCGTCGCTCCTACCCCCTCTTCGCGGCAATCATGGTTGTCATGGGGCTGGGCGGCTTCCTCCTTATCAGGTGGCTTGAGAGAGGTGACCGCAGGAGGCAGGATTGACCGTACTAACCGGCATAGCCGGTCTCATTCATGATCTCCTGAACCATCTTTGTCACCGTACGGAAGTCTATCTTACCGGTACCCATCATCGGCAGGTCAGGTATGACCACAAACTGACGGGGCAGTGCCAGGCTGGGCAGCTCATCCATCATCTTCCTCAGTATCTCGGTTTTGTTTATCTCAGCCGAGACAGAGGCAACAATGTAGGAGCCTTTCTTCTGGTCAGGTATCTCCACCACGCAGCATGATACACCCTCGGGAAGAAGTTTCTCCATCACTCCTTCAACCCTCACCAGTGAGACCATCTCCCCACCCACCTTGGCAAAACGCTTGAAGCGGCCGGCATGCCACAGGTAGCCATCCTCATCAAGGAAGCCCATATCACCGGTGTCATACCACCCATCCTTCATCACCTCGGCTGTCTGGGCAGGGTCATCAAAATAGCCCTTCATCACTGAGGGTCCCTTCACCACAATCTTACCCACCTCACCACGTCCGCACTCCTTGCCGGTATCAATATCTTCAATCTTTACCTGCAGACCCGGGATCACCTTCCCGGTACTGCCTGGCCTGTTAAACTCATGGGTGTTGGCAGAGATCACCGGAGAGGTCTCGGTGGCGCCATACCCCTCAAGCAGGGTGACACCGTGCTTCTTCATGAACCCATCACGCAGAGCATCAGGACACTTGTCAGCACCGGCCACCATCAGCCGCAGCGACTTGAAATCACCCGGCTCAGACTTGTTGAGATAGCCCCAGAAAAAGCTCGGGGTGCCAACCATAAGGGTGGGCTCCTCATCACGGGAAATATTGCTTATGGTCTGGAAATCGAGCGGATTGGCATAGGTCACCATGGTCATGCCATGGTAGAGGGCAACCCACAGGTTGACGGTAAGGCCGAAGACATGATAAAAGACCAGGTTGGCAAGCAGCTTATCATCACCCGAGATACCGATATGGGCACTGAAGCTCTCAATATTGGAAATAAGGTTCCCGTGGGAGAGAGGTACCGCCTTGGGATCTTTCTCACTGCCACTGGTGAAGAGCATGGCAGCAGTGTCATCCTCACTGCCACCACTCACCATCATGCGTAACAGACCCGCAGGAAGAGCCGCTTTCAGCGCAGCACCCAGCTTCTCCGCGGTGGAGACACTCTTCATGATATCCTCAATCATCACCATACCGTCAATGACCGGACACTTGATCTTCTCCAGCAGTGAGCGTGAGGTGATGATAGTGTGAAACCGGCACTTCTTCTGGGCATAACGCGCATTGGCCTCAGCACCGGTAGAGTAGTTTATCATAACAGGAACCCTGCCGCTCATAAGAGTAGCAACCGTGGCCAGAGCAGCACCGGCAGAGGTAGGTACCATGATACCTAAATATCCCTTATCATACTTGCTGAACCTGGAACTGAGGATCAGAGCTCCTATCAATGCTCTTGACCATGTGACACTCTGACCTGTAGACTTGTCAATTATTGCCAGCTTTGATCCGTGCTTCCGTGCATTAGTGACAAACTGCTGATGTAATAACATAATATTCTGTCTGTTTAATTTGATATTACCTAAATGGAATCGAAGATATGGAATTATACAATAGAATAATCATAAGCCGGAAAAATCATTCGAACTTTATTGTAAATATCATATCAATATATTATACTGTTAGCTTGGCGGTTAACAAGATTAACAGAGTCAGAATAAAAAGTATCTTTTATGAGGGTCGAAAAAGGGCGGCTGAACAAACTAATGTGAATTGAGTGCCATACTAATTTTTTATACTATTTAACCATCACGCAATGAAATACTTTTTCGTAAATTTCAACATTATTGTCCTTTCAGATGTTGTACTGATAAAATCTAACCAGATGAAAAAGAAGTTAGTCTTAAAGACCATGGCCCTGCTACTGGCAACAGTATTCCTGTTCTCTGCATGTGCCTCCACCACAGTTATCAACTCTAATCCGAGCGGCGCTAAACTCTACATCGACAGTGAGCCGGTAGGAACAACTCCCTACACCTATTCTGACACAAAGATTGTGGGCAGCTCTACACCTCTCAGGCTGGTAATGGAGGGCTATGAAGATTTCAACACCGTCCTCAAACGCAATGAGGAGGCAAATGTAGGTGCAATTGTAGGAGGAATATTTCTTCTATTCCCGTTTCTGTGGGTGATGGACTACAAGTCACAGCACACCTACGAGCTGATACCACAAAGGTAGTTTTCTCATTGCAACCTTCATAGCGGGCACCCGGAGCCTGACTCCTTGCCTGCTGACCATAGCACCACATTGGAGATGAGGTGCCTCCTTAATGAGGGGTCACTTGGAGCCTGACAGGTTCTTTAGCTTCTGGTTTGCACGGAAGAGCTCCATCTCCACCTTCTCACGTGCCAGCCGTGAGGTCTGACGGTAAGCCTCATGCTCCTCCTTGAGCTCCTTAAGGTCTTTCTCGGTCCTGAGAAGTACCACGAGGTTTCTTCTGAAGATCAGGAATCCTATCAGCGCAAGGAAAACTATTATACCCATCAGAGTCCACATAAATGAGTTGTAGGATCTCTTGTTAACCTCAAGACCCAGAACACGTATCTTGTTCTTGGTAGTAGTAACCTCTTCAAGCTCAGCCCTGGTGGTTTCCAACAGGATGCTCAGTGAATCATTTGAGCCGCCCAGACTCGCCCTGATACCCTCCAGCTCAGCTATCCTCCTCCGCTCTGCCGCCAGGGTATCGAGCACATTCCGGTTCACCTTCTGAAAAATATCCTCCCGCACAGCCCTGAAATTATCATAGATACGGGTGCGGTTTTCAACATATTCAAGCTGCCCCCGGATAGTCTCGGTGGTCAGTTCATCAGGTATCCTGGTCTGTCCGGATGCTGCTGATACAGCAAACAGAAACAGAGAGATCAGCAGCACGTTCTTTGTTTTTATACGCTTCATCTACCCCGGTTTTGATTAATATATAAAGGTTGCCAAATAGTATAACGGATAAAAAAGCAGAAAATTTTATCCTTTTTCCCGTTTTTTATCGCCTCCGCGAGGAATAATTCACCACCATTGCGACTGGATGAAAAAATCCCGCAGACCATTGATCATGCGGGATTTACGACTCTGCGAAGTGGTACCACCAGGAATCGAACCGGGGACACACGGATTTTCAGTCCGTTGCTCTACCAACTGAGCTATGGTACCAATCGGAGTGCAAATATAGTGCTTTTTATTTTCAAACCAATCTCTCCAATTCACTTTATCAATCCTTTTAGAGTTGACTGCCACTCTGCATGCCGTCATACTAATGCTTCCGCCTGTCGCTCATGACTGGAGTTAAGACTGCCACTCTGCATGCCGTCATACCTGTTGCTTCAGGCAGTCGCAACTGACCGGCGTTATTATGCTGCTCTTCGGCCGGCAGCTGTTATCAATCTGATTACCGTGTTTTTGTCATGGTGGCTGACAAACATGATTTCATTCTTATCTTTGCCATTTCCTGCAAATATTATGGATCTCACACTGCATACACTTCCTAACGGAATCAGGCTGGTGCATCTGCCAACCACAAGCACGGTGGCGCACTGCGGTATCATCATCAATGCCGGCTCACGTGATGAAGAGGCCGGTGAGCATGGTATAGCCCACTTTACCGAGCATATGCTCTTTAAGGGTACCCGCCGGAGAAGATCATTCCATATCCTGAGCCGTCTCGAAGATGTGGGGGGTGAGCTCAATGCCTATACCACCAAGGAGGAGACAGCCCTCCACGCCTCATTCCTTAAGGAGTACTACCCGCGTGCGGTGGAGCTGCTGGCTGATATCCTCTTCTCCTCTACCTTTCCCTCTGCCGAGATAGAGAAGGAGAAGGAGGTTGTGATTGAAGAGATCTCCTCATACCTCGACACTCCGGCAGAGTATATCTTCGACGAGTTTGAGGAGCTGATCTTCCCTGACCACCCCATCGGCAGGAGTATCCTCGGACGGCCAGGTACCATCAGGAGTATCACCGGTGAATCTATCCGAAGCTTCATAGCACGTAACTACTCCACCTCACAGATGGTCTTCTGCTCTGTGGGAGCCATCTCCCCAAAACAGATCATAGCACTCTTTGTCAGGCACTTCGGAAAAACACCGGGTTCCAACGGCAGGGCAAGGGAAAAAAGTGACCTCAGATATATACCTGAACAGCGAGAGCGGCAGAGCGAGACATGGCAAAACCACTGCATCATAGGTAATATTGGTTATGACCTGCATGACAAACGGCGGATGGGACTCTACATGCTGAACAATATTGTTGGCGGACAGGGGCTGAACTCCAGGCTTAACCTGGCCCTGCGTGAAAAGCGGGGCTATGCCTACAACGTAGAATCGCTATACAATCCGTACAGTGACACCGGACTGGTGGCAATCTATTTTGGCACTGACAACCGCAACCTTGAGAAGAGTATCACGCTGACACATAAAGAGCTGGAGAAGCTGCGGAGAGAGCCGCTGGGCAAGCTTCAGATCTCGAGGGCAAAAAAACAGATTAAAGGTTACCTGGCCAGGGCCTACGAGAACCATGAGAGTCTGATGCTCAGCCTGGGCAAAAGCCTGCTGGTATTTGACCAGATAGAGAGTATGGATGAGATTTTCCGTAAGATAGAGGCAGTCACTGAAAATGACCTGACCGAAATAGCATCTGAGATCTTTGATCCGTCAGCACTCTCAACACTCATCTTCCGGCAGAACGGAAACAATAACCGAACAATGGTATGATTTTTGGGCCCTCTGTCATAACAGCAGTAAAACCTGTGTCATAAACAGCAGTAAAAATGAAAAAGTTACCTCTACTCCTGATCACACTCTCTCTCACCCTCACCCTCTCCTTCTCACTCACCCGCCCAATGAGTGCACAAGATCTGCAGAGACTGGCTACCAAGGGTGCTGTACGCCTCTTTGGCGACAAGGATGATCTCACCTCTGTCATCATGATCCTCCCTGAAGGGACAGTGGTTGAAGCGATCAGCGCCGATACCCTCTATACCCTGGTGAAATATGATGAGCTGCAGGGCTATATCAGCTCCGACAGGCTGACAGCTTTCCTGCCGGTGGTGGTCACCTCACACGACGGTGAGCCTCAGGCAGCCGCAGAAGAGGCAGCCGCAGAGGAGGCAGCACTGCAGAGAGCCACCCGGCGAGAGCAGCCACAACAACAGGCGTGGGAGGGGCAACAGACGCAGCGGCCCACCGAACGGTTCAAAATATTGCTCGACAAGTATGGGGCTGACCTGGCACGCAGTATATACCAGCACAAGGTGTGGAGAGGCATCACCACAGAGATGACACGCGACAGCTGGGGCAATCCGCTGCAGGTGAACCGCAGGGATACCGGAAGTGGGATTGTGGAAGAGTGGGTCTACACCAAAACAGCGCTCTACTTCAGGGGAGGAGTGCTGACCGACTGGGGACCGGCAACAAGGTAGCTGGCAGGAAAACAGCAAATTAAACACCATAGCCGGCAGAGAGTGTTATACCGATAATACTATGGCCGGTAAAAGCTGGTGAGGCAGAGGAGAGCAACTGACAAAGCTGGCAGGAGACTGCAACAAACAAAGGGGACTGCAAAAAAAAAGGGGCAACCGGTAGCCGGCTGCCTCTTTTTTACTCTGTGAGCGGGAAACGAGACTCGAACTCGCGACCCCGACCTTGGCAAGGTCGTGCTCTACCAACTGAGCTATTCCCGCAATTGTGACTGCAAAAATAATATTTTTTTCGTTACCAAGACAACCGTGCCATTTTTCTGTGGCAGTCGAAGCGTGGCTGGTGTTGAGATGCTGAGCAGGAGGTGCCGGCTATAGTTCAAACTGGTGGCTCAAAACATTCGCCATGCTCCTGAATGGTGGTAAAGGCAAGCGCTGTGTCCCATCCTCCTCACTTAAGCAGCTTCCTGATATTGTAAAGCTTGTTGAGTGCCTCCATCGGGGTCAGGTTATCCAGGTCAAGGCCTATCAGCTCATCCCGTATCTGTTTCAGTACCGGGTCATCCAGCTGGAAGAAGCTGAGCTGGTACCCCTCACGGTTGGTGGCCACCTCCTCCACCGGCTTACCGGGAGCAGGGCCTCTCCTCCCCTCCTCAAGTATCTTCAGTATCTCATCGGCTCTGCCCACCACACTGCCGGGCATCCCGGCCATACGTGCCACATGTATGCCGAAGCTGTGCTCACTCCCTCCCCGCTTCAGCTTACGCAGGAAGATAACCTTGTTGTCATACTCCCTGATAGAGACGTTGTAATTCCTCACCCTTGAGAAGGAGTTCTCCATCTCATTGAGCTCATGGTAGTGTGTGGCGAAGAGGGTCTTGGCCCGCTTCCGGTACTCATGAATATATTCAACCATGGCCCAGGCTATCGATATTCCGTCATAGGTGCTCGTCCCCCTGCCTATCTCATCAAGCAGCACCAGGCTGCGGTCTGAGAGGTTGTTGAGTATGCTTGCCGCCTCATTCATCTCAACCATGAAGGTTGACTCACCCAGTGAGAGGTTATCGGAGGCTCCCACCCTCGTGAATATCTTGTCTATGATACCTATACGCGCCTCTCTGGCCGGCACGAAACATCCGGTCTGCGCCATAATGACTATCAGGGCTGTCTGTCTGAGGAGGGCCGACTTGCCTGACATGTTGGGACCGGTCAGTATAATCACCTGCTGCTCATCATTGTCAAGCCACACATCATTGGGAACATATGGGTCGTCAGGTGGCAGCTGACGCTCAATGACCGGGTGCCTCCCATCCTTTATATCTATCACATGGCTCTCATCAAGCAACGGCCTGGTGTAGCCATACTCATCAGAGACCACCGCAAAGGAGCGCAGGCAGTCGAGCCGGCCCACAGCAGCAGCATCAGCCTGCAACAGGCTCACATATGGTAATATTGAGGCTACCAGCTCATTGAAGAGTGAGGTCTCAAGCTCAATGATCTTCTCTCCTGCACCAAGTATCTTCTCTTCGTACTCCTTCAGCTCATCAGTGATATACCTCTCTGCGCTCACCAGTGTCTGCTTGCGTATCCACTCTGCCGGCACCTTATCCTTGTGTGTGTTGCGCACCTCAATATAGTATCCGAACACATTGTTGTAACCCACCTTGAGTGAGCTTATCCCGGTGCGCCGGCTCTCACGCTGCTGCAGCTCATTAAGGTACTCCTTGCCGCCATGATAGATCCTGCGCAGCTCATCGAGCTGTGGTGATACCCCTTCAGCTATCACCTGCCCCTTGCTGACCGCTGCCGGCGGGTCAGAGGTGAGCCTCTTACCGATGAGCTCTGACAGCTCCGGGCAGGGGTCAAGGGTGGTGGCCATCGACTGCAGTGGAGGGGAGCCGCTGGCACCACATACGCTCTTCAGTGCACCCACAGCGGCCAGTGAACGCCGTATCTGTGCCACCTCACGGGGGGTGACCCTCCCTGCCGCCACCCGCCCCAGCAGCCGCTCCATGTCACCCACCTCACGCAGGTGAACCTCTATCTCATCATGCAGGTCGGGGTGAGCAATCAGATACTCAACGATATCATGCCTGGCAGCCAGCACACCACTATCCTTCAGGGGAAGAGAGACCCACCTCTTCATCATACGGCCACCCATGGGTGAGAGGGTACGGTCAAGCACCTCAATAAGCGTCTTTGCTCCCTCATGTGGCGAATGGAACAGCTCCAGGTTGCGTACCGTGAAGCGGTCAAGCCAGACATACTTCTCCTCCTCGATACGTGAGATACGGTTTATATGGGTCAGGTTCTCATGACGGGTCATGTCAAGGTACCAGAGAATGGCACCGGCAGCAATTATACCATTGGTCATACCCTGAACACCAAAACCCTTGAGGGAGCTGGTGCCAAACTGCTTCAACAGCCTGTCGCTGGCGCTGTCAAAGGTGAACATCCAGTCATCAAGACGATAGCTGTAAAAGCGGGAGCCAAAACGCTCCTTGTAGAGCTCACCCTTCCTCTTTTCATAGAGCACCTCCCTGGGATGAAAGTTATTGAGTATCTGTTCCACATGAGCCGTATCCCCCTCCGAGAGGAAAAACTCACCTGTAGAGGCATCCAGCAGGGCCACCCCTACCGCCTGCCTCTCAATATGCACCGCAGCAAGAAAATTGTTCTCCTTATGGTCAAGCACATTATCGCTAAGCAATACGCCGGGTGTTACCAGCTCGGTGATACCACGCTTAACAATCTTCTTCGTCAGCCTGGGGTCCTCCAGCTGCTCGCAGATGGCAACACGCTGACCGGCCCTCACCAGGCGGGGCAGATAGGTATCAAGTGCATGGTGCGGGAACCCTGCCAGCTCAACCGAGCTGGCAGCGCCATTGGCGCGACGCGTGAGGGTGATGCCCAGTATCTCGGCAGCCATGATGGCATCCTCACCGAAAGTTTCATAGAAGTCTCCCACCCTGAAGAGCAGTATCGCATCAGGATGTTTGGCCTTGATGCTGTAGTACTGCTTCATCAAAGGCGTTTCGGCATATTTCTGCTTCTGAGACATAACAGGTTCCTGACCCCTCACGGGAGACAGCAACAAAAATATAAATCTCACGCAACATAAGTAAAACTTTTATCATAATTACCGGAGAGAGGTTTGGTTACATTTGCAGGAAAGCCTCTAAAACAACAACAAAAATTATATAAGATGAAAAAGGTACTTATCCTCGGCGCCGGTCTGGTGTCTAAACCAATTGTTGAATACCTCTTCAAGGCTGGCTATGAGATAGTGATTGCCGAACAGTTCAGGGAGAAAGCCGACAAGCTGATAGCCGGCAACCCCAAAGGCAGGTCGGTAGCCTGGGAGGCGGGAGACAATAAGGCACTCTCGGCAATGGTGGAGGGTGCTGATCTGACGGTGAGCCTGCTGCCATACAGATTTCACGTTGAGGTGGCAAAGGTGTGCCTCACACACCGTAAACCACTGGTAACCACCTCATATGTCTCACCCGAGATGCAGGCACTCAATGATGAGGCAGTAAAGGCCGGAGTGATACTGCTCAATGAGGTGGGCCTCGACCCGGGAATAGACCATATGTCAGCCATGCGTATAGTTGACAACGTGAGGAGCAGGGGAGGCAAAATAGAGGAGTTCTACTCACTGTGCGGGGCGCTGCCGGCACCTGAAGATGCCAACAATCCGCTGGGCTACAAGTTTTCGTGGAGCCCCAAAGGGGTGGTGATGGCAAGCAGGAACGGAGCTACCTACCTCAGGAATGGCAAGATTGTAAATATTGAGCCGGTAAACCTCTTCCGCGACAGGTTCACGCACTCATTCCCCGGAGTGGGTGAGATGGAGGTATACCCCAACCGTGACTCGGTAAGCTATATAGAGATCTATGGGCTGGAGGGTATCAGCACCATCTACCGTGGTACCTACCGCTACAAAGGGTGGTGTGAGACCCTGGAAGTGATCAGCGCTGCCGGACTGATAGCTGATGGCAGCAAAGACTATTCAGGAATGAGTTACCGCCGGTTCATGGCTGAGACGGCAGGGGTGCCGGGCAACGACCTGCGCAGGGAGCTGAAGGATAAACCGGGACTCACCCCTACCGGCAAGGCCCTCGATGCGCTTGAATGGCTCGGACTGTTCAGTGATAAGGAGATGGGTTATGGGGTCACATCACCCTTCGAGATCACCTCCGACCTGATGATAAGGATGATGACGCTCGGTGATGATGAACGTGACATGGTTGCCATGCAACACCTCTTCCGTGCCTCTTTTGAAGATGGGAGCAGTGAGGTGATAAGCTCCAGGATGCTGGAGTACGGCTCACCGTCAACCGATACTGCCATAGCACGAACGGTGGCACTGCCGGCAGCCATGGCAGTGAGGATGATTCTGGAGGGGAAGATATCACTCAGGGGTGTCTTCAGACCAGTGGTGCCTGAGATCTATAACCCGGTGCTGAGCGAGCTGGAAGCCAATGGTATCGGCATGACCGAAGAGTATGGGGTGCCGGCTGACAGGATGATCAGACACGGTCATTAGCTTCCGGGGAAGAGCCGACGGAGGCAACGAAGATGAGAGCAGCTGACGGCATGGTCAGGCACGGTCATTAGCTTCCGGGGAAGAGCCGACAGAGGCAACGAAGATGAGTGCAGCTGACAGGATGGTCAGGACTGGTTATTGGGAATGGGGTACGGAGGAGAGCAGCTACCTCTTCCTGAAGATAGAAGCAATAGTCTTGCCTATCAGGTCAACCTTCTCAATAGCCTCCAGCATGGTGGGACTGGTAAGGTCAAGCTGCTCATCATCCCAGGCGCGTGACTGTGACGGGTAGATAAGAAGCAGGTTGGTGCGGGCAAAATAGCTGTCGAGATACTCAGGTATCTTCTCCATGGCAGGCAGGTATGAGATAAAGTTTTTCCGGCTGAGCACAATCACCAGGTTGTCATCACGCTTAATCTCATCACTCAGTGCAGTAAATTCATGCCACTCATTGAGTTGCCTGAACTCAGCATTGATAGGGTGACTCTCTGCAATCTGTCGCAGCAGCCTCTCCGTCCTGCCGGTAGAGTAGAAGATAATTCTGGCGCCGGTATTAAGCGCAATGTTCCAGATCTTTGACAGCCAGAAGGAGAAGCCCGGCTCATCCTCAGCCCTCTCGGGGATGATGATGAAGTGTCTCCTCAGGGTGGAGACCGGCTGTACCGGACGATAGATATAGGTGGTACAGTTGCTCCTGGCAAGAAGGCCGGTGGTCAGCCTGCCAAGGAACGAGTCAATCATGTTCTTCCGTACATGGAGGCCCAGCAACAGGTCAGTAATACGATTCTCCTTGATGACATTGGTGATGCCGGCCACCAGGTTGGAGTCATAACGTACTATTGACTTTACCCTCACATCGGCTCCCGAAGCAGCAATGGCAGCCTGCTCCAGCAGCTTCCTGGCACTTCTCTCATCCTCTGGGTCAGCCCTGGATGAGGAGAGAATATTGAGGGTGAGAAGACCGTCAGTGTTGGATTTAGCCTTCAGGATGGTGCTGAGACTGATCAGCTCATCAATATTGTCAGGGTTGCTCAGAGGAAGCAGTATCCGCTCCGTCTCGGCAGCCGCCTCCTCGGTAGAGAGATCGACCAGTGCGATACGCTGAGCACCCCGCTGTGTCACAAACGAGGCGACGGTGCAGGTGACCAGGATCATCACAATAGTACCATTCAGGATACTGTCACTGAGTAGCCTGACCGGCTCACCATCAGCACCGTAGCTAATAATGATATTGTACCCTACCATCACCGCTGCCAGTGTGGCTGCTGCCTGTGAATTGGTCAGCCCGAAGATAATACGGCGCTCATCTGCCGTGTAGCGAAAATGCTTCTGAATAAACCATGATGGTATGAACTTGCCTATGATGGCTGTTAACGTCATTACCAGCGCCACCCGGATAGTCTCAGGATTGACAAAGGCCCTGTAGTCAATCAGCATACCCACACCTATCAGGAAAAAGGGAATAAAGATGGCATTACCTACAAAGTCGATCCGGTTCATCAGTGGTGAGGTACGCGGTATAAGCCTGTTGAGGGCCAGCCCCGCAAGGAAGGCACCGATGATCGGCTCAATACCGGCCAGGCTGGAGAGCACCGCACCCAGAAAGACCATCGTCAAAACAAAGATATATTGTGAGATATTGTCACTGTAACGTTTGAAAAACCATCGTGAGACAACCGGAAACAGAAAAATGATCACCGCAGCAAAGAGCAGGTAGGAGATCGACAGCCTCACCCAGAAGGAGCTGTTCAGGTTACCATGGGTGAGAGCAACAATAATAGCCAGCACTGTCAGTGCCAGCACATTGGTTATCAGCGTACTGCCAACGGAGATATTGACGGCCCTGTTACGTGCAATACCAAACTTGCTGATAATAGGATAGGTAATGAGTGTGTGGGAGGCAAACATACTGGCCAGCAGAACAGAGGTGGTCACCGGGAAGCCAAGCAGCCAGAGAGAGGCAAAGGTACCCAGAACCATGGGTATGATAAAACCGTACAGGCCAAGAAGGGAACTCTTGCCTGCATTCTTCCGGAAATCGTTCATATCGATCTCCAGCCCTGACAAAAACATAATATAGAGCAGGCCGGCCGTACCTGAAAGAATGATACTGCTGTCACGGGTCATCAGGTTGATGCCGTAAGGGCCGATAAGCACCCCGGCCAGTATCATACCCAGAAGGTGAGGTATCCGAAGCCTGTCAGAGATGATCGGCACAAACAGGATTATGAGCAGGATTACCAGAAACTTGAAGACCGGATCTGTCAATGGCAGTGATATGTCAATAATGGCGGAGATCATTATCCCGGGTCATTCTACCTTGCAAATGTAGTCAACTGAGCAATGTAAACTGCCTGCCGGGGATCTTAATAATGAATCCGCCCCTTCATGAGAGTGGTGACACCACCCCGGAAATCTCTGTTAGAATCGTTCTATGGCGCCCAGGCCAAACAGCGCAAAGTCGTACTTCACAGGGTCTTCTGAGTCAAAGCTTCTGAGAATTTTGTCAAGCTCAGCCACTGCCTTCGAATCATTCTGGTTCCGCTTTAACAATCCAAGCTTCCTGGCTACATTGCCTGAATGCAGGTCAAGAGGACACGACAGTTTTGAAGGTGATATACCTTTCCATATGCCAAAATCAACTCCCCGGTTGTCTCTGCGAATCATCCACCTCAGGAACATATTTATCTTCTTTGCTGAGGAGCCTTTATTTGGGTCAGAGAGATGTTTTTCCGTTCTCCTCTCATGTGGAAGTTCAAAAAAGATCTTATGCAATTGATGTATAGCCGGCTGAAGCGAATCATCCGTCTGATAGGTTCTGAAAATGGCTTCAAGGCCTCCCCTGTTCCTGTAGATGTGCCGGAGTGCCTTAAGGAAATAGCCCAGATCGGTGGAATTAAAGGTTCTATGAACAAAACCGTCAATCATATCAAGCTCATCATCACTCGAGCTCATTATGAATTCGTAAGGTGAATGATCAACCAATTCCAAAATACGGTTTGCACTTCTGATGATCATCTTTCTGTTGCCCCAGGCTATTGTGGCTGCAAGAAACCCGGCTATTTCAATATCCTGTTTCTCAGTAAACTGATGAGGAATACTAATCGGATCAGATTCAATGAAAGAGGGTCGGTTGTATTGATCCGCCTTTTCATCCAAAAACTCCTTCAGCTCTGATCTGCTTATACTCATGAGTGGGGCGCTGGTTCCATTCTGATATTGTCAGCCCGGGTATGCCAGACCGCCGGTATGTTGTACCGTCTGGTGCTGGTTCCATTCTGATATTGTCAGCCTGAATGACAAACATAATTATAGTTGTATTAAAATGAGGGTAACAATGCGTAATTATTGTAGTAACCCGAAACCAATTATTCACAATAGTTGTATTCGGTCGGGGGATTGTAATCGTCAGCGCCAGCAATTCAGGCAAATCCACTGCTTCGAGAAAACAAACATGTATCAGGCGAATGGGAGTGCAGAGAATTACCCTCAATCTGATACATTTTTAAAAGATAATTACCCTCATTTTAATACATATTATTTATAATATTACCCTCATTTCATTACACTTTTGACTATATTTGCTATTCAAACCAATAACACCAGAGAAGTGTTCAGAAGGGATATCATAGAGGAGTTAAAAAGATGGGCAAAAAAACCAAATCGTAAGCCACTGGTATTGAGAGGTGCCAGACAAGTAGGAAAGACTACCGCCATTGGAATGTTCTCTGAATATTTTGATCAGTATATCTATTTGAATCTGGAGAAAGCAACTGATCGGGAGATATTTGAAAAGGATTACCCTTTTACTGATTTGCTTACTCTCCTGTTTCTATTTTCAGGGAAAAAGCGAACAGGGGGAAGAACCCTTATTTTTATCGATGAAATCCAAAACTCTTCAAAGGCTGTGGCATTGCTACGGTATTTCTATGAAGAGGCAAACGACTTGTTTGTTATAGCTGCCGGATCGTTACTCGAAAGTATAATGAATAAAAGGATTTCATTTCCTGTGGGCCGTGTTGAATACTTGGCCATGCGCCCCTGTTCCTTCAGGGAATTTCTTTTTGCCACCGGTAACAGTCAATTGATTGAGATGCTTGAAAGGCCCGATGTTCCACAATTCTTACATTCGCAGCTACTCTCCTGGTTTAGAAAATATGCTACCGTAGGAGGAATGCCCGAGGTGGTGAACCTTTATGCCCGAAACAATGATCTTACGGCGCTTGATTCGGTATTTGCCAGCCTTATTCAATCCTACTCCGATGATATTGACAAATATGCGGCCTCTTCAGCACAGGTTCAGTATATTCAACATGTTATTGCAAATGTCTTCAAAGAAGGTGGTACAAAGGTCACTTTTGAGAAATTTGCCACCTCAGGCTATCGCTCCCGTGAGATGAGGGAAGCGTTCAGGATAGTTGAGAAAACAATGCTGATAAAACTGATTTACCCATGCACATCGGCTAAAATGCCTGTAAAGCCAAACCAGAGAAGAAAGCCCAGATTGCACGTGGTTGACACGGGATTAATTAATCACTCGTTAAAAATCATGGGGGAGCTTCTGTTCAACGACAATATTAGTGAAGCCTATCATGGGATTATCGCCGAGCATATAGTCGGGCAGGAATTGCTTGCAACAGACTCTTCCATAAATAATGATCTTTATTTCTGGACACGTGAAAAAACAGATTCCAGTGCTGAGGTGGATTACATCCTGCCATACAAAAGCAAACTCATCCCTATTGAGGTGAAATCGGGTAGCATAGGCAAGTTACGGTCTCTCCACCAATTCATGGAAACAGCACCCCACTCAATCGCTGTTCGGGTTTATCAGGGCGAGTATCTGGTCCAAAAGGCAAAAACCATCTCAGGCAAGGAATTTACTCTGCTTAACCTCCCTTTTTATCTCGTTCATCGGATATGGCGGGAACTGGATAAGCTCCTATAATTGACTGAAGCCCGGGTCACAGACCGCCAACCGCCAGTTGACGAGCGACGATCTATGGGCGGCGGAAATCTGCCAGCGGCGGGCGACGAGCTGAGAGCGACGGTCGGCGGGCGGCGGGCGACGGGCTGCGGGCAACGGTCGGCGACGGTCTGCGGCTATCAGTTACAGTTTTCTTCGCACCCGGCAGCCGGGTCGCCATACTCAACCTGAACAGTCACATGCCCGATATTGAAATGGTCTCGCAGGTGGTGTCGTATCGATGAGATAAAAGCTACTGTAGTAGGCCTGTCTGTCACCAGATGTACCGTAAGGGCAGCCTCGGTGGTGCTCAGTGCCCATATATGCAGGTCATGAACACCGGACACCTCAGATAGTGACTCCAGGTAGCTCCTCACCTCAACAATATCAATATGTTCAGGTACGGCATCAAGGGCGAGGTTGACAGAGCCGATCAGCAGATGCCAGATACTGTAGAGAATGACCCCGGCAATGATGAATGAGATGACCGAGTCGATCCAGAAGATATCGGTAAAGATCATGATCACCCCGGCCACCACCACCCCGGCAGAGACAAGCGCATCAGCCACAAAGTGGATAAAGGCACTGCGTATGTTAAGGTCATGCTTCTGACCCTTGAAGAAGAGCCAGGCGGTAAAGCCGTTAATAACAATACCGACAGTCGCTACAATAATCACATTCAGGGCACTAACCTCAACAGGGGTATAGAGCCGTACGATAGCATGCCAGACAATAAAGCCCACCGCCACCAGTAAAATAATAGTGTTGAGCAGTGAGACCAGGATGGTTGACCGGCGGAAGCCATAGGTAAACTTAAGGGTTGACTTGCGCTGTGACAAGACAACAGCAATCCAGGAAAAGGCGAGCGCCAGCACGTCGCTCAGGTTGTGGCCGGCATCAGCAACCAGCGCCATCGAGTTGCTGAAGAGGCCAAAGAGCACCTCAATTACTATAAAGATGAGGTTGAGGGCAATACCAATCTTAAAAGCTCTCCCCAGACTCCTGTTGTCAATATGTGAATGGCTGTGTCCCATCCCTGTCACTCTTTGAAACAACAAACGCTACTGGTACCTGTTCAGTTCAATGACCGTCTCATTCAGCTCTCTCTCAGTCGCCAGCAGCTTCTCTACACTCTCATAGTAAAATGTGAGCTCATAAAGATACTCGGTAAGTGACATCTCTCCCTTCTCCAGGGCCGTCAGCAGAAGCAGGTCACTGTTACACAGCTGCAGCTGGCCGCGGTAGTCATCGAGGCTCCTCTGCAGTGAGAGTGCCTTGGCGTGCAGTGCCTTAAGGCTATTGTAATATTGCAGGCGGGCATCCTCCTCAGCGCTACGTACCGCTATGCTACGGGCTTTGGCATACTTGAGGCTGTTCCTGTTCTCCAGCAGCGGTATGGCCACTCCGGCTGTCACACCGCGAAACTGCTCGCTCACCATCTTTTCACTCATATAGCCGGCATGGAGCCTCGGCAGGCTCATGGCGCGGCTCAGCTTCTCGTCGGTGCGACTGATCTCTGCCTCCTGGCCGAGCCACTGCAGCAGCGGATTGTTACCTTCCGCCTGCTGGTACCACTGCTCAAAGTGGGGCTCCAGCAGGGGCAGCTGAAAGAGGGTGTCACTGAACTGAAGCTCCACCCCGCCATTGAGGCTTATCAGCTCAGCCAGCAGTGCCTCAGCAGCTATCTCATTCGACTCGGCATCTCTTGTCAGGTTGAGCAGACTGAGTCTCACCTTGTTATAATCAATAATTCCTGTCTCGCCAAGCTCATGCTTCAACCTGTAAGAGTCTGTCAGACGACGCGCATTATTCAGCCGGCGGCCATACTCACCACGCATGGCGTTGTGGTAGATCAGCTCATTGCATAACAGCCTGGTGCGCAGTATTATCTCTTTATAGTGACGTTCATACTCAATCTCTGTCTGCCGGTTACGCGACTGGGAGATCTGCTGACGGTAGAGATAGGCTGACGGAAAGTCGAGCGACTGGGTCACCCGCAGATCCTTCTTGATACCAATGGCCCCGGGGCTCCCCCAGAGATAATCAAACTCCAGCCCGGGGGCTGGCAGTGCCAGTCCGGTCTTGTTGCCGATACGCTCCGCATCAGCACTCTTCCGGTAAGCGGCAAGCGTGGTGTTGTTGCTCTCTACCAGTGCGATGACCCTATCAACCCCCTGTGAATAAAGGTTCACTGCAGTGATCATCATGATAGTCAGAAGTATAGTCAGATGCTTCATATGGTCTCATTTTTTAACATACCCCGTTTTCTCAGGATACTGTATACTATAGGAACAATATAGATATTGAGGAAGGTGGAGGTTATCAGTCCGCCCAGTATCACCTTCGCCATGGGGCTCTGTATCTCGTTACCCGACAGGTTACCCTTCAGTGCCAGCGGTATCAGTGCCAGGGCAGCTGTCAGGGCGGTCATCAGTATCGGGTTGAGGCGGTCAGCAGAGCCGCGCAGGATGGTCTCCAAAAGCCCGACACCCTCAGCCTGCATACGCTGGTAGCGGGAGACAAGGAGTATACCGTTCCTGGTGGCAATACCAAAGAGGGTGATAAACCCTATGATAGCCGGTATGCTCAGCACCTTCGAGGTTACCAGTATGGCAAAGAGGCCACCTATCAGCGCCAGCGGCAGGTTGAGAAGTATGATTCCCGCCAGGCGGAAGTTCCTGAACTCCTGATAGAGCAGCAGGAAGATCACCACAATAGCCAGCAGTGAGGTGATCAGCAGTGTTCGTGATGCCCTCGCCTCACTCTCAAACTGTCCGCCATACTCAACCCGGTACCCTTCAGGAAGGTCAATCCTCTCACCTATCCTCTCCTGCAGCTCCTTCACCGTGCCACGCAGGTCACGTCCCGCCACATTGGCAGAGACAACCACCTTGCGCTGTACATTCTCACGGCTGATAGCGTCAGGACCCGATACCGATACTATGTCAGCCACCTGCTCCAGGGGTACCGTACGGCCATCATGTCCGGTGATCAGCGCATTGCGTATACCCTCAATATCACGGGTATACTCCTTGTCAAGCCTCAGCACCAGGTCAAAACTCCACTGTCCCTCGTAGATATCACCCAGCTTCTCCTCCCCAAAGGCGAGCGCCACATACTCATTGAATTCATGCATAGTGATACCATAACGCCATAAGAGGTCACGGTCAGCCCTTATCTGTATCTGTGGCACCTCAACCTGCTGGTCAACGTTGACATCCACCAGCCCGTCAATATCATCAATGGCACCTTTTATCTGGTTGCCGACAGTGAACATACGGTTGAGGTCATTGCCAAAGAGCTTGATGGCTATGTTGGCCCGGGTGCCGGTGAGCATATGGTCAATACGGTGGCCGAGCGGCTGCCCCACAGAAAAGGCTATCCCCGGAATATGTGACAGCGTATGCCGTACCTCTGCCAGGAACTCCTCCTGGCTGCGTGCCCCCAGCGTGAAGTTGACATCTACCTCTGCACCGTTGGTCGACTGTGAGTGCTCATCAAGCTCACCACGACCCGTACGGCGGGCTGTGGAGGTGATCTCAGGTATGGCCAGCAGCTCTCTCTCTACGAGGTTGCCCAACCGGTCAGTCTCATCAAGTGAGGTGCCGGGTGTGGTAACCACCGAGAGGGTCAGTGAACCCTCATTGAACTCGGGGAGGAAGCTTCTGCCCAGGGTGGTCATGATGATCAGTGAGGCAACAAAGAGGGTGGCGATAGAGATCAGTATCACCTTTTTATGGTTCAGTGACCAGCGCAGTGACTGCTGGTAGAGACCGGTGAGCTTACGTACCAGCCACTTATCCTTCTCATTCTTTTTCAGATACCTCTCATGTGAGAGCATCATACGAGCCAGGAGGGGTGTGAGCGTCATAGCCACCAGCAGTGAGACAGTGAGAGAGACAATATAGGCTATCCCCAGCGGCTTGAGCATTCGTCCCTCCATCCCCGAGAGGAAGAAGAGCGGTATGAAGGCCACAATAATAATGATCGTGGCATTGAGGATCGAGGCTCTAATCTCCATCGATGCCTCATAGACCACGGTGAATGAGTCTCTCCTTTCAGCAGCAGGCAGAAGCCGGTTTTGTCGTAACCGTTTATAGACATTCTCAACGTCAATGATAGCATCATCAACCAGTGAGCCGATAGCGATAGCCATACCACCAAGGCTCATGGTATTGATATTGAGGCCTAGAAACTTCATCACAATGATTGCACCTAGCAGTGAGAGCGGTATTGCCAGCAGTGAGATCACCGTGGTACGGAAACTGCCGAGGAAGATAAAGAGGATGATCATCACAAAGATGGCACCCTCTATCAGGGCATTCTCAACGTTACGCACCGAGGTCTCAATGAAGTCAGCCTGACGGAAGATCCTGGTGTCAACCTTCACATCAGCAGGAAGGGTCTTCTCCAGCTCGCTGATATTCTCCTCAATCAGTCGTGATACATTGAGAGTATTGGTGTTTGGCTGCTTCGAGACGGAAATTATCACTGCCGGACTGGCATTGCGTGAGGCATATCCCATCTTGACGGCGCTACCTGTCTGCACCTCTGCCACGTCGCTGATCCTCACCGGATTGCCATTGACAGACCTGATGTATGAGTTGCCAAGCTTCTCCACATCAGAGGTGCGGGCTATACCTCTTACAACATACTCATTGCCATACTGCCTCATCACCGTGCCTGATGAGTTGCTGCTGATATCACGGCATGCCTCTGCCAGCTCACTGAGGGAGACCTTGTAATGGCTCAGCTTCTGCGGGTCGGCAAGCACCTGGTACTGTTTTGAGTCGCCACCAATGATGGTCACCTGTGATACCCCCTCGGTGGCAAGCAGCAATGGCTTGATACTCCAGTCGGCCAGCGTACGCAGATCCATCAGGCTGGTGCTGTCAGCATAGAGCCCGATAAAAAATATCTCACCCATCACGCTCGACTGTGGTGCCAGCACCGGCTGCTCAACACCCATAGGTATGTCTGAGGAGATGGTAATAAGCTTTTCACTCACTATCTGTCGCGCCTTAAAGATATCGGTGCCCCAGTCAAACTCAACCCAGACAAATGAGAAGCCATAGGCTGAGGTGGAGCGTACCCTGCGTACCCCGGTGGCACCGTTGACGGCCGTCTCAATGGGGAAGGTCACCAGCCTCTCAACCTCCTCGGAGGCCATACCTCCGGCATCAGTCATAATGACCACCGTCGGGGCTGTCAGGTCAGGAAATACGTCTATATCCATGTTGGCAGTGGTGCGGATACCAAAGATCACGAGGGCCACCGCAAACAGAATAATAAGATACTTGTTCTTCAGCGAGAACCTGATAAGATTACTGATCATCTCTTGTCGGGTTTTTAGTGAACGTGACCTGCATGCGGATCGAGTGCTCCGGTAGAGCGTGCCAGCTTAAGCATCACCGCTCCCCTGACAACGATACGCTCATCATCACCCAGGCCGCCAAGAACAGCTGTACGAACCCCGTCAGTAGGGCCGGTAGTGATCTCCCTTCTCTCAAAGATCTCAGGTGTATGCTGAACATAGACAAAGTAGTTACCCTCCTCCTCTGTCAGTGCACTGTTCGGTAGTGTCAGCGCCTCCCTGTCGGTGAGGGTCTTTATATAGAGCTCCACAAAACTGCCTGCCATCAGTGTGCCAGGATTATTTATACGGAGAGTGACAGGCACCAGGTAGTTGTCAGGAGTGGTGGCACGACCTACCGCCTCCACCCTGCCACCCAGCTCTTCAAGGGTATAGGTGCGGTCATCACCGGCACCCCTGATATTGGCTGACACAATGGAACCAAGGTAGGAAGCATACTTCTGCCCCACCTCAGCCCTGAGCAGCAGTGACCGGTCATGTGACACCAGCAGCAGAGGGGTGCCCTCATCAACATACTGTCCGTTTCTGACGTGCAGGTGGCTGATAAAGCCGCTCAGCGGACTACGTACCACCTCACCGTCACTGCTGAAGTTCTGCTGCAGGTCGTCCCAGGCTGCACGTGCATTCTCATAACGGGTACGCAGCTCCAGCAGCTGCTTCTCAGATATGATCTTCTCACCGGCCAGCTGCCTGCCCCTGTCATACTCCTCCCGCGCCTGCTCATAATTGTTCTGTGCCTCGGTAAACCGAACGTTGGAGCTCTTTTCTGCGAAGCCTGACCCCCTGATGGTCAGCAGCGACTGGCCGGCAGCCACCGCCGTACCCTCCAGCAGGGTGCCCCCGGTGAAGTGCACTATACCGCCGGCCCTGGCAGTGACCACCGCCTCACTGCCCTGAACAGGCTGAACCAGTGCTATGCTCTTTATCACCTGCCCAAAAGGCTCACGACGCGGGTAGTCAGTGGCAAACTCAACCTTCCATGACTGCCCCTTGGTGAAGGAGATGACGTTTGCCACCTCATGGGCATGCCCCTCTATCTCCTCTTCAGCCTCCTCATCATCAGTGAAGAGCGTTATCTCATCCACGCTGAACTCAGCATCACCATGATCAGAGCGTACCGTGAAAAGCATGGAGCCGCTGCCGCTGATATCGGGTATATCAACCTCAAAGGTGAAGATGCCGGGTGAGACAGGAGCATCAACAACCTCCTCAACAGTCGTACCGCCGACAGTGATCTGCAGAGAGACGACAGCGGAGGGGAGGGGAGTGAACTGAGGCAGTTGTGTCAGGTAAACCGTGAGGTCACAGCTCTCACCCGCCACAAACGGGTCAGCCTCAACATACAGTTCATAACTGTCACTGTAAACAGTGTAGTGAACCTTCAGGTGATCGTGATCATGGTCATGATTATGGTCGTGATGATGGCAGGCAGTCGCTGCCACGGCAATCAGTGCTGCAAGGAGTAGTTTGAAACGCATATTATCTCTGTTTAAGGTTTGTAAAAGGGTGGCACGATTCACCCTCCGTAAGAAGGAGAGAGAGCCGTGGCCTGATCAGAAAACCCTAAACAGAAGGTGGAGAACGCAATCCGGGCACAAATCCGGTAAACAGGTTGTATATGTCACTGTCAGGTATGACCACAGAGCAGCATAGGGGCTCAGAGACAGGGGCTTCGGGCTGAGAGCCCGGAAGCAGATAGCCTGAGTGGTCTGCCGCTGACTGACAGCTCCTGTTGTCAGGCACCTTCACCGGGCCGGACAGCCGCTCCGTGAAGAGCAGCACAGGCTCATCAAGCTGACAGGAGCAGGGCTGGTTATCATTGTCATGATGACGGTATCGGCCCTTCTCTTCTGAATCACCGTCTGATGGCTCCTCGCCCTGGCAATGGCTGTGGTGATAGCAGATATGGTCGCCATGGTGATGATGCGAAAGGGCACCGTTGGCCAGAAAGAGTAGTCCGGCTACAATCAACGGAAGGGCCAATGCTGTTCGCTTAATCATCACTCAGGCGTTTGACGGCAAAAATATAACCAAATTATTTAACTCTTTGTTCAACAAAGTATCTCTTATTCTTTTTTAACACCTTCGACAGTGAAGATTACTGCCTGGATATGTCATCCCTGATTGTGGGGGTCACTGTGTGATTACGCCATCCCTGATTGTGATGGTACGATCTGACATTGAGGCGAGCTGCGGATCATGGGTAACAATAATAAAGGTATGGCCAAAGGTGTCACGCAGCCTGAAGAATAGATTGTGCAGCTCCTTCTTGTTTTCGCTGTCCAGGTTACCCGATGGCTCATCAGCCAGTATCAGTGGGGGGCTGTTGACTATAGACCGTGCTACGGCCACCCGCTGCTGCTCACCGCCGCTGAGCTGTGACGGCTTGTGGTCAAGTCTGTCAGCCATACCGAGGAAGGTCAGCAGCTCCAGGGCCCTCTCCGTCGCCTCACTGCGTGTCTTGCCTGCTATCAGAGCAGGGATGGAGACATTCTCCAGGGCATTAAACTCTGGAAGGAGCTGGTGAAACTGAAACACAAATCCAATATTCATGTTACGGAATGAGGAGAGGGCACGTTGTGAGAGGCGGGCTGTATCTCTGCCCTGATAGAGGATGGTACCGGCATCAGCACGGTCAAGCGTTCCTATGATCTGCAGCAGGGTAGTCTTGCCGGCGCCGCTGGCCCCCACAATAGCAACCACCTCCCGTTCTGCCACCTCAAGATCGATACCCTTGAGCACCTTAAGGTCACCATATGACTTGACAATACCGCTCGCCCTGATCATCTCACCCCGTTATTAATGCTTTGGGCAGTATCATTTATCTCATCGGCAAGCGGACGTGTAGCCTCATCAATCTCCCTCTTCACGCTGGAAGTAATATCGTTCACCTCACTCCGCACCGAACTGGTGACCTCCCCGATATCATCCCGTATCTCACGGGTGCTCTCATCAAACTCACGCCTGATCTCATCGGTGGCCTTGCGCACCTCACGCATCCCCCTGCCCATGGTACGGGCCATCTCAGGAAGCCGGTCGGCACCAAAGAGTACCAGCACAATTATCAGGATGACAATAATCTCCTGGCCGCTAATAAAGAGTAACACTCCCATCAGATCTGATCTTGATGATCGCCAAAGTTACGAAAGAATAACAATATTATTTATCGTCACAACAATATTGAGAGGGTGACAGCCAGAAGGGGCAGGCAGGGAGCAGCGCATCGGGGTAAAACGCCTTTATAACCGGCAGGGAACAGCGCCCGGGGTAAAGCGCCCTTATAACCGGCAGGGAGCAGCGCCTCGGGGTAAAACGCCTCCATAACAGACTGAGGCTGTCACATGGACAGCCTCAGTCGCTTTATATTGTTAATTGCTGGTCAGCTTATTTGCGCTTCTCACTCTTCTTTTCCGCCTCGGCAAGCTTCTTGTCTGCCTCCATACGGCTGCGCCTGGTAGTCTCATAGAGTACAGGTGTTGAGACAAAGAGCGATGAGTAGGTACCGAAGATCACCCCAAAGAGGAGTGCAAAGATAAATCCTCTTATCACCTCACCACCGAAGATAAAGATTGCCAGCAGCACCACAAAGGTGGTCATACTGGTGTTGAGTGTTCTGGGGAGTGTACTGTTGAGGGCCATGTTGTACACCTCCCTTATCGGCCTTTTGCGGTAGACAGGCAGGTACTCCCTGATACGGTCAAAGATAACGACGGTATCGTTGAGTGAATATCCCACCACGGTGAGTATGGCTGCTATGAACGACTGGTCAATATCCATTGAGAAGGGCATCAGTCCCTGTAGTAGTGAGTAGGCGCCCATCAGTATTATGACGTCATGTGCCAGGCTGACGACTGATCCCAGTCCATACTGCCACTTCCTGAATCTGAAGAAGATAAATAGGAACATAACTGTCAGGGCGAGCAGTACAGCCCATATCGCCTTCTTGGTCTGGTCTTTTGCTATTGTAGGCCCTACCGTCTCGGAGCTGACAATATATTCATCAATAAAGGTGGTACGGTCTACTCCCGGCGTCAGCTCTTTCAGCCCCTCATAAATAATTCCGCTCACCTCATCGGTGGCAGCCGGATCATCTATCTTAAACTTGGTACTTATCTTTACCTGGTTTTCTGAGCCAAAGGTGACCACCGTCGGTGCACCCTCCAGCCCGTCATCCAGCAGTCCGGCAATCTCCTGGGTATTGACCGGCTGCTCAAAGCTTACAACATAGTTGCGGCCACCGGTAAAGTCGATACCTCTGCTGAGCCCCTTGGTAAAGAGGCTGCCAAGAGCAATAATGGTCAGAGCGATTGAGATTATAAAGCCATATTTTCGTATACCGATAAAGTCTATTCTGGTATTTACCAGCAGATTCTCTGTTAACGGCCTCGAGAATTTAAGCTTCACATTGCGCTTGAGCAGCGCCTCATAGACAAGGCGGGAGATAAGTACTGCCGAGAAGAGCGAAGTAACAATACCGATCACCAGTGTGGATGCAAAGCCTTTGATCGGACCGGTACCGAAGTAGTAAAGGATCACTCCGGTCAGCAGTGTGGTGATATTACTGTCAAGGATGGCAGAGAGCGCACCGCCATAGCCGTCGGCAATAGCCTGCTTGACCCCTTTGCCGGCACGCAACTCCTCCTTGATACGCTCAAAGATAAGCACGTTGGCATCAACCGACATACCCATCGTAAGAACAATACCCGCTATACCCGGCAGGGTAAGCACCGCATTGAGTGACACCAATACCCCCATCAGGAAGAAGAGGTTGGTGGTCATCGCCAGGTCAGCTACCAGTCCGCCGGAACGGCTGTAGTAAAAGATCATATAGAGAAGTATAACCACAAAGGCTATCACAAAAGAGCGGAGGCCGTTCTGAATGGCCACCTTACCCAGTGAGGGCCCTACCACGGTATCCTGTATGATACGTGCCGGGGCAGGCATCTTTCCCGACTTGAGTATGTTGGCGAGGTCTTCAGCCTCCTCAAGGGTGAAGTCGCCGGTAATCTCAGTATTACCTCCCGAGATCTCATTCTGTACCCGCGGGTATGACCTCACATAGTCATCAAGCACCACAGCTATACAGCGCCCTATATTGTCACGCGTCATACGCTGCCATATCTTTGCCCCCTCAGCATTCATCGAGAAGTCTACCTTCACGCCACCACCGGTAGCACCTGTCGAGGGGCGTGCCGAGGTGACCACATCACCGGTGAGCGGCGCACGGCCGTCACGTGTGGTGACCCTGATAGCATGCAGCTCATAGAGAGTGCCGCTCTGATCCCACTTATGGGGATGCTGGCTCCAGTAAAATTTCAGGTCACGGGGGAAGAGCGCCCTCACCTGGTTCATAGCCAGGTAGTGGTTAACCCTGGCAGTATCCTTGCCGGCAGTGAATCCTACTATACTGCCCGGTGCCGGCTGCCCGTCAGGGGAGACATCAGGTCGCAGGAGACCGAAGAGGGGGTTGAGACGGGTAAACTCCTCAAGCGACGAGGCCTCCGCCGGTGCTGCCTCACCGGTGCTGCTCACCATATCAAGCAGTGACCTCTCACCGGTAGTGTCAGCCTCAGCAACAGGCACCTCATCATCTATGGTATCAGCATCAGGGGCATCACTGCTGAGAGCCACCAGCCCATCAGCATCTATTGACTTGAGATACTCATTGGCCTCCATCAGGTAGCCTATCACCTCAGCATTCTCATAGGTCTCCCAAAACTCAAGGCTGGCAGTACCCTGAAGCAGGTCACGTACCCTCTGTGGATCTTTCACCCCGGGCAGCTCGACAAGGATACGGCCACGAGGCTGCAGCTGCGAGATATTGGGCTGAACAACACCAAAACGGTCTATCCTGTTGGCAAGCACATTGAAGGCGTTATCAATAGCCGAGTTGGTCTCAGCCTCAAGCACCTTCTGTACATCAGCGTTGGTTGAATTGAAGTTGATACGGTCTTTCAGCTCTACGGTACCCATGATTGCTGCCAGCCTGCCATCGGGGTCTATCTCTTCGAATGACCTGACAAACAGTGTTATAAAATCATCACCACTACCTCCGCGCTGCTTCTGTCTGGCCAGGGCCAGCGCCTCATTGAAGGTTTTGTCGGTACTGTAGTTTGAAAGAGCCCTGAGCACATCCTCAACAGAGATCTCAAGAACCACGTTCATGCCACCCTTAAGGTCAAGGCCGAGGTTGATCTCTTTTGTCTGAACATCTTTGTAGGAGTTGCCGAGGAATTTCCACTCCGCCTTGGGCAGTGAGGCGACCGAATCGATATATGCCACCTCTTTCTCCAGGTCACCTGCTGCATAGACCCGTGCCTCCTTCTTCACCTTGAATGAGGCTGCAGTGAAGGAGAGCTGGTATACGCAAACAAGGGCCAAAGCGATTGCCAGGGCAGAAATTAATCCTTTGTTTTGCATCTGTGTCTGCTTTTGAAATTATTGGTTCTCTGTGAACAGGGAAATATTCACGAGGCGCAAATATAAAACATTATTTTCGTATACCCTATGAACTGAAAGCAAAACTGCCGGCTATTACCGGCAGTTGCAACAAGGTTCATTCAACTTATTCAATCAGTTTTTCATAATCGGTAACCAGCTCCCTACGGTTGACAAAATCATATAGTGTGAGGGCTCGCATGTTATAGAAGTAGGTCCAGTAGTTCTGAAGTGCCTGTATATAGTTACGCTTGTTCTGATCTTTTTTTGTGTCAGCATTGTTGAGCTCCAACACATCTATCTTCCCTATCAGGAACCGCTGCTTGGTCACCTCGAACATCTTGGCTGCCACCGTGTCAGACTTGGCTGCTATACGCACCTGGTCATCCTGTATGTTGAACTGCTGCACCTCAAGAAGAAGCTTCTGCTCAAAGTCAATACGTGACTGTTCAACCTGCACACGTGTCAGCTCTTCACTTGATTTTGCCATCTTATACCGTCCCCTGCCCCTGCCCCAGTCAAGTATTGGCAGGTTAAAGCTGAGCCGTATGGTCTGCTGCTGGTTAGGCTGATTGTATGCCTCCTGAAATATCTCATCCTGATCACGTAACCCATATGAGGCTGAGAGGGTAGCATTGAACCCTTTCTGTGCACGTGCCTGTGCTACCGAGCTCTGCGCCTCCACCAGCTGCCGCTCCAGGGCTATCAGATCGGGGTTGTTGAGCTCAGCCCACCTCAGTACCTCACTCACATCCACCTCCAGGTCAGGTATCTCACCGGGGATGAACAGCTCAAGGCGTACCGTCTGGTTAAATCCGAGGAACGACCTCAGCTTAAGCTCCCTGTCACGCAGGTTCATATCCGACTCATTGATGGCGGTACCGGCATTGAGGTATGAGAGCTCCATCTGCAACAGCTCATCCTCAGCGATGGTGCCCAGGTTATAACGCCCCAGGGCTATCTGATAGAGGGTGTCAGCATTAGACATGTTGGTCTCGGCAATCTCCTTGTTTATCTGTGCCAGCGCCAGCGCAAAGAAGTACTGCACTGCCGTAAGATGAACATTCTCAACATTCTGAAGATAGATCTTACGTGCCTCCTCATATTTGAGTGGCTCTATCTTTTTCTGCCACCTGAGCTCGTTATACCTGAAGATAGGCTGGTTAAGCCTGACAAGCAGCGGTGAGGTGATATACCTCTCACTGTTGAGCTCGAAGTTCTTCTCATAGGTGAGATCTGAATAGAGTGATACCGAGCCGCCTGTGAGACCAATATTCTGCGAGAGAGCCAGGTTGCCTGATGTCTGAAGCACGTTGGTGGAGGCATACTCCCACTGCTGGGTAACCGAGTTCCATACCCTGCTGTATGCTGTACTGTAGTCCGGCAGGCTGCCAGCCATTGTCAGTGATGGCAGGTATTCAGCCTTGAAGGAGCGGTACTGCCAGTAGCTGGCACGAAAACGATGCTTGGCCATCAGCGCCTGCGGAGACTGTTCAGCTGCAATAGTTATAACTTCATTAAGAGTTAGTCGCCTCACTTCCTGAGATATGGCCGGCAGGGAAAATAGTGTGGTGAGAAGCAGGGTCAGTAAGACAGTTTTTATCTTGTTCATAGCTCTTTTTTATTCATAACGAAGTGATTCAATCGGATCTCGCTCAGAGGCCCTCTTTGCAGGTGAGTAGCCGAAGATGACTCCCACCGCAGCGGAGACACCGAAAGCTACCACAACCGAAAAGAGTGATACGATAGTGGTTATCTCCGCCACCTCCTCAATCAGCACCGCCAGGATGACACCAAGGAATACACCTATAAAGCCTCCTGAGACACTGATAAGGACAGCCTCTGAAAGGAACTGTACCACAATATCCATCTTCTTGGCACCAATAGCCATCCGCGTTCCGATCTCCTTGATCCTCTCCATCACTGAGGCAAACATGATATTCATAATCCCTATCCCGCCAACTATCAATGAGATACTTGCAATGGCCCCCAGAACAATATTGAATATATCCTTTGTACGCTGCTGCTGTTTCAGCAACAGCTCCGGAACGGTGATCTCAAAATCTTTTACCCCTGAATGTCTTCGGAGCATCATCCTGCTGAGTATCTCGGTGGTAGGTGTAAGCTGCTCGGTCTCCTGCACCTGAACAACAATCTTGTCAAGCTGGTTATAGTTGGTCTCGGTTGCGGTGGTGGCGCTGGAGCTGCTCACCATAACCCTGCCCCTCATCCTGCCACCCATACCGCCAAAAGACATTGATGACACCTCAGAGGCGAGCTTGGTATTGACCAGGGCCCTGTTCTGGTAGCGCATCAGCATAGTCTTAATAGGTATATAGACGTTGTCATTATAGACATTCACCCCCTGCTCTTCAAACCCTGTAAGTGAAACATTGGTACGGTCAAGAACACCTATCACTTTCAGCCACACATTATTGAACTTCAGATACTGACCTATGGGGTCTACCTGGCTGAAGAACTTGGCCCTGATATTTGCACCAATGATACAGACCTGTATACCGTGCTCCTCCTGATATTCATTGAAAAAGACACCCTGTGCCAGCGGCAGGTTGTAGAGATCAAAATAGTCGTTTGAGACACCCACCAGCTTGGCTGTATAGCGCATACCGCTCAATACAATGGTAGAGTTGAATGATATCTCAGGACTGATCCGCTTCACTGCCGGAATGGTACTACGGATAGCCTCCACATCAAGCAGTGAGAGGCCCCTTGAGAACTTGTTAAGCTGCATCTCCCCCTCCTCATCAGAGGCGTCTTTCTCCTGCACTACCGGGCTGATCAATATATTATTGACACCCACCATCTTGATCTGCTCGAGTATCTCCTGCTGGGCTCCCCTGCCTATAGCCAGCATACTGATTACCGCAGCCACACCAAAGATGATACCCAGTGCGGTGAGCATCGACTTAAGCTTATTCGACAGGATAGACTCAAGCGCAATGCGTACATCGTGTCCGTATCTTTTGAACATATTATTCTCCTAAATTAATTGTCTCTCTCCTACTAGATAAGGCTCCCGTTTGCAAATAGAGCCTTTAACGGCCGGAGGCTGTTGATGTGGACTGTGTCTCGGCAGCCCTCGCTCCCGTGGTGGTGCCAGCTGAGCCCTGAGTGGTGCCCTGGGCTGACCCTGATCCTGGCCCTGATCCCGATCCTGTCCCTGATCCCGATCCTGTCCCTGATCCTGTTCCCTGGCCCATTCCCTGACCTGCTCCTGTTCCCTGACCCATCCCCTGACCTGCTCCGCGCTGCCTCATCGCCTCTCTCTGTTCAGGGGTCAGGTTCTGCATAAACTCACGCATCTGCTCGGGGCTGGCCCCTTCAGGCATCATACCCGGGCGCTGCTGACGCTGGTTTGAGTTTTGCCGGCGTCTGGCCTCCTCCTCCCTCTCCCTCTTACGCTCCTTGATAACAGAAATCAGCTCCTCGCCCTGCAGCCTGAACCTATCGGCATTCTCAGGTATTGAGAGATAGAGCCTGTCACCCTCTTTCAGTCCCTGTTCAACAATGACATCATTCTCATTCGACTCACCCAGAACAACTACCGCACGTGTGCCATCCTTACGATAGACAAAGGGTATACTGTCAGTGGTAGCGAACACCGTCTCAAGTGGTATGTAGAGCACATCGGAGAAGGTCTGTGTGATGATCTGGTTGCCGGTGGTCATAGAGGGCCTGAGGTCGGGGTCAGAGCCGTCAACCTTGATAATCACTTCAAACACCTTTGCATCGGTGTTGGGTAGCTGCTCACCAATATTTGCAACGCTTATCACCGTTCCTGTATTTGATTTCTCCGGAAAGGCATCAACGCTAAGCCGGATGGGCTGCCCCACCTTAACCTTGCTCACATCGATCTCATTGACATAGGTCTTTGATATCATCGAGGTAAGGTCCGGCAGGGTAGCTACCACAGGATCCCAGGTACTTATCTCCGAGCCCACCTTACGTTTTGTACCGCTCCACTCACGCTTGTAGATGACCATACCGTCAGCAGGGGCGGTAATAACAAACTTTGATATGATCTCCTGCATGTCTGACACCTTCCTGCTCTGCTTGTTGAGCTGCAGCTCCGACTCCCTGATGTCAGCCCTCGCCTGTCTCACCTTGAGCTCATAGTTACTGAGAGACTGGTCATATGAACGCTGCGCCTTCTCAAGTGCTATCTTGGCCTGCCTGATGGTGGTGGGTGGCTCATACTGCGACTGTTCAAGGGTTATCTCAGCCTCCTCCATATTGAACCTGAGGTTGACAAGATCATCCCTCAGGTTGCCAAGAGAGATGGTGGTGTCAAGCTGCTTCTTCAACAGATCGGTCTCATATGACTCAAGCCTGTCGAGCTCATCCTTGAGAGTGTTGTCAACACTTGACCGGTCAAGACTGGCAACATAATCACCTGCTCTCACCTCGGTGCCTTCCGGTACGAGGTCTGCTATCTTGATAGCGCCAAAGCGCATGTTACGTCCCCCCAGACCCTCGGGCCCCTTGATATCAGTGGAGACCTCTGCCTGCAACTCACCGGTAGTGGTAACAACCACCTCAAAATCGCCGCGATGTACCTCGGCAAAAAGAGAACCCAGCTCCTTCTTGCCAGAAAGCTTGCTTATGAAGATCATGGCAACGATAGCCAGCAGTACAACAATCGAGGTAATGATAATAGTCCTTTTCATCTGGTGAATTTTCTTTTTATTTTAAAGTCGTGAAATTAATGCTATTTCGGATTAGTAAAACCCATTAACAAAACATTAACCTTCATTCACTTAATTATATAGGAGTGAACAAAAAGTATACAAAAGAACTATAAATTCTTCTAAAAAACTGACGTTTACAGATTTTTAACAATATCTGTAACCCGTGCTGCAACCTCTTCTGCCTCCTCTCTGGTCGCTGCCTCTGCATAGATGCGCATGAGAGGTTCAGTATTTGATTTTCTCACCTGAACCCATCTTTCACCAAAATCGAGCTTTATACCATCGCGCTCATCAACGGCGGCCTCAGGCCACGCCCTCTTTAATGCGCCGTGCAGTTTACCGGTATCGATCTCTCCGGTCAGGTCAATCCGTTTCTTGGCGATGAAATATGATGGATATCGTTTACGCAGCTCACTGCAGCTCACCCTCTCCCGTGCCAGGTGCGAGAGGAACAGCGCTATTCCGGCGAGGGCATCCCGCCCATAGTGCAGTGCAGGGTAGATAACCCCGCCATTTCCTTCACCCCCGATGACGGCACCACTTCGTTTCATCTCCTCAACAACATTGACCTCTCCCACCGGTGCAGGGCTGTAGCTGCAGCCATACCTCTCCGTAACATCACGCAGGGCCATCGTTGATGACATGTTTGACACGGTTGGCCCCTTAATATTGCTGAGAACATAATCAGCCACGGCAACCAGAGTGTACTCCTCACCAAACATTGAGCCATCCTCACATACCAACGCCAGCCTGTCTACGTCGGGATCAACCGCCAGACCAATATCAGCCCTCCCCTCCCTCACTATACGCGACAGCTCCTTCAGATGGTCAGGCAGTGGCTCAGGGTTATGTGCGAAGTTACCATCAGGCTCACAATAGAGCTTTATCACCTTCTGCACGCCCAGCCGCTCCAGCAGTAGCGGAACGGCTATCCCGCCTACTGAGTTTACCGCATCCACAGCAACGGTGAGACGGGCAGCAGCAATCGAATGGCGGTCAGTGAGCGGCATGGTGAGCACCGCCTCAATATGCTGCTCTGTAAGGGTATCATCAGGCGTAACCCTACCCAGCCGGTCATGGCTCACATAGTCAAACAGCCCTGTATCAGCTATTGCCAGCACCTCCCTGCCATCAGCATCACTTAAAAACTCACCCCTCTCATTGAGCAGCTTCAGGGCGTTCCACTCTGCCGGGTTATGGCTGGCTGTTACCACGATACCCCCTCCTGCCCCAAGGGAGGTGATAGCCATCTCAACAGTGGGAGTGGTGACCATGCCGGCATCAGTGACATCAATACCGGTACTGCAGAGCGATGCATTCACCAGTGCAGTCACCATCTCTCCCGAGTCTCGCGAATCGCGGCCGGTGACAACAGAGAGTGCCCCTTTGCCACGCCGCCGCAGCCAGGTGCCGTAGGCCGAAACAAATTTTACAATATCAATAGGGGTAAGTGACTCGCCAGGCATACCGCCAATGGTTCCCCTGATCCCCGAAATAGATTTTATGAGAGCCATGCCAGTTAACAGTTTGATTAAAGTGCAAAGGTGCAAAAAGATCGGCGACATTACCGGTAAATAGTTGTAAATTTGCACCCTGAAAAAGAGATAATGAAAAATGAGAAGGCCCCGGCCCGGGGAAAAGGGAGAGCAGCGACCGGGAAGAAGAGCAGCAGGCAGGGACCGGCAGACTCACAGAAAAGATCACCAAAGGCGGGAGTGAGGGAGCTGCGAGGGCCCGGCAGAGTAGTGGGAGGTACCCGGAAAAGATCCTATGACGCCGCAGGAAGAGATACCGAAAGAGGACCGGGAAGAGGAGCAGCGGCAGGAAGAGGAGCAGCAGCGGGAAGAGGAGCAGCAGCGGGAAGAGGAGCAGCAGCGGGAAGAGGGGTAGCGGCAGGAAGAGGAGCAGCGGCGGGAAGAGGAGCAGCGACAGGCAAAGGAGTAGCGACAGGCAGAGGAGCAGCAACAGGAAGAGGAGCAGCAACAGGAAGAGGAGCAGCAACAGGAAGAGGGGCAGCAGCGGGCAGAGGAGCAGCCACAGGCAGAGGAGCAGCCACAGGCAGAGGAGTAGCGACAGGCAGAGGGGCAGCAACAGGAAGAGGAGCAGCAACAGGAAGAGGAGCAGCGGCAGGAAGAGGGGCAGCGGCGGGCAGCGAGAGCCGCCAGACATGGCGGGGAGGAATCCGGAGAACCGGTCGTACTCTGAAGAGAGCCTCCGGCACCGGACCGGAGCTGATACGGCTCAATAAATATATTGCCGGTAGTGGTATCTGCTCACGGCGTGAGGCTGATGAGCTGATCCGCAAGGGGCTTGTCACAGTAAACGGTGTGAAGGTGACTGCCATGGGCGTGGTGGTCAGTCCGGAAGACAAGGTAGAGTACAAGGGGCTCAGGGTAGAGCCCGGAAAAAGGGTATATATACTGCTCAACAAGCCGAAAGGCTATGTGACCACCACCAGCGACCCTCATGCGCCGGAGACGGTACTTGACCTGGTCAGCGGTGCCACCAACGAGAGGATCTACCCTGTAGGCAGGCTTGACAAGTCTACCACCGGGGTGCTGCTGCTGACCAATGACGGTGATCTGACAGAGAGGCTGACACACCCCTCCTATGGCGCCACCAAGGTGTATCACGTTTTTCTTGACAAGGCGGTGACCAGACGTGACATGGAGAGTATTGTCAGCGGGGTGGAGCTGGAAGAGGGGGTGATAGGTGCTGACGCCATCTCATACCCTGATCCTGAAGATCACACCCAGGTAGGAGTGGAGATACACACCGGCCAAAACAGGGTGGTGAGACGCATCTTTGAAAAGCTGGGATACAAGGTGCGGAAACTTGACCGTGTCAGCTTCGCCGGACTGACAAAAAAGAACCTGCGCAGAGGAAGCTGGAGACACCTCACACCAAGGGAGGTGAGTATGCTGAAGAGAGGAGTAAAAAAATAGAGACGGGAATGGAATTCAGATCGGGCTTTGTAAATATCCTTGGAAATCCAAACGTAGGCAAGTCAACGCTGATGAACGTGCTGGTAGGCGAGAAGCTCTCTGTCACCACCTCCAGGGCACAGACAACACGACACAGAATCATAGGGATACTCACTACCGATCAATACCAGATAGTCTACTCAGATACTCCCGGTATCATACGACCGGGCTACAGGCTGCAGACCGCAATGATGAAGACGGTTGAGACAGCACTGACAGATGCTGACCTGATACTATATGTAACTGACGTAATTGAGACCAGAACAAAAAATGAGGAGCAGCTGGCAAAGATAGTGGGGTCACCAGTACCAAAAATAATTGTAATAAACAAAATAGACCTGACCAACCAGGAGAAGCTGGAAGAGATTGTAGGGGAGTGGGCCGAAACAGCACCCGGCATACCGCTCTTCCCGGTATCAGCTACCAACCACTTCAACACCAGCCTCCTGCTGAAAGAGATCGTACGCCGCCTGCCCCCAGGAGAACCCTACTTTCCTCCCGACCAGCTGACAGACCGCTACGAGAGATTTTTTGTCACCGAGATAATAAGAGGCAAAATCTTTGAATACTACCGCGAAGAGATACCATACTCAGTGGAGGTGGAGATAGAGAGCTACCGTGAAGAGCCTCAAATAAACCGTATATCGGCACTGATCCACGTGGCTCGTGAAAGCCAGAAAGGGATCATAATAGGCCATAAAGGGTCGATGTTGAAGCGGGTTGGTACGGCAGCCAGAAAAGAGATGGAGAGCTTCCTGGGAAAAAAGGTCTTCCTGGAACTGCATGTCAGGGTGGCACGTGAATGGCGTGACAACCAGGAGATGCTTAAAAGATTCGGCTATATTTAAAGGAGAAAAGCCGGCTAAGAGAGAGATTGAAGAGAGCAGAGAAACGGATGGAAAATAACAGTCGCGAAGGAGACTGAGCCAGAGAGGCAAAGAAGCAAAGAGGCAGAGAAGCGGAGAAGCAGAGAAGCAGGGAAGCAGAGGAGCAGAGAGACAGAGAGGCAAAGAGGCGGAGAGGCAGAAAAGCGGAGAGGCAAAGAAGCGGAGAGGCAAAGAAGCAGGGAAGCAGAGGAGCAGATGAAAATAAGAGAGCGGAAGAGAACTGAGAAGGAGAGATGAGCAGGATAGTAGCAATAGTGGGAAGACCCAACGTGGGCAAGTCAACTCTTTTCAACAGGCTGACTGAGAGCAGGATGGCTATAGTGAATGAGGAGAGCGGCGTGACACGTGACCGCCATTACGGCAAGGTGACATGGAACGGGATTCAATTCTCAGTGGCTGATACCGGCGGATTTGTCGAGGACTCAGACGATATTTTTGAGAATGAGATAAACAGACAGGTGAGACTGGCGGTGAGTGAGGCAGACCTGATACTGTTCATGGTTGATGCCGAGACAGGCATACATGAGCTCGACAGGGCGGTGGCCGGCCTGCTGAGAAAAGCAGAAAAAACAGTCGTCACCGTGGTAAACAAGGTTGACAACCACAAAAGATTGCTTGATGCCGCTGAATTTTACGGCCTGGGGCTGGGCGACTACTTCCCTGTCAGCTCTGTCAGCGGCAGCGGAACGGGTGACCTGCTGGATGAGATAGTGAGGCTGCTGCCCGAAGCACCACCCCCCATAGAGGAGGAGATACCAAAGGTGGCAGTGGTGGGCAGACCCAATGCCGGCAAATCGTCGCTGGTCAACACACTGCTGGGTGAAGAGAGACATATTGTGACACCGGTAGCTGGTACAACGCGCGACTCTACACATACACTATTCAATAAGTATGATTCACGATTTATACTGATCGATACCGCCGGGCTGCGCAAAAAAACAAAGGTAGATGAAGATGTTGAGTACTACTCGGTGCTGCGGGCCATCAGAGCTATCGAAGAGAGCGACCTCTGCCTGCTGATGATAGATGCCACGCGCGGACTGGAGGGGCAGGATCTCACTATACTGAGCATGATACAGAAAAACAACAAGGGAATAGTCATGCTGGTAAATAAATGGGACCTGGTAGATAAAGATCACACCACAGCACGGCAGTTCGAAAAGATGATAAAGGAGAAGACCGCTCCATTCACTGACTACCCTCTCCTCTTTATCTCTGCAGTGACAAGACAGAGGATACACGGAATACTTAAGCTGATCGGTGAGGTGTATGATAACCGCAACAGGAAGATACCCACCTCAAAGCTTAATGAGGTCATGCTGAAGCATATCGAAGAGACCCCTCCCCCAATGGCCAGGGGACGCAATGTAACCATCAAGTATGTCACTCAGCTGCCGGTACCATACCCCTCCTTTGCCTTCTTCACAAATATGCCGCAATATATCAGGGAGCCATATAAACGGTTCCTTGAGAAGAGGCTCAGGGAGAGCTTCCCGTTGAGCGGAGTGCCGGTGAAGATCTACTTCAGAAAAAAATAGGTAAATTTGGTTCAGTTTTTGCTGCTGAAGCGGATGAGAATTTCAGGTGAAAAGATGCAGATGAAAAGAACCATAGTGACAGCCCTTATCCTTTCACTACTGATGCTGGTATCATGCTGGCCTTCAGAGGAGCTGCCTGACCAGCCCATGGTTGAGTTCCGTAGTTTCACCCTCTTTGATACCATTGACCCGCTTGGCAACCTCACCAAGGCAGGCAGACTCACCTTCTACTTTGAAGATGGTGATGGTGACCTGGGGATTGACCCTCCCAACCTCCCGGGCGACCCTCCCAGTAACCTCTTTCTGCAGCTCTACCGCATGACCAACGGCACCTTTGTGATGGCCAAACCGGGTGAGCCGCAATACCCGGAAGAGATGCGTATACCATTTCTTGAGCCGGGCGGACAAAACCCGATACTGAAGGGTATCATTGATGTGACACTCATGTACCTCATGTACGATCCGCATGATACCCTCTACTATGACTTCTGGATCAAAGACAGGAGTGGTAATGAGAGCAATACCGAGTCTACATGTGTCTTTGTGCTGGGTGAGAACGGAACCTGTACCAACAAATAGCAGGCAGCTCACACAGAAAGTGGGAGGTCATCTCCGCATAAATCACAGACCAATAAACAACGGGCAGCTCTTACGACGGCCCGGGAAGTGTCACACCCGTATTCCCATAAAGAGCACGTCGTCAACCTGGTCATTATCATCACCCATCCACTCATCAAAGAAGGTGCTGATGCTGCGGTACTGCTCTGACTCATTCATCATATGTATCTCATCGAGCAGTGTCCTGAGGCGGCTTATCTTCATCTTCTTGCCATGCTCACCCCCAAACTGGTCACAATAGCCGTCAGTGAAGAGGTAGACCATGTCTCCTTCACGCAGGTGGTACTCCTGATCATCAAAGAACTTCTCCCGTACCGATTCACCTCCTACTGATGAGCGGTTACCCCTCACATAGTGCTGTACCCCGTCAATGATCAGTATCACCGGTCTCATGGCCGAAGCAAATACCAGCTGCCTGGTTGCCAGGTTGAAATCGCACACGACAATATCCATTCCATCATTTGAGGCCTCCAGCTCCTGGTTCTGGTTGAGGGTGGTAAATATCTGCTTGTCAAGCTCATGCAGCACCTGTGACGGCCTGGTGATCTTCTTGACAGTGATAATATCCTGTAACAGTGCCGTCCCTATCATTGACATGAATGCCCCCGGCACACCATGACCCGTAGAGTCGGAGCAGACCACTATAAAGCGGTCTTTATCAACCCAGTCGTACCAGTAGAAGTCACCACTGACAATGTCACGCGGCCTGAAAAAGACAAATGCATCACTGAACACCTTATTGAGCCTTGTAATATCGGGAAGCACACTGCTCTGAATACGCTTGGCATAAGTGATACTCTCGGTGATATCGAGGTTTTTCTGTGCCAGCTCCTCCTTCTGCTCATACACCTCGGCTGTACGCTTCTGCAGCTCACTCTCAAGGAACTCACGCTGCCGCCTGTGTGCCCTCTCACGCAGTAGTACGACGAGGTAGACCACTGCTGCCAGCACTGCCAGTATCGATAGGATAAACCACCACCTTTCGGTTACCGGCTTCTGTATCTGCAGGGTGAAGGAGGCTGACGTAGCGCTGTCAGGGTTATCGAACGACTGAGCCTCAACCGTAAACCGATAAGAGCCATCACGCAGATTATAGGAGACCGAGCGGTCAGAGGTGTAGTCGCTCCAGCCACCGTTAAACCCCTCCAGCCTGTAACGATACAGCACATTGAGGGGGTCACTGAGCAGGATACCGGCATAGTTGACCCTGATGCTGTATGATCGCCGGTATGGCAGGCTATAGCTATCACGGTAGGGGTACACCCGGTTGTTTATCACCACCGAGATAATACCCGCCTGTGGTGCTGCAGTCACCTCAGGCTCAAGGGCCGGATTGTAGATCACCACACCGTCTGTAGTACCTATACATATACGGCCATCAGGCAGCTCAGTGATGGCATTGGGCATGCAGTCACCCTTCACCCCGAAGGCGGTGCTGAAGGTACGTACCGAGCCGGTAGCCGGATTGGTTATTGAAAATCCTTTCTGGTGACCGCTCCACACCCTGCCGTCAGAAGCTATCAGCGTGCTGTAGCAGAAGTTGGTGAGCAGTCCGTCATACTCGGTATAGTTCAGCAGTGTGTCACCCGCAAAGAGGAAGAGGCCATTGCCATCGGTGCCGGCTATGACAGCCTCGCCCGGCACTACCGAGATGGTGCGCACCTCATTCATACGTACCCCCTCCATTATCGGCCCCTCGCTACGCACCCCGCCGGTGATATGTATATAGCAGAGCTGGTCACTGCGGGTAGCTACCATCACCTCACCGGGCCTGTTGACCACCACCTGTGACACAAAATTGTGTGGCAGCAGGTCGAGAGTGGTGTAGACAGCCCGCTGCTCACCGCTCTCCCTGTCAAGGAGCAGCACACCGTCGCCGGTACCCAGCCACACCCTCTCACCATCAGTGGCTATTGAGTTGATACGGTTCTGCCCCGGGTTGGCGCTGGCAAAAAAGTGGTGCACACCACCGTCAGGCCTCATCAGCCAGAGACCGTTCCCCAGGGTGCCGATCCACACATTGCCATCCTCATCTGTGGCCCATGATGATATGGGTGACCCGCCGGTAGCCGGGGTGAGGCGCCTGAAGCCTGTAAAGCTGCCGCTCTGCGGATCGAAGCTCCACAGCCCGTTCCTGGTGCCTGCAACAGCTGACTCACCTGCCATCCCTATAAAGATGATCTCCTTATCGGTGGGTGGCTCAGAGAAGGAGAAGGCATTGGTGGTGACTGCCGCCAGACCCTTGTTGAAGAGTCCTATCCAAAGGTTGCCCTCACGGTCACAGAAAAGGGTGCGGACATTATTGTCAGGCAATCCTGTACGACTGTTGTATATGTCAGAGATATTTACTGTATGGTAGTTGTCACTAAAGGTGACCTTTACCGCTCCGGCAGAGCGGGTAGCCACCGCCAGCGTCTTGCCGGGCATAGCTGCCAGTGATGGTATATTGGCTCCGTGGAAAGGAGCACCACTCACAGCCCCGGCAGTGATGATATCACCATCACGCCTTATCATGAAGAGGCCGTTGTCACCGGTACCTGCAAACCACACCTTATCGTCAAGCTGCAACAGAGTCTGCACCCAGGTGTACTCCATCTCAGGAAAGAGAGCCTCACTAACACCCCTGCCACCGCTGACACTGCAGAGATGCAGGTTGTCCTGGGTGGCAGCAAGAAACCGGCCATCACCGGTAAAGGCGATATCAAACAGGTTCATCCCCTCAGGCATCACCACCCTGGTAAACCGCCCTGAGGCTCCCGCCTCAGCGATAAAGATGCCACCTGTCTGTGTCACAACCCATATGGCGGAGTCATCATTCTCAATAATACGGTTGATCTTGTCAGCACCGTCAAGCAGCTGCCGCTCCAGGGTGCTGCCACTCTGCCAGGTGAAGAGTGACCCGTCACTCATGCCAACCCACATAGTGCCGGCAGAGTCACTGAAGAGGGCAGTAACGCTGCCCCGCGGAAGAGTGTCGTTAAAGGAGATATGGTGAAATGTGAAGCCGTCATAGCGGAAGAGACCGTTATCAATACCCACCCACAGCATACCATCACGATCCTGTTCAATCACATTGAGGTAGTTGCCGGGAAGGCCGCTAAACTCATCATAGGTACGGAAGCTGTAGGTCTGAGCCACTGCCGGGGAGACCCTGAGGAACATGATCAGCAGCATGCAGAGAACTCCAATGGCGAGAGCTGGCCTTGCAATGGATGGCAGCGTGATGGATGGCTGCGCGACGGGTGGCTGTGCGATAGCTGACTGTGCAATGGATGGCTGTGCTTTGTCTGGCTGCGCGACGGATGGCTGTGCAATGGCTGACTGCGTGTGGGTTAACTTTCGGAACATTACTATCTTTTAGGTATAACCTTTATACGTGGTTTGTAAACGGGAACACCACCGATGGGTGCGCTGAAGAAGGGCAGGTTCTCGCCATACTGGTTCTGTACCGAGATCACTACGTTATTGTTCCTCACCAGCTGATCCCTCCTCTTGTAGAAGCGGAAGTCGAGTGACTTGCCTATCTCACCCTCAAGGACAGGTATACGTGCGGTCTCCCACACATCATCGCCGGAGACAGGCATCACCTGCCCCTTCCTCTCAACAGAGACAACCACAAAGTCACCGTCATCATCCCAGTCGAAGTTTCTGACCTGCACATAGACACATCCGCTGTCAATATAGGGGTAGATATGTGACACAAAGGAGGTGTCATTGTTGTTCCACATCCTGAAGGTGTACTCATAGGTAAAAGCATTGGCACCATCAATCGGCACATTGGTGTCAGGGCGGCGTGAGAGGGCATACCTGTAGAGGTTGCCGTCATCACCGGTGACACCGTCACATATTATCTTGAAGATATTGCTTGAGAACTCCGGATAATATTCGCCATCAGCCGGATTGAAAGGGCCGAAGGTGTACCAGCGGTCGTCATACTCAGGGTCCATACCAAAGGTACGGGTTGCCAGCAGGGTGCCACTCTTATAGTTGCCGGTGGGTGAGATACCCTTGGCATCCGGATCGGTGTAACACCCTTTGCCGCCATAGATTGAGTAGGTCATCCTGGTGTCCCAATAGTTGTTAAGCTCATCATGCTTACCACCCACATCAGGGTCAAACACCCTGATATAGAAAGGATCCTTATAGTCAACCGGTATGGCAAAAAAGAAGGTCTGTGAAAAATCATCGTCACCCCATGATGTCAGTGAATTTTTTCCGAAGGTGACCAGGAAGGGGATATTTTCATCAGGGCCCGGCACCTCCTGACCAGCCACTCTCCCGGTGAGAAGGGTCAGTAGCAGCAGGGTAATTATGGTGGTTGATACTCTCATTTTCAAATAAATTGGTCAGTTGCCGTTCATCAATACCTCTATATCCTTACATACACACACCTCGTGAACAGTACCTCCGGCATCAGGTTTGGAGCTCACTATCAGCTGTACATTGTATCTTCCGGGAAGGAGATACTCCTTTGAGACCTCCACACCGGAAGCAACGGTCTCATCACCAAAGTTCCAGTAGTAACGGCCTATCTCAAAGGCGGGCAGATAGGAGGCGCCTGCATTGAGATAAAACGTCTCCCCCACCCTGATAGTATCAGGTGAGCTTATTACCGGCTGCTCAATATCGGTTATCTCCAGCTCGTAGAAGGCCTGCCTCTTCTCAATACTGCCGGTAATGAGGTTGATCATGTCAAGACTCACATCATAAATCCCGGGCCCGTCATAACAGTGCTCGGCGGTGATGCCGACAGCCCGGTGACCATCACCAAAGTCCCACTCCCACCTGAACCCGCTCGAGAGGGTATCCTGGTTGAGAGCATTCTCTTCGATAAACTCAAAACAGTAGCTGTTGGCCTGCAGCGTGTCACAGAATGACCACCGTATGATGGTTGAGGCGAAGCTGTAGATATCGTCAGTACGGTTTCGGCGGTTTGAGGTGAAGTAGCCCTCCAGTCCGCCCTGTGCAGCATAGAAGGCAAAGTCATCGGCAGCCGAGTTGACCGGCTCACCCAGCGCCCTGGGGGTGCTCCATGAGCCATAGGCCAGGTCTGAGTACCAGATATCAAGGCCACCCATGCCACCCGTCCTGTCAGAGGCGAAGTAGAGCCTGCCGGAGCTGTGCAGGAAAGGGTGTATATCGGCTGAGCTGCTGTTCACCTCACCACCCAGGTTGACCGGCTCTGACCAGCGGCCGTCACGGTGCTCACACATATAGATATCATAGCCGCCACTGCCACCGGGCATATCTGACGAGAAGAAGAGATACCGGCCATCAGATGAGAGATGGGGGTATGAGAGATTGTAGTCAGGATTGTTGTACTCAAAAGCTGTTATATCGGTCCACCGCCCGCCGCTCAGCGTAGCGGTGAACAGCCCCAGCCGGTTGCTCTGCCTGCGGCCAAGCCTGCGCCCACCGGTATAGTTACGTGTGAACCACAGCACAGAGCCGTCAGAGCTCACTGAGGCGGGCCCGGTATTGGCATCACTGCCCAGGTAAGGAGCAAACCTCACAGGCCTGCCAGGCACACCCTCACTGTTAAAAGGTGCGAAGTAGAGCTCATAGAGCCTGACCCCCTCCCGGTTCTTCCTGGTAAGAAAAGGGTTTGTCTTCCGGTTGGAGGAGAAGAGGAGACCATCACGCATGATGACAGGTGCCATATCATCAGACATTGAGGTGATGGCAGGGAGCGGACTCACCTCAAAGGTGCCCCTGGCCTGACCGGCGAGGGGTGACCAGAGCCCGGCAAGCGGCAGCAGCACAACAACGATATGTATCAGCAGCCTCTTCATATCAGAAATATCTTGGTGAGGTGGCTGTCACAGAAAACTCAAACTCATACCTCAGTGACACCTCATGTGTACCCGAGGTATAGTTGTTAAGATGGCCCAGCTGATAGTCATATGAGTAGCCCAGCTTGAGCTGTGGGGTGAGCTGCAGGTCAAAGAGGACCACGGCAGCTTTCTCGGCAATACGGTATGAGCCTCCCAGCCACAGTATATCAGCAAAGATAAGGTTGAGGTTAAGGTCAGCCTCAAGAGGCTCATGAGCCGAATATCTGAGCAGCGCCGACGGCTTTACCTTGAAAAGGTCGGAAATGCTCAGCAGCGTGCCGGCAGTGAGGTAGGTCTTAAAATGTGACCAGGAGGGGGTAACCCTGAACTCATCACGCTCATCCCTCACATAGGTAAGCAGTGAGGGGACAGAGAGGCCTACAAAGAGCCTGTCACTATAGTAGTAGAGTCCTGTGCCCGCATTGGGCAGCTTATACCTCATGTCACCGGTCAGCAGCGGGTCGGGAGGGGTGCCATCAGGAAACCTGAGGTTGTGATAGTTGGTGTTGCTCAGGCCGATACCAGCCCTAAGACCCATCGAGAGCCGGCCCCTGCCCATCCGTACGTTATAGGCGTAGAAGCCATAGATACCGACATCCCTGGTAACCCCGTAGGTGAGGTAGTCAGCTGTCAGTCCCAGGGAGACCCGCTCACGGGTGTTTATCGGACTGTGCAGTGAGACGGTCTGGAACTGCGGTGCACCATCGATGCGGGCCCACTGCTTACGGTACGAGAGGTTGGCACTCAGCGCACCCCGGGTACCGGCATAGGCGGGGTTGATCACCAGCCCGTTGGTGAGATACTGACTCGTAATAGGTATCTGCTGGGCAGCAGACTGAAGGTGCAGTAACAGCACCAGTATAACCGATATGCAGACTCCTCTCCTCACCCTACCTCCTCAAAATTATGTATCCGCTCAGGTAGCTCTTGTAGTCAGGCACATCAGCATCCTGCAGCCCACTGATGGTCAACAGGTAATAGTAGGTGCCATCGGGCAGATCATGGCCACTGAGATCTTGTCCCCGCCAGGCATTGACCGGGTCGTCACTCCGGTAGTCAAAAGCCCTGAAGACCACCGCACCGGCAGTGTTTATTATTACCAGCTCATTACGGGTAAACTCCAGTCCCTCAACATTGAAATAGTCATTTATTCCATCATTATTGGGTGTCAGCCCTTCAGGTATGATCAGCTTAGGCACTGTCAGTGTCACCCGCTCACCGGGTGTGACACACTCACCGTTGGTGACGGTAAAGAGAAAGGTGTTATCACCAAACCCGAGCTTATAGACGTCAGTGACCGCCTTGTCAGGGGCAGAGAGACCGGGCTTGTCGCTGCTGCTGCCATACTCATAACGCCAGGAGGGCATACCCTCACCCTCAAAGCTGCCACTAAGGATAGCGGCAAACTGGTACGGGAGCAGCGTCCTGTCAGGCCCGGCATTAACGTTACGTGGCATCAGGTCTACCGTGATGGTCACCGGGACTGAGAGTGAGGTGCAGCAGTCAGCCTCACCCGAGAAGACATGCCTGCGGAAACGGGTGGTACGGTCAAGCAGCGGAGGCTGATAGGTGGCGCCATTATTGATGCCGGGAGCTGATACCCATTCAGCTGCCTGCGTGTCACTCACCTCCCACAGGTAACGATAGCGGCCATCACCACCGGTGAGGGTGCCGCCGCTGATGGTGGCAGCGGTCTGGGTGTTACACACCGTCTGGTCAGCAGAGAGGCTGTTGCCACCGATCAGCGGCAGCACAGTGATCTTCTGATGTGAGCTCTCACTGCAGGCACCCGACGAGACCGTACGCTGAAACCAGGTGGTGGCAGTGAGCTGACCAGGCTGGTATGATTGTGAAGTGGCTGACATGGGGGTGAACAGTGTTCCGTCGGTGGAGCTGGCCCATGAGTAGGTGAAGGCACCTGTGCCGCCGGCAGGGGTGCCTGACAGCAGCTCTGGCATGGTGCCGGTACAGATGGTGTCATGCCCGCCGGCAGGGAGAGTGATATCAAAGCCGGTGATGCGAGGGTCGACAGAGAGATGTATGCTGTTGCTGGTGCTGACACAGGCTGATGAGGTGACCACACGGCGGTACCAGCTGTCGGCAGTGACCGGCCTGGCAGGCAGCTGTTCAGTCGTGCCACCGGAAACAGGCGTAAAGGTGGAGCCATTGCTGCTGCTCATCCACTGATAGGTGTAGCTGCCGGGGCCGGCACCGTGGGCCGGCACAGCAGCAGTGATACCGGCAGGGGTGCTGCCCTCACAGATGGTCTGGTCACCGGTGATGGTGTTGTTGGTGATGGCGGGGTGAGCGGTGAGGGTGACACTGTTGCTCTCTGAACGGCAGGTGTTGTTGAGACCACTAAAGACAGTACGACGGTACCAGGTGGTGCCCGGAGAGCCCGTCACAGGGGTATGGTTACGGGTGGTTGACGTACCTGTGGCAGTGGTCCAGCTGATATTGTCACTACTGCTCATCCACTGGTAGGTGTAGGAGGGTGAGGCACCACCCGACGGCAGGCTGCCGCTGAGGGTGGTGAAGGAGGAGCCCTCACAGATGGTCTGGTCGCCGGTGATCGTATTGTTGGTGACAGGAGGCAGTATGGTGACGGTGACCGGCGTGCTGACATCAAGGCAGGCACCGGAGGTGACAATACGGCGATAGCGGGTGGTAACAGTCAGTGAAGCAGGGTCGTAGGCAGATCCCGTCGATTGGCCGCCGGCAACAGCCCAGTCGGCAACGCCGGCGCTCTGCTCCCACTGGTAGTGATAGATGCCCGTGCCGCCAGCCGGACCGCTGTTGAGCGGGTAGAGCGGCTCAGGGTTCATGTTGTGGCAGAGAGTGGTGTCTCTCCCTACCAGGTTGCCGGTAATACGTGGATGGACAATAATCTGTACCGGCAGGCTCACATCAGTGATACCTGCACCGTCACTGACAATCCGCCTGAACCATACCGTCTGTGACTCAGGGGTGACGGGGGTGAGCTCCGACCCAGAGCCGGCAACAGCCACCCAGTTGCTATTGTCATAGCTCTTCTGCCACTGGTAGCTGTAGCTGCCACTGCCGCCGGCCGGACGGGTACCGGTAATCTTTGGAGGGGCAGTCCCCTCACAGACAGAGTCGATACGGGTCAGGTTGCGTACCACATAGATCTCATTAAAGAGAAAACCGTTCAACGGCAGGTTGAGGTTATTGCGCCGGAGGCCCGGCTGGCCGTTAAGGTTGGGGTTGCCTGAGGCATGCAGACCACCCGCACCACCGGTAACGGCCGTACTGCCCGGATAGGTGCCGGTAGTCCATATCAGTCCGCCGCCACCACCACCGCCAGCACCATTACTGCCAGCATTGCTGCCTCCTGCCCCACCCCCGGCATTGAGTGCCGGCGGGGTAAGAATAGCCCGTGCACTGATAATCACTGAGCCGCCGCCACCACCACCGCCGGCACCCGCCAGAAGAACGGTGTTGGCAGCTGCCGGAGTGCCTGTGGCAGCTATCAGCCGGCCATTACCCACTATGGTATCAGCATGTATGATCACTATCCCGCCGCCACTGCCTCCGGCTGAGGCTGTTGGTACGGTAAGGAATGTCGATGCCCCGCCGCCACCACCCATATAGACACCATTGCTGAGTGCCGGATAGGATGTTACGGGAAACCCGCCACGGCCGCCGTTGTGGAGCCCCAGGCAGGGCCCGCCGGGCACCTCCACATCACCACTGCTCCCCTCCCCGTAGTTAGAGCCGCCGCCACCGCCGGAGAAGTAGCCGTTACCACCGCCGCCACCCGTCATATTGGTGCCTCTGCCACGCATGAAGGAGGGCCAGAGGGGCAGACCGGTGGCAGTAGCCACACCTATCCCCTCACCCTTATAGCCGGCAGCACGTGACCATATACTGTATGAGTTGTGTCTTATTGAGTCGTCTGATGACTGACAGTAGCCATGCCCCTGCGCCACAATACCGCCCCGGAAGCCACGGCCGCTGACATTGATATCAGCATTGAGGGTCAGCACACCCTTAACCATAAAGGCGAGCACCCCCCCCTGCACCGCAGCCGAGTCCCACGGCTGACAGGTGAGCTCATTGTTGACCACAGCATTGCGGTATGACCTCACCTTGATAATCTGTACCATTCCTGCAACATCGTAAGAGTTGAGCAGGAGGCGCGTGAGACCTATCCTGCCGGTACCGTAGTTGACAGACCCCGCTATGACAATCTCATACCTGCCGGGCTCACCAATCATATACTGAGGGTTACCCTCCAGCTCATTACCGGCATTGACAGCCACCCCGCCCATCTGTATCACCATAACAGTATCATTGGGTGAGAAGCCGCCAACATTATCTGCAACCACCCAGTCGGAACCCAGCGAGGTGACCCTGGAATAGTGGTTCACCTGGCCGGTGAGCAGCGCGGTCTGTGCAGAGACAACGGCAGCCCCGGAGGCAGTAATAGCAAGAACCAGAAGAACACTCCTGGCTATGTTAAGTGCTTTGAAAGGCATTTCAGGCAATAAGCTTTGCTGATACACCTTTATTAAACTGATAAATCGTCAGATTATTTTAGTCTGATGATCGAATATTTGTAGTCAGACGACCGAATATTTAGGGAGCGAAAGCAGCCAGGAGCGGAAACTCAACAGTAAAGACACTCCCTTTCTGCTGCTCGGTCTCAAACCAGATACGGCCCGAGGCACCCTCCACATAACGCTTGACGATGGAGAGACCCAGCCCCATTCCTGACGACTTGGTGGTGAAGTTGGGAGTGAACATCCTGGGTATCAGCTCAGGTGGGATGCCGGTGCCATTATCGGTGAACCTGATGAGCAGCAGCTGATCTGACGGTATAACCTCTATCCTGATCTCACCCCTGCGGCCCGACGGTATCGCCTGGACAGCGTTCTTCAGCAGGTTGAGGAAGATACTGTTAAGGTGCTCCTTGTCAGCCATCACCGTGGCCCTGGAGTAGCCGTTGGTCTCTACCATGATGGAGATCTCACCGGGGCTGTCGAACATGGCTACGGTGGTGTTGAGCTGAGCAATAACGTCAACCTCAGCCGGCGCAGCAACAGGCAGCCTGGCAAACGATGAGAAGGCGGTGGCTATACTAGACAGGTTATCAATATATTCAATCTGGTTGTCAGTAAAACTCCTGATTCGTGTGTCGAAGTCTGAGGCCCTGTCAGACCACGACCTGAGCAGCTGCTGAACGTTTAGCTTCATCGGGGTGAGCGGGTTCTTGATCTCATGGGCTATCTGACGGGCCATCTCACGCCACGCCATCTCACGCTCACTGCGGGCAAGCCTGCCGGCACTCTCCTCAAGCTCATCGGTCATACGGTTATACTGCCTCACCAGCTCACCCACCTCATCACGACCACTATACTTTATATGCTCATTCTTTTTGCCGTAGCCGACAGAGGCCATCGCCTGCTGCAATATGTAGAGGGGACTGGTGATACGTTCGCTCAGTATCACCGATACCCACATCATGATAAGCAGGAAGAGAAGGGCAAAGTTGACAAGGGTGACGATCAGATTGGTGCTCTCAGAGGCGAGCAGGTTCTGGATAGCAAAATAGGGTATATTGAGGTAGGCCAGCAGCTCATTGTCAATATTATAAAGAGGAAGGTAAGCAGATAGATAGTTCAGGTTGCCAATAGTCTCGGTACCGACATACTCCTCCCGCCGGCCGGTAGTAAGAGCTCCATAGGCTGCCGGGTCTATCATGCTGCCCTCAAGCTTGCGGACAAAGACCTCGGGCCGTGAGGTGGCCAGCAGGCTGCCAGAGGGTGAATAGAGATTGATGTCAGTGAAGAAGATGTTTGAGAAGGAAACCAGCAGGTGGTTCAGTGAGAGATACTCATCGGTATGCCACTCCTTGCCGAGCGACTCCTCCTCATAGAGAATATGCTCAAGCTCAATAGAGAGAGAGAGAGCCTTCTCATGAATGATACGTATATGATTGTTTCTCAGCTGCCGGGTGCTCATGGTGAGGGCGGCGGTGATGACGATCACAAAAACAACGGTCAGCAGGGCAGCAAAGGAGAGCTGCAGCCGCCGGCGGAACGTGTCGGTCTTGAGGAACTCAGCAGGCCTCAGGGTGAAGATGGAGAGAAGGGTCACCACATAGGCCAGGATAACGATAAAGAGGTAGGCAAAGGTGATCACCATATCTACAGGCCTGACCCTCTCGGTGGTGATAACCAGTGTCATATCACCTATGCTGTAGTAGAGATGCCGGTACTCAGTACCCAGGCCGGTGGTGTACTCATCCGTCTCACTGCCGGCGGCGGTGAGACTGCTCTCATAGATATAGTCACCGGAGCGCAGCACCAGGTCACCGTCGATATATTTTGCATAGGAGATCTCCTTCAGCTTCGGGAAGCGCTGGTGTGACTCATCAATCAGCAGCTCCGGGTAGCCGGCGAGGTAGGTCTCAATATGGCTCACCAGCTCAATGAAGAGACCGTTGGTCATGCCGGAGGGGAGGTCATAGAGCAGCCTTGAGAGGTACCATGCCCGCCCGGTATTGTTACGCATGAAGTAACTATCGGTACCGGTGATAGTGTCACCATCACTCCTGATACGGCTGTCAAACCACCTGAAGCAGTTGTCCGCCTCGGAGCCGCCGGGCCCCAGCGTGAGCGGTGAGTCATCGCGGCAGATGACGATATTGATATCGTAGTTCTCCCAGTAACCGTAGAAATAGCCCTCCTCAAGGTAGCGGTAGACCGCATTGATATCTTCATCAGTGATATGGCTCCTCTTAACCATCTGCGCCAGCAGGGTGTCACCCGAGAGTGCAGGCCACATATCAATAAGTATCCCCTCAGCCACCATATCGTTGTCACTGGCCAGTGAGATGGCCAGCACCTTCATATTCTCCTCCTCCTTCTGCGCTGATGAGCTGATGATGAGCAGGGTGGAGAAGAGTGCCGTCAGCACCGAAAAGATGACGGTGAGTGAGCTGTCAGAACGTGACCTCACCTGCCAGACCACTATGGCAGCCAGTATCAGCACCACCCACCCCAGGCTCCAGAGGCCGCATCCCGTTGTCAGCAGGCAGAAGGGAAGCAGTATCAGCAGGGAGGCGCCCAGGAGGAGAGCTATCCGCCTCACCGGCCAGCCACGTATCATCCTGACAGCACGCATAAAGATCATGACCGGCACCGTAAGAAGCATCATGACAGCCACAAAGCCTGCCAGGCTCATAAAGGTCATGTCAAGTATCCGGAAAGCCTCAAAGCTTATGTCGGAGCTGAGCACCAGGTCTCTGAAGCACGCCTCCGCCAGCAGGAAGAGGACAAAGCCGACAGCCAGCAGCAGTGCGGGCAGCAATGACCGCCACCACTCCCCTGTCCTGAGCGGAGTGTTGAACCTGCCGCTGGTGAAGGTGTACCGTATGACGGTGAGAGACAGGAGACCCAGCAGCATGAGGTGACCAATGGTGGGTACCAGGCGGTGGGCCGACCAGTGAAAAGGTGAGAAGAGCTCGGTAGCCCTGACCGACGGCGGCAGGCCGGCAAGAACGATTATCAGGTAGAGGGCCACCAGAGAGCCAGTGAGCAGAGGCATCGCAAGGCGACGGTGAGAGCCCCTCTCAATATGAAGGGCGAAGAGTACCATCAGGCGCAGCAGAAGCATAAGCATGATGAGCCAGAGAAGGACCGGCACAATGATAAAGATGGTGTTGGGCCTGGTCTCAGGGAACATCAGCCCGAAGTGGTACTCCTTCTCCAGTCCCGTCAGGTTGAAGCTGGTGGCTGACTCATCAAAAGTGATCTCGGTCTCTGCCGGCAGCGGGAAGGTCTCGGGAAAGCCCGACTGCAGGATATTGTTGACAATGGGGTACTGCCGGTACACCTTCACCAGCGCCAGCATCTCACAGTCGGAGGAGAGACGGTGCATGGGGATGAACCACCCATTACTGTAAAAGACCGGCTTATGCTCAATAAACCTCTCACGGTAGATGACCGGGAAGGTGATACTGTTGTCTGACCAGTAGGCCAGCCGCCCCTCCTGGTAGACCAGCAGGGTGATACCCCTCTTCAGGGCATTGGCGCCGAGGGTGCTGCCGAAGAGTACCGACGGGTCGCCGGCAGCAGCTATCTCCGCCTCAGCCAGGCCCAGCAGCCTCTCAGCCTCACCCTCGAGGGAGCGGAGCGTGGCGTCGGCACGCCTGGTACGTATACGCCACTCAAGGTCACTGAAGTAGAGCACATCAGAGAGAATAGCCAGCAGCAGCGCCGCCAGCAGGGCGACAGTGACAGTGGTGATGTTACGGAAGAAGGAAGCCATTCAACTATTCGTGGTGATAAGGGGAGCCGGCATTGACCGACAAGACCCTGTATAACTGTTCTGCAAACAATAACCGTACCAGCTGATGAGGGAAGGTGAGCAGAGAGAGCGAGAGGGTGGTGTCACCCCTCTCCCTCACTGACGGACCAAAACCGTAGGGGCCACCCACCACGAAAACGACACGTTTTACCGGTAGCAGCATCACGCCACGAAGCCACTCAGCCAGCCCGAGGGTGGTGTACCCCCTGCCACGCTCATCGAGCAGCACAAGGTGATCATCACTGCGCACCGCCGCGAGAAGCCTCTCAGCCTCACGGGCCATGACCCACTCCTGCGGACGCCCGCCACTGTTCCTCACCTCAGGCAGGGTGATAATCTCAAAGGAGGCATACCTGGAGATACGCCTGACATACTCGTCAATACCCTCCCTGAGCCATGACCGGTCACTCTTACCCATAAGAAGAAGCACAAGTTTCATAAATGGAACCGCCTGATGTTGAGCCATACAAATATAACAATTGCCTGCTTTACAGGAGCGGAACAGGACCAATAAGTAAAAGCGGTGCGGTTTTTGATATAATTGGTTAAATTTGCTTTGTACACCTTATATTGTTTAGAGGAGACAGTATGATAAAAAAGTATATGACCCTGACAGGCCTGCTGCTCGCCTTTGCATTTGTGATGACGACAGGCCAGGATCAGCCCAGGATACCCGCAGGAATTGCAACCGCATTCCGTACCGGCAACTCTGCCGGGCTGTCTGATTACCTCAACAGTACCGTTGAGCTGGTACTGCCGGGCAAAGAGGATTTTTACAGCAAGAGCGTGGCAGAGACAATACTGAAAGATTTCTTTAGCCGTTACCGCTCACGTGAGTTTGTGATCAAACATCAGGGGGCCAGGGGCGACGCACAGTATGCCATAGCTAACTATGAGACTGACAAGGGCAAATTCCGGGTCTATATCCTGCTGAAAAAGGTGGGAACCAAACCACTGATACATCAGATAAGGATTGAAGCTGACAATGAATAGATAGGTGGTGACACCATGATCCCTCTATGGGTGTACGGGAGAAACTGTTTACAAGAACCAGGCGCATCAGGGAGGCGGCCCTGCCCGGCTTTGACGGCGCACCGCTGGAGCTGGTTGCCAGACTGATAATCAAGGGGCTCTTCGGTCGTGGCGTACTTGTCACACGGGCCTCCTCAATAGCATTCAATATGCTGATGGCACTGCTCCCTGCCACAATATTTATCTTTACCCTCATCCCCTTTATCCCGGTACCAAACTTCCAGGCAGAGCTGATAAGGCTCTTTGAGAGCTTCCTGCCCCTGCCGGCCTACAACCTGCTTGAGACCACCATTGTGGAGGTAATAACCAAGAAGAGCGGTACTCTGATGGTGGTGATGTTCTTCGCCACAATCATCTTCTCAACCAACGGAATACATGCACTGATGCACGCCTTCAACGTCTCCATGCATGAGTTTGCAGAACGTACATGGCTGCAGCAGCGTAAGATAGCTGTCTTCCTGCTGCTCTTTATCCTGCTGATGTTCGGCTCAGCCAGCGTACTGATAATTATGAGCCGGTCAGTGATCAGCCGGCTGGTTGAGATGGGAGTGATAGAGCTCAACCTGGTCTTTTATATCATCATGACGGTCAAATGGCTGCTCACAATCATCATACTCTTCTTCGCCATCTCAACCCTCTACTACCTGGTGCCCGCCCGTCGCAAAGACTTCAGGTACATCTCTCCCGGTGGGATCGTTGCCACCACCCTCTTCATAATCACCTCACTCGGCTTCTCGGGGTATGTCAATAACTTCGGTCAGTACAACAAGCTCTATGGCTCTATCGGCACCCTGATAATAATCCTGATATGGCTCTACCTCAACTCTATAGCCCTGCTTGTCGGATTCGAGCTCAATGTCAGTATCAAGGCGGCCACCTGCCAGGCTGACGCTGACGGGCTAACAGCAGCCACCCGGCAGGCTGACACTGACGAGCTAACAGCAGCCACCCGGCAGGCTGACGCTGACGGGCTAATAGCAGCCACCCGGCAGACTGACGCTGACGGGCTAACAGCAGCCACCCGGCAGGCTGATGCTGACGGGCATGATGGCCACCACCCGACAGGCTGACACTGAAGGGCATGATGGCCACCACCCGGCAGGCTGACACTGAAGGGCATGATGGCCACCACCCGGCAGGCTGAGGCTGATAATCGGGATGGCGATCTCCTTAATGACCTGCATTACCTGGAACTACACCTGCTAATTCCTTATAAGATAGACTCTTCTCTGATCGCTGGCAGCCGCCCTGTTGAGGAATGCAAAGAGCTGCCCGGCCCTTTCGCCGGTATAGGTGCCGCTGTTGATCTTCATCCGCCGCGTGAAGAGCAGTGACCCGTCACCAAGAGGTTTGATGCTGTAGCTGTAACTTCCTGACTCACCCTCAATGGATACCGGTTCAGGAAGATACTCTGCCCGGTAGTCGGCCGGTGGCTTATAGATAATCGAGTCGATGGTTTCAGATATCTCATACACTCTGGCGGAGACACTGTCAAACGGCTGATAGTCTGACGGGGAGAGGCAGGGCCTGAAGTGGACCCTCCGGCCGGTGGTCACCGAAAAGTCATTCAGGGTCAGGTCAAACGAGAGGTCTGACTGCGGTTCATCAGAATTATACTCGCGGTATGAGGCGGTATCTGCACTATAAGTGCCGAGCTCCATGCCGGTATTCAGCATCCGTATGAGCTCGGTTACTCCTTTCCCGTTGAAATTCCGGTTCCTGTCAAAGCCCAGTCCGCCTGCCGTCATGATGAAAGACCCCTTTGTGGGTTCCCTCCTCCCGATGCTGATGGTTGCAACATTCCTGGTGAAACTGTTCCGGAAAGCGGGGGTGCGTACCAGCCTGCCGCCATCAGGGGTTATCAGCAACACATCCCTGTCAGAGGTGAAACTGCCCAGGAAGTTGAACGGAATGGTCTGGCTGGTGCACTCGAGCCACACGGTGTCACCCCGGAGAGGTACGCACAATATGATGTGATCAAACTGGTCAGAGACAAATGTGGGGTCAATAGAGCGGTTGGCTCCTGACCTGACCCAGGTATAGTATGATACAATTCCGGCCTCTTTCAGCAGGGCTGACATATAGTTGGTGAGCCCTTTGCAGTCGCCGTACCCCTTTTCTGACACCTCACTGGCGGGTGCAGGCTTTAGTCCGCCTATACCCAGCTGTATCGAAGTGTACCTGGTGCGTGACTGCATGTAGCGGTAGAGCGCCTCAGCCTTCTCCCGGTCGCCCGTTATACCTGATGTGATCTCCGCCACGCGCCTCTTTTCGGCATCACCCAGCTGGTCAAGGCCGAAGTTCAGCTTCCATGCCCACTCACCCAGGCTCTCCCATGAGCGTACGCTGCCCTTTATCCCGCCGAACTCAAAATCATCTGTGGCAACTAACAGTTCAGGCAGCCGGTCAAGGGCCAGGGGAGAGAAGTAGCTTCTTTTTATGGCGGGGATATCTCGCTGGGTCCAGGTGTAGATAATACGGTTATCCTGCCTGATGCTGTCGAATGATGCACTCATATGGTTTTCCCTGTACCTGAATGGCAATGAAGCGGGTATTATAAACTGCACACCCGACTCCTCAACGGAGAAATAGGGGTTGGGCTGGAACGCCCATCCCGGAAGCTTGTACCACCCCTTGAACACCACCTCATACTCCACCTCAATGGTAAACGGATAGCGGTTGACGGGAAAGAGGATAAGCTTCCTGCGGGCATCGGAGATGAAGCCGCTACCCTCGCTGACGTCGAGTATCCGGCTGGCAGGTATCGGTTCAATAAACCTGCCATCGGCATCATAAACTGATGCACTGATCTTCTGAACAGACCTGAAGCTGTCATAGTTGATCTCAAACATACGGAGGTTGTCAGCACTCTCATTCATCAGTGTAATCACCTGCCTGAAAGAGGCCTTTGCACGAGTAAGTGACTCGACGGTATAGACCATCTGACTGCTTCTCACCACAACAGCCGCATTTTCACGCAGTGGCAGGGGTATCGAGTCAACAGAGAGTTTATTGGCAAGGGCGCCACAGGGGATCAGCAACAGCGTGACCAGGGCAAATAGTGCTCGTCTCATAATTTCTCGTGTTAGATCTCTTTTGTTAAGACAACAACCTCTGCCTGCTTCCGTATGACAGTTGACCAGAAGTTCCGGATAGTCTCATATCTCTGAGGAGAGAAGAGGACCGTTGTAAAACTGATCTCGGTATCGAGCTTCAGGACACCTCCTTCTGCCATGATATCATACCTGAAGAGGGCTCCTCCGCCTTCCAGGCGCAGGCTGACCGATTGTGGCAGCTCAGCCACACGCCATCCCTCGGGAATGGTGATCGTGCACTGGTAGTGTCTCACATCGGGACAGGCCAGGTCAATGGGCGAGAGCCGTTCATCAGCATAGAAATCATTGGACTCGATCCGCCCGGTCAGTATGGGGTTGAGGTAGATAACCCCGTCAGCCGACGGGCACTCACTGCTTATGGTCATATCAATGGTCTCAGTGACAGGCCCCTCCGGGTCATCAAGCCCCCCGAGCACCAGGCTGCCGATCTTCCAGTGAGACTCCTCAGCCTGCCTCAGATCAGTGTAGGCAGCCTCTCCCTGCAGCCTGCAGATGCCACGTATGCGGCGGGCATCATAACTGCTGTACCGGTTTATGGCTCTGCCTCTCATACCGCCATTCTCATCAAGCTCCATCTCCAGGGCCAGCGACTCATTGTACTGTTCACCGTTGGTAAGGTCAACCCATGAGCCGCCGCCGACGGTTACCAGCCATCCCTGCCCGTTGAGACACTGTACCGGCAGCATGTTAAAGGGATTCAGCGGATCAGTGGCATCAATGAGCCATCTCTCACCATAAACCGTGACAGCCGCAACAACATTATTGAAGCGGCTCATTATGGCGAAGAATTGATTGATCCGGCCGTTCCTGCGGGTGCTGAGGATCACCGGATCAGCCTTGATCCCGGCATGCCTGAGCATGGCAACAAGCATCAGGTTTATGTCGGCAGAATTGCCCCGTGCATTATTATAGACCTTTGTCATGGCGGCTGACGCTGTATAGTCATAGACGCCGTTCCACATCATATAGCCGGCAACATAACTGCTTATACGCCTGACAACATCTGTCTCGCTCCCCCCTTCCGCACTCAGCTGTTCGGCAACCTTCCTGACAACGGCACTCCTGTTGAGGTAGCCGCCAAAATCATCACGGTCAAGCAGCTTGTCTGATAACTTATCATAGGTTGGCGAGATCTGATTGAAGTAGTAACCCGGGATCTCAATCTTTGAGAGCTCAAACCCGATATGTGAATAGAAGTCGGCCGCCCCGGTACCAAAAGGCTCGCTCTTAAATGCCGGCAGGTTGTATCCGCTCCAGGTTGCATAGACCCCGGAGACCTGTGAACGTCCCCATGACATCCAGCGCTCCTCCCTTCGGAAAACGATGTTGTTCAGTTGACCGCCGGAGACCATCTTATACTCCAGGAAGTCGGGAAACTCAACCTGGAACTTACACCTTCTGACCGGGATCTCCTGCTGGAACCAGAAGGTATAGAGTGAAAAATAGTCAGGGCTTGTCAGGGTGTACCTGAATTCGATAACCGTACCGACCCTGACATCAGGGAAGCTTATCCGGATGGTGTTCCGGTAGCGGCTGGTCTCTTCATATTGAATATTCTTTTTGTCAACCTGGGTCTGTACTACCTTCCCCTCTTCAAGGTTGTAGGAGGCAGCCTTCAGTCCGGAGATCGACTCATCACTCCTGTAGGGAAGCTCCAGGTTTGCATGATGCAGCCCCTCCGTATTGTTGATTCTGATCCTGACATGGCAGAAGGTGAGCACCCTGATTCCCTCATGCAGCTGTACCCTGGAACTGGCGTGATTCTCCAGCATTACGGCATCGGCCGAGGGGTCGGGAGCATACTCAGCCATCTCCAGCTCTTCAACCGGAATCTGACCAAAGGTGATCTCTTTGATCTGGCCATTGAGCAACAAGCCGGAAACCATAAACATCATGATCATGATCATGGCAGGCAGGCGGGGGGAGCAGATTCTCATTGCACTATCTGTTTTAGGTATTATAAGGTGTAATCACTCAAGGGCAGGGTTATAGAGCCAGAACCCTGCCTCATACAATGGTCTGGCAGAGGTATAATAAAGCATTCCGTTGTACTCAAATGCAAAAGGCATTACTCTTGGAGGCGGCACAACCCCGCTTAAGCTGCTCCAGCTGTCAGCCACCGGATCATAGCTATAGATCCGTAGCGTGTAACTATCCAGATTCCCGGCAAAGCCTTTCCCGCCAACGGCGATGCAGAGCATCCCCTCTTCGACACGCCCTGGATAGGATGCCCTGGGGAGCCAGCTGTCAGCCGCACAATCATACTCCCACAGCTTACCGTCAAGAGCAAGCACAAACGAGCGTCCGTTTATTGTAAAATGAGTTGGCCAGTAACCATTAAATGGCAGGTCATTGAGACGGTGCCATGTGCCGGGTCCCGGCCTGTATTTCCAGAACTCCGTGACAGAGTTATACCATACACCTGATCCGCCCCCGGCATAGAGTACCGAGTCACCATCCAGCAAAATAGCGTTATGCATGGAACTGCCCGGACGTGTTGTAACCGTGGATATGCTTAAGGTGGCCGGGTCAAACTCTATGAGCAATGGCTCATCCCTGTGAAAGAAAAAAGCCCTGCCACCCTTTATCACAGCTTTTCCATATGGATAGAGCCAGTGTCTGTGAGAGCCAAGAATGGAAAACAGGGAGCTCGACGGATCAAACCGGTAATAGCTGTATGACACTCCGTTTGACCCGATTGCAATAAGCTCACTTCCAAAGTTCATCATTATCTCCATGTCACCAACAGGTCTGTTGGGCAACCGGCTCCAGGGGGAGATGTATTCAAACCGGTCAGAAGAGAGTACCGTATGCCCGCACACTCTCAATTCAATTTCCTCAGTGGCCATTTCGGTCGCCGGCATGACAAATGTGACAGAGGTTCTGGTGGAGCTGGTAACCTCTGCCTCCACCCCGTTGAAGCTGACCCTGTTGTACCCATTCACCGTTGAGAAGTTTCTCCCGGTCATGGTAACCGGGGTGCCGGCCCTCCCTGATAATGGCGAGACCGAATGGATCTCCGGTTTCAGGATGGTCACCGGGGCTGAACCGATCCGAGAGTCTGAATAGTACCCATGCAGGAGTGCAGAGACGGTACCGGAAGTGTAATCAAAGGAGGGAAGGATTGCCCTGATCTCATTTTCATCCCTCGACACTATCGACATACCATTATCATAAGGCATCAGCCTGATAAAGCTCGTGGAACCTAAGTGAACGCCGGTAATGGTGATTATGTCTCCCGGCGACCCGGTAGAGGGGGAAACCGAGAGAACGGCCGGATTGGTCAGCATGAACGGGGTGTCGTATAACGTCTCCCTCTCTTCTACAACAATTTTCAGTGTTGCCTCGCCGGTAAGATTGCCCGGGACTTCACACTGGATTGTCGAACTATTCACTACCAGGCTATAAGCCCTTACATTGTTGAACAGTACAGCAGTAACATCGTCCCTACTGAAATATTGGGTATAAATCCCATTAATAAATCCCTTTCCCGTGATTGTAATAATGTCACCCACATGCCCGGAGAGTGAGCTTATTGAGTGTATCTCCGGCGGCGCAAGGCTGAATCTGTCAGCTGAGGAACACTCAACCTCTCCCCTCCGGTAGGTCAGTTGAACCGGAGAGCGGGGCACAGCCTCAGGTACAATCACCCGGATGATATTACGTGTTACCGATACCACCCTGGCGGCCACCGGACCAAACAGTACACTGGTCCCCTGCAAGGCAGGGAAGAAATGGCCGTGAAGTGCAACGGTATCATTGATGAAAGCTGTGGCCGGGGTGAAGCCGTTAACAACGGGAGGCAAAATTGTAAAATAGCCTGGCGCGGGTATTTGCGCCTCCCCGACCGCCAATGAAATAGCTATCTCTCCGGGATCATCAATAACAGGAACTGCAACCGTCACGCTTGTACCGTCATAGGGCTTAACCGTCTGTACGGGTCTCCTTCCCGCCAGAAAGTAATAACTGGAGCCATCTTTCATGTTACGGCAGAATATCTCAACTTCCACCGTATCTCCCCAACGGGCTTCGGTGGGAAAGAATGATTCGAGAACCGGAAGATCAACGAGCAGGGGTGACTCAGTAAAGGTGGCCCTGTTGCCGGCAATCTCCACACTTATAAAACTCTCTCTCTGGGAAAGGGAAACAGGCACTATTACATAAAGAGTGGTATCAGTTGCTGGCATGCATAGAGCAGCAGTCGTCTCATTGAACCTGACAATATTTGAAGCCGATTGCCAGCTGAAATTCCTTCCCCTGATCAGCAGGGTATCTCCCAGCACTGCGCTGGCCGGGGAGAAGCCGGTTATAACAGGCCCTTTACTGCCAAGGCTACGGAAGGTCACCCTGTTGCCATAGACAGTATAATCACCTGCCTTTACGAAGGCGCTTACAGTATAGTCAATACCCTCCCTGAGAGCTGCTGTGACATTTGCCTCATACTTCCCCGTGCCATTGAAGCTGCCAAGGTGGATCTTCTCATCGAGGTCAAGTACCGGGTCCCTGGTTGACCATGTGAAGCCGTGCTCAGTCACCGGCACACTCCCCGCATCAAATATGTCAGCCATGAATGTGGCCCCGTCAGCGGTAATATTCACCACATCAAGTGTACGGACCCGCGGGTAGTCACGGGAAACCTTCTCATTTTCACACCCCGTAAAAAGCAGGAGAAGAGGGATAACAGCGAGAGATGCAAAAAGTATACAGAGACAACGGTTAACAGAAAACCTGAGAGGCATGGCAATTCTTGTTTTCAGACTATCGTAAATTTAAGACTTTCCTCTTAGCAAAGACCCGATTCTTAAAATATTTTGATGCAGAGTTCGATATTCGGAATTGTTTGCATAAATTGGTGAACCGGAATCCTGCTGGAGAATGAAACGATATCTGCTGACCCTGACCACCCTGCTGATCCTCTCGGGCATAGCCCTCCCACAGGCAGAATTCACAAACGGCTACATTATCAAACACGACGGAACCATCACCTACGGGCAGGTGGCGAATGTTGTAAAGGGATATACAGCGCAACAGTGCACCTTCAGATGGTTTGACCTCTCAGAGGTGGTGAAATTCGGTACGGACGATATTGCCGGGTTCGGGTTTACCTACGGCATGAGATTCAAGTCTGTCAGTGATGGCAGAAGAGTGCAGTTTATGGCCTGCCTGACCGATGGCCTGCTCAACCTGCTCTATGACGGGTCAAGGCTCTATCTCGACGGGATGGGCATGAGCATGGTCGCCCTTGGCAGGGAGGGAGGAAGCACCAATGTGGAAGGGAAGCTCGTCCACTACAGCAACTACAGTGACCTGCTGCAACAGCTGCCCGACCCTGAGGGCCGGTTTACCCTGCCTGCAGAGCTCCCGCTCAACCCCGCCGGGATGGCAGAGGTGATAGCCGCCTACAACCAGAGCCGCGGATACAGATCAGCACTCTATCCTCTCAAAACCCAGACTACCCGTAATGACGAGATACGATTTGGCAGGGGTGCAACCAACAGCTACGGGCTGATTGCAGGTGTAAATGCCTCAAAATATATCGTGGGACACACAGTGAACAACAGAACACAATATCTGCCTTCGATGGATTTCTTTGAGATCAATCCTCTCCTGGGAATCTATCTCACCCGGCCGCTCACACGAAGAAAGAACCCTCCAACGGTCACTGTGGCTCTCATTGCAATGAAAACCAGCTTTTATATCTACGATGAGTATAGGTTCTATGTAGATATGGTAAGGAATGACGTCTCTGTCAACTACACCAGCATCAAGGTTCCCGTCTCAATCAGGATGAGCCTGGGTGAAGGAAAATTCAGTCCCTTCCTCAGTGCCGGAGGATTTGTAATGATCACTCCCGACGCAAAATATGTCAGGGACTTTGAGGTGGAGGATCAGTATCATGTTGTGAATATCTTCACCGATGAAACCACCAAAATCAGAAACCCGACTATGGGAGTAATGGCCGGGGGAGGCATTAAGCTGCAGCTTGATCCGCAACGGACACTCTCCGTCGAGCTGAGAGCCGAACTGGGACCAGGACTCTACAGTGACCCGCGGTTTTCCAAGGCTTCACAGAGCACACTCGGCTTTAACCTCCTCGCCAGCATAGATCTCTGGTAAAAAAAGTGTAGGTACGCCGGCGGCGGCTGCCATCTGCACCCCTCCACCACAGCCAACACCTGCCTGCCAACAGTACAGTCACCGACTGCACATCTCAGGCACAGCTGCCATCTGCACCCTCCACCACAGCCAACACCTGCCTGCCAACAGTACAGTCGCCGACTGCACATCCCAGGTACAGCTGCCATCTGCACCCCTCCGGCATGGCTGAATCATTTTTTTACTATTTTTGAAAGCTGAGTATAACACCGAATGAGAGTATCCCTTGTAATAATTGCGCTCCTTCTGATCACCTCATGCCGCAATGAGGAGAAGAGCGAATGGTTCACCCCTGCCAAAGCGAAGGAGTACTTTGCTGATGTGGAAGAGATATGTAACAGGGATAATGGAGCCCTCTGGGGCGAGAACCTCTTTGGGCCGGTGATGTATGTTGATAGCCGTACCCGGACAATCTATGCCAACATACCTGACAACGAGGGGCTGCTCAGGGAGAGGGAGGGTATCTACACCGGAACGCTGCCCAGGGAGAGGGCCATAGCCAACAATGTCACTGAGTATGGCGGTGTGAAATATGCCATGGTGCCTGTCATAGATAAGGAGGATCACTACCGTATGGTCACCCGCACCGTTCACAGCCTCTTTCACTGCTACCAGGACCGCCACGGCATGAAGCCTTCAACCTTCAGCACCAGGCACCTTAACGAGAAGAATGCACGCCTCTACCTCAAGCTTGAGTGGAAGGCACTCACCCTCGCTATCAGCACACCGGGAGAGGCACGCCATCAGGCCATACGTGATGCACTGGTGTTCAGGGGTGCACGCCGCGAGCTCTTCCCCGATGCCATCGCTGAGGAGAACAAGTTTGAGAACTATGAGGGGCTCACCACCTTCACCTACATGAAGCTGTGCACCTCAGGCCCCGAGGAGATGCAGAGACGGGTGCTGGAGTACCTGGAGAGGATCTATAACAACTACTCCTATGCATGGGGCTATGGGTTTGTGCACGGCGCCCTCTATGGCACCCTGCTCAACGACAGGGAGTTTGACTTTCGCCAGATAGTCACTACCGACTTCGACCTGGGCAGTGCCACACGTGAGCTGTATGAGATCACCCTGCCCGACCTGTGCCGTGATGTGGCCGGCTCCCTGGCATTCAACTATGATATACAGTCTATCAGGGATGAGGAGAGTGAGCGTGAGGCGATGATCAATGAGAACAACCGACGGATAGTTAATACCTTCCAGAAAAATCCGGTTTTCACAATAACAATGGAGAGTCCCAACTTCAGTTTTGAGCCTGAAGATATCCATTACCTGGATACGCTGGGTACCCTCTATGAGAAGCTGCGTGTCTCAGACAACTGGGGCAGGCTGGCGGTGGAGAAGGGTGGCGCACTGCTTGCCAATGACCTGCGTACCCTGAGGGTGAGCGCCAAGGAGTACCAGATTGAGAAGAACCATATCTCAGGCAACGGATGGCACATAGTGCTGAATGACGGATGGCACGCCACACCACAGGAGAATGGCAGCTTCATCATCATGAAGCAGTAACAGGCAGCTACTTACCTCCGCAGGTGTTCCAGGCTCTCCCTGATGGTAGCTATCCGCCTCCTGGCATCCGCCTCCTTCCTGCGCTCGGTCTCCACCACGCTCTCCGGCGCATGAGCCATGAACTTCTCATTTGAGAGCTTCTTCATGACCGTGGCCAGGAACCCCTCCGTATATTTCAGCTCCTCCAGCAGCTTGCGCTCCTCATCCTGGCTGTCTACCTCTGTTGTCAGTGGTATGAAGAACTCACCGGTGTTGACCCTGAATGAGGCTGCTCCCTCCACCTTCTCACCGGTGACCCTGATCTCCGAGAGGTTGCACATCCTGATGATCACCGGGTCAAACTCATTGCCGGTGGCTCCCGGCGAGGCGTAGAGCACCAGTGGCTCACGCGGAGCTATATTTTTCTCCTTCCGCACCGTACGTACCGCCCCCACAATACCGCGTACCGTCTCAAAGCGTGACAGCATACCCGCCTCATAGGGTGCAGGCAGCGGCATCTGTTGGGTCATGATGCTCGCCCCTTCAGCCCTCGGTGCCAGTCCCTGCCATATCTCCTCAGTGATAAAGGGCATAAAGGGGTGTATGATCATCATGAGTGTCTCAAATATCTGTAACGTCTCACGGTGGGTCACCCTGTCAAGCGGCATGCCGTAAGGGGGCTTGATGATCTCCAGGTACCAGGCAGAGAAGTCGTCCCAGAAGAGCCGGTAGGTCAGCATCAGCGCCTCTGAGATACGGTAGCGCACAAAGCTCTCCTCCAGCTCGGCGAGGGTACGGTCAATGGTACCCTTTATCCAGGCGACGCCGGCGGCGGCGGCGGCGGGCTGTGGTATGGTATGATCAGGGGTGAATGACATTACCAGGCGGTAGGCATTCCATATCTTGTTGGCAAAGTTACGTCCCTGCTCAGGGAGGCTGTCATTATAGAGCAGGTCATTGCCTGCCGGCGAGCAGAGCAGCATACCTACCCTCACCCCGTCAGCACCATACCTCTCCATCAGCTCAATGGGATCAGGTGAGTTACCCAGCGACTTGGACATCTTACGGCGCTGGTTATCACGTACCAGCCCGGTGAGGTAGACATCAGCAAAGGGCTCACGGCCACGATACTCATAGCCGGCAATGATCATCCTGGCAACCCAGAAGAAGAGTATCTCGGGTGCGGTGACCAGCACCTTTGACGGGTAGTAGTACCTGATATCCTCATTGTCGGGGTGGTTGATGCCGTCAAAACAGGTGAGCGGCCATAGCCATGATGAGAACCAGGTGTCAAGCACATCCTCATCCTGACGCAGGTCATCCATCGACAGGCTGGCATCGCCACTCGCCCGGCGGGCCTTCTCCAGCGCCTCGCCGGCAGTGACAGCCACCACATGCTCACCATTGCCATAGTACCATGCCGGTATACGCTGTCCCCACCACAGCTGCCGGCTGATACACCAGTCACGTACATTCTCCATCCAGTGCCGGTACACGTTGCGGAACTTGTCAGGGAAGAGCCTGACAGTCTCATTCATCACCGCCTCCAGGGCAGGCTGTGAGATCTCCTTCATGGTGAGGAACCACTGCAGTGACAGCTTGGGCTCAATCACCGCATTGGTACGCTCTGAGCGCCCCACCTTGTTGAGGTAATCCTCAATCTTCAGAAGCGCGCCGCTACGACGCAGCTCCTCCTCAGCCAGCGTACGTGCCTCAAAACGGTCGTGCCCTGTGAAGAGGCCGGCAGCCTCCGAGAGGGTACCATCATCATTGAAGATATCTATGCTCTCAAGCTTGTGCCGCAGACCTATCTCATAGTCGTTTATGTCATGTGCAGGGGTGATCTTGAGGCAGCCGGTACCAAACTCCATATCAACGTAGTCATCAAAGATAAAGGGCACCTCACGGTTCACCATCGGCACTATGACCCGCTTTCCTGCCATGTGGCGGTAGCGCTCATCGGCCGGATTGGCACATACGGCGGTATCACCCAGGATAGTCTCGGGTCTGGTGGTGGCGATGGTCACATAGCCCTCCTCACCGACGATACGGTAGCGTACATGGTACAGCTTTGACTGCTCCTCGGTATGGATCACCTCCTCATCGGAGACCGCCGTGAGAGCCTGCGGGTCCCAGTTGATCATACGTACACCACGGTAGATAAGCCCCTTGTCATAGAGATCAACAAAGACCTTTATCACCGAGAGGTAACGCTCATCATCCATGGTGAAGAGGGTACGCTCCCAGTCACATGAGGCACCCAGCCGCTTCAGCTGCTCAAGGATGATACCCCCATGCTTGTCGGTCCACGCCCAGGCATGCTCCAGGAACTGCTCCCTGGTGAGCGACCTCTTCTCGATACCCTCACGCTGCAGCTTCTCAACCACCTTGGCCTCGGTAGCTATACTGGCATGGTCAGTGCCTGGCACCCAGCAGGCGTTGTAGCCCAGCATACGGGCACGCCTGATAAGCACATCCTGGGTGGTGTTGTTGAGCATATGACCCATATGCAGTACCCCGGTCACGTTGGGCGGCGGAATGATAATAGTATATGGCTCCCTCTCATCAGGGGTGCTGCGGAAGAGGTTATGCTCCATCCAGTAGCGGTACCACCTGCCTTCGGCCGGAGCCGGATCATATTTTGAAGGGATCTCTCTCATCGGATCGGCTGTTGTTTATCTATTCGTAATGACTGACCATCATCGGATCAGCTGTTGTTTATCTATTCGCTATGACTGACCTCAATCGGATCAGCCGTTGTTTTCTGTTCGCTAAAACTGACCGTCATCGGATCGGTTGTTGTTTATCTATTCGCTATGACTGACCGCAGTCAGACCGGCAAAATTAATACTTTGTGGCCATTATGGAAAAAGTGAACGGGCTAATGCTTTAAATCATGGTTTGGTTATACGATTTTCAATACATTTGAGACACTAAATTAATCAGGGTTTCATAAAATTCTCAGTCATGCCAACTATTTCAAAGAAGGCCGGAATGATGCCGGCATCACCCATCCGCAAACTCGTACCCTATGCCGAGGAGGCCAAGCGCAAGGGCAGGAAGGTATATCACCTCAACATCGGGCAGCCCGACATACACACTCCTGAGGTGGCACTCAATGCTCTTAAGAACATGGATCTTAAGGTTATTGAATATTCACACTCGGCCGGCAACGAGTCATACCGCCGCAAGCTGGCAGAGAGCTACCGTAAGATAGGTATTGATATTGACCATACGGAGATCATCATAACCAACGGCGGCTCGGAGGCTGTGCTCTTTGCCTTTATGTCATGCCTCAATGAAGGTGAAGAGGTGATCACCTTTGAACCGTTCTATGCCAACTACAACGGCTTTGCCATCACCGCCGGGGTGAAGATAGTACCGGTGACAACATATGTCGAAAAAGACTTCGCGCTGCCGCCTATCAGCGAGATAGAGAAGAAGATCACACCCAAGACAAGGGCTATCCTGATCTGTAACCCCAACAACCCCACCGGCGCACTCTACTCAAAGGAGGAGCTGCTGCAGCTGCGTGACATTGTAAAGAAGCATGACCTCTTCCTCTTCTCAGATGAGGTGTACCGTGAGTTCTGCTACGGTGCAGAGCACTTCTCGGTGATGCAGCTTGAGGGGATACGTGACAATGTGGTGCTGCTCGACTCAGTATCAAAACGATACAGCATGTGCGGGGTACGCGTGGGAGCACTCATAACTCACAACAGGGAGGTGCTGACCGCCTCACTCAAGTTTGCACAGGCAAGGCTCTGCCCGCCGGGACTGGGTCAGATAGCTGCCGAGGCAGCCATCGATACACCCAAGTCATACTTCGAGGAGGTATATAATGAGTATATAGCACGGCGCGACTTTATGGTGAAGGCACTCAATGAGATGCCGGGCGTCTACTGCCCGCTGCCACGCGGTGCCTTCTACTCAGTGGTGAAGCTGCCGGTAGATGACTCTGACAAGTTTGCACAGTGGCTGCTTGAAGATTTTGAGTACAATAACCAGACAGTGATGCTGGCACCTGCATCAGGATTCTACTTCACCCCCGGGGCAGGCAAAGATGAGGTGAGGATAGCCTACGTGCTGAAGATAGATGACCTGCGCATGGCGATGGTGACCCTCGCCGAGGCGCTGAAGGTCTACCCGGGAAGAGTGAAGTAAGCTATATGCTCACGGGAGCAGTGTAGCGAAGTGAGTGATTGAGGTATTGCCGGAGCATGGCGGTGTCGTAACCCTCAATAACTACTCACCGACCGGAGCATGGCAGTTCCATAACTCTCATTCACCCGTCAGTCATACCTGATAGCCTTTACCGGTGTGATACGTGCTATCAGCTGGCTCGGCACCAGCAGCATCAGAATGATGGCAGCCATGGTACCTGCATTGAGAAGCACTATATGGAGAGGGTCAAGGTTTATCGGCACACTCGCCAGGTAGTACGATGAGGGGTCAAGTGAGATCAGATCAAACTTGAGCTGTACCAGGGCCAGACCTATCCCAATGAGGTTACCCCACAGCAGGCCCTTGGCGGTGAGCCATGCCGCCTGGTAGAGAAAAATACTCCGGATAAGCCTGTTGGGTGCCCCCAGCGCCTTGAGCAGACCTATCATGTTGGTCTTCTCGAGGATCAGTATCAGCAGCCCTGAGATCATGTTGAACCCTGCCACCAGTATCATCAGCACCAGTATGATGATGACGTTGGTATCCTGGAAGCCGAGCCAGTCGAAGATCTGCGGATAGCGGCTCCTTATGTTGGTCACCTTCAGGTGCTCCTCCTCCTCGGCTATGCGGTATCCTATGGCGTCACGCACCACATAGGTCATACGCTCCAGGTTGTCAAAGTCATTGATAAAGATCTCAAAACCACTCACCTGGTCGCTCTTCCAGCCGTTGAGGCTCCTGATATGTGCTATGTCGCAGAAGAGATAGGTCTTGTCAAACTCCTCAAGGCTGGTCTCATAGATGCCATGTATGGTGAACCTGCGCATCCGTGGCGGCTCCTGAACAAAAAACATGGCAAATGAGTCACCCAGCTGCAGCCCGAGCATATCGGCCACCTTGCGTGAGATGATCACCTCATCGCTTCGCGCAGTGTCACTGACGGTGATGGTTTCACCCTCAACCATGTTTGAGCGGAAGAAGCTCCAGTCGTAGTCGCTCCCGATACCCTTGAGCACCACACCCTGAATATTGTCATCGGTCTTGATAATACCGGCCTTGATGGCAAACACCTGTACATTGCGTATCCCCGGGTTTGACCTGACAGTGGCCAGGAAAGGCTGGTCAGCACTTACCGGTATCGTCTCATACGACAGGTTGGCGTCAAAGTTGACAACCTGGATATGTGCACCGAAACCGGCCACCTTATCGCGTATCTGCTGCTTGAACCCGGTCAGGATAGCCACAGCCAGTATCATCACCGCCAGACCCACGGCAATACCCGCAATGGCAATCACATTTATAGGCCGTGAGTAGGAGGAGCCGTGGCTCCGCTCCCTGATCAGACGTCTGGCTATGAAGGTTCCGGTAGACATCGGAACAAAAGTAAGAATTAAGCCTGAAGATTCACTCCCTCACCGTGAGATCGGAGTGACACCCGTTAATAACTCTTCCTGCAAGAATAGAGGAGAGTCATCCTTTAGCACTCCGCCCCACTGGAAGCCCGGAGTGACTCCCTTTAGCAACACTGCCTGAGGCGCGACAAGTGAGCCATCCATCATCTTTTAATCCTGTTCCTGTAAAACCATTTTTAATATCTTTACCGGCAAACCTGATAACCATGAAAAAAGTAATCACTCCATCCCTGTTGCTCATCCTTCTCCTGGCTGCCTGTACCGCTGCCGGGCCTGACCATACACTGCTGACCGGCGCTGATCGCACCGAAGAGTATCTGCCGCTGCTGGCAGGTAAGCGGATTGCCGTGGTAGCCAACCAGACCTCTATGGTAGGGAAGGCACACCTTGTTGATACGCTGCTGGCCTACGGCGCCGACATCAGGGTGATATTTGCTCCTGAGCACGGTTTTCGTGACCTGGCCGATGCCGGGGCAGTGATAACCTCCGGTGAGGATCCCAAAACCGGTATTGAGGTTGTCAGCCTCTACTCGTCAAAGAAGAAGCCCTCACCCGATGACCTTGCTGAGGTCGATATTGTCATCTTTGACATACAGGATGTGGGTACCCGGTTCTATACATACCTCACCACCATGTGCTACGTCATGGAGGCGTGTGCCGAGAACGGACGCAGCCTCATAATACTTGACCGTCCAAACCCAAACGGATACTATGTTGACGGTCCGCTGCTTGACACCGCCACACACCGCTCATTCGTAGGCATACACCCCATCCCGGTGGTTCATGGCATGACCTTTGGCGAATATGCCGGCATGGTCAACGGTGAGGGGTGGCTGGCAGGAGGCATCAGGTGCGACCTGGAGGTGGTCACCTGCAACGGCTACACCCATGAGACGCTCTATGAGCTGCCGATAATGCCATCACCCAACCTGCCCAATATGAACTCGGTCTACCTCTACCCGTCACTATGCTTTGCGGAAGGTACCATCCTCTCCTGCGGCCGCGGCACCGACTTCCCGTTCCAGGTGCTGGGCGCGCCGGAGATACCGCAGGGAGGATTCAGCTTCACCCCAAAGCCCTCATTCGGTGCTGCCAGCCCCAGGTATAACGGTGTGGAGTGTCACGGCATCGACCTGCGCGATGCGCTGACCACCGGCGTGGTGCCCCAGCCTGCCATGAACCTTGAATGGATCATTGAGATGTACAACCTCTACCCCGACAAGGAGAGATTCTTTACCGGCTACTTCGACACCCTGGCAGGAAGCAGCAGGCTGCGTGAGCAGATCATCAGCGGGATGAGTGCCGAAGAGATAAGGGCATCATGGAAGGAGGGTCTTGACCAGTTCCGCATACGACGGGCAGCGTATCTGCTCTATGAGTGACAGGGATATCTGCTCTGTGAGTGACAGGGATATCTGCTCTGTGAGTGACAGGGATATCTGCTCTATGAGTGACAGGGATATCTGCTCCGGAAGTAACCGGTGCTGAACCGGCCCGGCGACGAGTCAGTAATTAACACACCTGCATCAGGGCAGTGGTGTGCCGCTGCTACTTAATATTACGGTAGTGTTCGTAGAGTTTCAGTATGCCGGCAACATACTCGTTGACAGCCACCCCCTGCCTCAGTCTGCCATTCCTGACCACCGGATCAGCATAGAAGGCGGGATCAGCCTTACGCTCAAGGAACAGCGCCACATTATCATCCCAGCGGCCGGTATCCAGTCCGTTCTTCTCGGCCAGCCTGATAGCATCAATCACATGGCCATGGCCTGCATTGTAGCTGGCCAGTATGAACTTCACCCTCTCCTCGGGGTCGGGGACCCACTGGCTGAAGAGCCTGTCAAGCATCTTTATGTAGCTGATGCCGGCATGTATATTACTCTCAACCGACCGGGTGACATCAAACCCGAAGAAGCGTCCGGTCTCAGGCATAACCTGCATCAGGCCGTAGGCGCCACGTGGTGATGTTACTGACGGATTGAACCGCGACTCATGGTAGATAAGCGCTGCCACAAGACGCCAGTCCCAGCCGATGCTGTCGCTGTAGTTTTTTATGAGATCATCATAGGGAGAGACCTTACCGGTACTGCTGGTGGCAAAATATTCTGACGAGGCTATTGATGCCGGCCGCAGTCCGCTGAAATACTTACGTACCAGCCTGGCATACTCCCTGGTGGTTCTGAAGCCGGTGATCCAGCTGTTGAGCTCATCCAGCAGCGCATCGGTACCCTCTTTCCGTACGCTCCAAGCAATATTTAGCGGGAAGCTGACCGGGGTGGAGAGGTCGAGTGCCGGGTAGAGTGACCTGATGATGTTTGACATGTAGTCATCACACACCGTATAGTCTATCTCACCACGGGCCACCTGGCGGGCCAGTTCCTCGGCGTCATAGGGCACCTCAATGATGCCGGTCTCAATACCTGCCTCACGCTGAAGGTTATAGAGACGTTGTGCGTATGATGATCCTTTCTGTACATAGATGGTCTTACCTGACAAATCGAGCTGGTTCCTCAACAGCTTCTCAGAGACGGTTGCCTCTGTCATCCTCTCCCAGCCGGCAGGCTTACGCTGTACCAGCACCTGGCTCGACTGTATCAGCGGCTCGGTGAAACGCATCATCTCCTTGCGGTCGGCACTGACAGACAACCCTATGGCAACAAGGTCGGCGCTGCCCGACTGCAGGTATCCAAGCGCCTCATCGATATCATTACTGGTGATGATCTCGAGCTCCAGCTCAAGATAGTCAGCAAACCTCTTGAGCAGCTCAAAGTGGTAACCCATCGGCTCGCCTTTATAGATAAAGTAGCTGGTCTGGTTAACGTTTGTCACCGCCCTGATTCTGCCTGAAGCGATGATCTCATCAAGGTCGCGTGGCCCCGGTGATGCTGACTCCTTCAGTCCCTCACCATGCTCGCAGGAGATCACAGACAGAACCAGAATAAACAAGAACGTAATTAACTTCCTCAATAGCTAAACAATTGGTCCGACACTAAAAAACAATCACAATCCGATATTGTTTACCGCGCAAATATAAATCAATTTTCAATCATAGAAGGTCCAGGCCAGTCCGTACCTTATCATTCTGATATTCAATGGATAACCCGGCACAAGGAAGTAGTTGTAGCCTGTCACGCCTGAGTTAAGGTGGTCAGCCATGACAAAGATGCGTGTACGTTTAACCTTTAGGTTGAGGAAGGCGTTAACAAAAGGGTAATTGCCTGTCTTTGTGGTTGATTGGCTATAGTATCTGCCGGTTGCAGGCATGTAATTCATAGCAAAATAGGGGGTATGTGCCATCACCTCTGCCCCGAGCTGAAAACTGAGCTCACCGCCGGTTGAAGGGAAGCGAAACAGGTGGTCAAAGAAGAGGGCGCTGCGTGCTGTAACCAGTGGCAGATCAATCACTTCACCACTGGTGATCTGCTGTAGTAACAGGGTGTTTTCAAGGTGCAGTTTCCACACCACAAACTCCTTTTTAGCCATTATTGCCATCAGAGAGATCCCTTCACCCGCCTGGCGGGGCCGGGCATCACTCCCCATACCCGTAAAGTTATCAACAATAGCCCAGTTGGCCCTCAGGCTCAGCCTCAGGTCAGGCCATTGCAGAGATGAGCCCAGGATGAGCCTGAACTCATGTTTCAGCTCTTCGTCCCACATAAAATTGTTGGTACCCCATGAGCTGTACCAGTATGAGGGCGTATATCTGGCTATTGTGGCGGTGGCGTCCCATGTGACCACGCTCTCGCGGCGGGTGGCAAACTCCTTGTATATGCGGCCATCGGCGATGAAGTCACCTGCCCTGTAGCCCTGAAACCAGAGGTCACCTGTGGCGCTCCATCCGAAGCGCGACCCTATATTGTTGAAAACTTTTCCGGTGAGTACCAGCGAACTCATCGTTTTTCGTACGGTATCAGGCCTGGTGAGTGTGTCGCCAGGCATTATCTGCCCGAAGGCACGCAGCTCACTCCTTATCCCAGCCCCTGCTCCTATCCTGAAACGCCCCTCACGGCCGGCGGCAAAGTCAACCCTCAGGGTGTTGCTGAGGGTACGCTGATGCAGTGAGTCGCCCGTCTGAACAGAGCTGATCATCACCGTGTCATAGAGGGAAGAGGCCGGGTAGCTGTCACCATAGAGGCGTCGGCTCCACTCAAGCAGGGTGGTATGTGAGAAGGTCACCGGACCGCTGTTGAGCACCTCACCGGTGACCGTATCACGCAGTCCGCCGGGCGAATAGCGCTGTGTAAAAAGGAGATAGCGGTTGCTCAGCCTGCTGCTGGCACGATTGAGCTCATTCAGTCTGAAGGGTATGCCTTCAGGCTCATAGCTACTCAGATCATCAACTGAGACCATGCCGCCGTTCTCCTCAGAGCGGTGATCATTGACCGCGGCAGAGAAGTAGGCGGTATACTCATTGCGGTTGTAGGAGCCGTGTAAGAGGAAGTTTTTGTCTATGGCGCGTTGCAGACTGTACTGGCCGATGTTGTAAACGATATCATAGATCAGTCCGAAATTGAGAAAGCGGTTAACATTCTGTGAATGTCGGATACGAAAGGTCTGCTCTGCCTTGCTGCGGATACCCCCGTTGGACCAGCGAAGCTCGGTAAAGGGGACATGGGTATTGATAAAGAGGAGGTTGGAGGGGGTGAACATGAAGGGTATATAGTGGCTGTAGAGGAAGAGGTCAGGCTGCCAGGGACGGTCAAAGAAGTTTATCTGGTAGAGGGGAAGGCCATAGTTGCCGGTATAGGCATTGAAATCGGAGTAGCTGTCAGCCAGCCGGTAGCGGTGGAAGAGTGAGAAGGCGGTATCGAGCGGCACCGCTATCTCGGTGGTGAAGTCAGACGAGAGGGTCCACTGCCTGGTACTGCGGTCAGAAGAGCCCTCCTGCCCGGTAAGGCCTGCAGGGAGCAGCAGGATCAACAGGAGCGTGGCAATATGTGGCAACCGGCTGCACATCAACGGCAAATTTACTCAAAAAGTGACACCAGCGGCACCGGGAGGCAACAGCAAAAAAAGGCCGGGGAGAACCCGTCTCTCCGGCCTGTTGAACAACAACCATATAATGGCAGAAAAATAATCGGTTTACATTGGCAGTAAAATCATTCTACATAGTCAGTAATGTCAGTGTCTACATTGGCAGTAAAATCGTTCTATATAGTCAGTAATGTCAGTGTCTACATTGGCAGTAAAATCATTCTACATAGTCATTAATGCCATACCACATTGTCAGAAAAGTCAGTCTACATTGTCATTGAGGTAGGCATTATTCTCACTGATGAGAGGCTGATTCTCATCATCAAGTGTCAGCGTGAACTTAGAGACCTTGCTGCCTGCCGCCTTGCCTGCACTATGTATCGCTATCTTCTTGCGCACATAGGCAGGCACCTCCTCAAAGTCATCAATATTGTCACTCATGCTCTGCGTTGAGAGACCCTCATTCTTCATCACATTCTGCATATGCTTAAGCTTGCGCAGGGTACCCTCATTCCTGTCGGGCTGCTGGGGCAGTGAGCGTGCCGGGGCGGGTGTGACGGTAATGTCACCGTCAGGCTCGAAGTCGATCACCCCCTGGTTGACGCTGCTGTGGCGGGCTGGCGTTCCATGCCCCGTACCGCCGGTAGTCCTGACCACAAACTGTGTGTCATCACCGGTGGCATGGTCGGTGATGGCGGGCTGTTGTGTGGCGCTGAGGCTGATAACCTCCTTCTTCCTGTCAGGCTTGTATACATCAAGGTCAGCGCTGGCCTCAAAGCCGGTAGCCACCACGGTGACGCTGATAGCATCACCCAGCTCCTCGTCAGATGAGAGTCCCCTGATGATCAGCGCATCATCAGAGACAGCCTCATAAACGAAGTCGGTCAGCTCACCCAGCTCATCCATCGTTATCTCATTGGCGCCGGTGCCCGACTTGATATTGAGCAGTATGCTGCGTGCGCCGGTGATATCATTGGCGCTGAGGAGCGGTGAGGTGAGTGCTGCCTCGATAGCCCTGGTGGCACGATCTTCGCCCGACGCATGTCCTATCCCCATGAGTGCCATCTCAGAGTTGCGCATCACCGTGTCAACATCAGCAAAGTCAACATTTATATATCCGGTGCAGGTGATGATCTCCGCTATCCCCTTCACCGCATTGGCCAGCACATCATCGGCACGTGCGAAGGCGGCTGACACCCCCTCATCACCATAGATCTCACGCAGCCTCTCATTGTTTATCACGATGAGTGAGTCAACCTTGTCTTTGAGGCTGTTTATACCCTCTATCGCCAGGCGGATACGGTGGCTCAGCTCTGAGCGGAAGGGTATGGTCACTACCGCCACCGTCAGGTATCCCGCCTCGCGGCATGCCTCAGCTATCACCGGGGTGGCGCCGGTGCCTGTCCCGCCACCCATACCGGCGGTGATAAACACCATCTTTGTGTTTCCCGAGAGCGCCTTCATCACATCATCGAGGTTCTCGATGGCCGCCTCCCGTCCTCTCTCAGGCTGGCTGCCGGCGCCGAGGCCCTCGGTGGCGCTCTCACCTATCTGCACCCTGACCGGCACAGGGCTCTTAATCAGTGCCTGCTGGTCAGTGTTGCAGACAATGAAGTTTACATCCTTGATACCTTTTCTGAACATGTGGTTGACAGCGTTGCCACCGCCGCCGCCGATGCCCAGAACCTTTATTATCGACGACCTGTCTACAGGCAGGTCAAAACTCATCAGATCTTCAGTCATGGCTGCATAGTTTTAGTTCGTACCATCATCAAGCCTGGCGTCTGACGCCTCTACAAAGCGCTCCCATATTGACTTCAGCTTATCTGCTATCGTTGCGCCGCCAGCCCTCTCCTCGCTCACCTCAGGCTCATCCTCATGCTCCACGTGGTTGGCTGTGACGGCCTGACTCTCCTGCTCAGGGACGGGTGTGGCGCCCTTCTCGCTATAGCGTGCATAGATCCTGTTCTCCTCGAGGTATTCGAGTCCCCTCAGTATGAGTCCCACGCTGGTGGCATACATAGGCTGGTTTATCTCATCCCTCCCTTTGCCTGTCAGGTGTACGTTGGGGTATCCGATACGCACATCCATGGCAGTCTTGAACCTCACCAGCTGAGGCAGGTTCTTCAACATCGACCCTCCGCCGGTCACCACCACCCCTGCAGTGAGCTTGTCGGCAAAGCCGGAGTTCTGTATCTCGAAGTTGACGGCATCGAGTATCTCCTCCATGCGACTCTGAATGATATAGGCCAGGTTCTTGAAGGAGATCTCCTTGGGGTCACGGCCGGCGATGCCCGGTATGGCCACCACCTTGTTCTCAGGCGCTATGTCGCCTATGGCATATCCGAACTTGATCTTCAGCTCCTCAGCCTGCTTCTGCAGTATTGCACACCCCTCCCTGATATCTGAGGTGACCATATTACCACCAAACGGTATCACGGCGGTGTGCCTGATCACGTTGTCATAGTAGATAGCCACGTCGGTGGTCCCACCGCCTATATCTACCAGCACCACGCCCGCCTCCTTCTCCTCATCGGTCAGTACCGCCTCAGATGATGCCAGCGGCTCAAGCATGAGGCTGAGCAGATTCATGCCCGCCTTGTTGATACACCTCTCGGTGTTGCGTGCCGACGAGATCTGTCCTATGACAATGTGGAAGTTGGCCTCCAGCCTCTTGCCGCACATGCCTACCGGATTGCTGATACCCGACTCGTTATCTACTATATAGGTCTGTGGTATGACATGTATTATCTCTTCACCCACATCTATCGGAAGCTTGTACATGTCAGAGGTGAGGCGTCTGATGTCACCGGCATCTATCTCAGTCTCATATGAGTCACGCGTGATATAGCCACGTGCCATCTTGCTCTTGATATGTCTGCCGGCTATCCCTACAAATACATCCTTGAAGAGCAGTCCGGTACGCTCTTCAAGGTCATCGACGGTGGTGCGTATGGCCCTCTCCGTCTCTTCAATGTTCAGTACCACGCCTCGCTTCACACCTGTGGAGGGTGTGGTGCTCAGACCAAGTATCTCAATGCCGCCGTTACCGTCGCTGCGTCCGGCAATGGCCACAATTTTTGTGGTGCCTATGTCAATGGCTGCCACCAGCTGTTCCTTACTCTTCATAATTCTATTATATGGTTGTTCAACAATTCTTTATCTTTTCTGACAGACCACCTGTCCCTTATATTCAATATTGACAATACGGTATCTCTCCCATCCGGCTACCGGCATCGCCTGCCTGTAAAACAGGAGCAGGTTGTGGAGCTTCTCCTCATAGTTGTCTGCCGTTCCCAGCATCACCGTATGGTTTCCCGTTTCGGGTATCAGCGTTATGCGACCGTCACGTGTCATGCTCAGCTGGCTGATCATCCCGTTCCAGAGGCTGTGACCCCTTATGTAGTTCACCAGCTCAAACGCCTTTGCCAGGCTGGCTGTCCGCTCTGACTCAAAGATGCTGGTACCGTTTATCTGTCCGATATTGTAAGGTATCTCGGTCTCCAGCACGTGCAGGTTGGGTGTATAGAGGGTGTGTCTCTTCATGATGACCCCCTCACTGTCTATGAAGAAGTCACTTCCTCCTGCCGGTATCACCCTCATGACAGGCTCACGCTGGCTGACCAGTATATGTAGCTTCCTGTCGCTTCCGGTAAAGACCTCTACCGATCTCAGCTCGGTGAAGCTACTGAGGCTCTTCTCTATACGGTCGAGAGGAATATCGCCCAGCCGTACCCCCGTAATCTCTGTCCCGCCGGCACGCACAGCACGCTCTATCTCATCGGTGGTGATGAAGCGGTGCCTGGAGGAGTCGGCCAGGTGAATGACCATCCCCTCGCAGGGTGCTGCGCTGTGGATGCTCCGCACCAGCAGAGGTGCCGTGAGCAGCGCTGCCACAACAAGGGTGGTTGCTATGACGGTTATAATTCTCATCTGCCTTTCTTTTCCTTTGTCTTCAACTCCCTCTCTTTTCCTTCATCTTCATCTTCATCTTCTTCTCCTATCCGGCATCTCGCTTATCGAATCCACTACTTTGAAAACATCATTTTTACTTTCGTGCACCTATCCCCTCTTTTCCTTTAGCTGTCTCTGTTTTCCTTCACCTTCATCTCTCCCTACTTTCCTTTATCTTCATTACCCCCTCTTTCCCTCCATCATCATCATCTTCTTCATCTCTTTTCCGGCATCTCCCTTATCGAATTCACTACTTTGAAAACACCATTTTTTCTTTCGTTCATCTCTCCCTCTTTTCCAGCATCTCCCTGATCGGTTCCACAAACCGGTCAATATCACCTGCTCCCACTGTCAGCAGCAGACCCTCCTCCACCCTCTCTGCGGTGTTCATCATCTCCTCCCTGGTTATGACCCGTACATTGCGGTTGGTCATCAGTGAGGCTATCATGTCAGATGATACGCCCGGAAGAGGTTTCTCACGGGCAGGGTATAGTGTCAGGAGCACCACCTCATCAAACTTGTCAAGCGATTTGGCAAAGCCCTCAGCAAAGTCACGGGTACGACTGTAGAGGTGTGGCTGAAAGATGATGGTGCTGCGTCTGCCGGGCCAGAAGTCATGCACGGCGGCTGCCAGAGCATCTATCTCACCGGGGTGATGTGCATAGTCATCAATATAGATGACGCGGCTGCCCCGATACCGTATATCAAAGCGACGCTTCACACCCTCGTAGGAGGCGAGTGCACTGCGTATTGAGTCGTGGTCAGCACCGGCACACCAGGCTGCTGCCACGGCGGCAGTGACGTTGTGTATGTTTACCATGCCGGGGTGATGGAAGCGGACTCCCATGACCGGCTCACCGGGGGTGACTATATTAAACAGGTATCCCCCGCCGGAGTGCTCCTTACTTATGTCGGTAGCACGGAAGGAGGCCTCCCTGCCGGTGCCATAGGTGTAGAGAGTAGTGTTTCCGGGCAGGGTGAGTCGTGACACCGCCTTCTCATGAATAATGAGGGTACCCCCCTGACGGGTGCGGCTGCAGAACTCACTATAGGCCTCAACCATCGCCTCAGCAGTACCGTAAATGTCGAGGTGGTCAGGCTCAACGGCCGTAACCACAGTGATGAGCGGCGATAGTTGCAGGAAGGAGCGGTCATACTCATCAGCCTCCATGACGGTGAAGCGACTCTCAGAGAGCAGCAGGTTGGTGCCATAGTTTTTTGAGATACCACCAAGGAAGGCTGAGCAGTCAAGGGGCGACGACCGCAGGAGATGAGCTATCAGGGTGCTGACGCTGGTCTTGCCGTGCGTGCCAGCCACCGCAATGGTCTCTGTGTCACGTGACAGCAGACCCAGTATCTCTGCCCGTTTGTGTATCTCATACCCATGATCCCTGAAATAGTTGAGCAGCACATTGTCAGCCGGTATGGCGGGGGTGTAGACCACCATCACCCTGTCACGCTGCGACGGGTCAGCGAAGGGCGGCAGGAGGGAGTCGGTAGTGTCATCAAAGGTGACGGGTATACCCTCAGCGATCAGCGCCCCGGTAACAGGACCCGGTGTACGGTCATAGCCGCATACGGTGTGTCCCTGTGAACGAAAGTAGCGCGCCAGGGCACTCATCCCTATCCCTCCTATTCCCAGGAAATAGATATTGTCTCTCCTCATCGTCTCTCCTTCCGTATTCCGGCAAGTTTTATTATCTCACGTGCAATAACCTCATCGGCATCAGCAATGGCCAGCTCCCTTATCTTCTCAGAGAGGGAGCGGCGGCGGTCAGGGTCACTGACCAGCTCCAGCGCCGTCCTTATCAGTTGCTCAGGCGCCCCGGCATCACTCACCAGCAGTGCAGCACCCCTGTCGGTGAGAGCCCTGGCATTGTGTGTCTGATGGTCTTCGGCCACGTTGGGCGACGGCACCAGTATTGCCGGCTTGCCCACCAGCGCCAGCTCGGAGATCGTTCCGGCGCCGGCACGTGATATTATGATGTCGGCAGCAGCGTAGGCCAGCTCCATGCGGCTGATAAAGCTGTATAGCCTGACGTTGAGGGTACCCTTCTCCTCAGCCAGTTCACGCATACGGCTGTAGTAGTGGCTGCCTGTCTGCCATATCATCTGCACCCCTGCCTCCTCAGTCATCTCCAGCCCGGCACCTACGCTGGCGTTGATGGTGCCGGCGCCCAGTGAGCCGCCCAGCACCAGCACTACCGGCCTGCCCGGGGTGAGGCTGAAGTACTCCATCGCCTCCTCCCGCAGTGTGCCGGGAGCATCAAAGGCGTGCCGTACCGGATTGCCGGTAAGCATGATCTTATCGGCAGGGAAGTATTTCTCCATGCCCTGATAGGCGACACATATCTTCGCGGCCCTCCTGGCCAGCAGCTTATTGGTCACCCCGGCATAGCTGTTCTGCTCCTGTATCAGGGTGGGTATCCTTCTCTGCTGCGCCTGACGCAGGAGCGGACCGGAGGCGTACCCTCCCACCCCCACCACCACGTCGGGAGCGAACCTTCTTATTATCCCGGATGCCTTCAGCATGCTGCGCAGTAGCCGCCATGCCACCCCTATATTCCTGAAACTAAAGCCTCTGACCAGTCCGCTGACCGGCAGTCCCACTATCTCATAGCCCGCCTCAGGCACCCTCTGCATCTCCATCTTCCCTTCGGCACCCACAAACAGAATTTTTGCTTCGGGCTGAAGCCGCCTAAGGGCGTTGGCCACAGCTATCGCCGGGAAGAGATGCCCTCCGGTACCGCCTCCGCTGATAATCACTCTTATATTGTCATCCGATGCTCTGCTCATACTGTTTCCTTAATTGTCATCCGACGTTCTGCTCATGCCATTGACTTTATTCTATCCGAGATCCTGTTAATACCATTCTCTTCATTCTGCCTGGCGGCCCGTTCATACCATGACCTGCTCAGCCATTTGCCTTGAGTATTATCTGATGCCTTGCTCATACCATTACCTTATCTGTCTGTTCAATATCCGAGAGACTCTCCTTCCGCTCGCGGGCGTTCATGACCCTGGAGACGCTCAGCATGGCGCCCAGGGCGAAGCTGATGACTATCACTGAGGTACGTCCCCAGCTGATCAGTGGAAGTGTCTGTCCGGTGACCGGGAAGAGTCCGACAGCCACCAGCATGTTGAGGAAAGCCTGGAACACTATCATGACGGTGAGTCCCAGCACCATCAGTGCCGGGAAGGCGTAGTCGCATTTACGCGCTATCTGTATACCGCGGTACATGAGTGCCAGGTAGGCCAGTATCATAATGGTGGCCCCGAAGAGGCCATACTCCTCAACAATAATGGCAAAGATGAAGTCTGAGTTGGACTGTGGCAGCATGTTACGCTGGGTGCTCTTGCCTGGCAGCTTGCCAAACAGCTTGCCGGTAGAGATGGCTATCATGGCCTGGTTGGACTGGTAGCCGGCATCAGGATTCTTCTCTCCGCTGGCGAAGGTCTCAATACGGCTCTTCCATACGTTCACCCTGTTGTTGTCAGGCTTGAAGACAAGCAGCAGTGAGGCACCCAGTATCACCGCCGCCAGTCCCATCCCTGCCCAGGCTAACAGGAAGCGTACCGGTACCCGCCCAATGTAGAGTATGATCAGGCTGATCATGAAGATCAGCAGCGCGGTGGAGAGGTTCTCAGTCATGATGAGTGCACATACCAGGCCTATCGGGACGATCAGCTTGCGGCTCACCACGCTGAAATTATTCAGATCCTTCTGGTGTACGGTCAGTCCGCGCGCCAGGTAGATCACCAGGGCCACCTTGGCAACGTCTGAGGTCTGCAGCCGCAGGCCGATGAAGGGTATCTCAAGCCACCGCGTAGCCTCATTGATGCTCACGCCGGTGAAGAGGGTGACGATGAGCAGCACAATAGAGACCAGCAGCCCGAGGGTGGCAAACTGCATATATTTAATATAAGGTATCCAGTGGGTAACAACAATGATGAGCAGTCCCAGCATCAGCATGATAAACTGGGTACGGAGGAAGTAGAAGGTGTTGCCATGATGTGATGACCATGCCACACCGGCAGATGAGCTGTAGACCGAGAGTAGTGATGCCAGCATAAAAAAGCCTATCAGACCCCACAGGTACCTGTCACCCCTGAAAAACCTCCTTATCATCGCACTTGCCTTCATCATCACAAGTTTCTCACTGCCAGCTTGAACTGATGTCCGCGATCTTCATAGTTACGGAAGAGGTCGAAGCTGGCACATGCCGGCGAGAGCAGTACGGTATCGCCCTTGCGTGCCAGGTAATAGGCAGAGCGTACAGCCTCCTCCATTGACCCGGTCTCAATAATGGTGGGTACAAGACCGGTAAAGGCTTCAATGATCTTTGCATTCTCCTTCCCGAGGCATACGATAGCCTTCACCTTCTCCTTCACCACCTCGTTTAGTTCACTGTAATCATTGCCCTTGTCTACCCCTCCGGCTATCCACACCACCTCGCTCTTCATACATTCGAGCGCATACCAGGTTGAGTTGACGTTGGTGGCTTTTGAGTCATTGATAAAGTTGATTCCTGCCACCATGATCACTGACTCAAGGCGGTGCTCCACCCCCTGGAAGTCAGCCAGGCTCTCGCGAATCGTCTCCTTGCGTATCTTCAGCACCTTGCCGGCAATAGCTGCTGCCATGGAGTTGTAGGTATTGTGGCGTCCCTTCAGCGCCAGGTCATGAATGGTCATAAGGCTGGTTTTTTCGGTTATGTCAAGAATGATCTTATCGTTTTCAATACATGCAGCCATTCCATCACAGTGGGTGACAGAGAATGGGTGCGACTGTGCCGTGATGGATCGTGAGGCTACCTCCGCGGCGGAGACAGGGTCATCGGCACACCAGATGAAATGATCAGCAGCGGTCTGGTTCTGTATCACCCTCATCTTGGAGCTGATATAGTTCTGCATATTGTAGTCATAGCGGTCAAGGTGGTCGGGCGTGATATTCATGAGGATGGCTATTGAGGCTTTGAAGCTGTACATACCGTCAAGCTGGAAGCTGCTCAGCTCAATGATATAGTAGTCATAGCCCCCTTCTGCCACCGCCATGGCAAAGCTGTTGCCCACATTGCCGGTCATGGCTGCCCGTAGTCCCGCCTTCTTCATCATGTGCCATATCAGGTTGGTGGTGGTGGTCTTGCCGTTGCTGCCGGTAACACATATAGTGACAGCGTTGGTATGGCGGCCGGCAAACTCAATCTCGGAGATTACAGGTATACCGCTCTCCCGGAGGGTCACCACCAGGCTGTTGTCATCACGCAGTCCGGGACTCTTCACCACCTCGGTGGCATTCATAATCTTCTCAGGCGTATGCCCACCCTCCTCAAAAGCTATATTATTGTCCAGCAGTATAGTGCGATACTTGTCATCTATCGTTCCGTGGTCACTCACAAAGACATCATACCCCTGGCGTATGGCCAGCACCGCAGCGCCTGTTCCGCTCTCCCCTGCTCCCAGTATGACGATTCGTTTCTTCATCTCTTCTGCTTTCCGCTTCCCGTTTCTATTGTCTCTTTACTATTATTGATAAGTATCCTTCGTTCCCGGCTCATTTGCCTGTTCCTTCTCACTGCTCCTTTTCACTGCTCCAATTCATTCTTCCCTCTCATCTTCTCTCCGTTACCTTATCTTCAGTGTCACCACGCTGAATACCGCCAGTATTATGGCGACGATCCAGAAGCGGGTGACTATTTTTGGTTCGGGATAGCCCTTCTTCTGGTAATGGTGATGTAGCGGGGCCATCAGGAAGATGCGTCTCCCCTCGCCATACTTGCGTTTCGTTCTCTTGAACCAGCTCACCTGCATCATCACCGAGAGGCTCTCTATGAAGAAGATGCCACAGAGGATCGGTATCAGCAGCTCTTTTCTGATCACTATTGCAAACACCGCAATGATACCTCCCAGGGTGAGGCTGCCGGTATCACCCATGAATACCTGTGCCGGATAGGAGTTGTACCAGAGGAACCCTACCGTGGCGCCGGCAAAGGCGGCAGCAAAGACCACCAGCTCGCCGATATTTGGCAGATACATGATATTGAGGTAGTTGGCATATATGATGTTACCCGAGACGTATGCCAGTATGCCCAGTGTGACGCCTGCCACGGCGCTGGTTCCGGTAGCCAGTCCGTCAAGCCCGTCGGTCAGGTTGACCCCGTTGGAGACAGCCACCACCACAATGACCACCATAACCATAAAGACCACCCACCCGAGAAGGTATTTGGTCTTGCCGGTAGCGAAAGGCACCAGCCATGAGTAGTCAAACTCATTGTTTTTCACGAAGGGAATAGTGGTTTTTGTGGATTTGATATTGACTGCTGCACTCTGTGGTGCCGCTGCTGCCTCCTCATCAAAGAGGCTCTCTGCCGTGACGACAGCCGGGGTGGCGTGTGGAGCAACATTGACCCGTACCACCACATCATTGCTCAGGAACAGTGTGAGGGCCACGATGAGCCCGAGGCCTGTCTGCCCGATAATCTTAAATCTGCCTGCCAGTCCCTTCTTGTTCTTCCTGAATATCTTGATATAGTCATCCAGGAAGCCGATCATTCCCACCCAGATGGTGGTGATGATCATCAGTATGATATAGACGTTGTCAAGCCGCGCAAAGAGCAGTACGGGGATCAGGATGGATGCAATGATTATCACTCCGCCCATCGAGGGGGTGCCCTGCTTTCTGTACTGCCCCTCAAGGTCGAGATCGCGTATGGTCTCTCCTATCTGCCTGACCTGCAGGTATCTGATAATCTTTTTTCCTATCAGCATGGCTATCAGCAGGGAGGTGATGACGGCAGCTGCCGAGCGGAATGAGAGGTAGTTGAACATTCCTGCACCGGGAACACCTAATGTGTCAAGATATCTGAAGAGATAATAGAGCATGTCAGCCTGTTTTAAATGCTTTTTCCAATTCCTCCCTGTCATCAAAATGGTATCTCACGCCACCCCTCTCCTGGTATGTCTCATGGCCTTTGCCGGCCACCAGGATAATATCTCCCTTACGTGCCAGCATCACTGCTGCCCTGATGGCATCAGCCCTGCCGGCTATACGTATCATTTTAGCCTGCTCGTCAGGAGTGAGTCCGGCCACCATCTCATCAATTATTGCGTCGGGATCTTCGCTGCGTGGGTTGTCTGAGGTAAGTATGAGCCTGTCAGCTCCGGCTGCTGCTATATGTGCCATTGCCGGTCTCTTGGTACGGTCGCGGTCGCCCCCGGCGCCCACCACCACTATCAGGCGTCCTGCGCCCCGTCTCAGCCTGTTGATGGCTCCTATCACGTTATCCACCGCATCAGGTGTGTGTGCATAGTCAACTATACCTGTCACACCGCTCTCTGACCGTATCACCTCCATGCGGCCGTCTACAGGTCGCAGCGTACTGATGGTGGTCAGCACCTCGCCGGCGCCTGCCCCGAGCATGATGGCAGCACCGTACACCGCCAGCAGGTTGGAGGCGTTATAGTCGCCCAGGAAGCGTGTCCACACCTCGGTACCGTTGATCTTCATCAGCATACCTTCAAACCCCTGCTCAATAATAGTTCCACGGAAGTCGGCCATGCTACGCAGGCTGTAGCTCCTGGCGGAGGCCCTGCAGTTCTGCAGCATAACCCCGGCGTTGCGGTCATCACCATTGACCAGCGCAAAGGCGTCGGGTGAGAGATCATCAAAGAAGCGCTTCTTGGCTGCCAGGTAGTTGTCAAACGTAAGGTGGTAGTCGAGATGGTCATGGGTCAGGTTGGTGAAGAGTCCCCCGGCAAACTGCAGTCCGGCAATACGCTGCTGTTCAATAGCGTGTGAGCTCACCTCCATAAATACGTAGTCACATCCCTGGTCAACCATCTCAGCCAGGAGGGCGTTGAGCTGTACCGGGTCAGGGGTGGTATGGGTTGCTTCACGCCTGGTACGGAACACATAGTTACATACCGTAGAGAGCAGTCCGCACCGGTAGCCGAGTCCGTCAAACAGGTTGTAGAGCAGGGTGGCTATGGTGGTCTTTCCGTTGGTGCCGGTGACACCTGTCAGCCTGAGCCTGCGTGACGGGTGGTCGTAGAATGCCGAGGCGGCTCTGCCTGCTGCCGCTGCCGGGTCATCAACCACTATCATGGTCACCTCCTCATTGACGGTCAGTGGCAGCTCACCGCAGATAACTGCCGTGGCGCCTCCCTCAATGGCACTGCTGATGAAGTGATGACCATCACTACGGGTACCTTTTACTGCCACAAAGAGAAAGTCATTGCCCACCGCACGTGAGTCAGCGGTAATACCGGCGATGAGCCGGTCACTACTGCCTCTCACCTGCCTTACCTCCAGGTTGTCCAATATCTCACTCAACTGCTTCATCACCTCTTTTCACCTTCGTTCTGTCTCTTCCACAGATATCTCTCATCTTCGTCCGTCACTGTTTTGTTTATTCTTATCCTTCTCTTTTTCCGTCTCTGTCTCTTTCTCCGTCTCTGTCTCTTTCTCCGTCTCCGTCTCTTTCTCCGTCTCCGTCTCCGTCTCTTTCTCCTTCTCTTTTTCCTTCACCATCTCCGTCTCACTTCAATCTCAGGTCAATGTATGCTGCCGATCCGCCGGTTATCTTTGCGCCGGCCTGGGGTGTCTGTCTTATCACCCGTCCGCGACCACTGTAATGCACTGTCATCCCGCTGTTTTCCAGCAGGTATATGGCATCGCGGAGGCCCATCCCCACCACATCGGGCATCACCCCCTCTGCCAGGGTTATCCCCTCCTTCCTGAGGGTGCTCACCTTCTCGCGCAGTGTCACCTTATCCTCATTATCAGGATTAAGTGCCTGCAGGTCACGATAGAAGCTTCCGGCATAAGCCTTATCGGCTATCTCCCTGAAGACCGGTCCGGAGACCACGTTACCGTAATAGACCCAGTTGGAGGGTGAGTTGACAACCACTATGCATGAGTAGATAGGATTGTCAGCAGGAAAATACCCGACGAATGAGGCCTGGTAGGATATGCGCTGTCCGGAGCGGTAGCCCTCATTGCGGTTGGCTATCTGGGCTGTGCCTGTCTTGCCGGCGATCTTGTAGTTGGCGTTACGCAGGTTTTTGGCAGTACCATTCTCCACCACACCCTCCAGCAGCGACTGTGCCTTGCGTATAGTTGCCCGCGAGCTTATGGAGTTGCTTATCACCTCTGTGTCAAATGATTTCACCACGCGGTTGCCGTCACGCACCTCAGTCACGAACCTGGGTCTGACCATCCTGCCGCCGTTGGCCACAGCATTGTAGAAGGTGAGTATCTGCATGGGTGTCATCTGCACCTCATAGCCGTGTGACATCATGGGCAGTGAGATGCCTGACCAGAGCCGGTCATCAGGGTCTCTTATCACCGGCTGCCCCTCACCCCTTATCTGTAGTCCGAGCGGCTTGTTGACCTTCATCGAATAGAGCCGCTCCACAAACCGGCGCGGATTATCGACATAGTGGTCATTGACGATCCGTGCGGTGCCGACGTTGGAGGAGTGTTCAAACACCTCCCGTACGGTGATCTTTCCGAGTCCCTTCTCCTCATGGTCACGTATCACCTTGTCATAGAACCTGATGGTGCCGTCACCGGTATTGATGGTATCATGAAGGTCTATCACCCCATCTTCCAGGGCTGCCATCATGGTCATAAGCTTAAAGGTTGAGCCCGGCTCGGTGCTCTCGCCCACCGCGTAGTTGTAGGTCTCATGGTAGCGACCGTCAGACCCTATCTCCAGGTTGGCTATCGCCTTCACGTCACCGCTCTTCACCTCCATCACCACAGCACAACCGTGGTGTGCCCTGTGCTTCACCAGCTGCTTGTAGAGCGCATTCTCAGCCGCATCCTGCAGGTCGAGGTCTATGGTTGTAACAATATCGTATCCCGGACGACCATGTATTGTCTCCAGGTTGTCAACATCGATCCATGCACCCCCTGTCAGTCGCTGCTGCACCTTGAGCCCGTCCTTCCCGGCGAGGTAACTGTTGAAGGCGCCCTCAATACCCACGATGGTTGAGAGCGAGTCGTCAGTGATATAACCGATGGTACGACGTGCCAGCAGTCCGTTGGGCATGATACGCCTGTTCTCTGGCTGTGAGATCAGTCCGCCGCGAAAACGGCCATACCTGAAGATGGGGAGCTGCTGCAGATGGGATAGTGTCTCATAGCTGACACGCCTCCTTATCAGGTAGTAGCGCTCACCCCTCTCACGTGCGCCGGTGAGGGCAGCCTTCCACTCATCATGACTCCTGCCGCCCAGGTGCCTGGCCAGCCCACGGCTGAGCCCGTCAATACCGTTTCTCCAGGTGGTGTCTGCCAGACCCGAGCTGCGGGTATCCATGTAGATGGTGTAATAGGGTATGGAGCTGGCCAGTATGCGACCGTCATCAGAGAGTATATCACCGCGGCCCGCCTTGTCAACCTCCCTGCGGAAGACTACCTTGTCTGCCATGGCGGCCCACTTCTCCGACTGTGCAAACTGAAGGATGATGATACGGATAAAGATCGCGAGGGCCATTACAACCACCATAGCGTATATCAGCCCGGTACGTGCCAGAATCTGCTCCTTCGGTTTTGGTGTTTTTTTCATAGGTAAGTTGCTCTTTCTCGCTTATCTCCTGGTTTTAGACTCGTTTTTCCTCTCTCGTTCTCTTATCTCTCCTTTTCGGCACCCTTATCTCTTTCTATTTCTCTTTTTCACTCGCGCCATCTCTTCCTTTCTCGATCGCTATCTCTTTTTCTATCGCGTTTTCTCTCTGCATCTCTCTATTGGCCTGCCACGATCCTGTACGGCGGCTCACGCAGCTCTTCGAGCCCCAGTCCGCGCTCCTTCACCAGCCCGGATATCTCGCTCTGGCGGCTGACGCTTCCCAGCTCTGCCGAGACCGAGAGCGATTCGGCACGCAGGTCCCTTACCTCCTGCTCCAGCAGTGTGATCTCCCGCTCAAGCCGTTCAGCATTGAACCTGTTGGCAATGAAGATCACCGCCAGCAGCACCACCAGTATCGAGTAGCTGATATCTTTCAGGATGATGCTGTCAGAGATCACCGAGCCGCTCAGCAGTCCTCTCAGGAAGCCCGATCCTGCCCGACGTTTTTTCCTGCCGGTGCCCGTCGTATCGCTGCCTGTCGCGTCGCTGCCCATCGCGCCGGTCTCCTTCTCACCGGTGCCCATCGCACCAGCACCAATCGCGTCGCCGCTCACCTCATCCTGATATCTGTGATCGCTCATAACCATTGTGTTACACCTTCTCTGCTATCCTGAGCCGGGCGCTTCGTGCCCTGCTGTTACTGATCACCTCCTCCTCTGAGGGTACTATCACCTTGCGGTTCACCGGCCTCAGCGGCGTGCTCACATTCCCGTAGAAATCCTTTTCGCTCACCCCCTCGAAATTGCCTGTCCGGAAAAAGTTCTTCACCAGCCTGTCTTCCAGCGAGTGGTATGTTATAACAGCTATTCGTCCGCCGGGGGTCAGTATGTCGAGGGCCTGAGTGAGCATCTCCCTGAGGGCATCCAGCTCACCGTTGACCTCAATGCGCAGTGCCTGGTAGAGGCGTGCCCAGAACCGGTTCTCATCCCTGCGGGGCACCAGTCCGGTGAGGGCTGACGTGAGGTCACTCACCGTCACCACCGGCCTCTCAGCCCTGCTCCTGACAATGGCTGAGGCGAGCTTTCCTGCCGCAGGCAGCTCACCATAACGGTAAAAGAGGGAAGCCAGCCTCTCCTCATCATAGTCGCGCAGGATATCTGACGCCTTGAGTGAGGCATGCCTGTTCATGCGCATGTCAAGCACCGCATCACTGCGGAACGAGAAGCCGCGAACGGGCTGGTCAAACTGATGGAACGATACTCCCAGATCAGCTATCAGGCCGTCAATAGTATCGATGCCGAGATAACGAAGGTTGTTCTTCAGGTACCGGAAATTCTGTATGAGGAGGGTGAACCGGTTGTCAGCAATGGCGTTGGCAGCAGCATCAGCATCCTGATCAAAAGCGATCAGCCTGCCGGAGCCAAGCTGCTCAAGGATGGCACGCGAGTGACCCCCTCCGCCAAAGGTGACATCAACATAGACTCCCCCGGGCCTGAGGCTCAGCCCTGCAATACTCTCAGCAAGAAGCGCCGGGAGATGATATACCGACATTATGTGGAGCCTGCACCGGGATGGCCCAACAGCTTCTCAGCCAGGTTGGCGAACTCATCGGAAGGCATGTCTATACGGGCATATACCTCCTCAGCCCACATTTCAATGCGACCATCCTGCCCCGCCAGAACAACATCTTTTCCGATCCCGGAAAGCTCAAGAAGACGCCTGGGAATAAGCAGCCGGTTGCTGCTGTCAAGAGTAACCTCGGCGGTACCCTTGAAAAAGTTGCGGAGAAAGAGGTTGTGCTCCCTGTTGTAAGGGTTAATGCTGCTGCGGATCTTATCAAGCTGCCTGTTCCAGTCGTCAATAGAGTAGAGAACAAGGCACTTTTCAAAGATATCCCTCCTGACCACAAAACGATCTTCAGCTGCCGGAGGCATCTGCTTCTTGAATGCTGCCGGAAGGATCACCCTCCCCTTGGCATCAAGCCTGCATCTATAATCGCCGATGAATGTGGCCATCACGGTTGTTGTTTCGAAGGGCTAATGTAAAAAGAATTTTCCCACTTTACTCCACTTTACTCCATTTTTCTTCACTTTTGTTGAAAACTTTGTAAAAGTCCTAAAAATTGTGTCAGCCTTAGAATTTTACGCCGGGGCTGAGTTTGCATTATGCCTTCAGGCAGAATTTTGTAGTCGGAGTGATTTCTGTAGTCGGATTGAGTTTCGCCTTTTGCCAGAATTTCTGCAGTAGGAATGAATTCTGCCGTCGGAGTGGGTTTTGCATCCGGATAGCATTATGCCTCCAGGCAGAATTTTGCTTTCGGGTTGAATTATCCTCTTCAGCTGCTATCTTTGTTTTCTGAAATGGTTAATGGCATGGAACAGACCCGGTCACCTCTTCAGATAGATGTTGAAGCTATTCTCACCGAGAAGAATCCCTCTGTACGCAGGTTTGTGCCGGGATTTCTTATCAGGTATCTGAAGCGCATTGTACATCAGGATGAGATCAATGAGATACTGAGCTCATTTCACTCTCTGCGAGGTATTGAGTTCAACAGTGCGGTTCTCGGCTACATGGGCATCAGCTATCATGCGCATGGCACTGAGAACCTGCCATCGGGAGGCCGTAACATATTCGTCTCCAACCATCCGCTGGGCGGCCTTGACGGTATGGTTTTCATTGATGAGCTGTCAAAATATTTTCCGTCGGTAAAATTCCCGGTGAATGATATCCTGATGTACATTGAGAACTACTCTGACATCTTCCTTCCGGTGAACAAGGTGGGCACATTCGGTCGTGAGGCTGCCCGTCAGCTGGAGGAGGCCTATGCCTCAGAGTGCCAGATCCTGAACTTCCCTGCCGGGATCTGTTCACGGAAGATAAAGGGTGTCATCACTGACCTCAAGTGGCAGAAGAGCTTTATCGTCAAGGCCATACAACACCAGCGTGATGTTGTGCCATGCTTTTTTGCCGGTCGTAACAGCACCTTCTTCTACAACCTGGCGAGGTTCCGCAGCCTTATCGGACTCAAAATGAATATTGAGATGCTCTACCTGGCCGATGAGATGTTCAAACAGAAAGGGAAGGATATCAACCTCTATTTTGGTGAGCCGATACCGTGGCAGACCTTTGACAAATCGAAATCGGCTGCTGAATGGAGTGACCTCGTACGTGAGAAAACTTATAATTTACAGCATAGTTTCTCGTCTGTTCTACGATAATTCCTTACTTTGTAACATTCAATTTATCTCTCAGTGAAAGAGAATAAGGGTAACGGTAATACAGAACCTCTGGGTGAGGCACCGCCAGTTGAGGAGATTGAGGCAGAGCTCGCCCGGATCGGCTATCTGAGGAAGACAAACAACGCAAACAACGAGGTCTATCTTTTTGATCACCGCTCGTCGCCATTGCTGATGCGTGAGGTGGGACGTATCCGGGAGCTCACCTTCAGGCATGCCGGAGGTGGAACGGGCAATGCCTATGACCTCGATGAGTATGACACTGACCCCGACTGTCCGCAGAAGCAGCTGATTATCTGGGACCCTGACCACCGTGAGATCATAGGCGGATACAGGTATATCTTTGCCGAACACAAGGAGCGCACCTTTACCATTGACCGGTTTGCATCATCAGGATACTTCACCTTCTCACGGAAGTTTACCAGGAAGTACCTTCCGCATACGATGGAGCTGGGACGCTCATTTGTGAGACCCGAATACCAGAGTGCCGCCAGGGGACGCAAGGGGCTGTTCGCCCTCGATAACCTGTGGGACGGACTGGGAGCTATCATCATCGATAACCGCCAGATACGGTACCTGTTCGGGAAGGTCACAATGTATACCCACTACAATGTGAGGGCACGCAACATGATCCTCTACTTCATGGAGAAGCACCTGCCCGACCCTGAGCGGCTGGCGGTGCCGGACAACCCTATCAGGATAGATATCAACAGGAAGGAGATGGAGCAGCTCTTCACCGGAAAAACCTTCAGGGAAGATCTCAAGATACTGAGCCATGAGGTACGTAGCCTGGGCGAGACCATACCACCGCTGATAAATGCCTACATGAACCTCTCCCCCACCATGAGGTGTTTTGGCACATTCATCAATTCACAGTTTGGCAACGTTGAAGAGACCGGCATAATGATCACTGTTCGTGATATCTATATCGACAAGGTCAACCGGCACCTGGCATCATACCGCGAAGATTTCGATATCTCCCAGTAAGGAAAAGGGGCCCGCAGTGTCTCAGCCGTGCCCCCGTAGTACCTCCGCAGTGCTCCTGTAGTGCCTCCGTAGTACCTCCGCCGTGCCCCCGTAGTACCTCCGCATTGCCCCCTGTCAGAACTGATCTGCCCGGCAGCCTGACGATGGTACTCACTGATATGCCCTTCCTGAGCGACCTTCCACAAAATTTACAAAGGCCCTGTTTGCCACCCGGTTGCCTCCCGGTGTAGGGTAATCACCTGTAAAGTACCAGTCGCCGGTATGTCCCGGACAGGCCTTACGGAGTCCTTCAATCGACTGGAAGACAACCTCCACCTCACTTCTTATCTGGTCTGTCTTCAGCATACGGGCAATCTGCTGCGAGATCTCTGGCGGAGTGAATGGTGCATATATCCCTTTCACAACATTGACAGTGCCGCTATCATCCCTGGCCAGCTCCTCCTCTGCCTTCCGGTAGACCTCATCAATCACCTCTTCCCGACCGCCTTCCTTAAGCAGCTCTATCGCTGCGCGGAAGGCTATAAAGTCACCCAGGTTAGACATGTCTATGCCGTAGCAGTCGGGGTAACGTATCTGGGGTGAGGAGGAGACTATTACGATCTTCGCCGGCTCAAGCCTGTCAAGAATCCTTATAATGCTCTCCTTCAGCGTGGTGCCCCGCACTATGGAGTCGTCTATTATCACCAGGTTATCCTTCCCTCTTCTCACCACGCCGTAGGTGACGTCGTAGAGATGTGCCACCAGGTCATCACGACTCCTGCCCTGTGTGATGAACGACCTCAGCTTCAGGTCCTTCACCGCAATCTTTTCAATACGGGGCCTCACATCCATGATCCTCTCATAGTCAGAGACGGTGATCGCCTCTCCCTTCCGCATGATAGCCTCCCGCTTGCGGTTGTTGAGCCAGTTGTCAACCCCCTCTATCAGTCCGAAGAACGCACTCTCAGCGGTATTGGGTATATAGGAAAAAACTGTGTTGCGGATATCATGGTTCACCGCTGCCAGCACCGGCGTGGCGAGGGTCTCCCCCAGCCGCTTGCGCTCACGGTAGATCTGTGAGTCTGTTCCCCGTGAGAAATATATACGTTCAAAAGAGCACTTGGCCGGCTTCGCTGCCGGCAGAATCTCCTCGAGCGACCATTTTCCTGATGCCTTTATTATCAACGCCTTCCCCGGCTCCAGCTCATTAACCCTGTCGGCCCTGATATCAAACACCGTCTGTATCACCGGCCTCTCTGAGGCGGCCACCACCACCTCCTCATCAGCATACCAGAAGGCAGGCCTGATACCTGCCGGGTCGCGCAGCACAAAGGCATCGCCATGTCCGAGCATGCCGGTCATGACATATCCGCCATCCCATCGCTTTGCGGCGCTGCGCAGGATGCCCGCCACATCGAGCTCCTTCTCAATAATGGGTGACACCTCGCGCTTTGAGAGGCCCTTCTCCTTATAGTGGCGATAGAGCCGTTCAACCTCATCATCAAGGAAGTGGCCCACATTCTCAAGTATGGTGATGGTGTCTGAAAAGTCAACCGGATTCTGCCCTATCTCGAGGAGGCTGTTGAAGATCTCCTCCATGTTGGTGAGGTTGAAGTTGCCGGCCATCACCAGGCTGCGGGAGCGCCAGTTGTTCTCACGTGTGACGGGGTGAACGTAGTCAATATTGTAGTTGCCATAGGTGCCGTAACGGAGGTGCCCCAGCCAGATGTCACACGGATTGTCATGGCTCTCACCGTAGATATTGTCAAAAATATCTTTGATGGGGTTGGCTGAGTTGGACCTGTGACGGGTGATATAACGGGTACCCGTACTGGCACCGATACGTATCCCTGCCAGCCCGGCGCCATCCTGCCCCCTGTTGTGCTGCTTCTCCATCATGAGGTACATCTTTTGCAGACTGTAATCCCATGATCCGTATTTGTCAATGTAGTACCCGGCGGGCTGCAGCAGTCTCATCAGTGCAATCCCGCATTCATGCTTAATGCTGTCACTCATCTATTTAACCTGATTTTGAAACGCAATCACATCCCGGATCAGATAGGCCTCAGGGTACCTGGCTGATATCTTGAAAAAGACCCTGGCAGCCTCTTCACGGGTACGGAAGTCGCCCACCTTAACCTTAAACCAGTTGGGACGGTCAAAGGTGCGGTAGGTAGGCAGGTCAGGAAACTCTTCCATAAAACGGGTGCGTACCTTGTTGGACTCCTCATTGGCGGTGCGGTGGCCGCCGCGATAGATCTGTATGCGCCACCCGTCAACACCCTCCCGGGAGGCGTTCAGCAGGATGTGCCTGTTTACCAGCGTATCTATTGCGGCATCCTGGATGATCAGCAGCCGTTCAGCCATATAACGGGGACGCCCCTCGTTGATAAGTTCCTCTACCCCCAGGCCCCTCTGCGCCGTCAGCGACAGAGAGCAAAGGAGGGTCAGCAGGAAGGCAATAAAGAGTGGTCTCATGCGGCAAATATACAACAGTTTTTACTCTGACACTCTATACAAGAATCATTCCGCAGGGCAGCAGTAGCATCATAATCCCATATCATAATCCCGGCTGCGGCAAAGTGGCAGTATCATCATTGCCTGACTGCGGCAGAGCCCCTAGCCCAGCGCTTCAGCCAGCTCATCGGTGATTTCCAGGTTGTGGTATACAGCCTGTACATCATCGTCATCCTCCAGGGCTTCGATCAGCTTCAGCACCTTCTGTGCCGCTTCAAGGTCAAGGCGCTTCTCCTCTTTCGGCACACGCTTCAGCAGTGCTTCTTCCGGCTCAATAGCCAGCTCCTCAAGCTTGCGGTTCAGGCTTCCGAAATCGTCCATGGCGCTGGTGACAGTGATAATTCCCTCCTCAAATTCGATCTCCTCGGCTCCGGCATCGATCAGCTCAAGTTCAAGAGTCTCATTATCCATCTGGCTTACATCTTCCGCGTTAAGCGTGAATACCCCCTTCCGGTCAAAAAGGAAGGTCAGCGAGCCGTTCGGACCCAGTGAACCGTTATGCTTGTTGAAGATAAAGCGCATATTGGAGACGGTGCGGTTGCTGTTGTCGGTAAGTCCTTCAACAAATATTGCTATGCCGTTGGGACCATAGCCCTCATAATTGATCTCATGGTAAGTGTCAGCATCTGAGCCAGATGCCTTCTTAATTGCCCGTTCAACATTATCCTTGGGCATGTTTACGCCCTTGGCATTCTGAATGGCCAGCCTGAGCCGGGAGTTTCCTGCCGGGTCAGGTCCCCCCTCACGCACCGAGATCATTATCTCCTTGATTACCTTGGTAAATATCTTTCCTCTCCTGGCATCAGCAGCCCCTTTCTTGCGCTTGATGGTTGACCATTTACTGTGACCTGACATATCAGTTTTTTTTCAATTACAAAATTAAATAATTCCCGCTATTTTGAACGCTGACAACAAACAATCGCCGCTCCGTGCTCCCAAAATTGCACTCTCTCCTTTCCCATCTCCCTGTCATCACCCCCTCTCAGTGTACTCCGATCTCCTGCCGTCGTCCCCTCCCTTTGCAAGATAATAAAACCTTACATCCTTTTTTTTAACTTTGCCCGGGCATGTCAAAAAGATACTACATAGAGACCTATGGCTGCCAGATGAATGTTGCAGACAGTGAGGTTGTTGCCTCAGTGCTGGCAGATGCGGGCTATACCAGGGCCGGCGCTATCGAGGATGCCGACCTGATACTGGTCAACACCTGCTCTATACGTGAGAATGCCGAGCAGCGAGTCTGGGGCCGGCTGGACCTATTCAGGGCAGCGAAGAGAAAACGGCCACAGGTGGTTGTGGGTGTGCTGGGATGTATGGCTGAGCGGCTCAGGGAGAAGCTGCTGGAGAGTGACAGGATGGTTGATATGGTGGTGGGTCCTGATGCCTATCGTGACCTCCCGATGCTGGTTGAGACGGCAGTCATGGGTCAGCCCGCCATCAACGTGCTCCTCTCGCGTGAGGAGACCTATGCAGATATCTCCCCCGTGCGTCTTGAGAGCAACGGCGTTTCGGCATTCATCTCCATCATGCGCGGCTGCAACAATATGTGCGCCTACTGCGTGGTGCCATATGTCCGTGGAGCGGAACGAAGCCGCGATCCATACACCATTGTCAGTGAGGTGCATGAGCTCGCCGCACAGGGCTACCGCGAGGTGACCCTCCTGGGGCAGAATGTCAACTCATATCACTGGGATAATGTCAAATCAGACAACGGGAATAGTCTCAACTCCGGCTACCCGGATAATGTCGTCTCAGACCACCCGAAGAATGTCAACTCAGACCACCCGGAGAAGGGGAAGCAGCCTATCACCTTTGCTGCCCTGCTGGAGATGGTTGCCTCCGTCGATCCGCAGCTGCGGGTCCGCTTTTCCACCTCTCACCCCAGAGATCTCTCTGACGATGTGCTGGAGGTGATGGCCAGGCATGGCAACCTCTGCAAACATATCCACCTCCCTGTCCAGAGCGGAAGCAGCGAAGTACTGAAGAGGATGAACCGGAAATATTCACGTGATTGGTATCTTGACAGGATAGCAGCTATCAACCGTATCCTTCCCGGATGTACCCTTTCAACCGACCTTATCGCAGGATTCTGCGGCGAGACGGAGGAGGAGCATCAGGAGACACTGAGCCTGATGCGTGAGGTGGGTTTTGACTTTGCTTATATGTTTAAATACTCTGAGAGGCCCGGCACCAAAGCTTTCAGGCATATGAAGGATGACGTTCCTGAGGAGGTGAAGAGCCGGCGGCTCAATGAGATCATCTCCCTGCAGAACCGACTCTCAGCAGCAGGCAAGAAAAGGGATATCGGCCAGACATTCGAGGTGCTGACCGAGGGAGCGGCAAAGAGAACGCCCGGCGCAATGATGGGACGAACCTCAGGCAATAAGGTGGTGGTATTTAAGGCTTCCGGCGTCAATCCGGGTGACTATGTGAAGGTCACCATCACCGGCGCAACATCAGCAACACTGACCGGGGATCTGGTCTGACTGGTGATAAGATCTGGATCTTTTCATGCAAAGCTTTATAGCTAGTAGCCTATAACTACTTTTGCTGCATCCTGAACCATCGAGTTGTACACTGTCACAATATAGAATCCCGGTACAAAGTCTGAAATATCAATAGTACAGACAGTACTGTCCAGATTCTTTGTCAGCCGCTGCGCGCCAAACAGGCTGTGGAGGCTGGCTTTTGCCGGCAGGATATGGTCCGGAACCTCAATCACTATCTCATGCCTGGTAAACCTGATCTTTATCTTTTTCTCCGGGTGGACAATCACGGTGAGCAGAGCGGTGACACCTGAGCCGTCAGAGGCGGCTGCCGTAACAGTCACTTCACCAGGTGTGAGCCCGGTAAGCAGGCCATCCCTGGTGATCTCTGCTGTTCCGGTACCATTAATGACACCCCATGCCACCTCCGGCAGCGATGCATTAGCAGGCAGAATCTCAGCCAGCAGCTCCAGTGTTCCGTTGACCGCAACAGTGCTGGTCAGATTATTAGCAGGTGTTATTGTAATTGAAGTGACCTCTACCAGCTGACTGAGTATGGTTATTGGCAGTTCACCTGAGGTGCCGCTTCCGTCATTTGCAGTAGCCACAGCCGTGACGGTACCTTCTGCGAGAGCGGTTACCAGACCTGACTGACTGATAGTAGCCTGACCGGTGCCATTTATGATACTCCATGTAATATCCTGATTAGTTGCATCTGCTGGCATAATAATGGCCGACAGGTAGAGGGTCTCAGTGAGTGATGAGATTATTGCATCACCCTTCGAGGCACTCACTATAATCTTGTCAATCCCGACAAATTGTCCGCTGATAGTAACGGAGAGTTCACCAGTGACGCCACTGCCGTCATTAGCGGTAGCGCGTGCAGTAACGTTGCCATTGGCAACTGCAGTGACAACACCACTGTTATTTATGGTGGCCTGACCAGTGCCATTGACTATGCTCCAGGTTACTGATTTGTTGGTGGCATTATCGGGAAGAACTGTGGCGCTTAATGCCAGAGCACCTCTGTTTTGCGTAATGGCGGTTGCATTATTGGCGCCACGAACCGTGATGCTTGTTACTGCAACGTACTGGTTGGTGATAGTAATCTGTAAGGAGCCCTCAACTCCGCTACCATCATTGGCAGTGGCAACAGCTGTGACATTTCCGCCCGACACTGCCATAACCAGTCCAGTACTACTGATGGTGGCACTGCCTGTGCCATTGCGAACAGACCAGGTAACGGTTCTGTTGGTGGCATTGGATGGTGTAACAGCAGCACTGAGCTGAAGCTGTCCCTTGTCAGTTGTGATAACCGATGAGCCACCGGCACCGGTGACGGTGATACCGGTTACCAGGATAACCTGACCGCTGATGGTGAGCTGAAGTGAGCCAACAACACCACTACCATCATTAGCGGTAGCGCGTGCAGTAACATTACCGTTAGCAACTGCAGTGACAACTCCCGACTGGTTGATGGTGGCCTGACCAGTGCCATTGACTATGCTCCAGGTTACTGATTTGTTAGTGGCATTATCGGGAAGGACCGTGGCGCTTAATGCCAGAGTACCTCTGTTCTGTGTAATGGTGGTTGCATTATTGGCACCACGAACCGTGATGCTTGTGACTGCAACGTACTGGTTTGTCATAGTAATCTGTAAGGTGCCCTCAACACCACTGCCATCATTGGCAGTAGCAACAGCTGTGACATTACCACCCGACACTGCCGTAACCAGTCCAGTACTACTGATGGTGGCACTGCCTGTACCATTGCGAACAGACCAGGTAACGGTTCTGTTGGTAGCATTGGATGGCACCACAGCAGCACTGAGCTGAAGCTGTCCCTTGTCGGTTGTGATAACCGATGAGCCGCCGGCACCCGTGATAGTGATAGCCGTTACCGGAATAACCTGACCACTGATGGTAAGCTGAAGCGAACCAACTACTCCGCTACCGTCACTGGCGGTGGCACGAGCAGTAACATTGCCGTTGGCAACAGCAGTGACAACCCCACTATTATTTATGGTGGCCTGACCAGTGCCATTGACTATGCTCCAGGTTACTGATTTGTTAGTGGCATTATCGGGAAGAACCGTAGCACTTAATGCCAGAGTACCTTTGTTTTGTGTGATGGTGGTAGCATTATTGGAGCCACGAACCGTGATGCCAGTGACAGGGATAACCTGACCGCTGATGGTAAGTTGAAGTGAGCCAACAACACCACTACCGTCATTAGCGGTGGCGCGTGCAGTAACGTTGCCGTTGGCAACTGCCGTTACAACACCACTGTTATTTATGGTGGCCTGACCAGTGCCATTGATAAGGCTCCAGGTAACACTCTTGTTGGTGGCATTGGATGGTGCAACAGCAGCAGTGAGCTGAAGCTGACCCTTGTCGGTTGTGATAACCGATGAGCCATCTGCACCCGTGACAGTGATACCAGTTACCGGAATAACCTGACCACTGATGGTGAGCTGAAGCGAACCAACAACACCACTACCGTCACTGGCAGTAGCACGTGCTGTAACGTTACCGTTGGCAACGGCAGTGACAACTCCCGACTGGTTGATGGTGGCCTGACCAGTGCCATTGACTATGCTCCAGGTTACTGTCTTGTTGGTAGCATTATCCGGTAGAACAGTGGCGCTCAAAGCCAGAGTACCTTTGTTTTGTGTGATGGTGGTAGCATTATTGGCACCATGAACCGTGATGCTTGTGACTGCAACGTACTGGTTTGTGATAGTAATCTGTAAGGTGCCCTCAACACCACTGCCATCATTGGCAGTAGCAACTGCGGTGACAATACCACCCGACACTGCCGTAACCAGTCCAGTACTACTGATGGTGGCACTGCCTGTGCCATTGCGAACAGACCAGGTAACGGTTCTGTTGGTAGCATTGGATGGGGCAACAGCAGCACTGAGCTGAAGCTGACCCTTATCGGTTGTGATAACCGACGAGCCGCCGGCACCGGTGACGGTGATACCGGTTACCAGGATAACCTGACCACTGATGGTGAGCTGAAGCGAACCGACTACTCCACTACCGTCATTAGCGGTAGCGCGTGCTGTAACATTACCGTTAGCAAAGGCAGTAACAACACCACTGTTATTTATGGTAGCCTGACCAGTGCCATTGACTATGCTCCAGGTTACAGCCTTGTTCGTAGCATTATCGGGAAGAACCGTAGCGCTTAATGCCAGGGTACCTCTGTTCTGTGTAATGGTGGTAGCATTATTGGCGCCACGAACCGTGATGCCAGTGACAGGGATAACCTGACCGCTGATGGTGAGCTGAAGTGAGCCGGCTACTCCGCTACCGTCATTAGTGGTGGCACGTGCAGTAACATTGCCATTGGCAACTGCAGTAACAACACCACTGTTATTTATGGTGGCCTGGCCAGTGCCATTGACTAGGCTCCAGGTAACTGTCTTGTTGGTGGCATTGGATGGTGCAACAGCAGCAGTGAGCTGAAGCTGACCCTTATTGGTTGTTATGGCGGTTGAACCGCCAGCGCCGGTGACAGTAATACCGGTGACTGCTACCGATCCGCTGCCACCATCCCATCCTGCTATCCTGGCCAGCATCCACCACATTGCCTTACCTAATCGAAGAGCACCAACCTCTCCAATATGATCACCATCCTCAACATGGGAAATCATATTCCACGACCTGTCATAATCCATCATGTTCTCAGGATGAATATGGGCATGACGACGAGGTGTTCCACTCTGGTTCCAGGTCGCAATATTCTGCTCTCCCCCATTGCTCCAACACAATATATCTGCATAATCAAACAGAATACGTGAGGGATCAGAACGAACATAGTCACGGATATAGTCATGCTTGAGCTCACGCTGAAAACCATTCTCTGTACCACCGATATTACCGGCTCCATCATCCACAGGACCTGTGGTGAAGATAACACGAGTGTCATACCCATTCTGTCGGCAATGGGCTATGTACTGCTCAACAGCATCAAGGTAGGTGTCCATACAGACAGAGTTCCCCGTAAGAGACTCATCACCGGCATCAAGACCCCAGCGACGGCTACCCTGGGGACCACCCTCAGAGCTACCGGCCCAACGCACATTGTAAACCGGATCAACGCCTCCGCCGGGACTATTCTGCCAGGTCATATCCCAACACCAGCCAAAACCGATCACCGAATAAGGATTACCGGTCGAATACTGACTCGTTATATGAGACTTATAGCTGTTGATGGCTGACTGGGAGGTGTAAAACTGAGCCTCACCAACGGTACCATGAGTGCCCAGGCGAAGGTTAGTAGTCGTTCGGGAAGGACGATTGCCCACATAGGTGGTGACACGGAAACGCGAGTCCAGCTCAGCAAGAAGGGAGACACCATAGCGATAACCGGCAGAGTGACTCTCTCCGGCAATATCTACCAGCATCTTCTTCACCTCATCAATATAGTGCTGAGGAATCTTATCATATTGATCAACTACAGTATGATCAGCTATGATCTGGCTAAAGCCGGAAAATGAGATGATGAGTATTGAGAGTGAAACAAGAGCTCTTTTCATAACCCTCAGTTTATGGTCTAAATTTTGACGAACAACTCAAATGGATTGACAAACATACTATTTTCAACGATAAATCTGCTGATTCGTTTCATATTTTCAATCATTTTTCAACTTATCCAAACGAAAATCCTTTAAATATCAAAATTTATCTTTCCAATTTAGCTTCTGAACATTAGCCGATGACATATTTTTTTCACTTTTCCCTGTCAGAAATTATTGCCTTCCCCTCTTATCTCTGAAAAAAGTCAATTATCCTCTCAAGCTGATCTCCCCTCAAATGGGAGCTGCAAAGTAAAATCAATTTGTAACTACTCCGTCAGATAATGGTATCATAAAGTGCAATTTCATCTTCAGCCATATAACATGATCAACAGTTTCACGTTTATAACTTGATCAATTTTACAGAATCAGCTGTATGACAAACATAAAAACAGTTACACTGACTGTCTTGTTCATACTGGCGGGAGTAGGAACAGCAGCTCAGCATACGCCGCTGACCCCATTCTCGAGCCGGGTTTTTACTCCTATGATAATAAATCCGGCTATTGCGGGCAGCAAGGACTTTATGGCTATCGATTTCTCTGCCGGCCTCCAGGGTGAGAGCTCATCACAACTTCTTGCCGGCAACACCAGGATTCTCAAGAGAGGACCACAATATTTCGGTACACCGGTACCAAAGAGCTATACCAATATTGGTGCAGGCGGTACCCTCTACAATGACAGGTACGGGCCATCGAAGAGCCTCGGCATAAGCGCAATGGCCTCATATCATATCCCGCTGACAGAAGACAACCTTTCGTTCCTCTCTGCCGGCGTAGCGGTAAAGGGGATCTTCAATACCATGGACTCCATTCCCGATCTGGGGGTGCCACGGCGAGAGAGTATGATTCCCAATATTGATGCAGGCATCTACTTCTACAGCCATAACCTTTTTGCAGGCCTCTCAGCCACCAACCTGCTTGGCAGCGGCGCTGACAGCACTACCATGGCAAGGTATAACATCCCGGTCACCAGGCAATATTTCTTTATCGCAGGCTATAAAATAGTACTGAGCCGGGATCTCAATATCCTGCTTGAGCCATCAATTATTATTAATCTTGACGACTCTCTCAGACTCAAGAGAAAGGAGAGCTACAACCCTATGCTCAAGCTCTATATGGATGCCTTTTGTATCGGAGCCTATATGCACGACTATAGCAACCTCACCTTCTTTTTCCAGTATAAATTCCCCACCTTCTACATCGGAACCCTGATAGATTTCCCACAGGATGTCCCATTCTACAAAAGAGATCTCACCATTGAGATAGCGGCCGGACTCAACTTCGGAAGGGTGATGAAACCATCAGGAAGCAGGTATCACTGGTAAAATGTATGACAATGAAAGTTTTGATATTTATTCTGGCACTCTCTCTCTCCAATACCCTGGTCCACTCAACCGAATCAGGAGTATCTGACCGGAATGAGAATGCCCGGACAATAACTGATCAGAAAAATGAGACACAAAAGCCGGAAGGTTTACGGATCAGGCCTTTTGATCTGGAGATAGTGCCACCCTCATCAGGAGTGCAATTCTATCGTGATGGTATCATCTTTCTCTCCCCAACACCCCGTGAGGAGAAAGTACCCGGCAATCACCTCTCTTTCGGGTTGATAAAACTGTATTCATCAGCTATTGCCGATACCGTTCCTGAACAGCCGGAGCCGTTCAATCTTACCGGTACAGCACTCTTCCCGGGTGAAGCCACAACCTTTACCAGTGACTACCGTACGATGTATCTCAGCCTTATACCCGACAAAGCCTACAGTGAGAAGATATTCAGGGCAGACCATACTTCCTCGGGCTGGCAGATAGAGAAGAGTCCGATAGAAATCTGTGAAGATAACAACCTCTACACCCATCCATGCCTCTCATCTGACGGCTCCTTCATGATCTTCTCCTCTGACATGCCTGGATCATCCGGTGGACTTGACCTTTTTATCACCAGAAAGAAGGGTGATAAGTGGGGCACCCCGGAAAATCTTGGGAAAGAGATCAACTCAACGGGAAACGAGCTGTTCGCTTCACTCGACAGCAGAAACAATCTCTACTTCTCGTCAGACGGTCACCCCGGTAAAGGCGGATATGACGTCTTTGTAAGCAGGTTCAACGGTACCGGATGGGAAAAGCCGCAAAACCTGAGAGAGCCGGTAAACAGCGACGCTGATGAGCTGGGGTTTACCATAAGCAGGGGTGACGACAGGAGAGCATTCTTTACAACAAGAACACGTTCAGGCAAATACAGGACGCAGCTCTTTATAGTGGATCTGGATCCTGATATCACCAAAGGAAAAGACAATACTCTCAGTTCCAGCCTGCTGGCGTATGCCATGCCTCTTCCTGCAACAACCGGAATGATTGCCTCCCTGCCCGCTACCAGTGATCCGATATCACAAAAAACCGTAGATGTAACCAATGACCCGATATCACAAAAAACTGAAGTCAAAACCAGCGAACGTGACGAAAAAACCACCAAACCTGACGCTAGGCAAGCGATAACACCTCCGGAGAAGGAAGCACCAAAAGCTGAGAAGGAGACTCCAAAAAGTGAGGTGAAGTCACCTAAGGATGAGAAGAGCGAAAAGGAGCCACCTAAAACAGAGAAGGAGACTCCGCAAAGTGTCAAGGAGTCACCCAGGGCTGAGCCACAAAATGATGTGGTCATCTACAGGGTACAGATCATAGCCAACACCAGGCCGGTAGGAAGCCAGACCATCACCGTAGCAGGGAATAAATACGAGTCATACGAATATCTCTATATGGGAGGCTACAGAACTACCATAGGCGAGTTCAGTCAGCTGCAGGATGCAACCAGGCTCCAGAATCTGTGCCGGCAGAATGGGTACAAGCAGGCCTTTGTGGTGGCCTTCAAAAACAATGAGAGATCAACTGACCCTGCCCTGTTCAGATAGTCCGGAGAATCAGAGCTAAAAGAGGAATCCGACTTCTACAGGGTGCAGGAAAGGGATCCTTCTGCCCGGGCACGGAGAAGAGATCGATCAAACCGGAGATCAGAGAAGAAATTATTATCTCACACAGTAGCGACGGTATTTTTTAGTCGCTGTTCAAGCGTAGTTCGTCAAAACAGTTATAGTTAAAAACAGTGGCATCGGAATGGATATCGACTATAATAACTGCTGTATCACAGATAGATATACCTGCTCAAGTCCGGAAAGGCTGATAAATCATAAAACTCCCGGTAAAATTGAGATGATTTTGACAAACCGGTCATTTCCAAAGGCCAACTATACAATATTCATGACTAACGTCCTGTTCAGAGCTGTTTCAGGCTCTCTGCACTCATGAGTGTGATGATAGGAAAGTTTGCCGGAGGCAAAGATTAGCAGTACCTTTGCGATGGATCTGATATACCCGTGAAACTCAAATTTTGAGGCATACGTGATTAAGAAGATTCCCACTGGCAGAAAGAATAATAACCCTGGATCAGACGTTAGTAATGAACTCTGTCTCAGAATATGACTAAAGTGAGATACTGCTGATGGATATATTCAATGCTCTATATCGTTTTCACATTATCCCATTCCTCAAGAAATGGCGGTTGCTCGGCTTTATTTTGGGGACACTGGATATTCTGGCTATCTTCTTTGCCTTTGAGCTGACCTACCTGATAGTCTATTCCGGCCAGACCGATAACTATCTCTTTTTCCTGGATAGTCGTATTCTGTTGCTCTTTTTAGGTATCACCCCTCTCTGGCTTTTTGTCATGTACCTGCTCAAAGCCACCGAGATTCCCCGTACAAAGCAGTATATCTCAATATTCTGGGAATATTTTCTTTCGGCGGTTGCAATCTTCATGCTGCTGATCATCAGCTATTTCCTTTTCAAGCTATACGAGCTGTCACGTACCTTTATCACGCTCATTCCGCTCTTCGGATTCCTCTTTCTATTCAGCCTGCGACTGTTTGAGTACAAGGTGTTCAAAAGGTACCGCTCAAAAGGTTACAACTTCCTCAATGTGGTGCTCATAGCAGACAGCTCATCAATGGCTTTCATTGACAAGATGCTTGAGCACAAGGAGTGGGGCTACAAGATTGTGGCAATCTTTACAGACTCACCCTCCATCACCAAAAAGTTCCAGAAGGATATCCTGCTCTTTACCGAGGCAGAGATAGCGATACTGAATGACCTGATGGAGGTAGATATGATTGATGAGGTGCTATATATAAAAAATCGGATACGCCCGGCAGAGATAAGATATATCGTGCGGTCATGTGAAGAGCTGGGAGTGGTCTTCAGCGTCATGCACCGTGAGGAGAAGCTGGCACTATCAAACGCTGTCAGAAGAGCGATAGCCAACTATAAGTTCCTCACATTCATCAATGTGCCACATAACACCTTCGCCCTGGGGGTTAAAAAGGTGGTTGATATTTTTGGCTCGCTCCTTGCTATTATCATCCTCTCACCCCTGATGATAGTGCTTGCAATAATGATCAAGATCAGCTCCCCCGGACCAGTCATCTATAAGCAGCCCAGGGCAGGCTTACGCGGCAGACAGTTCCAGCTGTACAAGTTCCGTACGATGGTGGCTAATGCCGACGAGCTGCGTAAAGAACTGGAGGCGATGAACGAAGCTGACGGTCCGGCGTTTAAGATAGCGGATGACCCCAGGGTGACCAAAGTGGGGAAGTTTTTGCGCAAGACCGGTCTTGATGAGCTTCCGCAGCTGTTTAATATACTCAAGGGGGAGATGTCACTGATCGGGCCGCGGCCACCACTGCCCGAGGAGACTGAGCAGTATGAGCGGTGGCAGCTCAGACGCCTCTCAGTGAAGCCCGGACTATCATGCTTCTGGCAGATAAAGCCGGACAGGAACAGTATCAAGTTCGAAAAGTGGATGGAACTGGATATGGCTTATATTGACAATTGGTCACTGAGACTTGATTTTGTAATTTTGCTTAAAACCATAAAAACCGTTTTCCATAAAACCGGACTCTGATCCATAAACCAAAACTGAAATGGGAGTAAATAAAACCAGGCTGATACGAACCCTTATAGTTACGCTGACAATAGGAATAATGACAGTCTCATGTGTACCGGTAACACAACTGAGCTACTTTAATGATATGTATGACCTTGACCAGCCAACCGTCAATCCGCGTACACAAAAAATAATAAGACCCTTTGACAAGCTATATGTCAGGGTGCTGAGTATCGACCTGCAGACCAGTCAGATCTTCAATGCATCAGATGAGCTCAGGATGGGGTCATACGGCAATATGGCGGGACTTATTGGCTACCTGGTAGATGAAGAGGGCAATATAACCTTCCCGTTTGTGGGCAAGATCAATGTGGTAAACATGACCACGGCTGAGGCTGCAGACAAGATACAGAAGGCACTGAGCGATTATGTGCCGCAGACATCGATAATTGTCAAGTATGTTGATAACCAGGTGACCGTTATGGGTGAAGTGCAGCGGCAGGGAGTCTACTCATTCACACAGGATAAGCTCAATATCTATGAGGCGATAGGACTGGGAGGGGGTATCACCCGCTACGGTGACCGTAAGAAGGTGATACTCGTAAGAAATGATGAGGGTAAGGTGGTGCACTACCGGCTGAACCTCTCTGACTCCAAGATAGCCAACAAGAGCTACTACTACGTGATGCCGAATGATGTGATCATTGTGGAACCACTGCGCGCCGTATCAACCAGCTACTCAAACATAACCTACACCACAATACTATCAACAATATCAACTGCAATAGCCGTGCTGCTCTTTGCAGGACTGAGATTTTAAAACAAGGAACTGAAAAGGATGGTACACAATAGCAACGAATCGCAAAGCGAGGCCTTCAATATTAAGGAGTTTATTACAGACGCACTGTCGTATAAGTATTTCTATATAGCCTCCTTCTTTATCTGTATCCTGATAGCTTTCCTGGTAAACCGCTTTTCACCTACAGTATATCAGGGAAGCTCGGTTATCGGACCGGTAGATGAGAGACGGTCAACCCTTCTCGGTTCAAACAATATGTTCAGCGGACTACGGGTGCTGGGTGAGTCACGTAACCTTGAAAATGATATCAACAGCCTTAACTCATTCAGCCTGGTGGCCAGCACCATAAGAAATCTTAACCTGGAGATAGGCTATTTCGCCGGCAAAACCAGCTTCTTCAGCTCACCGGCACAGGTATACCTGGGTAACCCCTTCACCGTCAGCATTGACAAGTCGCATATCCAGCCAATAAACGTACGCTTCCGGATAGATATACTTGATGAACACAGCTACCGGCTGACCGCATCAGAGGATGAGGTCTCCTATTACAACTATATTGACAATGCGGTTGTAAGCAACAACAACACACTGAAGGTCGATACCATCTGCCGATTTAATGAGACGGTCTCATCTTATTACTACAAGTTTTCTGTCACACTCAATCGTGACGCATACAACGCTCAGCTTGCAAATGAGACAGACCATTTCTTCGAGTTTTACCATCTTGACCTGCTCACAAGGGCATATCTGAAAAGGCTGAAGATAGAGCCTGTCAGTATCAGGTCGTCACTGATAAATCTCTCCTTCAGTGGTGAAAACCGGAGGCTCACCATCGACTTCCTGAACAATTTTATACAGTCATACCTCGATGAGAATCTTGCCAAGAAAAATAAGATAGCTCTCAATACCATCAATTTTATTGACTCACAGATCTCAGAGATCTCCGACTCACTCTCAATCTCGGAATCAAAGCTGCGTGACTTCCGTTCAACCCACCAGGTGACCGACCTCAGCTACCAGGGACAGCAGGCACTGACCCAGATGCGTGAGATACAGAATGAGCGTTCAAACCTGCAGCTGCAGGAGCGATACTACAACTATCTGCTCGACTATTTTGACAAGAACCAGGATTTTGCCAGCCTCGCTCCTCCCTCATCAGCCAACGTGGTTGATCCCATCATGAACTCGATGGTGCTTGAGCTGCTGGCACTCAACACCGAAAGGTCAACCATACTGAGTAACCATGCTGAGAAAAATCTCTTCCTGGGGCAGATAGAGAATAAGCTAAGACTACAGAAACAGGCGATAATAGAGAATGTAAAAAACAATCTCAATACACTCAACCTGACGCAGAATGAGCTTGACTACCGTGAGACCAAGATCTCGGGTGAGATCTCACGCCTCCCCCGTACTGAACTGAATATGATCAGTATGCAGAGGCAGTTCAACCTTACCGATCAGATCTACACCTTCCTGCTTGAGAGGAAGGCTGAAGCTGCCATCGCCATGGCATCAAACTACCCTGACTATGAGATACTGGAGCCGGCACGTGATGTCACCGCCTCAATCATAGCACCCCGTTCCAGCCTCAACTGGATCGTAGCCATCTTCATGGCGTTCATGTTGCCAACACTCTATATCATCCTTCGCAACTTCTTCAATGAGAAGATCACCTCCGTCAGGGATGTGGAGCGGCTCACCGGCCATCCGGTGATGAACCTGATCTATACCAACAACCACAAGACCGAGGCGGTAGTAAAGAATTATCCCGGCTCATCAGTGACTGAGTCGTTCAGGAACCTACGCAGCAGCCTCTTCCTGAGGTTCAGGTCGCAGCAACAGAAGGTGGTGATGATAACCTCCTCACAGCCTCTTGACGGCAAGAGCTTCGTCTCCAGCAACCTGGCAGCCTCAATAGCCTCTGTAGGACACAAGACGGTGCTGCTCGACTGCGACCTGCGAAGACCCACACTGCATGAAAAACTGGGGCTGCCCAACACAAAAGGTATATCAAACTATATGGTCGGGGATTCCGGAATCCAGGAGATAATCAGGAACACTGATGTTGACAACCTCTGGTTCATTCCGGCGGGACCTATCCTCCCCAACTCATCAGAGCTGATTGAGGCAGGTGTGCTTGATGAGCTTATTGAAGAGCTGAAGCAGCAGTTTGACTATGTGATACTCGACACCACTCCCGCCGGACTGGTGGCTGATGCCACACTGCTGATCAAATATGCATCATTTGTATTGCTGGTCTGCCGGAACGAATATACACGTAAGGATATATTATCAGATGTATTGAACCTGTTCCGTACAAACAGTGTTACCGAATATGATATCGTCTTCAATGACCTCAACCTGAAAAGCAGCAGATATGGTCGTTATGACAACTACTACAAACTATAAGCTAAAAAAAAACGTTAACAGATTATAATATACATATATGGACATGACATTGGATTTAGTTGAAACACAGGAGAAGATCAGGGATTACATTGTTCAGTCATCTCATGCTGATGCTGAAAAGATCAAAAACGAATCGTTGATCTTCAAGGAGGGTTTTTTTGACTCAATGGGCTTTATTATGCTTATCACCTTTCTTGAGGAGCAGTTTGGTATTAAAACCGTCGACTCCGACCTGATAGAGGAGAACTTCGAATCGATCAATGCGATCACCGAGTTTATACAAAGAAAGGCAGCAGCATAACGATGTGTGGCATCGCAGGCATCATAGACTACAGTGGAGGCCACGACAGGGTTCCTGCTGTTACGACGATGCTGCGCTCTATCAGCTACCGGGGGCCTGATGAGAGCGGCATCTACAGGTCTGCCTGCGCCACCATAGGCAATGTAAGGCTCAGCTTCATTGATATCACCACAGGGCAGCAGCCCCTCACTGACGCCACAGGAAGGTACTGGATCGTATATAACGGGGAGGTGTTTAACTACCCTGAGCTGCGCGAGGAGCTTGTGGCGGCAGGTGTCAGGCTAAGGTCACAGTCAGACACCGAGGTGCTGGTCAACCTCTACGCCCTCCATGGTGAACGATGCCTTGACCTCCTCAACGGTGAATTTGCATTTGCCATCTGGGACAAGAGTGAGGAGAAGCTGTTCATGGCGCGTGACAGGGTGGGAGTCAGACCCCTCTTCTATACCATCAATAACGGTGTTCTCTATTTCGGTTCTGAGATCAAGGCGATCTTTGCCAACAGGGAGATAGTCCGTGAGTTTGACCCTGAGAGCCTGACACAGATATACACCTTCTGGACCACCATCACACCCTCTACCGCCTTCAGAGGTATCAGTGAACTCTCACCGGGTCACCACCTCACATTCAGCCGCAAAGGACCCTCCCTCAAACAATACTGGCAGCTCTCCTTCAGCCGGCGTACCCCGGACATTACCGTTGAAGAGGCTATGGGGAAATTTCATGAGCTGTTCACCAATGCCGTAAAGGTTCGCCTCAGGGCTGAGGTTGAGGTGGCTGCCTACCTCAGCGGCGGCATCGACTCGTCAGCGACGGTAGCCTATATGAATGAGATAAGGCAGAAGCCTGCCACCACCTTCTCAATAGGGTTTGAAGAGCGACAGTTTGATGAGAGCAGCTACCAGCAGGAGGCGGTGAGACACCTGGGTACAAGGCACAAAGCGGTAAGCTGCAACTCCGAAGAGATAGCGGAGATCTTTCCGCGGGTGGTATGGCATACAGAGACACCTCTGACCCGTACAGCACCGGCACCGATGTATCTCCTCTCACGGCTGGTGAGGGAGAACGGCTTCAAGGTGGTGGTCACCGGTGAAGGGTCAGACGAGATACTGGCGGGCTATGACATCTTCAGGGAGACAATCATACGCCACTTCTGGGCGTCACAGCCGGGCTCATCACTGCGCCCCACCCTGCTCAAAAGGATCTACCCTGATATCCCCCACCTCAGAAATGCCAGTCCCGGAATATTGAAGATGTTTTTCGGATACAGGCTTGAAGAGACCGATAACCCCTTCTACTCCCACCTGCTACGGTGGAACAACTCAAACCACATCAGGAAACATTTCTCGGCAGCCCTCAGGGAGCCGGCAGGAGGGTATGACCCGCTGGCAGAGCTGACCGGCAAGCTGCCTGAAAACTTTATGCAGTGGTCGCCCCTGGCGAGAGCACAGTGGCTTGAGACCACACTCTTTATGAGCGGCTACCTGGTATCATCACAGGGAGACCGCATGCTCATGGCCAACTCAGTGGAGGGGAGATTTCCCTTCCTTGACCACAACGTCATTGAGTACTGCTCGGCACTGCCAGACCGGCTCAAGCTGAACGGACTCAACGAGAAGTACCTGCTAAAGAGGGTGGTGGCCGGACGCATACCGGAGAGCATAGCCAAACGGCCCAAGCAGCCCTACCGGGCGCCTATCAAGAGCGTCTTTATGGAGCAGAAGAGACCTGGCTACGTGGATGAGATGCTCTCCAAAGCCATGACAGAGAAGGCAGGCATATTCAACCATGAGTCGGTGACTGCTCTCACAGAAAAGATTGAGAAGAGCGGTACCGCATCAGAGATGGACAATATGGTAATCACGGCAGTGATAACCACCCATCTGCTACACCATCAGTTCATTGAAAACAATAACAGTGAATATGAAGGTGCCCCGCTGCACAATCTGAAGATATTGCACGACTAATTGCTAAGCAGGGTACCCCTCCTCCGGGAAATAACCGCTAGAAGCATTAGAAATAATTGTTTAACTTAAGTGAAGAAATCAAATAGAAAACATAGATATTATGCCGACAAAAAAGCCATTCTCAAAAGACATTATCTTCCTGGAAGATCTCGGTAAGGTAGTAGACAATATCAGTGAACAGCTTCGTACAGACGTACTTCGCAAATTTAGAAGACACGGTGCAGTGGTGGGTATCAGTGGCGGGATCGACTCGTCAGTATGCCTGGCCATTGCAACCAAAACCTTCGGCCCGGAGAAGGTACTGGGGGTGATGTTGCCTGAGAAAGATTCCAGTCCTGACAGTGAGGAGCTGGCACGTGAGCTGGCCGCCACGTTTGGCGTAGAGGCTATCAAGGAGGAGATAACAGATGCCCTGACCGGGTATGGCTGTTATAAGAGACGTGATGAGGCGGTGAAACGTGTTTTCCCGGAGTATGACCCCAAAACCTGGAAGATGAAGATAGGTGTCAGACAGAGTGGCCTTTACACCAATATCCCTCCTATCTTCTATCTGACAATCATTGACAGGGATGGTAATGAGAAAGACAGGATACTGCCTGCCAATGAGTACCTTCAGATAGTGGCTGCCTCAAACTTCAAGCAGCGCACCCGCATGGCAATGCTCTACTACCATGCCGAGCGACTTCACTATGCCGTCGTGGGCACTCCCAACAAGCACGAGCAGGAGCAGGGATTCTTTGTTAAGTTCGGTGACGGGGCGGGCGATGTGATGCCTATCGGCAACCTGTACAAGACACAGGTCTATCAGCTGGCTGAATACCTCGGAGTACCAAAGGGTATTATTGAGCGTATCCCCACCACTGATACCTACTCAGCTGAACAGACACAGGAGGAGTTTTTCTACCAGCTGCCCTTCCACCTGATGGACAGGTACTGGTATGGATTTGAAAATGGCTATCCGCCGGCAGAGGTGGCAGCGGTGATGGGTGAGACCACTGAGCGTATCGAGGCCCTCTTCCGTAACTTCGAGCGTAAACGTAACACCACCGAATATCTGCGTATGCCACCTAAAAGAGATTACTATAACGGTTAGTGGCTCCCTGCGACTGACGTGAGACAGGCTACCCTCCGTAGGGGCCTGATAATATGAGTAGAAGCGACCTAGATCAGATTGAATACCAAGACCAATGAATGCAACCGACTATTTTTTTGAGAACAGCTGGCAGCTAGAAAAACCCTTTCTGGTAGGGAGGGAGGAGATAAACCACTCCCACCTATACAACTCGGTCACCAAGATCGCAGAGTGGATAAGAGATGAGGCGGGCAGCGACAAACACATAGTGCTGCTATCGGCCAACAACCTCTTTTTCCTGAAGATCTACCTCGCAATAATCAAGTCAGGAAACATATGTATCCCGTTGGATCCGGGTATCGAAAAGGAGAACTACAGCTATATCCACGAGCTGACTGATCCGGTGATGATATTCATGACAGCCGATGTGGAGAGGCGTCTGCAGCTCAACTCCGGCCGCTCATGGTTTCCCGATACCCTGCCGCAGTTTGATGATACCACACCTGCAGCAGCACCCGGCGGTGAGTTTGATCGGGAGAGATGTGCTGAGATAATATTCACCTCAGGCTCTACCGGTAAGCCCAAAGGGGTGATGCTGTCACACAAGAACCTGATAGCCAACACCTCATCCATAGTTGAATACCTGCAGCTGACCTCTGACGACCGCATGCTGGTGGTACTGCCGTTCTATTACTGCTACGGACTCTCACTACTGCACACCCATCTGAGGGTCGGGGGCTCAATAACGTTCAACAACTCCTTTATCTTCCTGGGAGGGGTGCTCAAGAGCCTGACAGACCACAGGTGTACCGGATTTGCCGGTGTACCCAGCCACTTTCAGATACTGCTCAGGAAATCTGACTCATTCAAACAGACCAGCTTCCCCGACCTCAGGTATGTAACCCAGGCGGGAGGCAAGCTGGCACCGGTCTTTATCGATGAGTTCAGAGAAGCACACCCGGAGGTGAAATTTATTGTGATGTACGGACAGACAGAGGCCACCGCCCGACTCTCATGGCTGCCGCCGGAGAAATATGAAGAGAGGAAGGGATCCCTGGGGAGAGGGATTCCACAGGTGGAGCTGAGAGTGGTGAATGAGGCTGGTGAGAGAGTGAAGCCGGGAGAGACAGGTGAGATAATAGCCCGTGGTGATAACATCATGATAGGCTACTTCGCTGATGAGGAGGGAACGAAGAGCACCATAAGGGAGGGATGGCTACATACCGGTGACCTGGCTACCGTAGATGAGGATGGATATATCTATCATACCGGCCGGTCAAAAGAGATAATCAAGGTGCGTGGCAAGCGAATAAGTCCCAAAGAGATAGAGGCAGTGATACTGATGCTGCCCGAAGTGATCGACTGCGCCATCGAAGGTATAGAAGATGAGATTGAGGGTGAGACACTGAAGGCGACAGTCACCATAAGGAAAGAGAGCGTGGGTGAACTGACAAAGGAGAAGATGATACAACACTGCTCAAAACACCTGGCCCTCTTCAAGGTGCCACAGGCCTATGAGTTCAGGTATGACCTGACCATCAGTGCCACAGGGAAGAAGATCAAAGGGTAGGCGATGGCATATCATTCCGCCTGAGGAACTCAATCAGTTAGTCGGTAAATAGTTCTGCTCTATCCCTAATAAGAATGATTCTTAACTTACTATTCAGATTTTGAGAGAAGACTCAGCTTCCTTTTTCACCTGTTAATGATGTCCCTGTTCCATTATTAGTTATTACATCAATAATTCTATTGAAAAGTAATTTTACTACCGATCCAGCAAAATCTTTGTTGGGATGTGAATCTGTAGGAGTAACTGCATATTCATCCTTAAAATAGAGTCCACCCTGTGTCTGAAGGGTATGTAAATCCCAGATGTATATATTATCACCAGGCTGATCCCATTCAATTTTTACCCATTCAAAGAACTCCTTTGCCAAGGTTGCTTCAGCTTCAGAGACGGATGCTTTTGTCAGGGCTGCTCCAGTAAAGAGGATAAATTTTGTGTCGGAATACTCGTGCAGCTTATTTTTCAATGCATCGTACTGAAGCTTGTAATTTGCAAGAGTTTTCTTATCAGAGTCAATATCAGGCATTCCATCATCTCCCAGCACATTACTTACAGGAAAACAATGCTTGAATATAATAACTTGGTACTCTTTAGTCAGGCTCTCCAGAGTAGGTTCCTCCATATAAGTCTCCTTGTCTCCGTTTTTAACCCAGATGTTATAGTAATCAAATGGATAATTGTTCCACCCGTATGGCGATGCTTTGGGGAAATTAATCTCCTTAATGTAGTAGGCAATCTCTGACTCTTTATTATACTGTTTGAATAGATCAGGTAAACTTTCCTTTTTACCGTTCCAGATAACTTCACCTGTACTGTGATGTAAATAGGCAATCTTCAGGTCGGCATCACTAGCTTCATTACTGCATGACAGAAGGCTTAATGAAAGGATGAGGGCCGGAATAATTGTCAATCGTAGTTTCATAATCATTTCTTGATAGGTTTAATAGTCGAATTTTCAAACTGAAATTTACATATAAGCGAAACAAATTTAAGTAATTATTGTTTAAATGTATCCATCTGAGACACTACACCTTTGATCAGAGTCGGGTATTCTCCAGTTTAGGAGAGGATTTGTTGCTCCGGCTGTTTTGCAGGATAAACTGGAATGACTTCGAGCACATGTTTCAGCCCCTTAATTCATCGGACAAGATTATAGACAGAAATCTGTAATTTT
>CAZHZC010000004.1:0-195034 GCA_964537135.1 uncultured Rikenella sp.
ATCCACTAGTACCTCCGGCGCCACCGGAAGCGACAACAACCGTATAGTTTGTGCCGGGGGTAACAGTGAGGACTGAGCGTGAGTATCCGCCACCGCCACCACCACCACCAGCTCTCGGATTGTTGTTATTTGTATTTGAGCTACCGCCACCACCGCCACCGCCCCAACACTCAACGGTAATGGAAGTTACACCTGCCGGTACCGTGAATGTATAACTACCGGGTGTATCATATTTTACAGTGGTTTCATCATTATTTTGGTTGGCGACCGCCTTCCAGCCGGCAGGATAACCTGTCGGTGACCAGGTGTTGGCATTGATCAGGCTCTCATAGAGAATGTCATTGACCGTAGGAAACCATACCCTGTCGCCTATGTTATAGGCATCGTGTGCACCAGAGGGCTGTTGCCATACCGGGTAGGCCTGAGGAATCATCGCTGCTACAGGAGAAGCAACGGTAAAGGACACCGGTAAGGCTTCTGAAGAGGTGGCCGGAGCCTCGGGGTGGGAGTTGCCGTACCCATTTACAATAAACAAAAGCAACATTGCCACCAGCGCGGTGGCATGTCTCAATATTCCTCTTCTATGGGTATGGTCATAATGCATTCAAACGGTCATCATTGGAGGTTCAGCTCCGCCTCCGCATACTTCATGGGTCTGACATCAGAGGGCGCCGAGAAGGTTACCCTTAGCTTGCCGCTTCTCAGATTTACAGCCTCTGTGTTGGTGAGTCTCAGTGTCAGGCTGCGCCTGGCGTTTGGTGTGTATACAGCAAGACCATTTATAACACCTACCCGTGTTGCGCGTCCGTCAGAAGCGATATGGTCAACGGTCACATCACCATACACTGAATATTTACCGCTACGGTTGAAAAAGAGCTTCAGGACAGGGCTGGTATCATTTTCATAATCGAGGGAGAGATCCGAAAGAGTTACCTCTACAGTGGGCTCACCAATCCTGATTATAACAGGAATTGTAATGCCAAATATCGGTACCAGCTTGATACTGATTCCTGCCTGGTCTGCGTCACCCTCAGCTTCCCCGAGAGGTTTCTCAGAAGGTACCGCCCTGAAGTAGATATGTGAGCGGTATTCACCTGCTGCCAGTCCGCCGACACGGGAGAGCTGCATTTTCACTGTCTGTGCTTCACGCGGACCGAGGGTCACCGATCTGGGAAAATACCTGATATAGGGTGATGCAAACATCTGTCCCTCATCAGGTTCAGTGATCTCCTCAAAGTTGCCATCTTCTGTCATCCTGTTCTGGATCAGTGAGATGGCGTAGGTAGCCGTATCGTTGCCGATATTGGCCAGATTGATATCCATGGTCCGTTTGTTTCCTTCAAACACCACCCGCTTGGGGGTGATCATCAGGTTACCCTGGCCCTGTACATTATATGGCAAAAAAGCCGGTATGAGTACCAGGCTTATTGCACAAAGACGGAATAACAGCTTAGCCATCGCTTATATATTTATTTCTGTTCATGACTCTCAATTAAAGTCAAATGTGATCACATAGGTTCCTGTATAGATCCCTACCGGGTTGTCTGTCAGTGTTCCCACCTGCAGCGTTGCTCCTACCCAGACAGTCTGTGCCCCGTTTTCAAGCATTCCGGCCCCCGGTTGTGTGTCGGGTACCGACCGCCAGTCCTTGACGGTCATAGTGCGCGCAGACTCTACGTGTGAAATGGTTACCGGTCCGGTTGGCAGGGTGATCGTATAGGTCACCCCCGGATCTCCGGTGACAAAGAAGCTGGCCGCATTGTGTAGCCCCCTGCCTGACCATACACTGCCCAGCACTGAGAGGGCATTGTCGGGGGTGAGTATCAGCTCACCCCCCTGTGGCCCGGGTGAAAATCTGCCAAAGTTGAGTTGTGAGGTCTCTACCGCAGAGATCATGGTAATCACCTGCGCACTGATATGGCCTGTTGCCGTTGCAGGGGATGAGGGCTGTGCCTCAGCCATACCCGCTGCCAGCATAAATGAACAGACCATGCCGAATAGCAACCTCACACTTCGTCTAACCATGCTATTCCGGTTGATCATGCCTGACCGACTAGTTGTAGTTCACACTAACCGAAAAGGTACCTGTATAATCACCTGCTGCCTGCCCGGCAGCCACATTAAGGGTAGCGCCAACACTAAGTGTCTCTGAACCAGATACTGGTAGATTGTGGGTTCCGGCAGTAGGATTACTTTGAAAATTATTTACAGTCATATTGCCGCCAGCACTATTGATTACTACAGAGGTTGGCAGGACAATTGTATAAGCTGCTTCATTCATACCCATAATGGTGAATGTTGCTGGCGTAATATCACCTAGAATAGAGGGTCTGTCAACCTCGTCATAGTCGTGAGTTCCGTCAGGAAATACCCGTACCCAACCATCAGTAGCAGCAGCAATGATATTACCAAAGCTCAATCCGGTGTGAGAGCTGGTATGGGTTATGGATAGTGGAGATACAATTGTCGCCGTGGCTGAAGCTGTTGCACTTAGCTGCGCCATCACCCCGGCCGTAAAGGCAAAGAGGACGATTGAAAAAAGAATAAGTTTTTTCATTGTACGTAAGTGTTTAAAGTTATTACTAATTAATTGTGGCCGTTTTCCGCATTGACCATATTTAACTTAACAAAGTGCTATTTGTTGCACTGTGCTAAGATTTCATAAAAGTAAACGGCACTAAGTGTGTAATTATTGGATAAATAGTCGAAAAGCTAACATCAGCAACTACTTTTCAACAAAATCAGTAGTTACTGCTGCCGTCCCAGCAGTGGAGGCAGAGCTTCTCGCGGGGTAGTCCGATAGCCTTTACCAGGTCTTCAGTACGTTGAAACATAAGGGTATCAGCCCCCATGGCAGCCGCCATCTCTTTCACCATCAGTGAATATTTCTCAGAGTCGGGATCAAGGTACTGATCTATGTTCCTCTCTTCACCCTCAATTTTTATTATGGCTCTCCGGGCCGCCAGCTCTGTAGTGCTTCGCGACTGCGAGAAGTTTAGAAAGGGGCATGGGTAGATATAGGGCGGACAGGCGACACGTACATGGAGGGCGGCGGCGCCGGCACTGCGCAGGTCAGAGAGGTTGTTGGCAAGCTGTGTGCCCCTCACCACGCTGTCATCAAACAAGACTATTCGTTTATCACGGGTAAGCTTACGGTTGGGGATAAGCTTCATACGTGCCACCAGCTCACGCTGTACACTGCGCTGCGGCATGAAGCTCCTGGGCCAGGTGGGTGTATACTTTGAGAATGAGTTCATGTAGGGCAGCTGCTTCACATTGGAGTAGCCCAGGGCATGAGCGGTGCCGGAGTCGGGCACCCCACACACAAAGTCAGCCTCAGTCGTGTCATGGCGCGCCAGGGCGCCGCCGCAGCGGTAGCGCACCTCCTCCACATTCCTGCCCTCATAGTCAGAGGTGGGGAAGCCGTAATAAACCCAGAGGAAGGCACACACCTGCATCTTCCTGCCCGGGGTCCTGAGCCGCGTGAAGCCGTCAGCACGTATATGTACTATCTCACCCGGACCCAGGTAGTACTCAGTCTCAAAACCGGTATTGGGGAAGGAGGCTGTCTCGGAGGCGACAGCTCGCGCCCCCTCACGTTGCCCTATCACCACCGGTGTGCGTCCCAGCCGGTCACGGGCAGCGATGATACCGTCAGGGGTAAGCAGCAACAGTGAGCAGGAGCCCTGTACCTTCTCAAAGATATTGACGATACCCTCCACAAAGGAGTTACCCTCACAGATTATGTTGGCAACCATCTCGGTGGGGTTGATGTTACCCATGAAATTTTCGGTAAAGTGCTTCTTGCGGGCAAGGAAGTAGTCGCCCAGCTCATTGATATTTACTATACGTGAGACTGTCACCAGGGCGAAGGGTCCCAGGTGTGAGTTGAAGAGTATCGGCTGAGGATCGGTATCACTGATGATACCCATTCCGCTCCTGCCGCTGAACTCCGTCAGTTCTGACCCGAACTTATTACGGAAATATTCATTTTCCAGGTTGTGTATCTTCCGCCGGAAGCCGGTTTTCTCATCGTAAAAGACCATTCCGGCCCGTTTTGTTCCAAGGTGCGAATGGTAGTCAGTACCATAAAACACATCGTCAACAGCGTCTCTTTCAGAGACCATTCCGTAAAATCCGCTCATAAAAAGTCTGGTCTGGTTTTGATCATGAATTGTAAGCCTAAGATAATCAAACCGGAGAAAAACTTATTGTACTATAATAATTACTATTTTTGACACGGATAAAACAACAAACAAATGGAAAATCAGGAAAAATATCAGGCAGAACATGTTGAGCATAAGAAAGGTGCTCCGGTTGTGATGATTGTATCAACCATTATCCTGACACTCGGCCTCATAGCCCTGGTTGCTCTCTTTTACAGCCAGAAGAGCAAGATGGCAGAGATGGAGCAGGTGCTCACCGAGGAGAAAGACTCACTTGCAAATGAGCTCCGTATGATGATGTACGGCTATGATACCCTTAAAACCAGTAATGATACACTCAATGCAGAGCTTCTGCGTGAGCGCACCCGTATACAGAAGCTTCTGGAGGTCAATGCATCAAATGCCCAGCTGATAAGAAAGTACAAGGCTGAGATAAGCACCATGCGCGATATTATGAAGAGCTATATTGTACAGATAGACTCACTCAACACCCGCAACCTGATTCTTACCGCCGAGAATGTGGAGATCAGGCAGCAGATGACAGAGGTTCAGGAGACCAATGTGCAGCTTGAGAAGGCCAAGGAGGAGCTCACCTCCAAGGTGAGCGTAGCCTCAGTGATACAGGCCAAGGATATAGTGTCGGTAGCCCTCAACCGCAAACGTAAGGAGACCCAGGATCTGAAGAACCTTGACAAGGTGAGGGTATGCTTTACCCTGCGCGAGAACCCGATAGCCGCAGCAGGAAACAAGATAGTCTACCTGAGAGTGGTAAGGCCTGACCAGCTGGTTATCACCCCGTCACCCGACAACCTGTTTGAGGTGAAGGGCGAACAGCTGATCTTCTCCGCCAACCGTGCTGTCGATTACGCCAACACCGATATTGAAATGTGCATCTTCCTTGACAATACCGGTGATTTCATCCCGGGCGACTACAACGTTGAGCTCTATCTTGACGGTGAGAAGATTGGCCTGGGCGGATTCACCCTCAAGGGGAAGCGCTGATCAGAGGTCAGCCAGCAGCTCGGCAATAATATTATCAGATATCATCTTACCCTGCTCCGTAAGGATCAGGGTATTTTTTTCCCTTCTGAGCATGCCATAGCTGATAAAGCGACCTGAGAGGTTGACCAGGTAGTCGTGCAACTCCTTGTCATACAGCTCCTCGACATGCTGCAGGTCTATCCCCCAGGAGGTGCGCAGTGAGGTTATCACATACTCATTGAACATGGTTATCTTATCGAGCTCCTCACGCTCACAAGGCACCTCTCCCCTGCCTGTCCCTAAGATATATTTCTCAACATCAGCCTCATTCCACTGTCGTGAACGGCGGTCGAAAGAGTGTGCCGAGGGACCCAGCCCTATATATGGTACCTGCCTCCAGTAGGATGAGTTGTGCCTCGAGATGAAACCCTCCCTGGCAAAGTTGGATATCTCATACTGCATGAGCCCCTCCTCATGACACATCTTCACCAGCAGGGTGAACATTGCCACGGAGGTCTCCTCATCGGTCTCCTTCAGCTTGCCATCCTTCAGCAGCTGCATGAAGCGGGTGTCGGGCTCAATGGTGAGGTGGTAGGCTGAGAGATGCTTTACCGGATAGCCAAAGGTGGTGGTCAGATCACGACGCAGGTCGGCTGTGGTCATACCCGGTACACCATAGATAAGGTCGGCAGAGACATTCTCCATACCCTCGTTGAAGGCCCCCTCAAGTGCACGGGCTGCCTGCGCGGCATCATGCCTCCTCCCCAGGAAGCGTAGCCGCTCATCATCCCACGACTGTATACCCAGACTGACCCTGTTGACACCTGCCCGTTGCATATCATGGTAAAATCCGTCATACACATCATCAGGGTTGACCTCCAGGGTCACCTCAGCCTCATCAGCAACGGTAAAATTCAGCTGCAACGCCTTCATGATGTCACCTACCACTGCCGGGGTGAAGAGCGAGGGGGTGCCCCCTCCAAAATAGATGGTATCAACCCGTTCGCCGACGAGGTAGGAGGCCCTGAGTGATATCTCCGCTATCACTGCCTGAACAAGGTCGTTATGACGACTGTTATCAGTAATACTGTAGTAATCACAGTAGCTGCATTTAGTTTTACAGAAAGGTATATGAATATAGACTCCTGCCATTGCCAAAAAACCGTAGCTGTTACAGAGGGGAAAACATAATTTTTACCCTACATAGGAGTTTAAAAATACAAAAGATTTGATATTAGTTTACTATTTTCACCCTCTCATAGGAAAAACATGCTCTATCTCTTTATAAAGCAATATTATAAGAGTATCCTGATAGCCCTGATTATCCTCTGGCTGAGTCTCACGGGCGGCAAGTCACTGATACCCGGCCGGATGATGAGTATCCCATACATAGACAAGATAGGGCACTTTGGTATGTACACATTTTTCTCCGCCGTACTGCTTCTCGACTCATGCCGCTGGAAGGAGAGCCGTAAGATCAGATATATTATCCTGCTTATTCCCGTCTTTTTTGGTATCCTGATTGAAGGTCTTCAGATGACGGTAACCACCTCACGTTCGGCCGAGGTGGGTGATATGATCGCAAACACGGCGGGGGTGGCTGCCGGAGTGGTGGCAGCACATATTGTACTGAAGATTTTTGGCAGCTTCAGATCTTCGTCCTCCCGGGAGGACGATTCCTGACCTGTTCTACCAGCTGATCAATGGTTTTGGAGCTGAAAAACTTCTCCAGACGGATCTTCTCTACTCTCAGCTCATTATGTAAAACACAGTGACCGTCATCGGGGCGGTCAAAGTTGCACCTCTCACCTGTCACGTAGCAGCTGTCAAAAAAGTTTCTGCCATCAATTATCTCAATAATATCGAACAGTGTCAGCTCACTTGGGGGTACCTTCATATAAAAGCCGCCATGAGGACCCTTGGCCGATCCCAGTATACCCCTCTTCACAAGTATCTGAAGTGTCTTGGCGAGGTAGTGCTGCGGCAGCCCCAGGTTCTCAGATATCTCTTTCAGCCCGATATTCTTGTTCTCCTCCGTTCCGGAGGCGATAAAAATCACCGCCCTGATACTATATTTACATGTAGCTGACAGCATTTATCTCTTTTAATTTGTCTCTTTTACTGCTTTGATCGGTTTTTCAATACTAATCCATATTGGAATATTCATCTGGTCTTCAACAATGATCTGGTTTGCAAAAATATTCTGATTTACACCATTGTTCTGACTTACACCATTGTTCTGACTTACACCATTGTTCTGATCTGCAACATTTATCTGTTTCTCAACGCTATCTTATCTACCCGTCGCTGATGCCTTCCTCCGTCAAATGGGGTAGTTAGAAATATTTCCACTATCCGTTTTGCCTCCTCCTCACTGATGAATCTGCCGGGCAGTGAGCAGACGTTGGCATCATTGTGTGCCCTGGCAAGTCTGCTGATCTCCTCATTCCAGCACACTGCCGAACGTATCTGCTGATGCTTGTTGGCCGCCATGCTTATACCATTGCCCGACCCACAGATGGTAATGCCAAATTCATATTCACCCCGCTCAACCTCTTCCGCCAGCGGATGGGCATAATCGGGGTAGTCAACACTCTCTTCCGAAAAGCAACCGATATCCTTAACTTCCCAATTTTTTGAGAGGAGCCATGGCACCAGCTTCTCCTTAAGGCTGTAACCGGCATGGTCTGAAGCAATTATAACTTTTTTCACAATAGTACTCTGTTTATTACAAATATAGTCGTAATCCTATAAAGAAAAAGGGAAACCAGAGGAAGGCAACGGGGTGTTGATAACCTGTAATATCACTCTTGATTTTTTGTTTATTACTTATTGTTCCCTGCCGGGAGAGTCGGGGATGCTATTTTTTTCATTTTTCAAAATTTATTTCTTAGTGAATCGTCATCAGATTTCAACCATGACTCAACAGCTCTCCTGACCATTTTTTATCAATAAAGGGTACCGGGCAAGAGAACCCAACAGCTGTTCATATTTTGTGACAACACTCTCTTTTTCAGAAAAGGTACATTTTTTGAGGTGTTGAAAAAGTGTTGTAAACTGGTTAACTTTCAATTTTGCAAGTGATAGGCTGAATTATTTTCAACACAATTAACCGACTATAATAACCATCATAAATATTTAAATTAAAAAAGAATGAATTATATAGTATGTTGATAACAATAGTCGGAGAGCCAGGGGGGAGGTAAAAAGATCTTAAAATCAATTAAATTTGAAGGGTGGGAAAGCTGCTGTTGCAGGTTAGCCCGGTTACAATAATGAAAAGGATTCTGTTTACAGCAATATTTATGGTGCCTCTGCTGCTGGCTGCACAGCAGGAGCTGCAGCTGCAGGATGGGTATCACCAGTTCAGGTATCCCAATGGAAACATATCGAGTGAAGGGACCATTAAAGATGGTAAGCCTGATGGCTACTGGAAGAGCTACTATGTTACCGGAGTGTTGAAGTCTGAGGGTAAGCGTACCAGTTTTCTGCTTGACAGTATTTGGATCTTCTATGATCAGGCAGCCGACACCACCGAAAAGATAAGTTACCTGCTGGGTAAGCGTAATGGATACTCACTTAAGTATCAGAGAGATCAACAGTATGGCAACTATGTTTTCACCTCTGAGCTCTATGCAGGAGACAAAAAGGAGGGGGTGGCACGGGTGTTCTGGCCTGACGGCAGCGTGAAGCAGACAATCCCATACGTGGCAGGAAGGAAAAGCGGATTGTCACGTGAGTATGACCGCGACGGAAAGATCATAACCCTGCTGGAATACAATAATGACTACCTGATCAGTCGTGCCCGTATAAACTTTACCGATGCTGCAGGACTGAAGCAGGGTGAGTGGCGTGAGTTCTATCCTGAAGGAAACATAAAGGTTGAGGCCAACTACCGCGATGATCACCTGCACGGCTACTACAAGGAGTATGATGAGCGGGGAAAAATGGTGGTGGCAATGCTGTATGACAACGGCAAGATCACCGGAACCGATGTTGACAATGCGGCTGAGATAGATATCAGGAACAGGTATGATGATACAGGAAAACTGATCTATTCCGGTCCCTACAAGGAGGGGGTACCGGTAGGTATACACCGTGAATACAACAGTGACGGCTCGGTTAAGAGTGCCCGTATCTATAATGACAATGGAGTACTGATATCTGAGGGTTTGGTTGATGAAGAGGGCAACCGCAACGGCGCGTGGAAAGATTTCTCCACCACAGGGGTGCTGATTGCAGAGGGGAGCTATACAGCCAACAGGCGCAACGGTAACTGGAAGTTCAACAACAGTGATGGTAAGCTGGAGCAAGCCGGCTCATACAATAACGGACGTATTGACGGAACATGGAGGTGGTACTATCCGGAGGGTGAGCTGTTGCGTGAAGAGGATTACTACCAGGGGAGGAGAGATGGCAGCTATGTTGAGTACACCCGTACAGGTGAGATTATTGCAGAGGGTACCTATGCTGACGGTGAGCAGAACGGTAAGTGGATGATCACCACCGGTGATAACCGTGAGGAGGGTGAATACCTTCTGGGGCTGCGACAGGGTACCTGGTGCTCATACTACCCTGACGGCAGGCTGCGGTTCACCGGTGACTACCGGCAGGGTAACCCTGATGGTAAACATATTCTCTACTATGAGAATGGCAAACCCAGGGAGGAGAGATTCTATCGTAACGGGCTGCGCGTCAAGACTTGGAGAAAATATAATGAGCTGGGTGAGCTGGAGCTTGTCATCAACTATCGCAATGATACAGAGGTGAGCATCAACGGCGTACCGGTTAACCTGCCTGAGAGCAGCGTCAGGCGTATCAAGTAGTGGTATGATAGATAAGGAGTTTAACCTGAGGAAAGAGATAACCGTTGCCGGTGATGCAGAGACAGAGAGACAGCTCAGGCCACTCTCCTTTGCAGACTTTAAGGGGCAGCAGCGTATTACCGACAACCTGAATATCTTCGTCACGGCAGCCATACAGAGGGGCGAAGCACTCGACCATGTGCTGCTGCACGGACCACCCGGACTGGGAAAGACCACCCTGGCAGCGATAATAGCCAATGAGTTGCAGGTAAATATGAAGATCACCTCCGGACCGGTGCTCGACAAGCCGGGTGACCTGGCCGGACTGCTTACCAGTCTTGATGAGGGTGATGTACTTTTTATAGATGAGATACATCGTCTCAGTCCGGTGGTCGAGGAGTACCTCTATTCGGCCATGGAGGACTACCAGATAGATATTATGATTGACAAGGGGCCGGGTGCACGCAGTGTACAGCTCAAGCTGAAGCCGTTCACAATGATAGGTGCCACCACCCGGTCAGGACTGCTTACCAGTCCGTTGCGGGCACGCTTTGGCATTAAGTTTCACCTTGAATATTATGACTCTGAGGTTCTCACGGGTATTGTAAGGCGGTCAGCATCGATTCTTGAGGTGAAGATTGATGATGAGGCTGCCTATGAGATAGCCTCACGCAGCAGAGGCACACCCAGGATAGCCAATGCACTGCTGCGCAGAGTGAGGGACTTTGCACAGGTGAAGGGTACCGGAGCAATAGAGATAGATATTACCCGCTATGCGCTGGAGGCTCTCAACATTGACAAGCATGGCCTTGATGAGATGGATAACAAGCTGTTGCGCACAATAATAGAGAAGTTCAGCGGTGGACCGGTAGGACTCTCCAATGTGGCTACAGCGGTGGGTGAAGAGAGTGGTACTATTGAAGAGGTGTATGAGCCTTTCCTGGTAAAAGAGGGGTATATAAAGCGCACTCCCAGGGGACGTGAAGCTACTGAGAGGGCGTACCGCCACCTGGGAATCATCAGGGGGATGGATAATACACTCTTTTAGAGAGGGATGAGGATAAGGATCCTGGATAGTATTCAGGATCCTGGATAGCATTCAGGTATCAGGATAAAGCTCAGGAACCGGGATGGTAATCAGGTATCAGGATAAAGCTCAGGAACCGGGATGGTAATCAGGTATCAGAATGAAGATCAGGGACTGATCCTCTCCAGTCCTTTCTGATCGATGATCCTGATCTTGCGTCCGTTCAGCTCAATATAGCGGTCGTTCTTAAACTCAGAGAGCAGTCGTATGACCGACTCTGTGGCGGTACCCACGATATTGGCCAGCTCTTCACGTGTCAGTGATATGCGTAGATACTTCTGCTCATCGAGGCCGAAGTCAGCCAGGAGGCTCAGCAGCACCTCAGCCACCCTCTCCCTGACAGTTTTCTGTGCAATATCTGTTATATATGAGTTTGCTTCGGCCAGCTCATGGCAGGTCAGCTTGACCACCTCGAACGCAAATGCCGGGTTTGTTTTCACAAACTGTATCAGCAGCTCTGACGGTATAAAGCACACCTGGCACTCTTCGATCACCTTTGCCGAGGTGCATGCCGGCTCATTGCTCAGCACTGACCTGTAGGCTATGATGTCTCCTTTGCGTGCAAATCTTATTATCTGCTCCTTCCCGTCAACGCCGGTTTTGAATACCTTGATTATTCCGCTGTTGATACAGTAGAATCCGCTGATGCGGTTACCTTCATGATAGAGTATATCTCCCCTCTTGTAACGCCTGAAATCCTTCTCAAAGTTTAGCCTGTCGGTCTCATCTCTTGTCAGAAACCTAAAGACAGAATTACTCTCAAAGGCGCACTTGTCACAGAATGATATTGAATAGTCAGACTGTTTCATATCGTTTTCCCTCCCGGCAGGCAAAGGTGGTTATTAATTACCACAAATCATAAAATTTCAGTCCGGAACTGGTTCAGGAACCGGAGGTCATTTTCGAAGTATAGCCTCAGGTCATTGACCCCATATTTGAGCATTGCTGCCCGCTCAATTCCCAGTCCGAACGCATATCCTGAATACCTCTGTGAGTCGATGCCGCATGCCTCAAGCACGTTTGGGTCAACCATCCCACAGCCGAGCAGCTCCAGCCACCCCGTCTCCTTACAGAGGTGACACCCCTTGCCGCTACACAGGTTACAGCTTATATCCATCTCTGCCGATGGCTCTGTAAAGGGAAAGAATGATGGTCTCAGCCTGATCCTTACATCCTTGCCAAACAGCTCGGTAGCAAAGTAGAGCAGTGTCTGTTTCATGTCTGCAAATGAGACATTCTCAGCTACATATAGTCCCTCTATCTGGTGGAAGATACAGTGTGCCCGTGCTGATACCGCCTCATTGCGGAACACACGGCCCGGTGAGATGGTACGGATGGGGGGTTGCTGCTTCTCCATCACCCTCACCTGCACCGAGGAGGTGTGTGTACGCAGCAGCACATCATGGGGGTCAGACCCTATCGCCGACTTTCGTTCTATGTAGAATGTATCCTGCATGTCACGTGCCGGGTGGTCAGGCGCAAAGTTGAGCATGCTGAACACATGATTGTCATCCTCTATCTCTGGTCCCTCCGAGACGGTGAAGCCTATCCTGCCAAAGATATCGATGATCTCTTTTCTGACGATTGATATGGGGTGTCTTGACCCTTCAGCAAAAGGGTATGCCGGCCTGGTGAGGTCTGTCTCAGCCGCTGTGGCATCACTCATCATGAGCTGCTGCCTGTACTCTTCAAACTTGACGGAGGCATTCTGCTTGAGTTCATTGAGCAGCTTGCCCACCTCCTTCTTTGTCTCCGGCGGCAGTGTCTTGAACCATTCAAAGAGCTCAGCTATACGTCCCCTCTTGGTGAGGTAGGCGAGACGAAAGCTGTCGAGGGCCTGCTCACCTCCTATTACGAACTCCTCTATCTCCTTTCTCAGTTTGGCAATGCGGTCATCCATTGAGCAGCTCTCTCCTATCTTACAATTTTCACCTTGATTATAGTCACATCCTGTAGCGGTCTGTCGCGACTGTCGGTCTGTTTGGCAGCTATGGCATCCACCACCTCCATCCCTTCCAGCACCTCACCGAAGACGGTATAGGCATCATCCAGGAAGGGTGTCCCCCCGATAGTTTTGTATATCTCCCTGCGGGCCTGTGGCATCTCATAGGGTCCGGCCTCCTCCATCGCCTCATAGGCTTTTATGATGGCACCCTGCTGTATCTCATCCTCATTCAGTTGTGAGAGACCCTCCTCTGCCTCACGGCGCAGGTCGAGCAGCGCACTGTTGTAGAAGTGCTGCCTGCGGTTATACTCGATACGCTGTATGGTTGTCTCCAGTGACTCATCATCATAGACCTTGCCCTGAACGATATAGAACTGTGTTCCCGAGGAGCGTCGCTCAGGGTTCACATCATCACCCATACGCGCTGCAGCTACCGCACCCCGCTTGTGGAAAAGGGAGTCGTTGATCTCTGCCTCAATGGTATAGTCACCTGTGGTTGACGGTGGAACAGCACGTGTTGAGCCATCACCACCCTGTATCATAAACTCTTCAATGACCCGGTGAAAGGTCACCCCGTCATAGAACCCCTCTTCGGCAAGTCTGACAAAGTTATCACGATGCAACGGGGTGAGGTCTGAGAGGGTGATCAGGATATCTCCTTCGGATGTCTTTATCAGGGCACGTACCCCGTGGCCGGTGTCACCGGCACATCCACTGATCAGTATGGCTGCAGCCACTACAAGCATGATACGTAATGAACTCTTCATAATCTTTGGTATTTACGAGTAACAAAGATATATATTTGCAGTAAGAGTTAAGCATGAACGATATACGCAAACTTGCCGGTCAGACAGTAATATACGGCTTTGGGACTGTTGTACCCCGCTTTCTGAACTACGCGCTTCTGACTCCTTTTTATACCCGTATACTGGGTCAGGCCCAGTATGGTACAGTGACTGAGCTATATGCATGGATGGTACTGGCAATGGTTGTGCTTACCTACGGTATGGAGACCACCTATTTCAGGTATGCCGGTAAAAAGGCACCTGCTGATGAGGTTTACGGTACAGCCTTAATATCGCTCTTCACCACCTCGGCCCTCTTTCTGCTGGCGGTCTCACTCTTTATTGAGCCTGTCTCACTCTTCCTCGGCTACGAGGCGCACCCTGAATATATAAAGCTTTTCGCATGGATCGTTGCCATTGATGCCTTCTCCGCCATCCCGTTTGCCTGGTTGCGGCGGAACAACAGGGCCTTCCTCTTCAGCACCCTGAAGATCCTCAATGTCACGGTAACCATTGTTACGGTGCTCTTCTTCCTTAAGGTGGCTCCCTGGGCTGTGGGCCGCGGTCATGACTGGCTGCTGACTGTTTACAATCCTGACTTCCAGGTAGGATACATCTTCGTTGCCAATCTGGCCGGCTCGGCCCTGACACTTATCTGCCTCACCCCTCTCTTTTTTCGTCACAGGCCGCGCTTCAGCCGTCAGCTTCTCTACCGTATGCTGGGCTACAGCTGGCCGCTGCTGGTTGGCGGTATTGCCGGCTCGCTCAATGAGGCTCTTGACAAGATTATTCTCAGGCGACTGATAGGGGGCGAGGAGGGTCTTGCCACAGTAGGTCTCTACGGTGCAGGCTACAAGGTGGGGGTGCTGATGTCACTCTTCATACAGATGTACCGGTTTGCTGCCGAGCCCTTCTTCTTTGAGAAGGCGGGCACCAAAGATGCCAGGGAGACCTATGCTGTCACCATGAAATATTTTGTCATCACCGGACTGATACTTTTCCTGATGATAAACCTCTATACTGAGGCGGTGCAGGTGCTGATCGGACCCCTCTTCCGTGAGTCGCTTGTTGTGGTGCCTATAGTTAGCATGGGTTACCTGCTCTATGGTATATTTATCAATCAGAGTATCTGGTACAAGGTTGATGACAAGACTATTTATGGTGCCTGGATCACCATTGCCGGCGCGGTGGTGACGGTAGCGGTCAACCTGATCTTTGTTCCCTGGTACGGCTATATGGCTTCAGCATGGGCGCACATAGCCTGCTATCTCACCATGGTGGTGATATCATACCTGGTAGGTCAGAAGATCTATCCTATCGGGTATGAGACGGGCCGTATCCTCTCCTATATACTCCTGGCAGTGGTGCTGCTTCTGCTGGCACGCGTCACCGCCGTTGAGAACAAAATTGTAAATATTACTGTTGACACTCTGTTACTTTTCAGTTTCTTTGCGGTTGCTGAGAAGCGTGATCGTTTTTTCAGCATACTATTTAACAGAGGCGTATGAAGGTTAGGGTAGTTAACAGGTCACACCACCCGCTGCCAGCCTATGAGACAGATCATAGCGCAGGGATGGATCTCAGGGCGTTCCTTACGGAGAGCCTGACCCTGAGGCCTATGCAACGGGCATTGGTACCTACCGGTCTCTATCTGGAGCTGCCGCCGGGGTATGAGGCGCAGGTGAGGCCCAGAAGCGGACTGGCCCTCAGACACGGCATAACAGTGCTCAACTCACCCGGAACCATTGATGCCGACTATCGGGGTGAGGTGGGTGTAATATTGATCAATCTCTCAGAGAGCGACTATCAGATAAACGATGGCGACCGGATAGCGCAGATGATAATTGCTTCGTATGAAAAAGCGCACCTGGTCAGCGTTGAACTGATCAGTGAGACCCAGCGGGGAGCAGGGGGCTTTGGACATTCAGGCAAACGTTGATACTTTGCCTGTTAAGACAGCAGGGTACCCGTCAAAGTGAAGATAATGAGGAGAATTCTCTATATAGTGCTGGTAATTACCGTTGCATCATGTGGTATCATGCAGAGGGAATCTGCCACGGTAAAACCGGGGAGGGTGAGCTTTGATGCCAGGTATGAGTATTACCTCGGTGAGGCGCTACGGCAGAAATATGTGGGTGAGATGAGCCAGGCTGTGGCGCTGCTTGAGAAGTGTATACAGTTTGACAACAGCAGGGCACTACCCTATTATGAGCTGTCACACATCTATTTTGACGCGGGGATGAGAGCCAGGGCACTTGAATATGCCTCCAGGGCTGCCAGGATAGAGCCTGACAACTACTGGTATCAGCTAGCCTCCGGCACTCTCTATGCCCAGAGTGAGCGGCAGGATTCAGCCATCGTCTATTTTGAAAGGGCCTTGAGGGTAAAACCCCACGAGACCTCTGTCCTGGCGTTTCTCACCAACCTCTATGTTGAGGAGGGAAACTTCATAAAGAGCGACTCACTGCTCGCTATTGCTGATAGAGAGGGGTTTGTCACTGATGAGCTCTCAATGCTATATATCGCCAGGAGCATGGAGCGACGTGAGTATGAGAATGCCGAGAGGAAGACTCTCCGGCTGCTGGAGGAGAATCCTGATGATGTCAGGTTACGGTCAATACTTGCAGATATTTTCTATAAAGCTGGGTATGGCAGTAAGAGCGACAGTATCTACTCAAAGATCATCGCTGAGAATCCTGAAGATATAGAGGCACAGATCTACTATCTCTCCGGACTGGTCATGAAGGGGGATTGGAGTCAGGTCACCGGCCTGCTCAATACACTCTTTGCCTTTAAGGAGTTTCCATTGGACCGTAAGCTTCAGGTTGCCAGGATCGTATCGCAGGACTCACTCTTCCTTACCGCCAACTTTGACCCCTTTATGGAGAGCCTCAACATACTTGAGGAAAATTACCCGGATGAGGGGATGGTTTTTGTTGTCAGGCCTGTCGCCTATCAGACCGTAGGCAGGGACGGTGAAGCTACAGAAATTTTTGAGAATCTGATGAGGAAGGGATTCACTGAGTTCTTTATCAGGGAGATGCTGATCAGCCTCTATGTAGATGCCGCCGACTACCAGAAGCTGTATAACCTGACAGCCACCTATTCAAGGGAGAATAACAGGAGCTTTGCTGCCAAGATCTATTATGCACTCTCGGCGATGCAGCTGGGAGAGTATGAGGTTGCTGATGCTGAATTTAAAAAGGCGCTGATCCTGGCCGGTAACACTGAAGAGGTGAGAGCTTCTGTTCTTGCCTCCTACGGCGATCTCAAATACCGCATGAAGGATGTTGACGGCGCTATCAAGCTCTATGAAGAGGCCTACCAGCTTAATTCAGGTGACTACGTGTTGCTCAATAATTATGCCTACTTCCTCGCAGAGGCCGACCGCGATCTGAAGTTGGCACTGGGCATGATAGAGAAGGTTATTGCCGATCTGGATGAGAACAACACCTACTCAGATACCTACGCCTGGGTTCTTTACAAGCTTGGCAGGGTGAGGGCTGCACATAAGGTTATGCTCCGTATCTTTGACAACGGCCAGGAGGTGAGCGCCGACCATTATGAACATATGGGATACATAAAGAGATCACTGCGCAAATGCAACGAGGCAATCCTCTTCTGGCAAAAGGCATTAAATGAGGACGATACAAAAACATATCTTACAGAGGAGATAAGAAGATGTACAAAGTGACCAGACCCCTGGCTGTAATAGCTATTACACTGTTGGCCGTATCCTGTTCAATCTTTAGGAAGAGCAGCAGTGAGGTGGCCTCCTATGATGCTGTCACCTTCGATGCAGGTATGGTAATGAGTGATGTCACCGGCAACAATTTCACACATCGGGGCTTTGAGATAAGGAAGAGCAAGGTGGAGATTGACCTGGGTGATATAAGAGGTAAGTTAAGCCTTCATGCGAGGCTCAACAGTGCCGGCGACTTCTACGGTTCAGTGAGAGGCCCTCTCGGGATAGAGCTTGCAAGGCTGCTTATTGTAGACGATAAGGTTGCTGCCATAGACCGCATCAACCGTACGGTATATACCGGGACAAAAAGTGATCTGCTAAGAAAGAATGGCCTTCCTTCTGATTTCTTTATGATACTATTCGGTGACATGCCGCTCATTAAGTATGAAGAGTACCTGCTTGATGAGCCCTATAGTGTCACCTTCTTTAGCCGTGACCGGGAATCGGAGCGGGAGATCGATATCTCTCTTCCTGAAATGAAGGTTACCCGTCAGAAGATTGAGCTCCCCGGATCGGGCAGCCAGGTAAATCTCTCTTTCGGTAAATTTGTTCCGGTCAGCGGTATTAAGTATGGATCAGAGATTATCTTTAATGAGACGAAGCGGATGTTCCACGTGAAATTGAATATTGACGATCTCGTTTATGGGTATGATTCTGACATTGAATTTTCGTTACCCTCTTATAAACAACAGGCATTGTGAGGCTCTCTCTTTTAACTCTTCTGGCCTCTTTACTGGTCTCTCTTCTGACCTGGCCGCCTCTCCGGGCACAGAGCAGGGCGGAGCTGGAGGAGCTGCGCAGGAAGAACCTGCAGGAGATAGAGTATGTCGATAATCTCCTTAAGAGCACCGCAGCTCAGAAGAGCGAAAACCTCAATGAGCTGAGGGTGATAGGCAATAAGCTGTCGCTGCGTGAGAAGCTGATCAATGAGTATGGTCAGGAGGTCAATCTTCTGGAGTACCGCATCACTCTTAATACCCTCGCCATCACCATGCTTGAAGAGGACCTTTCAACTCTTAAGGGTGAGTACGAAAAGTCTATTGTGAGTGCCTTTAAGGCGACAAAGGGTACTCCGGCCCTTGCCTATATCCTCTCTTCCACTGACTTTAACCAGGGGTACAAGAGGCTCAAATATATACAGCAGATAGCACGCTACCGGCGCAATGAGAGCCAGACGATCGAATCGCTCTATAAGGTACTCAACCGTACCCGTGAGGGGCTTGTGAATGACCGGATCAATGTGGCCAGCCTGAAGGGTAAGGAGGAGAGACAAAAGGCGTTGCTCGGCCAGGAGAGAGCGAAGCGGCAGACGCTGATCAACAACCTCGGAAAGAAGGAGAAACAGCTCAAGCAGGAGCTTGACGACAAGCGACGAATAGCCAGGCAGATTGAGAAGGAGATAGAGAAGCTGATAGAGGCGGAGAGGAGAAAGAGCGATACCGCCCCGTTAAGCCGTGAGATGATGCTGATAGGTGACTCCTTCGAAGAGAACAGGGGCAGGCTGCCCTGGCCGGTCAATAATGGTATTGTCACCAGCAGGTTTGGCAAGCAGCCACACCCGGTACTGAAGAATGTGATCGAAGACAATCTCGGGATAGAGATAACATCCAGTGGTGCCGTTACGGCCAGGGCTGTCTTTAAGGGTGAGGTGGTAACTGTCTTTGCCATCTCCGGTGCCAATATGGCGGTAATTGTCAGACATGGAAAATATCTCACCGTCTATCAGAACCTGGTCAATGTGCTGGTGAAGGTGGGTGATGCTGTTTTAACAGGTCAGGAGCTGGGGAGTGTTTATCTCAATCAGGGCGAGGGTGGCAAGGCTCTCCTCACGTTTATGGTTTATGATGAGAGGAAAAAACTTGACCCGGAGCTGTGGCTAGTAAAAAAATGATTAAATTTTGCAACAAATAAGTACCCTTTCAGTTAAGAAATGTGATAGGGAATATACAATGGAAAGCATTACTATTAATTCAGATGTCGAAAAACTGCGGATTGTCGAGACTCTGGTTGATAAACTGACAAAAAAGCTTGGAGTCTCAGATGAAGTTTATGGTAAAATTCTTATTTCAACCGTTGAGGCGGTCAATAATGCAATACTTCATGGAAACAAGGGTAATGCTGACAAACTTGTAAAGGTTGATTTCTCATCTGACGGGAACATGTTTGAAGTTCATGTAACAGATGAGGGGGATGGTTTTCAGTTTGACAATATCCCCGATCCTACTGATCCTGCAAATATTGAGAACCTTCATGGCCGCGGGGTGTTTATTATGCGAAGCCTTGCTGATGCCATTGAATATAACGATGCAGGAAATCAGGTAAAGATGAAATTCAAATACTGACGGTTTGAGTATAAGCTTCCACTATGATATCGACCGGTTCCGCCTGCGTGACAGCAGGATAGTCAAGAGGACAGCCTGCAGGATCGTCACTGATGCACGCCGAAAGGTGGGAAAGATCGATGTGATATTTACCACAGATGAGAAGCTTTATGAGATAAACAGTGAATTTCTTGGTCACGACTACTATACCGATATTGTTACCTTCAACTACAATGAGGGAAAGGTGACGAACGGTGAGATATATATCAGTGCACCAAGGATAAAAGAGAACGCATCACGGTATGATGTCTCCCTGAAGTCGGAGATAAGGAGGGTTGTGTTTCACGGAATCCTGCATTTGTGCGGATATAAAGATGGTACGGAGGAGGAGAGGAAGAGGATGTCAGAGATGGAGGAGATGTACCTTGCTTTATCATATGCACAATGAATTTCACGTATGATATTATTGTTGTAGGCGGCGGACATGCCGGCTGCGAAGCTGCGCATATAGCTGCCACGCTGGGAGCCAGCACCTTACTCATAACCATGGATCTGGGCAAGCTGGCGGTGATGTCATGTAATCCGGCCGTTGGTGGTATAGCCAAAGGACAGATAGTCAGAGAAATAGATGCCCTGGGAGGGGTTACCGCAATGGTCACCGACCGCTCCATGATACAGTTCCGGATGCTCAACCGAAGCAAGGGTCCGGCCATGTGGAGCCCACGCGCCCAGTGTGACCGTGGACTCTTCAACAGGGAGTGGCGCAAGGTGCTGGAAAACACCCTCCGCCTCAGCCTGTGGGAAGAGCATGTCGGGCAACTCATCATAGAAGAGGGGAAGGTAAAAGGGGTGGTCACCAGTTATGGCACCCGGTTCTATGCCAGTCGTGTAATCCTTGCCAACGGCACCTTCCTCAATGGTCTCATGCATGTAGGACTTACCACCCAGCCGGGTGGCAGGGCCGGCGACAGTCCATCTACTGGGCTGAGTGATCAGCTACGGGTTGCAGGCTTTGAGACGGGAAGGCTTAAGACCGGTACCAGTGCACGTGTTGACGGTAGAAGCGTAAACTTCGCTGCCATGACCGAACAGAAGGGCGACGAGGAGGGACGCTGCTTCTCTTTCTCCCATGACAGCGTAGCGATTGAGCCGTCGCTCAGTTGCTGGGTGACCCACACCAACAGCCGGACACATCAGCTGCTGCGCGAAGGCCTGCAACAGTCGCCGCTCTTTACCGGAAGGATAGAGGGACGAGGCCCCAGGTACTGTCCCAGCATTGAAGATAAAATTGTCACCTTTGCCGGGAAGGAGTCTCATCAGCTCTTCCTGGAGCCTGAGGGTTGGGGAACCAATGAATACTATATCAACGGGTTTGCCAGCAGCCTTACCCTTGAGACACAGCTTAGCGCGTTACGTAGTGTGCCCGGTCTTGAGGAGGTGACAATATTCAGGCCCGGGTATGCCATTGAGTATGATTTCTTTCAGCCTACCCAGCTTAAGCTCACCCTTGAGACAAAGAGGGTGGAGGGTCTCTACTTCGCCGGTCAGATAAACGGTACGACAGGCTATGAGGAGGCTGCAGCCCAGGGATTGGTTGCCGGAATTAATGCTGTCCTGGCATTGAGGGGCGACCCTCCCTTCATCCTTAAAAGAGATCAGGCCTATATCGGTGTACTGATTGATGACCTGGTCACCAAGGGTGTTGATGAGCCTTACCGGATGTTCACCTCGAGAGCTGAATACCGGATTCTCTTACGACAGGATAACGCTGATGAACGACTTACCCCGCTTGCTGAACGAATTGGCAGTGCCACCCCTGAGATGGTAAGCAGGCTGAAGGAAAAGGTAGAAGCACGTGATGAGCTTATCTCCTTTTTGGAAAGTACCACTATTGTGCCTGACGATATCAATCAGCTGCTGATCTCGCTTGGCACTACCCCTCTCAGGCAAAAGGTAAAGGCCCTCTCTCTTGCCGTAAGACCGCAACTCACCCTTGAGGAGCTGCTGCCGAGAGTATGGGGAACCGAAAAATTGCGATATTTGAAGAGCAACCGGAAGAGAGAGATTATTGAGGCAGCAGAGATCATGATCAAGTATTCGGGATACCTGGAGAGGGAGAGAGGGGTTGCAGAAAAAATCCATAAACTTGAAGATCTTAAAATTAGTTCTGAAATTGATTATAGCCAACTTACATCTATATCTACAGAGGGGAGGGAGAAACTGGCAAGAATCAGGCCTCATACCATTGGGCAGGCCTCGCGCATAAGCGGTGTCTCCTCCTCAGACATCTCAATACTCATCATGTACCTTGGCAGATAAACCGAGGTGTTCCACGTGGAACACCCCTTCAATAGTGATTATGGAACTGACAGGCAAGATCATTGATGTGCACCAGAGGCGCATCTATCCCGGAAAGATTACCATCAGGGATGGCAAAATTGAATCGGTATCAGAGTCGGAGCTGAATGGCGGCGGATTTATCATGCCGGGCCTGGCAGATGCACACCTCCATATCGAAAGTACCATGCTGCTGCCCTCGCAGTTTGCGGTTGCTGCTGTAAGGCACGGTACTGTTGCCGCAGTGGCCGATCCGCATGAGATAGCCAATGTCATGGGTGTTGAGGGTATCACTTTTATGCTTGATGATGCTGCCCGGGTACCTGTAAAGACCATTTTCGGTGCCCCCTCATCTGTTCCTGCTACCCCTCATGAGAGTGCCGGCGCTAAAATTGGTGCTTCAGAGATCCGTTCCATGCTTCGGGAGGGGAGGGTAAGGTTTCTTGCTGAGATGATGAATTTCCCCGGAGTTATAAATGATAATCCCGAGGTATTGCGTAAGCTTGAGGCAGCCAGGGAGGCCGGAGTGGTAATTGACGGTCATGCACCGGGGGTTACCGGTAGTGATCTGAAGAAATATATCGACGCCGGAATCTCTACCGATCATGAATGTATCTCACTTGATGAGGCTCTCGAAAAGATTTCAGGAGGAATGAAAATCTTGATCAGAGAGGGTAGCGCAGCAAAGAATCTTGAAGCGCTTGCCCCTCTGATAAACTACTATCCTGACATGGTAATGCTCTGCAGTGACGATCTTCATCCTGAAACGCTTCTCAGCGGTCATATAAACCGTATGGTGGCGAGGCTTGTCACCCTGGGATATGATCTGTTTGATGTCATCAGGGCGGCTACCCTCAACACCTTCACCCATTACGGCATAGATGCGGGAACCCTGAGGCCCGGAGATCCCGCCGACTTTATTGTTGTGGATGATCCGGCTAAAATGAATGTACTTGAAACCTGGATAGATGGAAAATGCATTTTCGACGGTACGACAGTACACATCCATCCGGTTACTCCCCCGTTGATAAACACCTTCAGAAGCCATCTTATCATGGAAGATGAGATAAAAGTTATTAACGAAAAGGGGAAAATAAACCTCATTGTAGCGCGTGATGGTGATCTGATCACAGAGGCTGCCACCGCTGAGGCGGGTGACGGTCCGTTCGTAACAGCCCGTCCCGATGAGGATATCCTGAAGATAGTAATCAAGGATCGTTACAATGACAGGCCTCCGGCTGCTGCCTTTATCAGGGGATTCGGACTGAAACGGGGTGCGATAGCCTCCTCTGTGGCGCACGACAGCCATAATATCATTGCCATAGGAACCAATGACCGCGACATCGTCTCTGCAATAAATATGATAATAGATGCCAGTGGCGGAATGGCTGTGGTATCAGACGAGGGGGAGGAGCTGCTCAGGCTTCCGGTAGCCGGACTGATGTCTGATCTGCCGGCCACCGTTATGGCTGCCGGAAGTGAGAGGCTCTCTGCAAGTGCCAGGAGGCTGGGCTGCAGGCTGGAGGCCCCCTTCATGACCCTCTCTTTCATGGCGTTACTGGTAATCCCCTCTCTCAAGATGAGTGACAGGGGACTGTTTGACGGCATAAACTTCACCCATATACCTCTCTTTATTCCAGACCCGTACCGGCGCTTCACCTCCTGAGAAGACCTGGCCCGTTGCGAACAGTGCTCTGCCAGTACCTCCCCCTCTTCATCTCCCTGTCTCTTATAATAAATATCACCTTTTCATTCCTATCTACTTGATACCCAGACATCAGTATCTATCCTGCATGACTGAAGTGCGATTCTGAAATCATTATTCCTAACTTTGCAATCTGCCATTACCGATTTCACAATTCTCCAATACCAGGGAGGTGTCTCTCACCTGGATTCGGGATGATCTTCTGTATGATGTTCATCTCTCAGGAGGAATTGGGATTAGGTATTGTTTGGTTTACATCTCTCCCGGAGATTTGAGATGATCTTCTGTATGATGTGCATCTCTCAGGGGGATTTATGATAGCCATTTGCGATGAGTGTCAATGAGAACATACGTGCTACTGCTTCGGCTCTGCCTGACAAGCCTGGTGTCTATCAGTTTGTTGATGCTGAAGGCGTTATTCTCTATGTAGGTAAGGCGCGCAGTCTGCGCAAAAGGGTGGTCTCATACTTTTCCAGGGGGCAGTCGGGTAAAACCAGGGTGATGCTCTCCCGGGCCACTGAGCTGCGTCATACGGTTGTGGACAATGAGTCTGAGGCGCTGTTGCTTGAGAACAGCCTTATCAAGAAGCACCAGCCGAGGTATAACATCATGCTCAAGGATGACAAGACCTATCCCTGGATATGTGTCAGGAACGAGCATTTTCCGCGGGTCTTTATGACCCGTAAACTGATTGCAGACGGCTCATCCTATTATGGTCCGTACGCCTCAGTGCCGGCAGTAAAGACGCTGCTGGAGCTTATCAGGCACCTCTTTCAGATCCGCACCTGTTCGCTGCCTCTCAATCCCAAAGCGATAGCCGAGGGACGCTTCAGGGTGTGCCTTGAGTATCATCTGGGCAACTGTCGTGCACCATGTATAGGCCTGATCAGTGAAGAGGAGTATAACAGTCAGATAGAGAGGATAAAAGAGATTATTAAGGGTGACCTCAACACCATCACCGCACACCTTGAGTCGCAGATGAAGGCCTACGCTGCTGAGCTGAAGTATGAAGAGGCACAGCGGGTCAAGGAGAAGCTGGAGCTGCTCTCAAAGTACCGCAGCAAATCGACTGTGGTAAACACCTCCGTAAAGAATGTGGATGTGTTTGGCTGCTCGGCAGCTGAAGACTCAATGTATGTGAGCTACCTGAAGGTGATCGAGGGTGCGGTGGTACAGTCGTGGTCGGTGGAGCTGAAGAAGAGGATGGAGGAGGATAAGGAGTCATTGCTCTCAACTGCGGTGACCGAGATAAGGCAGAGGGTATCCAGCGACTCGCCCGAGATTATTGTTCCCTTCATGCCTGATATTGAGCTTGATAATGTCAAGTATAGGGTGCCGGCCAGGGGTGACAGGTACAAGCTGCTGGAGCTGGCAAACCGGAATGCGGTCTTCTTCAGGCTGGAGCGGGAGAAGAGATCAGCTGAACGCTCCAGGGAGAGCCGTACCATCAGGAACCTCGAAAAGATGAAGCAGGACCTGCAGATGTCGCAGCTGCCTCTCCACATAGAGTGTTTTGACAACTCAAATATCCACGGCACCTCAGCTGTGGCAGCGTGTGTCGTCTTCCGCAACGGCAGGCCCAGCAACAGTGAATATCGTCATTTCAATATCAAGACAGTCAGTGGCCCTGATGATTATGCCTCTATGGAGGAGGTGGTTACCCGTCGCTATCGCAGAGTGATTGAGGAGCAGAAACCGCTGCCCCAGCTGATAGTCATTGATGGGGGCAAAGGGCAGCTATCGTCTGCCCTTAAGAGCCTTACTGCTCTGGGTATCAGAGATAAGGTAACAGTGATAGGTATTGCTGAAAGGCTTGAGGAGATATTTATTCCTGGCGACCCTGTGCCACTCTATCTTGACAAAAACAGTATCACACTCAAAATCATACAGCATATCAGGGATGAGGCGCACCGGTTTGGAATAAATTTCCACCGTGACAAGAGGAGCACGGCGATGAGTCACTCGCAGCTGGATGAGATAGCGGGAATAGGAGTGAAGAGCAAGGAGCTGCTGCTGCGAAGATATGGCTCGGTCAGGCGGATCAGGGAGGCCCCGGCGGAGGAGCTGGAGGAGCTGCTGGGCAAGAGGAGGGCTGCACTGGTGACGGAAGCTCTCAGAAAAGAGAATCTTGAAGACTGATAACCAACCAGTCAGGAAAACCAGCAGACTCTTCCCCTCGCTACTTTCTTCTAAGGGTTGAGTAGGTGATAAACTTCATCAGTGCTGATTTGGTCTCGGAGTCGGGGTAGGTTTGAAGTATCTCAATTGCTTTTGCCGAGTACTCCTTCATCACCGATTCAGCATATTCAAGTCCGTCATACTTCCTTACAAAGCTGATCACCTCCCTTATCTCACGGTCTCCCTTCTTTCTTTTTCTGAGTACTCTCAGTATATGTCTCCGTTCGGCAGCCCTGGCGCTCTTCAGTGCATGGATAAGGGGCAGGGTTATCTTCTTCTCCTTGATATCGTTACCCTCTTTTTTACCGGTGAGTCCGAAGCCGCTGTAGTCGAGCAGGTCATCCTTTATCTGGAACGCCATTCCTATATTTTCTCCCAGCTCCTTCATCTGTTCAATCAGCTGCGGGTCATCCGATACCGAGCTGGCTCCGCAGGCGGTACATGCTGCCAGCAGGGCGGCCGTCTTCATTCTGATGATAGAGAAGTAGTCCTCTTCACTGATATCCAGCTTACGTGTCTTGTGCAGCTGCAGCAGCTCACCCTTAACTATCTCACGCACCGCATCGGAGACGATACCCAGCATGTTGAACTTCTGTTTCTCAACACTGATAAGGAGTCCCTGCGCCAGCAGATAGTCGCCCAGCAGCACAGCTATCTTTGAGTTGTAGAGCACATTAATGGAGGGTAGTCCCCGCCGCTCAACAGCGTCATCTACAACATCATCATGCACGAGGGTGGCGGTATGGAGCAGCTCAATGAAGGTGGCTGCCACAAAGGTTGTCTCATTGATTGTGCCGTTTAGGTTTGCAGTAAGGAAGACCAGCAGCGGCCTCATCTGTTTCCCTTTTCTGCGTATTACGTTGCTCAGTATGAGATGGAAAAATGGGATGTCGCTCTGCAGGGTGCGTCTGAAATAGGATTCAAAATGTCGCATTTCATCGGCTACCGGCTTCTTTATGTCTGAAAGGCCTGCCATCACTGAATGCTGCTACCAGATTCAAAAGTAAGACAAAATGTTAAACAAATTGTTCCTGCTCCCCGGTATCTTCTGTTTTGTATTAAAATTGAGGCTCTTATTCCTTTTTTCCTTCGAACATTCTCTTTTGGAAGAGGAGAATGGCCAGCACCCCGCAGGTGATTGAGGCGTCTGCCAGGTTAAATACCGGTCTGAAAAAGATAAATGACTCGCCCGGCTTTATTGGCGACCAGAGCGGCCAATGGGTGTTTATTACCGGGAAGTAGAGCATATCTACCACTCTGCCATGCATGAATGCTGAGTAGCCTCCTCCTTCGGGGAAGAGTATTGCCGTGGTATGCCAGCTCTCACTGAAGATCATACCGTAGAAGGCGCTGTCTATCAGGTTACCGGCTGCCCCGGCCACTATGGCGCTCACTGAGAGTACCAGTCCGGTATGAGCATCTTTTTTTATGATGCTGTTGAGGTACCATGCTATCCCGGCAATGGCCACCATCCTGAAGAGGGTAAGTGCCAGTTTGCCACCTTTTCCGCCCCACTCCATACCGAACGCCATACCTGGATTCTCAAGGAAATGTATGCGGAACCAGTTTCCCAGTACCGGTATCTCATCGCCTATCACCATATTGGTTTTGACGATGATCTTGGAGACCTGGTCCAGCAGCAGGATGGTGAATATCAGAAGCAATGCTTTTGTACGGTCAGACATCGGCTACTGTTTTGTTGCAGAATAGCTGGATGAGAAGAACCGGTTCACCGGACGGCAGCGGTATCGGCAGCTGATATTGGTCACGGGCATTGTGATCAGTAGTAGAGGAATCTCTTTATTTTCAGGGTGGCTGTCTTCTGGAACGGTTCGGCCTGGTAGACCACCAGCTGCAGCTGGCTGTAGCGGTTGACCTTTGAGTTGACATAGCGCCTCAGCTCCTCAAGATACTCGTTTATAAGCTGTTCAGCCTGCTCAGTAACATCCTTTTTCATCTGTGCATACCTGCTCTGCAGCTCTTCAAGGTTGAGGTGTACCATCGCCACTAGCTTTCCTTTCTGATGTATCACCAGCGATTCGATCACATGTCTGAAGTCATTTATCACCGATTCTATCTCTTCAGGATAGATGTTCTCGCCGCTTGACCCCACTATCATATTTTTCAATCGTCCCTTGATACTAAGATAGTTGTCTTTGGATATTATTCCCAGGTCACCTGTTTTGAACCACCCCTCTTCGGTCAGCACCTCGGCTGTCATCTCCGGTTCACGGTAGTAGCCTTTCATCACATTGTCACCTTTGGCCCACACCTCTCCCTCGCCGGTTTGCGGATCAGGGTCATGGATCATCAGTGTTACGCCTTCCATGGCGGGACCGGTGGTACCGAGCCTGGCTGACCCCACTTTGGTTCCTGCCAGCAGTGGAGAGGTCTCTGTCAGTCCGTACCCTATGGCGTAGGGGAAACCCGCATCTATCAGGAACTGCTCTACCGTCGGGTTGAGCTTGGCCCCGCCGACACCAAAGAAACGAAGGCGGCCTCCAAATGCTGCATAGATCTTTTTCCCTGCAATACGGTTCAGCTGGCGCCGGAAGATCGGTATGCCGTAGATATGTGCCAGCAGCCTGTTCTTGTTGAATGTGGGTGCCACCTTGCCGAAGTAGATCTTCTCCATGATAAGTGGTACGGTAAGCATGGTGGTGGGCTTCACCTGCTCAAGGGCAGGGAGCAGTACTGATGGTGTTGGCGCCTTCCTCAGGTACCAGATCATGGCACCGTTGAATAGTGGTAGGATCAGGCCCAGTGTCTGCTCATAGGTGTGTGAGAGAGGCAGTATTGAGAGGAATATGTCACTCTCCACAACCCTCTGTATACTCATCACCTGCTGTGCCGTGAAGCAGAGGTTACGGTGGGTGAGCATCACTCCTTTGGATTTGCCGGTGGTGCCCGAGGTGTATATGATTGCTGCCAGCTCCTCTTCAGTCACCTGGTAGCGGGTTGACGGCAGTGAGCCGGGAATATAGATCACCCCGTCTCCTCCGGTGATAGTGGTGAAGCTCTCAATGGCTATCACTGTCTCAACCGTTCCCTCTGTCTCTTTCGGCAGCTTATGCATCAGGTTATCGGAGACAAAGAGTGCCCGGCTGCCGGAATGGACCAGCACATTGGCTATCTCTGCCTGTGTGAAGTCAGGCAGTATGGGCACTGCTACGGCGCCCATGGAGGTGACTGCCAGGTATGTGGCGCCCCAGTTGGGCATGCTGCTGCTGAGAATAGCCACCCTGTCACCCTGTCTGATACCGAGATCTTCCAGAAACCGTATAACTGATTTAACACGTGCCTCAAGCCGGTTGTAGGTAATAACATCCTCACCTACAAAACCCATTGCCCCGTTTGATCCATTCTTCCTGAAGCTCTCCCCGATGAGGAACGGGATAGTCAATGTTACGTTATTATTCATTGGATATGAGTATATTGGGCGCAAAGATACACTTTAATTAAATTGCACGCCCTTTTTACGCAAATATTGCCATGAAATTGTAACGATCAACAATATTCACTGTTAAAAGTTTATTTTTGTCTCAATCAAACATTTACTCGGATGAGTATTATCAGGGTAACAAAAGAGTTTCGTTTTGAGATGGCTCACGCCCTCTGGAATTATGACGGAGCGTGCCGTAATGTGCATGGCCACTCATATATACTTTTTGTCACGTTTGCGGGGCGGCCCGATAATGACCCGGAGAGCCCCGTTAATGGTATGGTCATTGACTTTGGTGATCTGAAGCGTATTGTGAACGAGGCTGTTGTAGATAAGCTTGATCATTCACTGCTGGTCTCCGGCCAGGCGCCGGCAGAGGTTCTTGACCGCTATCGTCAAAGTTTTGCCAACATTATTGTATTTCCTGTTCAGCCTACCTGTGAGAACCTGGTTGCTGACATTGCCGTGACCCTCTCAGCAAAGGCCCCTCCGGGCGTCTGGCTGCACAGTCTCAGGCTTTATGAAACAGCCACCGCCTATGCCGAGTGGTATGCATCTGACAACCAATGAATGAATCTGATAACGACAAAAGAGTTTTTCTGCTTGATGCCTATGCTTTGATCTTCAGGTCATATTATGCATTTATCAGAAACCCCCGTGTCACCAGCAGGGGAATGAACACCTCAGCCATTTTTGGCTTTCAGCTGACCCTTGATGAGATCCTCACTAAGCAGAATCCGTCACATATAGCTGTTGTCTTTGATCCTCCCGGACCAACCTTCAGGCATGAGATCTATCCTGAGTACAAGGCTAACCGCGACGCCACCCCGGAGGATATAAAACTCTCAGTACCATATATCAAGCGTCTGCTGGACGCCTACCGTATCCCGGTCATCGAGGTGCCCGGGTATGAGGCTGATGATGTTATTGGTACCCTGGCCCGTAAGGCTGCCGGGGAGGGCTTTGTCACCTATATGATGACGCCTGACAAGGACTATGCACAGCTTGTCACCGACACGGTTTTTATGTACAGGCCGGGTCGTTCGGGTCGTGAGGCAGAGGTGTGGGGTCCTGCCGAGATAGAGAGTGAGTTTGGGGTGCCACCGGTATATATAACTGATTTCCTGGGCCTCACCGGCGATACCTCCGACAATATTCCCGGTGCGCCGGGGATAGGTCCCAAGACAGCCACCAGGCTTATCTCCGGCCATGGCACAATCGAAAACCTGTTTGAGAAGAGCGCCTCACTGCCGGACCGCCAGAAACAGATCATTGAGCAGCATCGGGAGCAGATAGCCCTCTCAAAGCTGCTTGCCACCATCGACCAGGATGTGCCGGTACCGTTTGACCACACAGCCCTGCACCGCCAGGAGGCTGATATTGAGGCGTTACGGCAGCTCTACGGTGAGCTGGAGTTTCGTACCCTCGCCTCACGGCTGCCGGCACCACAGGCAGCTGACAGCGATAGCGTGGGTGTGTCTGTGGCTGATCCCGGACATGATCCCGGACACGAGCCCGAGACTGAACCCGGACATGATCCCGGACACAAGCCCGAGACTGAACCCGGACATGAACCCGGACACAAGCCCGAGACTGAACCCGGTAGCGGGCAGACGACAGCCGGAGGAGGAGCTGCCGCAGTGCAGGGAACACTCTTTGACAGTGGCACCCCGGCTGCCGCCATGGCGGGGGGAGGGGGTACCGCGAGCATCAACACCACCAGTCACCACTACACACTGATAGAGACTCTTGAAGAGGCTGAGGCTCTGGCAGGGAAGCTCCTGCAGCTCGACCAGTTCTGTTTTGACACCGAGACCACCTCACTTGACCCTCTCACCACCGGGCTGGTGGCTATAGCCTTCTCGTGGGAGAAGGGTACCGGCACGGTGCTCTGGCTGCCTCCCGAACGGGAGGAGGCATTGGCTCTTCTCGCGCCACTGAGGGAGCCCTTTGAGAGTGAGAAGAGTACCAAGACAGGCCAGAACCTCAAGTTTGACATACAGGTGCTGGCCGGCTATGGCATAGAGGTGAGGGGAGCGCTCTTTGACACCATGCTGGCGCACTATCTGCTGGAGCCTGACATGCGTCACAATATGAACCTGCTCTCATCACTCTACCTCGGCTATGAGCCCCTGCCGATAGAGGAGCTGATAGGTGAACGCGGTCCCAGGCAGCGGTCTGTCAGGGAGGCGGGCAAGGAGAGGGTAGGTGAGTATGCTGCCGAGGATGCTGATATCACCTGGCAGCTGATGACCACCTTCAGGCCCATGCTGGAGAGGCAGGGGCTGACGAGGCTGGCCGAGGAGATGGAGATGCCGCTGATAACCGTGCTGGCAGCCATGGAGCGCACCGGGGTGATGATTGACGGTGAGGCGCTTAAGAGCTATGCCGTCACGCTGCGTGAGAGCCTTATCACCCTTGAGGAGGAGATACACACCCTGGCCGGACTACAGTTCAACATCTCGTCACCCAAACAGCTGGGTGAGATACTCTTCGTCAGGATGGGGCTTGATGACAAGGCGAGGCTCACCCGCACCCGGCAGTACCGTACTGATGAGGAGGTGCTGCAGCGCCTGACCGGCCGGCACCCTATCGTTGGCAAGGTGCTTGAGTACCGGGGCCTTAAGAAGCTGTTGTCCACATACGTTGAGGCGCTGCCCAGGCTTGTCGCCCCGGCCACCGGCAGGATACATACCACCTACAACCAGGCGGTCACCTCTACCGGCAGGCTCAGCTCTACCAACCCTAACCTGCAGAACATTCCCGTTCGTGATGCCGAGGGGCGTGAGATACGCAGAGCGTTCATCCCGGGTGAGGGGAGGCTCTTCCTTAGTGCCGACTACTCACAGATTGAGCTGAGGCTTATGGCACACCTCAGCGGTGATGAGGCCATGACCGCCGACTTCCTCTCGGGCCAGGATATCCACTCTGCCACCGCCTCCAAAATATTTGGGGTGCCCCTCAGCGGGGTCACACGTGAGATGCGCACAAGGGCCAAGACGGCCAACTTCGGCATCATATACGGTATCTCAGCCTTTGGCCTCTCTGAGAGACTCAATATACCACGTGGTGAGGCGAGGGAGCTGATAGAGGGCTACTTCGCCTCCTACCCCGGTGTAAAGGCATATATGGATGACTCTATACGTCGCGCAAGGGAAAATGGCTATGTCACAACCATGTTCGGCAGGAAGAGGCAGCTGGCAGATATCAACTCACGCAACCAGCTGATACGTGGAAATGCCGAGCGTAATGCCATCAATGCACCGATACAGGGCAGTGCGGCCGATATTATCAAGATAGCCATGGTGCGGATCGATGAGAGGCTCAGGGGCGGGCTGCCCGGCGCAAAGATGATCATGCAGGTACATGATGAGCTTATCTTTGAGGTTGACAGCGGCGATATTGACACTCTTGAAAGGATTGTAAGGGAGGAGATGGAGGGTGCTGCCAGGCTCACCATACCGCTGGTGGTCGACACCGGCAGGGGAGACAACTGGCTGGAGGCTCACTGAGTCATACGCGACCGGGAGCGGCTGTGTGCCGCAATGTCGCAGGTAATCATTGATCAGGGTTCATCCTGCTGCTGGTGAGCGGGAGAGTCTATTCCGTCGTTGCAGGTCTCAGCAGCGCATAATAACGCTCACGGTCTGAGGCGATCTCGATAGCTTTCTCAACCTGTTTGTCACGCTCAATGGTATAGCGTATCATGCCCCAGTCATAAAAGTACCTTCCGGAAAGCTCCGCTTCAATGAGCTCAATCACCTCTGAACGGTAGAGACCGATCTCCTCCTCAAGCGAGTGCTGCAGTCCCGGCCTGAGCTGCTCAAAAGCCTCCCTGTTCTTGTCATAGAGACCCTCCTGTCTGGATGCGGTGATCAGCTGCTCAAGCATGCCTCCCGAGTCATTGGTATAGGTAAACTTCCTCTCTTTAAGGAACTGTGTGAACTCCTCCAGGTCACCATCGGTGATGGTCACGCTGTTCAGGCTCTCTGGCAGGGGGTGTGACCAGTAGTACCGGGTGGCATAGTCAAATATCATGTTCTGTACATAGAGCTCACTGGCAAACCTGTTTAGCATCTCTGACTCAATTGTTACATCAGGTATGATTCCGCCGCCATCTCTGACCGGCCGGCCGCTCCTGGTGCTGAAGGTCTGTATGAGTGAGTCGGGTATATTATTTACGCTGCCATCTTCATTGGGGTGTGAGAAGTCAAGTGCCTGTATACACCGTCCGCTGGGGATATAATAGCGTGCTGTGGTCAGCTTTACCTTGGCCTTGTAGCTGAGGGGCCTGGCCACCTGCACCAGCCCCTTCCCGTATGATCTCTCGCCCACTATCACGCCGCGGTCAAGGTCCTGCAGGGCTCCCGCCACTATCTCGGAGGCTGATGCCGAGCTCCTGTTGATAAGCACCACCACCGGCATGTCGGGCGCCACGGGGCTGCGTGTAGTACGGAACTGTGCATCATACTGGCTGGCCCTCCCTTTGGTGCTCACCACCTCCTGTCCCGCTTTGACGAACAGGTTTACTATCTCCACCGCCTCACTGACAACACCTCCCGGGTTGCTTCTCAGGTCGAGGATAAGCTTTTCTGCTCCCTGCTTCTCTTTCAGGTCTGTCAGCGCCTCCTTCACCTCACTTATACAGTTCTGTGTGAAGTTGGTGAATCTGATATAGCCGGTCTTCTCATCTACCATACCATAATAGGGTACGGCAGAGATAGATATCTTCTCTCTCCTGATCATCCTGGTGATATCTTCACCGTTGCGTCTGATGGTCACCTCCACCTCTGTCCCCGGGTCACCCTTCAGCATCTCAGAGGCCTTTTCCGAAGAGACCCCTTTCAATGATTTGCCATCAATGGTTATCAGCAGGTCACCCGGCCTGACTCCGCTCTTGTCTGCCGGGAAGCCCTTATAGACGTTGGTGACCATGATGTAGTCACCCGATTTTCTTATCTGTGATCCAAAGCCGCCATACTTGCCGGTGGTCATAAAGTCAAGGTCACCAGCCTCCTCTTCAGGGTAAAAGACGGTATAGGGATCAAGGGTAGCCAGCATGCTGTTGATACTCTTATTAACCAGCTTTTCGGGGTCTATCTCATCTACATAGAATGCATTAAGCTCCCTGAAGAGTGAGATATAGATATCCAGGTTCCTGGTCAGACTGAAGTCCCTCTCCTCTCTTCCAGCCATTATAAAGGCTACCGAGACCAGGGCTGACAGTGTAAACAGTACTATCAGTATTCGCTTTTTATATAACTTCTTCATACAGCAGTTTTCGCAAAGTTAATATTTCATGGCTGCCACTCTCCGTATCACCTCTTTAACGCTGTTTTCAACATGCTCCCACTCTCTGATGGTGCTGCCGGTCCATACAAGGGCTATCTCGGCGTATCGTCCGCTCTCCCTCATAACGGTTATCAGTGGCTCTTTGTTTTTCCGCCATGCCTCTCTTATTCTGCGTCTGATCAGGTTACGTTCCACCGCCTTCCTGAAGTGGCGTTTCGGGACGGTGATGAGCACTTTTACCGGCATGATACCCTCCTCCTGTGGTCTGAAGATATATACCGCCCTGAGTGACGGCACATTGAGGCTTCGTCCTCTGGCAAACAGCTCACTGACAGCCTTCTCACTGCAGAGTCTTTCACTTTTTCTGAATGTAGCCGCCTGCTTTTTCATGAGGGTAGGGGTGCCTTTCAGAGCAGGAGGGTTGTCTCGTTCACAGGATGCCGGAAGCAGTATGCTACTTGCAGGTTCTGTTTTGCTCTTTCAGGTAGTTTTCAAGCGCCATGGTCATTGATGGCGCCATAGGGTTGGGTGCCTGCAGGTCAAGCCTCAGCCCCTCGTTCACGACAGCCTCGGCGGTGGTAGGGCCAAAGGCTGCTATCTTCACATCACCCTGCACAAAGTCGGGAAAGTTCTCTTTCAGCGACTTGATACCCAGTGGGCTGAAGAAGATGATCATGTCATAGTCAAGCTCCTCGGAGTCGAAGTCCCTGCTTACGGTACGGTACATTGCACCGATGGTGTGTTTGATCTTATTGGTGGTGAGCAGTCCCGGTATATCGGAGTTGTGCTGGTCTGACAGGGGGACAAACACATTTTCATCCTTATGCTTGACTATCACCTCCACCAGGTTTTCAAAGCTGGCTTTCCCGTTGAATATCTTCCGTTTACGGTAGACAATATATTTCTGGAGGTAGAAGGCGACATTCTCGGTGATACAGAAATATTTCATCGTATCGGGAACGGTATACCGCAGCTCTTCGCTTATACGAAAGAAATGGTCGATAGCTGTTTTTGAGGTGAAAATTACTGCAGTAAAATCATTGAGGTTAATCCTCTGTTGCCTGAAATCCTTTGCTGATACCCCTTCTACCTGAATAAACTGCTTAAAGTCGATCTTCAGGTTATATTTTTTTGCGATCTCGAAATATGGAGATTTCGGGTTGCTTGGCTCCGGCTGCGACACTAGTACCTTCCTGATTTTCAAAGCCTTGAAATTTTAGTTCAACCACCACGCTCTTACCCCTGCTCATACGAGTCCGGTTATTTTCAGAACAACCAAAATGGGTAAGACTTCAAGGGCACAAAGGTACAAAATGTAATAAAATAAAGAAATACGCGCATCCCGAAATATCCATAGCAGCCTTAGTGCTCTGATCAACAGGAGTATAGAGCCAATAATCAATCCTGTGTCAAGCAGCGGCCCGCTATTGTTCAGTGGTGCAAACAGTACAATTGCATTGATCACAAAAAGAAAAGCGGCAATTGCAAACCAGATATTGTAGATCACCATCATATACTCCCTGAAGAGGGCCTCCCTGTTGGTTATCTCAGCCAGTACTATTGATACCAGGTGCCTGACCACCAGTGCTGCGAGCAGTGAGCCGGCAAAAATGGCAGTCGTCGCTACCGGACTATTATGACCGAAGGGGATGGTTATTCCGCGTGAGATGACCAGGATGGTTGCAAAGAGGCTTATATTGATGATGGTGAACAGGTTCCTCGCTATCTGCGGCCATGCAAAGACCTCTGATGCCCCCGCCGGGGTGTGTGTCTCATGTCTGCGAAAGCTTATTGTGAGGAGACCGCGTAACACGCTTTTACGTCCGAAGAGGGAGAGGAGGGCCACTATCAGCAGTGAGAGCGATAGTATGACAAAGCCCATGTCACTGGTTACTCTCTCGTGTGAGAGCGGCTCGCCCTCAACCCGCTGTAGGGTGGCTGTCTGTGCTGCCGGGCTCTTAATGCCGGCTCTCTCCATCACTGTGGCCTCTTTGTTGCCGGCGGTCAGCGGTACTATCCGCCCCAGGCTGTAGGAGGGGTCTGGCAGCTCACCCCGTGGTGTCTCTGCCGTGCCTGTGATATCGCCTGCAGCGCTGTCCATCACCATTGGCTAAAAGTAGGCTGGTCTGCCGGGGTATAGCTCTGAGAGGATATTGTTGGCCAGTCGTGAGGCGCCTATCCTGAACAGGCCGGGTGTCAGCCATTTTGCTCCAAGCATGTTTCTCACTATATGGTAGTAAAGCAGTGCATCATCAGGAGTAACTATTCCTCCTGCCGCCTTCAGGCCTATCCTGATACCTGTCTCATTGTAGTAGTCACGTATGGCTCTGCACATCACCCATACCGCCTCCGGTGTGGCTGATACCGCACTCTTCCCTGTGGAGGTCTTTATAAAGTCTGCCCCTGCCTCCATTGCTATTATTGATGCGCGGTATATGGTTCTCTCATCTTTGAGCAGTCCTGTTTCAAGGATCACCTTCAGTGTAGCTTCGCCGGCGGCTGTCCTTATCATCTTCAGCTCATCTATCACGGCATCATATGACCCTTCCAGGAGTGTGCCCACCGGTATCACCACATCGATCTCATCGGCTCCTCTCTCTACTGCCATTGCGGTCTCCCTCTCCCTTATCTCCGGAAATGTCTGTGCCGTTGGAAATGCTGCTGCCACCACTGCCAGTCTCACCCCGCTGTTGCCCAGCCCTTCGCGCGCCACCCCGGTGAAGTTGGGGTAGACACAGAGTGCTGCCACATTGCTGATATCGTTGAAGCTATACCTGAAGTTTGAGGTCCTCTCGGCAAAATTGCGTATTGATGCAGCACTGTCTGAGGTGTTCAGGCTGGTGAGATCTATTGAGGAGAATATCTCTCTCAGCCGGCTGTTCCGCTCATCGGTCACCGGTGCCTTACGTGCCTCGGCAATACATTCATCCATCTCTCCCGGAGAGTAATCGTGGTTTTGTAGTTTCTCGTACAGTTTGCTCATAACAGGTATTGAATATGGTGAGACAATGGCCTCACCGGCCCTTGCCAAACGGGGGTCAATTTAACTGTTTTTACTGAAAAGCAAATAAAAAACAGATTATTTGCGCAGGCCGTTGTTTCTGGCCAGGGAGGCGAAGACCCCGGCGACACAGAGCAGCGAGAAAACCATGAACCCGGTCTTCATTGAGTTCATGAGCTGCAGGTAGTTGGAGGGTGCTATCTTCTCCTGCCCCATATAGAGTGCCAGCAGCATCAGTGCTATGGCCATGGAGAAGGTCTGCCCCACATTACGCATGGTTCCCAGCAGTCCTGAGGCGTTACCCAGCTGTCTCTTCTCCACCGAGCTCATCACTGCGTTGGTGTTGGGTGATGAGAAGAGGGCAAACCCCGCACCCATGATCAGCAGTATCACTGTCAGGTAGGCAATACTCGTCTCTTGTGACAGGAAGCACAACATGATCAGTCCGGCAGCGGTGATACCCATCCCTGTTGAGGCTAGCACCCCCGGGTTACGCCGGTCTGACAGTTTGCCTGCTGCCGGTGAGAGGATGGTCATAGCCAGTGGCATGGCCATCAGCACAAACCCGGCATCACGGGCAGAGAGCCCCTTGATATACTGCAGGAACAGGCTCAGGAAGAAGCTGGTGGCGCTGGTGCCTGCATAGTGTATCAGTGCTGCCAGGGATGAGAAGGCAAATATCCTGTTCCTGGAGATAAGGGATAGCTCGAACAGGGGGTGCAGGGCTCTCTTCTCCCTGAGGATAAAGAGCGGCATGAGCAGTACGCCGGTGCCTGTTATGAGCCACCCCTGCGTTGAGGGCAGCTTTGAGAAGCCATACATCAGTGCTGCCATGGCAAAGCCGTAGATAACAGCTCCCTGCCAGTCGAAGCTCTCACCGCGCGCCTCGGCCCACTCACGCTTCATACGTCTATGTATCAGTATCAGGCTGGCGATCCCTACGGGTACCAGTACGGCAAAGATACTGCGCCATCCCAGGTAACGTGTCAGCAGTCCGCCCAGAAAAGGACCGGAGGCCAGTCCGGCATATACGGCCGTTACGTTTATGCCCATCGCCCTGCCCCGCTCTCCCGGAGGAAATACTGAGGTGAGGATAGCCATGTTGGTGCCAAAGATCATTGCGCCGCCCACACCCTGCAGTATGCGTGCCCCGATGAGCCACCTGATGCCCGGGGTGAATGTGAGCAGGATCATTGTTACGGTAAATATCACCATCCCTATGGTGAAGACCTTCCGGCGACCCAGTATGTCACCGGCCCTTCCGGCGGGTAGCAGCAGTATGGATGTGGCAAGCATATAGCTGCTTATCACCCAGTTGAGTGTGACGGCGTTGAGGCCCATCTCCTCACCTATGGATGGCAGTGCCAGGTTTACCGATGAGCCCATGAATGGGGTCAGGAATGATGCGAAGGCGGTGACCGTCAGCACTGAACGTTTTAGTTCCCTATCACTCATTCGCGGTTTCTGCTGTCTATGATGATGGTTACCGGACCGTCATTTATCAGTTCAACCTCCATCATTGCGCCGAAGAGCCCGGTGGCCGGCTGACGGCCCAGCAGCTCACCGGTACGTGAGATGAACTCTTCATAGAGAGGTATTGCCTTATCTGGTCCAGCCGCCCTGATATAGGATGGTCTGTTACCCTTGCGGGTTGAAGCATGAAGGGTGAACTGGCTCACTATCATGATCTCACCCTCTGTCTCCGTGAGAGAGAGGTTCATCACCCCGTGGCTGTCGTCAAACAGGCGCAGGTTTACCACCTTGGCTGCCAGCCAGGCAGCATCGGCGGAGGTGTCGGCCTCTTCAATACCCACCAGCACCAGCAGGCCCGCCCCGATGGCTGAGTGAAGCTCACCCCCAATGGTTACTGAGGCTCTTCTGACCCTTTGAACGACTACTCTCATATTGAAAAACAGGGGCGCAAAATAGCAATAATTATTATTTTTGCGGCCATCAAAGAGCGATGGAGCTGATAACTATCATAGCAATTGCCCTTGGATTGTCATTTGACAGTTTTGCGGTTTCTCTCTCCTGCGGGGTGAACGGGTCAGAGATAAAATTCAGGGGGGCGGCACGTATAGCAACGGTCTTTGCCCTCTTCCAGGGAGGGTTCACCCTGACAGGCTTTTTTCTCGGGTCAACCATCTCATACCATATTGAGAGGTATGACCACTGGATAGCTTTTCTGCTATTGATGATACTCGGTATCAGGATGATCATAGGGGGAATAAGGGGTGACGGGTGTCGTCAGAGATCCGATTTCAACAGCTGGCCGGTGGTGCTTGCCCTGGCCATAGGTACCAGTATCGATGCTCTCGCCGTCGGTATCAGCCTGGCACTGCTGCATGAACAGATATGGGTTGCCGGTGCAGTGATAGCAGCCGTCACCTTCATTGCCTCCATGCTCGCCATCAGGATAGGGAGGTCTGCCGGCAGACGACTGGGACAGAGGGTTGAGATTGCGGGCGGTATTATTCTGGCACTCATAGGAACAAAGATACTTGTTGAGCACCTGACGGGTATGGCGTGACTGCCTGCCCGGGATGCTTATGACTACGCGCCGGCCACGGCCGCCCCTCTTCCCCCAGCTGTCAGAATGACCTCAGCTCTCTCCTGCGTCCTTCAAACAGTGCCATCTCCCGGTACCCCGCTTTTCTGAGCAGCTCATACCCCTCATCCTGAAACTGGCCCACCCTCTCAGGGTAGTGCGCATCAGAGTTGACACATACCGGTACGCCATGCGCTGCAAATATTCCCAGGTAGCTGCTGTCAGGGTAAAACTCCCTGAGAGGCTTGTTGCGTCCGTTGGTGTTGAGCTCAATGGCAACGTCATGTCTCTTTAATGCTGATGCCATCTCCTCATAGAGCCAGGTGATGTCACCCTCAGGCCTGTAGCCATGTATCCTTACCAGGTCAGGATGACCCATTATGTCAAAGTACCCTGTGGAGGCTGCCTCGGCAATAAGCCTGAAATACTCCTCATAGATCTGGCCGACATCCCTGGTCTGGTAAAACTCCGGTCCGTGGTCAACCGTCTCACCACCCATGTAGTGTACCGATCCGATGATGAAATCAAACGGGTATGCGTTTATTATCTTCTCTGTCAGTCTGCCCATCCCGGGAATATAGTCCATCTCCAGCCCCAGCCTTACGACTATGTTGCTGTTCTCCTCCTTCAGCCTCAGGATATGTTTCACATAACCCGGAAGCTTTTTGTGATCCATAGACCAGGTGAGGTCTCCTCCTCCGGGGTGGAGGTGATCTGAAAAACCAATCTCACTGATACCCAGCTTCAGGGCAGCCTCAATATACTCATGGGGCTCAAACCTGCCGTCGCTGTAGATCGTGTGCATATGGTAATCTGTTCGGTAAATCATTATATTATGCCTGTTTGGTTGCGTTTGGTCAAAAATATGAAAGCTGAACAGATTTATCTACGGATTGTTCTAAATTTGTAAAATTCATGGCAGTAGTGGCAAATAATCGGGAGAAGGAGTGCGGTTGTATTACATGTGATCTGAGGGATCTTGTTTTTTCCTCTCTCGCAGATGAGGATATCGATTTTGTCTGCAGGTCTAACAGTCAGCGGTCATACAACAAGGGTGACACCATTCACAATGAGGGTGATGCCATTGAGGATTTCAAATATCTGAGGACCGGGCTGGTGAAGCTCTACAGGAGTGACGGCAACGGTGATGAGCAGATCATTACCATAACGCGGCCTCATGAGTTTGTGAGCAATACCAACATCTTTCATGAAGAGCGGTACAGATACTCGCTGGCGGCGCTGGAAGACTCTGTGGTATGCAGCATCCGTATCGGTATCATCAAAGAGCTTATCCTTCGTAACGGCCGTTTTGCGCTCAACCTCATCTCTATCCTCTCACGCACCTCAGAAAATATAATTTCCCTGGGGCTGGAGATAAGAAAGCGTAACCTGGCAGGCCGTGTCGCCTTCGTGCTGCTCTATTTTTCCAGGGAGATATACAACTCAAGGATATTTGAGCTTCCGGTATCACGAAAAGAGATTGCCGATCTGATAGGGATGAGTTCAGCCAATGTCATTCGCACATTCTCTGAATTCAGGCGTGATGGTACCATAAGGGCCAATGGGCGTACCGTGGAGATCACCGATATTGAGAAGCTGGAAGTGATTTCAAAAAGAGGCTGAACTTTCAGGTCAAAATTCTTATCTTGATTGCGTTTTTACCTAACGTCCTATCCAGAAATGAAAAAACTCACCGGAGCATTACTGCTTTTCTTCATCTCCGGGCTTACTTTTCTCCTTGATGCTCAGGAGGCTAAAAGACCCGGCTCTTCATTTTACACTGTTGGCGGGCAGCGCCATGGTATCAGTTTTTTCCCGCGTGTAGAGTATGATGGTGTTGAGTACACACCCGGTGAGACCCTCACCTTTGACCGTTACCACACCTACGCGGTCATCTGTCACTGGATGGAGCGGTGGGCCGCGGAGTACCCTGAGATTGTCACTCTCTATGAGGTGGCGCGCAGCTATGAGGGGCGACCCATTATGCAGATGACCCTTACCAGCAGCAGTAACGGCAGTGACACTGACAAGCCGGCAGCCTTCTTTGAGGGCAACCGTCATAGTGGTGAGATCACCAGTGCCGAGTCGGTCATGTGGCTGGCCAGGCACCTGATAGAGGGGTATGGCAATGATGAGTCGATCACCGGGCTGCTAGACCATTTTACCGTCTACCTGCGTCCGGTCAATAACCCTGACGGTCATGAGCTCTACCTGCATACTGCCCAGAGCAACCGCAGCTCGGTACGCCCGGATGACAATGACGGTGACGGCCTGCTGGATGAGGACCCGCCTGAAGATCTTGACGGTGATGGCTTTATCCTTACCATGCGCTGGCCTGACCGTCAGAAGGGAACCATGATAGCTGACCCTGATGACCCGTCAGGGAGGCTGATGAAGAGGGTTCCTCCCGGTGAGGGTACCTGGTCTACCGCCACTGAGGGGTATGATAATGATGGTGACGGACGTATAAATGAGGATGGTATTGGAGGGCTCGACCTGCACCGTAACTACCCTGAGAACTGGAGGCCTGAGCAGGAGTATACCGGCCGGGGCTTCACACAGAGGGGCGCAGGCGCCTATCCGCTCAGTGAGCCGGAGACAAGGGCTGTCTTCACCTTCCTGCTTACCCACCCCAATATCTATATTGTCAACTCAATGGACACCACGGTGCCGATGCACCTCAGGCCTCCCTCAACCTCACCCTCAGAGGAGAGGATGTACCCGGAGGATCTGGAGTGGTACCGCTACTTTGATGAGCTGGGCAGATCGGTCACAGGCTATCAGCGTGCCGGTGATGTCTATTCAGACTATGGCGGCGGCAGTCCTCTTTTTGGCCATGGCCCCGACTTCGGGTACTGGTACTACGGAGCCATCTGGTATGGTGATGAGCTGTGGAACGGTGGCAGGGTCAAAGATTATGATGGAGACGGGGTGATTGACCAGCCGGAGATGCTCAGGTGGGATGATGAGGAGAATAACGGGGAGGGCTTTCATGAGTGGAAGCCGGTAAAGCATCCTCACCTCGACAGCGTTGAGGTGGGTGGGTTTAATCCCAAGTTCTTCTCGCAGAACCCGCCGGCAGCCCATCTTGAAGAGTGGGCATCCAAACAGGCACTCTTCAATGTTGAGCTGATCAGCCATCTGCCACGCCTTGAGTGGGAGGAGTTCACCGTGAAGCAGATAAAGCGGTACCGCAGCGGCGACTCGGCTGACTACCGCCTCACCATACGGTTCAGGAATAGTGGTAAGCTGCCCACCGCCCTCAGCCAGGCACACCTGGTGAAGATTGTCAGGCCTGACGAGGTGAGGGTGACGATTGGCGATGGAGAGGACGGCGAACGGCAATACCGGGTGATTGACCCGGTACCGGCAGCTACGGGGCGCAGGGGGATGATGATGTTTGAAGGGTGGGGTGAGAGGGCACGCCACACCTCACAGAGCGTGGGATATACACGTGGCGGGGCCACCGCCGTGGCACACTTCACCGTACGGCTCTATGGCAGTGAGCCGCTCAGTGGCACCGCCGAGGTGATAACCACCCGGGCTGGCATACTTCCCAAGAAGAATTTTAATATCAGATAGTTAACTAACTTAACCAATCATTTTAGCTGGAGGATCAATTATGAGGTTTCAACAATTTTCCGTTCGTGACATCCCCCGCAGGCGATTCCTGGGGCTGACCATGAAGGGTGGGCTGGCTGTTGCAGTAACACCGGCGCTCCTCTCTCAGATCACCTCATGTGGCGGCGGTGTGACCCGCACCGCCTCACCGCTTGACACTGACAGGGAGATGCTGTCACGGATACTGAAAAGGGCGCTTGAGAAAGGCGGCGACTTCTCTGAGGTATATATCGAGAACCGCATCTCAAAGCAGATAATTATGGAGGAGTCGAAATTCAGAAGCGGACTCTATGGCATAAGCCAGGGGGCAGGCGTAAGAGTGATCAGTGGTAACAAGACAGGGTATGCCTATACCGATGTGGTGGATGAGAAGGGGCTGATGAGGGCTGCCGAGGTGGCTGCCTATATAGCCACCGGAGGGACAGCAGGAGGCACCGCCAGCCTGACAGACACTGACTACCAGTCGTTTGTGACGGTAGAGATGCCGCTGGAAGAGATAGCTGATGAGCAGCGTATCGAGATGATCAGGAGGGCTGACCATGCAACACTCTCCTATGACCCGCGTATCAAGATGGCCCTTGTCGACTACTATGATGAGGTGAGGGGCAGGGTCATTGCCAACAGTGAGGGGCTCTACCTGCGTGATGAGCTGCCGCTGCTCTTCTTCATTGTGCAGGCTATGTCATCAGACGGTAATGCCAGGCACCTGTCACGTGAACGTATCAGCGCCCACAGCGGCTTTGAGATGTTCTCACAGACCACCCCCGAAGAGGTGGCAGCCAACGCTGCACGTGAGGCGATCGATATGCTGGAGGCACGTGAGGCGCCCGCCGGCATTATGGATGTGGTGATACAGAACGGGTGGGGAGGCGTACTGGTGCATGAGGCGGTAGGACACCCCCTGGAGGCTGACAGCATAGCCAAAGGGATAGGTGCATTTACCGGCAAGCTGGGACAGAAGGTGGCCAGCGAGTGCTTCACCATGATCGATGATGGTACCCTTCCCAACTTCAGAGGCACCATCAATCATGACGACGAGGGTACGCCCGCACAGCGCAACGTGCTGATAGAGAAGGGCGTGCTAAAGGGGTATATGACCGATATCCTCAGCGCCAGGCAGCTGGGGATGAATCGTACCGGCAATGGGCGTCGCGAGAGCTTCAGGTACATACCGATACCGAGGATGACCAACACCTTTATTGATCAGGGCAGTGATGACCCGGCAGATATTCTCGCCTCAACCAAAAAGGGGATCTATGTGCAGAGCCTCTCAGGCGGTAGCGTCAACTCAATTACCGGGATGTTCAACTTCACCTGTCGTGAAGCCTATCTAATTGAGAATGGCAGGAAGACCACCCCGGTGAGGGGAGCGACACTGATAGGGTCATGCATGGATGTGATCTCAAATATTGATGCTGTGGGCAATGACCTGGCATTCGGACCCGGTATCTGCGGAAAAGGGCAGGATGCCGAGGTGACGGCCGGACAGCCGACAGTAAGGATACGTGGCATAAACGTAGGGGGCAGCAAGGCCTGATATGAACTTTAAACAATTAGTGATATGAGTTATTTGTCAATAGCAGAGAAACTGGTGTCAAGAGCCCTCAAAGCGGGGGCTGATGCCGCTGAAATATATATATCTGCCAGCCGTAACCTGTCGGTTAATGTACGTAACGGAGAGGTGGAGACCATACAGGAGGCTGACAGTGCCGGGGCCGGAATAAGGGTGATAGTGGGAGGCTCACTCGGGTTCAGTTATAGTAACAGCCTCGAGATGAAGGCGATGGAAGAGACGCTGGCCATGGCTGTCAAGTTTGCCAGGCTCACCACCCCTGATGAGAACAATGTCCTTCCCACACTGGATGGCGTGACAGCCGTTGATGAGCTGTTCGACCCTGAGATAGAGAGCCTGGACCTGGATACCAAGATTGCACTGGCACTGCAGCTGGAGAAGATCGCGATGGGTGACGGACGAGCCTCCAAGAGCTCGGGCGCCTCATTCCGTGAGGGGATAAATGAGATATTCATTGCCAGCTCAACCGGCACAGGCAGGAGCTACAAGACATCAGGATGCTCGCTGGGCGTCAGCGTGGTGGCTGAGAAGGGCAACCAGCGGAAGAGCGGAGGTGAGTTTGCCGGACGGCGCTTCTTCAGTGACCTGCCGGCAGCCGAGCAGATAGCTGCCATAGCTGTCAGAAAGGCGTATGAGATGCTCGACCCACGCCTGGTGAAGACACAGCGGGCAGCAGTGATCTTCGACCCTGACGTTGCCGGCTCGCTGCTGCGTGGCGTGATATCGGCACTCAACGGTGAACGTGTACTGCAGGGTGCCAGCTTCCTGGCACACTCGATGGGCAAACAGTTTGCCTCACCACTGCTCACAATAACCGATGACGGCACCCTGGCACGCTCAACCAGCTCAGCACCGTTTGATGGTGAAGGTGTTCCGACACAGCGTAGGGTGCTGGTTGACAAGGGGGTGGTGAATGGCTTCCTCTATAACACCATCGCTGCAAAACGGGCAGGAACGGTCAGTACCGGCAACGCCTCGAGGGGAGGGTACACCTCACTGCCAGGGATAGGTACACACCACCTCTCACTGGCCACAGGAAGCCACAGCAGGAGTGAGATAATAGCTGCCACACCGCGCGGACTGTTGGTGACGGGAGTGACAGGCTATGGGCTGGATGCGGTGAGCGGCAACTTCTCAGGAGGAGCATCAGGCTTCTGGATCGAGAGAGGTGAGATAGCCTACCCGGTTGAGGGACTGACCATTGGGGGGAGCGGTGATGCTATCCTCAACGGTATCGACATGATGGGTAATGATATAGACATGAATCGCGGCTTTGCAGCTCCCACCCTCAGGGTGAAAGAGATGCAGATTGGAGGAAGCTAGCGCGCCCCTGCTGATTCCTGACATAACCGCCGCCGCCGGCTCTGCAGGAGGCTGATTTACCTTACTGTCGCCGCCGGCGCGGCAGAATGCTGCTTTACTTTACCGCCGCTGGTGCTGCCAGAAGCTGCTTTACCGTCCCTCTCTCCTTTTGGAAAAAAAAGTTACAGGAGGGGGTGTACCCTTTTGATATGATTTTGAAATACTCTACTTTTACTTCTTGTAAACAAGCGGTTATTAAATTCAATAATAAATATGGCAATTCAGAAAAAGAACAAAGGAGTGATTGGGATCCTGACGGGTGGTGGTGATGTTCCGGGCCTTAACCCGGCAATCAGGGCTGTCACCATCAGGGCCAACAGGGAGGGATATAAGGTGATTGGCCTGCGCAGGGGCTGGGGCGGACTGATTGAGATGATCAGGGATCCCAAGGCTGACAACAGCATGGCTTATATGGTACTTACAGATGATATGGTAAACCGTGCAGGCCGTACCGGCGGCACATACCTGCATACATCGCGGACGAGGCCCAGCCACGTACCGCGGAATGAGGTGCCGGAGCACCTGAAGGAGACCTACAAGGAGGAGGTCAATGACCTCACGCCGGAGGTACTCAAGAACCTCGAGTGGCTCGGCATAGACTATCTGATACCTATCGGAGGCGATGATACCCTCAGCTACGGTGTCCACCTCTACAAGCAGGGGGTGAAGGTGGTTGCCATACCCAAGACGATGGACAACGACGTGCCGGGAACCGACTACTGTATTGGGTTCAGCACCTGTGTCACACGTACCATACAGATGACCAACTCACTGCGTACCTCGGCCGGGTCACATGAGCGTATCATGGTGCTGGAGGTCTTTGGAAGGTATGCAGGCTTCACCGCCATGCTGCCTACCATGGCCGGCGCGGCAAACAGATGTGTCATTCCGGAATACCAGTTTGATATAGAGCGTCTTACTCAGTTGCTGGTTGAAGACCGTAACCGTAATCCCAGTCGCTATTCAATAGTGCTTGTCTCAGAAGGTGCTATCTACAACGGAGGCAACATGGTATTTCAGGGTACCGAGACTGACGCTTACGGGCATGCCAAGCTGGGAGGGGTGGGTGACCTGATATCAGCCGAGATCAAGGATCACACAGCGCAGTTCAACAAGGGTAAAACAATAAATATCATCAACCAGAAGCTTGGCTATATGGTGAGGGGAGGAGACCCCGATGCGGTTGACTCAATAGTACCCATGGCCTATGGTAACCTGGCACTTGACCTGATAATGAAAGGTATACACGGGAGACTGGTGGTGCTTAAGAATGGCAGGTATGACAATGTGCCCATCGATGTTGTAATTGCCTCAAAGAAGGTTGTCAAGGTGGCTGAATATTACAATACCGAGAGACTCAGACCATACTATTCCAATTTTGAGATGAAGCCGTTCTTCCTGATGGCTGCCGAATATTGAAACCAATTGACCGGTGAGCAATAAAAAGAGTGATAGCCGTCAGACGGTGTGTCACTTTTTTATTTTTGCATCATGAGAGAGCGACTGACAGAGGGAGTAGTGATAAAGTCCACCGGTAGCCGTTACCTGGTGAGGCATGGTGACGGCACTGTACGTGAGTACCTGCTGAGGGGCCGCTTCAGGGTCAGTGGCGCCCGTACCACCAATCCGCTTGCCGTAGGCGACAACGTGACTGTGGACCCTGACGAGGGAATAATTGTGGAGCTCACTCCCAGAAAAAACTATATCATACGTCGTGCCTCCAACCTCTCGAAGGAGTCGCAGATACTTGCCGCAAACATTGACCAGGCATCTATTGTGCTGACGGTCAAGATGCCGGCCACCCCGATTGAGCTTGTTGACCGCTTTCTGGCTACCGCAGAGGCCTACCGGATACCAGCCATCCTGATCATCAACAAGAGCGACCTCTATGACCGGGAGGAGATGGCTGCGGCCACGAAGATCAGGGAGGTGTATGAGAAGGTGGGCTACACGGTCTTTATCATCTCAGCCACAACCGACAGGAGTATTGAGCCGCTGGAGAGGGCGCTGGCCGGGCAGGTCACCCTGCTGGCGGGTAACTCGGGGGTGGGGAAGAGCACACTCATCAACAGGCTGAACCCCTCACTGGAGCTCCGTACCAGCCCCATCTCCGGGTATCATGAACAGGGTGTCCATGTCACCACTTTCCCGGAGATGCATCCCATGCCGGGAGGAGGGTATATTATTGATACCCCGGGCATAAGGGGGTTTGGGGTGATCGATTTTGATCCCAGGGAGGTGTATCACTTCTTCCCGGAGATCTTCAGGGTCTCCTCAGGATGCAGGTTTAGTAACTGCCTCCACCTTGATGAGCCGGGATGTGCGGTGACAGGGGCGGTGGCACTCAATGAGATCGAGCCATGGAGGTACAGAAGCTATCTTAGTATGGTGCTGGAGGACAATGAAAAGTACAGATAAGCGTTATTCTTAAGGCATCTTTATCACATGAAAAGGACCTTTCTGGCAGCATATTCCGCATTTGCACTGCTCATGCTGGTCACGGCAATATTGTATTATAGCCTGTCTCGTAACCAGTTGGAGCACTCCAGCAGGCTGCTCGACAGGCAGGTTCTTATTGCCGGCTCAGACATTGACAACACCAGTATGAGCCTCACCGCTGACCTTACAATGATGGATTTCACTGAGGGTACCCCTCTCTTCACCCCCTCACATGATGCCAGTGAGATGGTGAAGGAGAAGATGAAGCTCTACTATTCACGTTATGATGAAATCGTTGCGGGCCTGATGCTCTACAACACTACCGGTGATGTCTACACCCTCTACAAGGATGAGGAGCGCAACTCATGGCTTGACGGCTCTTACAGGGCACAGGCAGTACCATTTATCCATAGCAGGCCGACACTCGAGAGTGAGCGTGGCAGATACAGGTATTACCATCCGCTGACTGATGGTGATGAGCTGGCGGGCAACCTGGTGCTCACTATCGACCTGAGGCGCTACTTCTCGGCTGTCTTTACCAGGTATAACCTTGAACACTACCAGTGGCAGTGGGTGGTTGACGATACCGGTGCCGTGATCTTCGACAACCTGGGGCAGGAGGCCGGGTATCGGGCTGTTGACCGTATCATTGCCGACCTGCAGAGCGGCAGCTCCGGCAGGCTGGCCCATGCGGTGGTGACCGACGGCAGGGAGAGGGAGATCCGTTCATCATACTATCCCGTGAACCTGTTCGGCCTCGACTTCAGCATCATCTTCTCTGCCGAGACGCTCCTGCTGCAAAAGAGTATTGAACGTACCTCAATTATCCTGGGGCTACTGACCATAGTGACCATTCTCTTTATTATCCTGCTGTTCCGTCGTCTGCTGCGCCGGCAGGCCGGCAGGCTGAAGGAGAAGGAGGGCTCCCTGGCGGAGCTGCAGGCCATATTTGAAGATATGCCAGTCGGACTGGTTATATACAACAGCTCCAGGGAGATAGTAGATGCCAACAGGGTGGCTGCCACCCTCTTCTCTTTTGAGAGCGTTGCGGAGATGCGGGGGATGCTTATGCCTGAGCTACGTGGCAGTGACTATACAAATGAGTATACAGCCGCTGTTGGCGGTCTGCCGGGAGAGGGACGTGTCGTCAGGCTGCGGAGCGGTGAGAGTGAGAAGATGGTACTGATAAACGCCATGGCGGTGGAGCGTAATGGTGAGAGCCATACGGTGGAGACACTGACAGAGATCACCTCCCTGGAGCTGTCACGCCGGCAGGAGGCAGATGCCAACCTGGCCAGGTCAGAGCTGCTGGCACGTATGAGCTTCGAGATACGTACACCGCTCAACAGCATACTGGGTATGACCGAGATGCTCGACCGTGCCGGGATGCCTGCCGCCACCAGGGAGATAGTGGTGCTTCTCAGGCGGTCGGCCGAGTTGCTCCTCTCAATTATCAATGATATCTTCGATGTCTCAAAGGTTGAGTCGGGTAAGATGATCCTTGATGAGATACCCTTCAGGCTGAGGGATGAGCTGACCTACTGCACCAGCCTTGTCAGGCGTCAGCACCCCGACTCACTGGCACGCTTTGAGTCATCGGTTGACGATAATGTGCCTGACAACCTTCTGGGTGACCCCTACCGTCTGAGACAGATCATCACCAACCTGCTTGCCAACTCGGTGGCCGGCACCATGACAGGCCATATCAGGCTTGAGTGCAGCCTGAAAGAGACAGAGCGCAACCGGCTCACCCTGGGCTTTACCCTGACCGACAGCGGAAAAACCTACACCAGGGCCGAGATAAAGAGAATGTTTGGTGACTATATCACTACCCTCACTGAACGCTCTGAGTGGGCTGAAGACCTTAAGCTGGGCCCGGTGCTGGCCAGGCAGCTTGTCGAACTGATGGGTGGTGAGCTGACAGCCGTGAGCCCGGCAGTGAAAGGGGCGTCGGGAGAGGAGAAGGGCATGAGGGTGAGCTTCACCATTAAGGTACACCTCAATGAGAAGATAATCAAGAATGTGGAGCTTGACACCTATACCTCTACAAAAGATATACGTACACTTGCCATCACCGGTACCGAGGGTCGTGATGATGACTTCCTCGGCCTTATGCACAAGGCGGGGCTGCCGGTATCTGTTACCAGCTTCCAGAAACATACCGCCTCACAGATCAGGACAGCCCTCAGTAGTGCCTCTGAACGGTATGTCATGCTGGTGATCTTCGATGAGCCCGGCAGTGACGGCTTCCTGGCTGCAGAGGAGCTGATGAGGGAGGGTCTTGCCTCAGAACATATAGTGCTGATGTTTACCTCTAGGGATCCGAGAGGCCACTTCTCCAGGTGCGTCGACCTCGGCATCGACTCACTACTGGTCAAGCCATTCGCAGTTGAAGATCTGATGAAGGTGCTCAGTGAGCTCTTCCCCGGCCTGGGTGAGGCATCACCACTACAGGATATCGAGCAGCAATTACTGCCTGAGACGCTGGTGGTTGATGATAATTACCTCAACCGGAAGGTGGCCGGCGCGCTGCTGAAGGTGCTGGGGGTGGAGGCTGACTTTGCCTCGGGCGGACTGGAGGCTATTGATATGGCCCGTGAGAAGGAGTATGACCTGATACTGATGGATCTTATAATGCCGGGCACCGATGGATTTGAGGCTGCCCGCACCATACTTGATGGCAGCCGTCGCACCACCATCGTAGCCCTCTCAGCAGACAACATGCCTGAGACCCGTGAGAGGGCAGAGAAGTGTGGCATGAAGGAGCTGGTTGAGAAACCGGTTACCATCGAGGAGCTGAAGAGGGTGGTTGAGAAGTACCACAAGCCTGAATAGAGAATGTCACCTTCAGCTGATAAAGTGCCTGTCACCCAATTCCTTGCCCTGAGGGAGGAGGTTCCTGTTGTTGATGTCAGATCACCGGCGGAATATGCCTTGGGACATATTCCCGGCGCACTGAACATACCCCTCTTTGATGATTACCAGCGTGCTGAGGTGGGTACCACCTATAAAGAGGAGGGTAACCTGAAGGCTGTGTTGCGCGGACTGGAGCTTGCAGGACCCTCTTTTGCTGCCAGGCTGGAGAGGGCGGTGGCTGTTGCGGGGAGCGGACCGATGGCTGCTGCTGGGAATGAGCCGCTGACTGTTGCGGGGAACGGACCGCCGGCTGCTGCGGGTGGCAGACCCCTGGCCCTCTATTGCTGGAGGGGAGGCATGAGGTCAGAGGCGATGGCCTGGCTCTTCTCACTGGGAGGGATAGAGCCACAGATACTCATGGGTGGGTACAAGGCTTACCGCAACCATATCCTGCAGGGGGTTGGTGAGCGCCGAAGCTATATTATACTGGGAGGCCTTACCGGCAGTGGCAAGACAGCCATCCTCAGGCAGATAGCTCTCTCGGGGGCGCAGGTAGCCGACCTGGAGGGTCTCGCCTCACACCGGGGGTCAGCCTTCGGAGCCCTCGGGCTGCCTCCGCAGCCCTCGTCGGAACATTTTGCCAACCTGCTCTATGACCAGCTCTCGCTATTCAGTAGCGGGGAGCCTGTATGGCTTGAGGATGAGAGCCGCAACATCGGTAACGTCTTTATGCCTGACAACTTTTACAGTCAGATGCAGGAGTCGCCGGTAATTGCCCTGATGATGGATATTGAGACCCGCCTGCCACGGCTGATAAGTGAATATACCCTCTTTCCCGTGGAGGAGGTTATCTCTGCAATAATGAAAATATCGAAGAGGCTGGGAGAAGAAAGAGCCCGTAAGGCTATTACGGCGCTGCAGCAGAATGACTACTCCACAGCTGTCAGGATCATACTTGAATACTATGACAAGGCGTATCGTTATGACCTGGCTATGAGGCCTGCCGGACAGGTCACCTATATTGATACTGACACTGATGATGAGGTTGTCAATGCCGGGCTGGTGAGTGCCGCCGCCTCCCGGCTAATACGGTAAGTTGCCGCCTCCCGCCTCATACGGCAGGGTCACTTCTGCCTCCCGGCCTGAAGCTGTCAGACTGCTTCGTGACTTAAACTGAGGGCTTCCTCGCGGCCCGGGCGTCAGGGTAACTTTTACATGCCGGTCAGCCTTCAGGCCTCAACCCATTTATACACCTTGTCTGACCGCCTCACCTGGCTGGCTGTCTTCACTGAACAGATTGTCCCCTTCATTACGCTTTTTACGCTCTCCTCCTGCTCATTGCGCAGCTCTGTCACCCTCTCCTCCACCAGTCCTGTTGCCGGGCCGGTGATCAGCAGCTGCTCACCCACCGCGAGGCCGGCAGTATCAAGTTTTATCTCTGCCACCCCTGGTCTGGCGAAGTAGTTTGTCACCTTGCCCAGGTAGACCTTTCTCCTGGTGGCTGAGGAGCCGTAGGTGGTGCTCCATTCACCCAGCCTGCCGCCCAGGTAGTAGCCGTCCCAGAACCCCCTGTTGAACACGGTTTTCAGCTCTTCCATCCACCGTTGTACCTTCTCCTCCCCGTAGCTGCCATCAGCTATTGCTGCTGCCGCCTCGCTGTAGCAGCGGGTTACCAGCTTAACATACTCCTGCGGCCTGGCTCGTCCCTCTATCTTGAGGAGTCGTACCCCCGCACCGATGATCTGGTCGAGGAAGCCTATTGTACACAGGTCTTTGGGTGACATGATATACTGATTGTCTATATCAAGCTCATAGCCGCTCTCCCTGTCTCTCACGGTGTAGCCCCTGCGGCAGGGCTGATAGCAGTTGCCCCTGTTGGCCGAGCTGTTGTATTCATGGAGGCTGAGGTAGCATTTGCCTGATACGGCCATGCATAGTGCTCCGTGCACAAACATTTCCAGCCTGATGGGCGACCCTCCCGGCCCACGTATATCATCACTTATGATAGCTTCATAGATATGCCTCACCTGCAACAGGTTAAGCTCTCTGGCCAGCACGGCCACCTCAGCCCACTGTGAGTAGAACTTGAGTGAGCCGGCGTTGGAGATATTGAGCTGGGTGGAGAGGTGCACCGGCACTCCTGCCTCACGGGCTGCCATGATCACCGACTGGTCAGTGGCAATAACTGCATCGATACCTGCTGCTGCGGCTGCCCTGAGTGTATCACCCACCGCTGCCAGCTCATCATCATAGATCACTATGTTGAGGGTGAGGTAACACTTCATCCCCCTCTCCCTGCAGAACCGTACCAGCTCCGGCAGGTCATCCCTGGTGAAGTTGTGTGATGAGCGTGCCCTCATGTTCAGCTTCTCAACCCCGAAATATACCGAATCGGCCCCTCCGTCAGCGGCAGCCCGCAGCGACTCCCATGAGCCTGCCGGCGCCATAACCTCTATATCCTCTCTCTTCATTCAGCCCTTTTTAAGTATGATGCGCATGGTACATCCGTTGCCCGGTTCTGAGCGCAGCACAAATATTTTCCCCTTATGATACTCCTCCACGATCCGTTTTGAGAGTGATAGTCCCAGTCCCCATCCCCGTTCACGGGTGGTATATCCTGGTCTGAAAATCGTCTTGAAATGTTTTCTGGCCATACCTTTGCCGGTGTCCTCCACATCAATGAACACCTTTTTGCCGCTCTCCGTGAGCTGTATGGTAATGCTGCCACTCCCTTTCATGGCGTCGGCAGCGTTCTTTACCAGGTTCTCTATTACCCATCCCAGCAGCACAGCGTTAAAGGGTACCGGTGCCGCTCCTGTTATCCTGTTCACCACCTGCAGGTCGATGGTTGAGGCTATCCGTTTGCTGAGGTAGGCTGCTGTTGCCTCCGCCAGTGGTGGCAGCTCTGCTTCTGTCAGCTTCGGTTTTGACCCTATCAGCGAGAACCGTTCAGCCACTCTGCTGAGCCGCTCCACGTCGGCATGCAGCTCTTCGGCTATCTCAGTGCCGGGGTATCGGCTGCTGATAATCTCGCTCCATGCCGAGAGTGATGAGGTAGGTGTTCCCAGCTGATGGGCTGTCTCCCTTGATAGTCCCACCCACACCTGGTTCTGCTCGGCCACACGTGAGGCGCTGAAGGCGACATAGGCTATACCGATAAAGAGCAGTATCACCGTGAGCTGCACATAGGGGTAGATACGCAGCTGGCGCAGCAGGGTGCTCTCACGGTAGTAGAGCTGGTTGGTGATACCACCCGGCAGCTCAATGGGTATGGGGTCGTTACGTTTCGCCATCCGTTTCAGCTCACGTACCATGGCCAGTGTGTCTGTGAGGATGGCTGCCGGCAGGTTACGCTGTGAGATGATACTCTCCTCCTCATCGATCAGTATCACCGGAACGGTGGTATTGTTCTCAATGATGGTGAAGATGAATTCAAAATCATCAGAGGTGATCAGCCGGCGTGTAGCTTCGGCCCACTGCTCTGCCTTTTTGCGCTCCTCATCCTTGAGCCTGTTGACCAGGTCATGTGTATAGATCAGTGATCCCAGCCCTATAACCACTGCAAAGATGAGCAGCAGCACCTTCCACAGAAACCTCTTTCTGTATATGTTCATGGTCTGCTCCTTTTTTTCAGCAGGTTCCTCAGCGGGCTCTCCCTCACCTCCTCCTGTGTCTCCTCTCTCACCGGTGTCTGCTCCTTTCCCTCCTCCCAGGTGATGATGAACCGCGGTTTGCTCTCTGCCGGTGTCACCCGGGCTGTGTCAGACTGGTACCATCCATACTCCTCATTGAGTATCCCTTTCAGTGTCTGCTTCTCAATAGCGATATCGGTCTTTATGTTGTCTTGTGCCTGTCCGAAGTCATAACTCACAGTGACTTTGCCTTCTATGCCTTCTATCTTTAGTGGTACTGTAGCTTTTCCCGAGCCATCTACCTTCACATTCCCGTAGGAGCTGACCTCCCTGTTACGTTCACGTGCCTTTCTGCTCAGCACCTCGGAGAGGAGCAGCCTCACATGGTAGAGATAGTTGCCATCAAAGTTGTGTGTGCCATAGAGGGTAAAGTTTACTGCCGATGAGTTGATAAGCATCTTGGGTATTGAGACCGAGCTGTTTTTTATGTAGAGGTCGTTCTCCATCTTTGAGAAGCTGATATCTTTCAGTTCATCCAGGTCGAGGTATGAGGAGAGGCTCTCTGCCGGGGCGAACCTGACCAGCCGGCCCTCATTTATCAGCAGGTGTGCTTCAGCAGCAGCAGATTCGGGTATTATGCGGAAGCTGCTGTCTAGAGGAGCCAGGAGGTTAACATTGCCGGTAAGCCGTCCCTGCAGGTTATCGCTCACAATAAAATCCTGCCCGAAGTTATTGAAGGTGGTGAAGGCCTGTTTGATATCAATATTTTTTACATCAAGCTTTGAATGTGATATATAACCGCCACCCGGCTGCCGGCCCAGCATCAGCTCACCTGAGAGGTTACCTTCAAGCCCCTCTGCGGTGGCCCCGGTAAAGTTGAGCACATAGGGAGTGTAACTTACATTACTACTGAAGGCTGATGACCTGAAGTTATTATATATGAAGCTATCAGCCCTGATCTGCATATTTGCCTTCACCTCTGCCGGGAAGGGGTTGGAGGAGCTGCTTCCTCTGCTGGTTTTCCTTATCAGTGAGTCAAGCCGTGCCGTCACTATCATATCACTATGCAGCTCTCCGGTCAGGTTAAGCACTGCTCCTGTTCCGGCGACCCATCGTATGAAATTCTTCATCACCCCATTGAAGGTGATCCGTTGTCCGAGGAGGGTAAATGAGAGGCTGTCAGCAACCAGATCCTCCCTGATGGTTACGGCGCCGTTCACCTCACTCAGCCGTACACCCTTCTGTGCGAAGGAGGCGCTGAACTCCCGGAAGGTGAGGGAGGCCTCAGGCCTTAGCCATGGCAGTCCCGCTATCAGCCCCTGCTTCTCCGGCAGTGTTCCTGAGAGGCGTAGTGACCCTGAGAGTGAGCCCGACTGATCTTCAATATAGCCTGACCGGAATATTTTGCTCAGGTGGTTGAAGTTGAGGTCACCCTCCAGTGCCAGGTTGATATGTGGTCTGTTGAGATTGTTTATCATGAATGACCCTTTGACCGTGGCTGAGCCGTACCTGGCGGTCAGGTTGTCCATGGTGAGGCGGAAGGTCTCCGCTGAGTTGAGGCTGCCATTGGTCAGTGAGCCGTTGAACTCCAGGTTGTTGACCCTGAACCCGCTGACCGAGTGGCTCATCTTCCCCCCTGAGAGGCCGTAGGTAAGCTCTATGTGTGGCCTCCCAGCCTCACCATAGGGTCCGGAGAGGGTGCACATGACATCCACGATGCCTGATGGTGAGAAGGTACCTGTCATTGACCTCCATCTGTCAGGCATGTGTGACACCAGTGATGCTATGCTGATCTTTTTACCTTCGAGGTTGAGATTGAGGGTTGAGTGTGAGTAGTTCACATTGCCGGTTACCTGAAACTTCAGGTCGGCCACCGCCATTGACCCCTTGGTTACTGAGAGTGAGCTGGCCGACTTGCGCAGCCGTATCACTGTCTCCAGCGGTATCTCCCTCACCGTGGTTCCGTTGAGGCTGAGCGAGTCGATCATACTGTTTAGTGAGGTGGTCAGGTAGATACCTGTACCAAAGATCTCACCACCCAGCGTGGCCTGCTGTATGGAGCCTGCGAGGCGCATACCTGCCTTGCGGTCATTGTATACGACAAGAAAGTCTGAGACGCTTATATTCTTCAGTCTTATACCTTTGCCCTCACCACGCGTCTCACTGAATACCCTGTAGTTTATGTCGCCATCCTTGTCAGTCAGCAGGCTGATCATACCGTCACGTCCGGTGATAGACCTGACGGCGGGCCTGCCGGTGAGCAGTGAGGGTGTAGAGATTGTCAGTGAGAGCCTTGAGGCATAGAGCAGGGTGTCATTGCTCTCATCAGCGAACTGGCTCTTGTCATATGAGGGTGATGGCGCCACCAGCAGGTCATTGAACCTGACACTGATATTTGGGAACGACTCAAAGATTGTTATGTGCAGCCTGCCGTATGAGATCCTGGTATTGACACTCTCATTGACCTTTTTTGTCAGTGCGGCGGTGACCTGCTCCTGCCGCAAAAGGGCATAGAGTCCGGGTAACAGCAGGAGAAGCAGTACTACCCCTGCCGCAGCCACCACTATTGTTACTGCCCTTTTCATCACTCTTTTTCCGCAGCCGCCACTATTGTCACTGCCCTTTTCACCACTCCTTTTCCACAGCCGCTACTATCGTCACTGCCCTTTTCATCACTCCGCAGCCCGATATCTTATTTGCTGCCTTTTCCCAGAAGGAATGATACATCCTCACCGGGATTTATCTCAACGGGGTCACTGCCATATCTGAAGAGACGCATGGGGCGTGGTCCGGTGAGAGTGAGGGTGCCGTCACTGAGTATCAGCATTGTCCCTTCGCGGAGGCCTGCCACCCACATCTTCCTGTTTACCTCGATAAATTCGCCGATCCTCTGCTCGCGTGTCTCCCCTGCATGTCCGTCAGGAGAGGCATCCAGGTAGTGGGGGTTTATCTGGAAGGGTATCAGTCCGAATGCCCTGAATGAGGCTGGTCTGGTCACAGGCATGTCGTTGGTGGTCATGATGGTCGGACAGGTGACGTTTGAGCCTGCGCTCCATCCTATGTAGGGAGTCCCTGCCATCACCCTCTTCCTGACCGGATCAATCAGCCTGTTCTCTCTCAGCACCCTGAGCAGCATCCAGGTGTTACCTCCGCCTACCACTATCGCCTCTGCCTCTTCAACGGCCCTGACAGGGTCTGTAAAGCGGTGGATGGAGACAATGTCATGCCCCACCTCATTGAACCGGTTTTTGACCCTGGTCTCATACTCATCATAGGAGAAGGTGACCGCGGCATATGGTATAAAGAGGGCTTTTACCCTCTTCTTTCCCAGGAACTCTTTGATATTGTGCTTGGGATAATCGAGATATGCCTCACCGGCATTGGTTGAGTTACTGATAAGTAGTAGTCTCATATCATATTGAATTAAAGTGATTTCACCCTAGAGTCCGGCTATTGGGCCAGATGATCTGGTCAAAGTCCAAACTTAAGCAAAATCACCTTAATTTGTACGGAGTGGTGGCAGGTGATGTTTCCTGCGTGGTGAGAGCTACTACTCTTTTTCCGGTATCTGTTGCCGTCAGTTATTGAATGTCAGCGCCAGGCCTATCTCAAAGGGGTATAATTCAGGCCCTTTGCCCTTCTCGAAGAGCGGGGTCATGTACCATGTTCCATATACCTGTATCATCTGGTATCCGGCCCTGGCAGTGAAGCCATACCTCAGCATGTTAAGGCCGTAGTTGCCATGGTTCTTCTCTTTTTGCTTCCCCTCCTGCTGATAGACCATTTTTGTATACGCTCCGGTGCGTAACGCACCTATCACACCTGCCCCAAGGTTGAGGGTGCTGCTGTATGAGACCGGCAGCTGCAGCTCCAGTATCACCGGTATGTATCCGTAGACGGTGGTCAGCTTGCTCTTCTCAACGTTGAGTGGTGTGTAGAGAGGGGTCAGCACACCGTTGTTGTCTATCGTTACCGAGTTGTTTCCATCAAAGCGGTAGTTATTGATGTTGAGTCCCAGGGCGGTGACCAGTCCGAAGTGACGGGTGATGCCGACACTTACCGGTGGTGTGACGATATTGCATGCAAGGGATCTGCCGGTATTGAGGTTTAGCCACTGCTCAACCGGCATATCACTCTCCATCCACTGTCCGGAGGTGTAGTTGTTATAGCCTACCTCCACTCCCCCGAGATGGCCGGTGAATGCCAGTCTCCTCTGCTTGCCCTCTCTTTTTGGTGCCGGGTTGCTCTCACTCCGGTGGGTACCTTCACTCAGGCGCTCCCGCTCCCGCTCCCGCTCCCTCACCTCAACATCACTCTTCACCCCTTTTTTGCCGATACGGATTACGGTTTCGTCGTCACCATCTTCAATGACAACCCTGTTTATGATCTTTACCTGGGTAGTGGTAACCTCTTCATCCCTGTTTTTATTATTCATCACAAATTCATCATGAGAGAGCACCAGCGTATCTGTCTGTTCGGCTTTTACAGCCTGCTCTTCATGCCGTTCCAGCTGCCTTAGCCTCTCCTCTCTCTCCTGTGCCATGAGACGAGGGGCCAGAACAACTATTATCAGTGCGGTTAAAATCAGTGAGTTTTTCATGTTCAATCTGTTTTTTACAAGCTTATCTATTTTAACGGACGTCTGAATGAGAGGAGTGATGAGCTGAAGCTGAGTGCCACCGGCTCTCCCGATTCGTTTCTGAGCTGCTCAAGCTCCATCTCCCATCCCAGGAGGCTGTTTATTCCGGCCACACAGCTGTTGGCAATGGAATATCGGGTAACCTCCCTCTCTTTGCCGGTAACTGCCTTTGCAATCATCGACAAACCCCGTAAGATCCAGTTTTGCTCATCTGGTGCATTATGCTGGTAGTCAGGCACCACTGCCATGGTTACCCTGGCCATGGTTACTCTTGCCATGGTTCCACTCGCCATGGCAGGTTCAGTGAATGGGGCCAGCGTCCGCAGCACCGGCAGGTTGTGGTCTGTTATAAGCAGCATCTCTCTCAGGGGTAGATCCCCGGCCTCAGCCAGCAGGGGTTCGGTTCCGGCTTCGGGTGCTCCGGCCTCAGCAGGCGGCGGTTCGATTTTGGCGGGCCCGGCTCCCGTCTCAGCAAGTAGAACTTTTGCCTCAGCAGGCGGCGGTTCGGTTCCGACTTCGGGTGCTCCGGCCTCAGCAGGCGGTGTTTCGGTTTTTGCGGGCTGGGGCACGGCTTCAGCCAGCGACGGTACAGGTTCTGTAGCTGTTGTTACCGGGTCACCTGCAGGCAGCTCTCTGTACCATTTCCGTGCAGGCCCCATAATCAACAGGATCAGTAGTGCAGCTGCTGCCAGGGTTGCCGTTATGAGCCTTCTCTTTGGCAGTCTGGCTGCCGGCACCGGCCTGAGGCTGCCTCTCATACTGCTCCACCTGTCGGTGGCCGGCTCCAGGCGGAGCTGCCGGAAGCTCTCTGCCCGCTCCCTCCTTTCGGGAGTGGCAGACATGATCTCTTCCATCTCCTGAAGAGCTTCATCCTCAAGGTCCCCTTCGGCCCATGCAGCTGCCAGCAGGTCAAACTGCTCGTCGGTGAGCTGAGCGGGATGACGAAACAGTCTATCCAGGGAGGGCATGCTCACCTCCGGTGGTCTCAGTTCCATATCATCCTCTATTGCCATATCGAAGTCTTTATGAGCAGGTTTCTGAGGGCTACACGCCCCCTGTGTATGTAGCTTTTTACCTGTGCCTCTGAGAGTCCTGTTATCGTGCCTATCTCCCGGTAGCTGTACCCCTCATAGTCGCGCAGCAGAATTACGGATTGTTGTACGGTAGGAAGCCTCTCCAGTGCCTTATGCAGTATCTCGTTCAGGTCAGTGTCTGCCTCATCAGCAAAAAGGCCGGTATCATCTATCTGTTCTGTCTCAATCATTCTTGACTCCCGCCGGATAATATCTATCGTTCTGTTGTAGGCTGTCCTGAAGAGCCACGCCTTCACTGCCCCATACTCTATCGTGGTGACGTTGCGCCACAGCTTCTCATAGGAATCCTGCACGATATCATCAGCCCTGTGGCTATCTTTGATGATACCCAGTACAAAGCGGTAGAGCCGGTCGCCTAACTCCCTGACAGCACTGTTATACTCTTTTACGGTCATTATGCAATGCAATGACATTGTAAAGACGGTATAAAGATGCCGAATGTTACAGCTCTACGAAATGAATGATAAAAAAAAGTGTGATTTGCCGGTAGGTGTATCTCAATAGCAGTTGTTGAGGAAAAGAGCCCGGGCAGTTCAACCTGCGGTTCTCCTCAACAGAGAGATCTGCAGTCGGGCCTTGTCAGTAGCAGGCCTCTCTCATTTGGGCCGGTAGACCCTTATCCAGTCTATCTCCATGGAGGAGGCGCCTCCTACGGGCTTGTCAACACCTCCGGCAAGGTTGACATACATCTCCTCCTGTGGTACGCCGGTGGTCTGGCGCATCACCTGTACGCCGTTGATCTTCCAGACGAGTGCTTCGGCGGTCCACTCCAGGGTGTAGATATAGAAATCAGAGAGGTATCTTGATCCGATACTCTTTTTGTAATGGTTGCCGGGTGAGGTAAAGAGGTCAAACCAGACCTTCCCTTCGCCTGAGCGGCATACGTCTATATGGGGGGTCATCTGGTCTCCTACGAGCCAGAAGGTGTTTCGTACATTTTGACCGTTCAGTTTGATCTTGGCAGTGAAGGTACCATACTTCTGTCTGAATGAGGCGCCGCTGCTGATTATTCCGGAGGTGAATGCAAACTCCTTGGTAAAGAATCCTTGCGACTCATCCCATGCCTTGCCGCTGATCTTCTGCGGTTTTGTGGTTATACGCAGAACGCTGTGGCTCATGTTAAAATTGTCTGACGGAGTGTAACAGTGGAGGTCAGAGGCGATACTATAGCTGTCATGCAGCAGCTTATCACCCCAGTAATACCTGTTGAGCCAGCGGCCGGTATCAGGTGTGCTCCCTTCAAACTCATCACTGAAGGTGAGCTCACGGTTTTTAAGCAGATCAAACTTGTTTGAGTCTTTGATACCGAGATACCATTTGATGTCTGTGGAGTTGGCGAGGTTCTCATACTCCTGCAGCTCCCTGTACATCTCGCTCTTCTCAAAGCGGCGCTTGTCAAGCAGGTACTCCTTCCTCTCGGTGAACTCCTTCGTCCGCAGATACTCCTGCAGCTCATTATACCTGTTGAGGCGTGCCGACTCCTTCACCTGCAGCCAGTTGTTGTACCCTTTGGATTTGCGGAACCGGTAATAGCCTGCAATATCTGAGGCGCTCCTTTTGGTTTTGAGGTCAGTCAGCTTCTGGTATTCGGGGGTATCCCGAAATTTTATCGGCTTCATGTTTTTCTTCAGCAGGAAGGGTGCTGATGTGACCAGCGACTGCAGGTCAGTGAACCGCTTCACCTTGTCAGGGTTTAGGTTCTTCTTTACCTCCCGGTCGCTTTTCAGCTTTTTGTACTCGAGCCACTGACCATACTCCTCAGTATCTTTGAATGTTATCGGCTTCATCTTCGCCTTCTGCCTGAACTCGGGGGAGTTGACAAACTGCTCCAGCTCTTCGATCTCCTTTATACGTGCTGACCCGTCGAGACTGTTAAAGTTCTTAAGCTCACTGCTCCCCTCTGTCTTAAAGTATGAGACAATATCCTTTGCCTTTTTATGTCTGTTGAATTCACTCTCCCTGGCATGCTCTTCAGAGCCTTTGTAGGTGAGTGATTCTATCTCCTTTCTCTTTTGCCTGAAGCCGGCTGAGTTGACTGACTCATTAAGCCGGTTGTACCTGGCGAGGGTCTCTGAGCCGGCAAAGAGAGTCATCTTTTCAAACTCGGCAGCCAGCGCCTTCTCTTCCTGTTCAATTTTGGAGGTTGAGGGGATCATCCCCAGCATCAGCTTTAAGGTTGACATTGCAGAATACTTTTTGGTATGGTACTGATAAAGTTAAATATCTTTGAAACATAAAGGCCGATATCGGCCAATTATTTGTTACTTAGCGGTTAACAAACGTCATTGACCGGTTTCGACAATCAGTTAATTTACAACAGAATAAAAACGGATGAAAAAGCTCATTATTGTTGCAGGCATCATAATGGTGGCATCATGTACCACTATACAGCATAAAACGGTTGCAGAGTCAGAGAACCAGGATAATCTGATACTGGCCACCCTCTGGTACCAGAAATCGGCTGAGCTGAAGGCTCTCTGCTACCAGTGCTTTAACAATGCTGAGTCAGCACTTGTCGAAAACCTCTCAGTGCCAGGACGTACCATGCCACCTGCCGTTGTTCTTGACATTGACGAGACGCTGCTCGATAACAGTCCGTTCCAGGGGTGGCAGGTACTTGAGAAGAGAGCGTTCCACAGCAGCGACTGGACCAGGTGGGTGGAGCGGGCCGAAGCGAGGCCGTTGCCGGGTGCGGTTGAATTTACCCGCTTTGCCGACTCACTGGGCGTAGAGGTCTTCTATGTCTCCAACAGAACCACCGATGAGATGGGACCAACAATAGTGAACATGGCCAGGCTGGGGTTCGCCTGCTCTGACAGCACCCATATGCTCTTTAAGGAGAGCACCTCATCAAAGGTGGAGAGGAGGGCCCTCATAGAGCAGGAGTATGATATAATCATGCTGGTGGGTGATAACCTGGCCGATCACAGTGGCACTTACGAGAAGAGAGGGCCTGACCTGGGCTTTGCCGATGTGGAGGCTGACCGCAGACTGTTCGGAACAAAATATATTGTACTGCCAAATCCGATGTATGGAAACTGGCTAAATGACCTCCTGAGGAGCGCCAAAGGGAGAACCGAACGTGAAAAACTGCTCAATCTGCTTGAGGGATTCTGACAAAAAGATCTTCTTGGCATAGTAGATACCTGGTGAGAGCAGTTCTGCAAAAAGTTTTTCAGGAGGTCCGGGAGAACAACTTTCTCCCGGATTTTTATCTTATTTTGTGGGTGAATAGCCTGCTTTCCTGATTCCATTGAACACCCTTCCTGCAGAGACAGTAGCAGAATGGCTTGTCAACTGACCAGAACGAAGAGATGAAGATCATAACGGCATACACATTTTCAATCGTTTTCATTGCAGTCACTACTCTCACTGCCCTGCTTCCCCCAGGGGTGATGGCTCAGCAGCTCTCTGCACGTGAGATAGTCAGCAAGGTTGATGAGAAGCTCAACGGTGAGCGGTCGGGCTACAGCATGATGAGCATGACCATCGTCAGGCCCTCCTGGCAGCGTACGGTTGAGTTCAGGTCATGGTCGCTCGGCAGTGACTATGCACTCACCCTTATAACTGCGCCGGCCCGGGAGAAGGGGCAGACCTTTCTCAAGCGTCACAATGAGCTCTGGAGCTGGTATCCTGCCATCAACAGGCTGGTCAGGCTCCCACCCTCAATAATGTCACAGGGGTGGATGGGCTCTGACTATACCAATGATGACATCCTCAGGGAGTCATCGGTTGTCAGCGACTATGACCACCTCCTGGAGGATGAGGAGGAGGTAGACGGCAGGCAGTGCTATCGTATCACGCTGACAGCCAGGGAGGAAGCTGCCATCCTCTGGAGCAGGCAGCAGTGGTGGGTAGAGAAGAGCAACTTTATAGTAGTGCGCGCCCTGCTCTATGATGAGGAGGGATACCTCGTAAGAACGGAGAGGACTACCGATACCAGGATAATTGATGGCAGAGTGATGCCATCAACCATCGAGCTGGTGCCTGCGGAACAGGAGGGCTACAAAACGGTGCTGAAGATAATTGATGCAAAATTCAATATTGATATTGACGAAAAATTTTTCACACAACAGAACATGAAGAGTATCAGGTAGCATACGGGGTCAATGAGAGGATATCGTAACAGTTTGTGGTACCGGCATGTGCCAATGAGAGGATATCGTAACAGCCTGTGGCACCAGCATGTGCCAATGAGAGAGAGTAACAGTACAGGGCACCGGCATGTGCCAATGAGAGAGAGTAACAGTATGTGGCACCGGCATGTGTCAGTGAGAGAGAGTAACAGTACCCCGGAAACCGCCTGATCCATGAAAGAGTCACTCTTATGAAGGGGTATCAGCTGGCCTGGAGAAATCTGTGGAGAAACCGCAGGCGGACGCTAATCACTGCTGCGTCGGTCTTTTTTGCGCTCTTCTTTGCGTTGCTGCTGCGCTCATTCCAGCTGGGCACCTACGGGAAGGTCTACACTGATATTATCAGCTCCTACTCTGGTTACCTTCAGCTTCAGCACCCCGACTACCTTGATGAGCCGGTGCTTGACAACAGCTTTAATGTTGAACCAGGGATGGTCAGCCTTATTGAGCAGGATCCCAATGTCACCTCGGTTGAACCGCGTATAGAGACTTTCGCCCTTGCTGCTGCCGGCAGTCGTACCTCCGGCGTGATGATTATGGGGATCGATCCCGGCAGTGAGAGCACTGTGCTGAACCTGCGTAACAGGGTATTGCCCGGGCATGACTCCGTCGCGGGTAACTTTCTTACCGATGATGAATCGGGGTATGCACTCATAGGCAGTGCCCTCTCGGCCTACCTGGGAGCCGGTATCGGTGACACCCTGGTGCTGATGGGGCAGGGCTATCACGGTGTCTCAGCGGCAGGACTCTACCAGGTGAAGGGAATTTTAGAGATGCCCAGTCCTGATATCGACAGCAGGCTGGTCTGCCTGACACTCAATGATGTGCGCTGGCTCTATGACATGCCGGGGATGGCCACCTCAGCCACAATAGGTGTCAGGGAGAGCAGCGACAGGGCGCTGGAGGCCACCGTGGCACGGCTGAGAGCTATCACCGGCAGTGAGCTGGCCCTGCGCAGCTGGAAGGAGATAAACGCGCTGCTGGTAAATCAGCTGGAGGCTGACCGGCGCAGCGGCGCAATAATGATCGGGATACTCTACCTGGTGATAGCCTTTGGTGTCTTTGGCACCGTACTGATGATGATGGCCGAGCGGCGCCGTGAATTTGCGATGCTTATCTCCGTAGGCATGCGGCGCGGGAGGCTGGCCGCCGTTACGGGGCTTGAGATGCTGCTTATGGGGCTGCTGGGGGTGGTTGCCGGGGTGATCGCCTCACTGCCGGTGGTCATTGCCGGCCATGTGAGGCCCCTGAGGTTTACCGGTGAGATGGCACGTATGTTCAGGGATTATGGCTTTGATCCGGTCATGCCCACGCAGCTGCCCGGTGTCTACTACCTGTGGCAGACAGTAGTGGTGCTGCTCATTGTGGTGATAGCGATCGCATTCTGCACACGCCGTATATTGAGGATGAATATAATCAGCACCCTTAAAGGGTGACAAGTCAGTAGTATGTTAGTGTCGTTGGCCTGGAAGAATGTATGGAGGAACCGCAGCAGGAGCCTGACAGTCATAGCCTCAGTGGCGGTGGGCGTCTTTGCCAGTCTCTTTGCCCTGGCAGCTGTCAACAGCACGGTGGTGCAGCGTATCAGCGCGGCCGTTGATGAGGAGCTTTCGCATATACAGATCAACAACAGGGAGTTCCGTAACAGCAGTGATCTTCTCAGCACCATTCACAACGCCGACTCGGTAGCGGCCATAATAAACCGTACACCGGGTGTGAGTGAGATAACCCGTCGTTTGGTTGTCAGCGGCATCGCCTCTTCCGCCACCGCCAGCGCCGGGGTGGAGATAATCGGTATAGAGACCGACAGGGAGGAGCAGATGTTCGACCTCTCACAGCGGCTCATCCCCGGCACGGGAAGCTATTTTGGAGCAGCCACCAGGCTCAACAGCGCCTATATTGGTGAGCAGCTGGCCCGTGACCTCCATATTATCAGGTACATCCTGACAGAGGAGTCGTTCGCTGCCCTTGGAGCAGACGGGGTGCCGGCAACAGTCATCGGGAAGCTCAGAGCGCTTGAAGGACGGCGGTTTAATACCGGCAGGAAGCTGGCAGAGGCGTGCGGTGAGCTCCTGACCGACAGGGAGGAGGAGAGATGGGGTGCTGATATATTGAGGGCAGCATGGTCATACCGTGAGGGGGCACGCCTGGTGATATCACTGCTTGATGCCCGGGGCAACCAGGTGTCGGCAGCATTCAGGATATGCGGTATCTGGCATACCAGCAACGCCCGGTTTGAGGCTGTATCCCTCTTCGTTCCGCATGAGGAGCTGCGCATGCTTACCGGACTGGGAGAGGAGTCGTGGCACCGTATCATCGTCAGGCTTGAGAACAATAACCTTACCGACAGGGTCACCCCGCTGATGAGGGAGGCGCTACCCGCACTGGAGGTGATGAACTGGAAGGAGATAGAGCCTGACCTGGCCATGATATCCGACTATATTCTGCAGATCTATTCGATCTTCATGATAATAATCCTGGCAGCCTTCTCATTCGGAATCGTCAATACCATGCTGATGTCAGTGCTGGAGCGTACCCGTGAGCTCGGCATGCTCACCGCGGTGGGGATGAGCCGGCGGAGACTCATGATGATGATAATGCTTGAGTCGCTCTTCCTGTCAGCGGTGGGAGGGTTTGCAGGTATGGCTCTCGGCGGAATGGCAATAGCGATCACCGGCCGTACCGGGATAAACCTGGTGAAATACTCCGAAGGGTTGTCGGCAATGGGCTACTCGGCACATCTCTACCCCACCATCGGGGCAGACTTTTTTGTTATGCTGACCGTGCTGATAGTGCTGACGGGGGTGCTGGCATCGGTGTACCCTGCCCGCAGGGCATTGAGACTTAATCCGGTAGAAGCATTGAGAGGAGAGTAGAAGCGGGATCCTGTAATAAGGAAGCGAGGCAGAAGCGGGAGGGAAAGTGGAAAAGAGGATAACGGGGAGGAGAGGAAAAGAGAAAAGCGGAAAAGAGGAAAAAAAAGAGGATAACAACGGAGAGAGTCGGAAACGAGGGAACAAGTAAACGAAGATAACGAATTCAAAGCGGGAAAGCGAGAAAGTGGAAAAGAGGGTAAGATGGCAAGAGAAAAAGCGGATAACGACCGAGAGAGGGAATGAGGATAACGGGGAGGAGAGAAAAAGAGAACAACGAGAGAAAATAAAAAAGATGATAGTAGCTGAGATCACTGATGTTTACAGGGTTTACCATGACACCGAGGTGGAGGTGAGGGCTGTCAATGGCGTGACACTGAGTTTTGAGAAGGGCGAATTTACAGTTATCGTCGGCCCGTCAGGGTCAGGCAAGACCACCCTGCTCAATCTTATCGGCGGCCTTGACCGTCCAGACTCGGGAGAGATCACCGTTGCCGGGCAACGCCTCTCGGTGCTGAAATCTTCTGAGCTGATCGACTTCCGGCGGCAGAACATCGGATTCGTCTTTCAGTCGTACAACCTGATACCGGTACTCACTGCTGCCGAGAATATCGGTTTTATCATGGGTCTGCAGCGATGGCCCAGGGAGGAGCGACTGGCACGTACCGGTGAGCTGCTTGCGGCGATAGGCCTCACTGAGAGGGGGCAGAGCCGTCCGTCACGCCTCTCGGGCGGTGAGCAGCAGAGGGTGGCGGTGGCACGCGCCCTGGCACCGCGACCGCAGTTCATACTGGCAGATGAGCCGACAGCCAGCCTCGACACCAGGTCAGCTGACACACTGCTCGATATCATGGAGAGGCTCAACCGAGATGAGGAGATGACCTTTATCTTTTCGACGCACGACCCGCGGGTGATGAACCGTGCCCGCAGGGTGATAACCCTTGAGGATGGCAAGGTGATATCAGATGAGAAACGGGAGATGAAAGCATGAGAGCTACGGTGACGGCGATTATGCTGCTTACCCTCATGGTGCCGGTAAACGGCCAGGAGGGGGGTGACACCCGTGCCCGGCGGCAGCCTGAGGCCGGCGGGTATGCCTCATGGCTGCACATGGCCCTCTTTGAAAAGCCGTCAGACCCCTGGCTCAATACCGCCATGCTCCATAACAGGTTAAATTTCAAGGCTGATGCCGGTAGCAGGATAACCTTTGCACTGGAGCTGCGTAACCGGTTTATTACCGGTGACATGGTGAGGCTTGACCCGGGCTATGCAGAGCAAATAGCTCATGACATCGGTTTGTTGGACCTCTCATGGAACATCTTCAGTGCCGGCTCATCTATGCTGAACATTATGGCTGACAGGGCGTGGGTTGAGTACCGTGCCGGGAAGCTTGAGGTCAGGCTGGGCCGTCAGCGCATCAACTGGAGCCAGGCGCTCATATGGAATCCCAATGATATCTTCAATACCTACTCTCTCTTTGACTTTGACTATGTGGAGCGTCCGGGCAGTGATGCCGTGCGACTGACATACCATACCGGCGCCGCCTCGGCGCTTGAGGCGGCAGTGAAGGCTGATGCTGACCGCCATATCACGGCGGCACTGCTGGGGCGCTTCACCGTGATGAGCAGCGACCTGCAGTTTTTTGCAGGGGTGGCTGAGAGTGAGTATCTTACTGCCGGCACCGGCTGGTCAGCCACGGTCGGCTCATACTCAGTGAGAGGAGAGGCAACCCTCTTTGCGCCGCTGAAGCACACTGACGATGAACAGACAACAATTATCGTTACCACAGGTGCTGACCGTGCCTTCTCAGATAAGGTGACTGCCACGCTGCAGCTGCTCTACTCAAACAACCCTGCCACCCCTGACAGCTTTGCAGGGCTCTATGAGAGGGCACTCACCGCCAGGCAGACAGCCTTTTCAAGGTTTAGCGCTGCCGGTGAGCTCTCATACAGTCCTACCCCGCTGATAAGCACCTCGTTAACAGCCGCATGGTTTCCTGACCTGGATGGCTTTTATGCCGGTCCGTCATTCGGATTCTCCCTGGCAGAAGCGGTAGATTTCACCCTCCTGTGGCAGCGGTTCAGAGGTACCTTTGCCGGTGAGAATCTCCGGATAAACTTAGGATTCTTACGTATCAGGTATAGTTTCTGATTTTTTCATACATTTACTGGACTAATGCCTATAGTATGTCACTTCTCCATGAACTAGAGAGATCAGGTAACTGGTTATTCAGGCGCAGCAGCTGGCTACCGGTGACACTTCTCATCCCTGTGGCTCTCTACCTGCTTTTTATTGCAAACCGCAGTGTAATCTATTTCAACTATACCTGGGAGATAGTATGCATTGTGGTATCAGCTTGTGGTGTGCTGCTGAGAGGCTACTCGGCAGGCTATTCGCCGGGGCGTATCTCAGGCCGCCATCTCATTGAACAGGTAGGTGATGAGCTCAATACCAGTGGTATCTACTCGGTGATGCGCCACCCGGTCTATGCCGGCAACTTCCTGATGTGGCTGGGACCGATTCTCTTCCTCAGGTCAGTATGGTGGGTGATTCTCTACCTGCTGCTCTTCTGGCTCTACTATGAGCGTATAATCTTTGCCGAGGAGCAGTATCTGCGCCGCAGGTTTGGTGATGCCTATGACACATGGGCCTTCCGTGTCAGGGCGGTCATACCCTCCTTCAGGAGGTATATAAAGCCGGTCGCCCCCTTCTCTTTCAGGAAGCTGTTCAGGCGTGAATACCACGGTGTTGCCAGGCTGTTCATCGTCTTTGCCTTCCTCGACCTATGCCGTAATATCACGGTGGCAGGAAAATTCTATATTGAACCGCTATATGTGACCCTGCTGGTGGCTGCATTGATCTTTTGGGCAGTGATCAGGTATATGGTCAGGCGGACCAAATTCCTTGATGATAATTGATCCCTGCTGCCGGCAGAAACCTTTGGTCAGTGATCAGGTATATGGTCAGATGGCCGAAATTCCCTGATGACGATTGATCCCTGCTGCCGGCAGCTACCTGTCTCTGGCACCCATAAAGATCATGATGTAGTAGATCAGCGTTGCCAGTGATCCCAGTGCAGCCACCACATAGGTGTATGCAGCCCAGCGAAGTGCATCCTCGGCCTTGTCATGTGTGCCTGCATAGGTTATCCCGGCATCGGCGAGCCACCTGAGCGCTCTTTTTGAAGCGTTTATCTCTACCGGCAGGGTGATGAAGCTGAAGAGGGTGGTGAGTGCGAAGAGCCCGATACCGATAAGCAGTATCTCAGGCCTGGAGTTCAATAGCAGAAGTCCTGCTATCAGTACCCACTGCAGCCAGTTTGCTGCGAAGCTCACCACCGGTGCAAGCCTGGACCTCATCCCCAGCCATGCATATTCCCTGGCATGCTGTACCGCATGGCCTGTCTCATGGGCAGCTACTGCTGCGGCTGCCACGCTGGTTCCGAAGAAGACATCTCGACTCAGGTTGATGGTCTTTTTCAGCGGATTGTAGTGGTCGGTCAGTTCACCCGGCACACTGTGTACCGTAACATCAAATATACCGTTGTCATGAAGCATCTTCACTGCCACATCATGCCCGGTCATGCCTGAAGCAATCGGAACCTTTGAGTAGGTGCGGAACTTTGACTTGAGCCTGTTGCTGACCACCCAGCTCAGTACCATGAAAACGATGAATATTACCCAATAGGTTCCGTTGTGCATAAACATTGTACCCATAAGTGATCTGCTCTTATTTTTTGGTTTCTTCAACAAAAGACCTGCCATTATCACATAAAGGTCCCAGCGAGGTCATTTTGTCACTATTTATAGCTTTATCTTTGAAGGCTATGTTAAAAGGTGCCTCAAAGATACTCTCTTTTATACTTTTAATACCGGTATGGCTCTACCGGTGGTTTATCTCGCCGCTCACCCCTGCCTCCTGCCGCCATGTTCCCACCTGTTCAAAGTATGCCATTGAAGCGTTCGCGATGCATGGGCCGCTGACCGGGCTGCGCATCTCGGCCGGCAGGATTCTCCGTTGCAGGCCGGGCGGCACTCACGGCTATGACCCGGTGCCACTGTTTATTTTCAGGCGATACCGTGGAGGCGGTATGACTGCCTGTCGTGCCCCTCGTTGCAACAGGCTGAAGGAGAGGAATTAAGAAGAAAAGGGGATTAGAAAGGGAGCGAAATAAAAGGGGGTAAGACCAGAAAGGGGCAAGACTAGAAAGGAGGAGAGCTTAAAATGACAGACGCTCTCTCAGTATCCGGTATCCGTTGCGGCTTACCGGTATCTTTTCACCTGTTCTCATTACCGCCACATAGTTGTCTTTGCTGTATGGCTCAAGGCGGGTTATCTGCTCCACATTGACAATGAATGAGCGGTGTACACGTATGAAGAGGGTAGCGGGCAGGTGCTCTTCATAGTATTTCATCGTTTGGGTTTTGAGCCCCTTTCCCTCATCATGGTAGACCATCACATAGTCATCTTCGGCTGCCAGGTATATCACCCTGTTGAGGGGTATTATCGCTATCCCTGACCCTCTCCTGAAGACTATACGTGTCAGGTAACCCTGCTGCTCCGTGGCGGTAGTTAACAGCCTGCTGATTCTCTCATCACTGCCGGTACGGTTTCTGATGCGTCTCACCGCCCGCGCTACCGCCTCATCGAAGCGTTCCCTGGAGAAGGGCTTGAGGAGATAGTCAACGGCATTGAGCTCAAAGGCACGTATGGCATACTGGTCAAAGGCGGTGGTGAAGATCACCTCGGGCCTCTCATCAATCACCTCCAGCAGCTCAAAACCTGTCAGCTTGGGCATCTGTATATCGAGGAAGAGGAGGTCGGGCTGCTTGTCACGTATCTCGCGGACACCGGTGAAGCCGTCACCACACTCACCTACAATCTCCACCTCGGGATTATCCTGAAGCATAAGCCTGATGAGCTCCCTGGCGGGTGTCTCATCTTCAAGGATCAGTGCTCTGATTTTTTCCATCTCTCTCTCTGTTATTGTGTAGTGCGGAACGGGAATCTGATTGTAACGGTAAAGCTCTCATCACCAGGCTTTACATCGAGGCCGGCCCTTTCGCCGAAGAAGAGCTCCAGACGGCTGGCAACATTCCGAAGCCCTATACCTGTTCCGTTGGAATAGGCTGCCGCTTCCGGATCGAGTGTATTGGTAACCGATATCACCACCATCTCCTCTTCCATGGTGGCCACCGTTTTCAGGATGATCTCACCTGTTGTCTCCCAGAGGCCGTGCTTTACCGCATTCTCATAGATAGGCTGCAGCAGCATCCCCGGCATCAGGGCGTTGAGGCATTCGGGCTCTGTCTCCTCCTCTATCACCAGCCTCTCACCAAACCTCACCCTCTCTATCTGCAGGTAGAGCCTCAGGCTCTCCATCTCTTCGCCCAGTGTCACCGGCTGGTCACCCCTCATAGAGAGTGAGTAGCGCATGAAGTCAGAGAGCTTGATGATCATCTCACTTGCTGCAGCAGGGTCAGTGAGGGTGAGTGAGTTTATTGAGTTGAGGCTGTTGAAGAGGAAGTGTGGGTTGATCTGTGACCTGAGCATCCTCAGCTCTCCCTCATGTACCTGTACCTCAAGCTGTGCCTGGCGGGCAGCCCTCTCTGCCAGCCGGGTAGCACTCATGAGAAGGTGGTAAGTCAGTACGATCAGCGCATAGATTAGGATAGCGGCTGTGATACGGAAGATAAGCACCGAGTGCCAGAGCAGGTCATAACCCTCCTTGTCAGTAACGAGCGCCCTGATCCCGTAGCGGGTCACCATGAGCCATATGGCTATGGTGAGCAGTCCGGTAACCAGGTTATTGAGCAGCGTACCGGTAAGCGGGTCACCCTCTTTCGGGAGGTACCTCACCGGATACCAGATACCGAGCCCCAGCAGGCCCATGGCAGCCATCGAGATTACCCCGTCAGTGACCGCTGTCAGGGGGCTGCTGCCATAGACCAGCCAGATGAGCAGTGACTGGCCGGCTGCCATCATCAGCCATGCCAGCCACCATAGTGTCACCCTTGTGCTGTTACCCAGTAAGGGATGCCTCATGCCTGTTTAGATCTGGTACACTTAATCTCTCCTCCTCCAAAGATCACGGTGCCACTGATTATCAGTGACCTGGTATGGTCCCTGATAACCTCACCGGCAAGCTTCCTGCTGTCTGAGAAGCCTCCCAGTATTGGTGTGACCCTTACTATCACATTCCAGTTTTCAGGTACAACAATGGTTGTTCCTCCAAAGATACAGGTAATATCTATCACATTCTCGCCGGGCGCCAGTGAGGAGCGGGTCAGGTCAACCTCACCACCACCAAATATTGCAACTATCTTTCCGCCCATAAAGTTGTCAGTTATAAATTGCCGTTCTGCTCCGCTGAAGATGTTGACGTAGTCTATAAAGTCAGCCCGGCTGCTGTCACTGTTGGTCACCCGTCTTCTTACCATACGGTCTGAGTTGAGTATAAGTATCACCCCCAGGGCGATGAACATTGCAGGCCAGAAGAAGTTGATAGACCAGAAGAAGCTGGAGAAGAGTTTCGGTATCAGGAAGAAGCCGCCGATTATGACCATCACAATGCCCGGTGTCTTGTTGGCTGAGGAGGTCATGCTGATTATACCTATCACTATGAGCAGCATCTGCCATGTGAAGACTACACGGTCAATGAAGTAGATAAAAGGGGCAGGCAGTACTGTGGTCTTCTTCAGTATGAGGATCATGCCTGCCACAATGAGTAGCACCCCGATCATCACCCTGTGTGATGAGTTATCGGCATGTCTGGGATCTGTTTGATGTTCGTTTTGCATTTCTATCTGTTTTTGGTAAAGAGTTGTGTTAATTTTTTCAGTAGCGGCTTCACTATGACCGCAATACCGGCCAGCACAAGCACTGCAGGCCAGTAGATCTGTCTGTAAGATCCGGAGAGCTCAGGCATTATGTCGGGCAGCATGAACCAGACGCCCAGTGAGATCAGTACTACTGCTGCCAGCAGCTCAAAGCTTATCAGTGACCATACCCCGAACAGTATGAGCAGCATCTTCCAGTTAAAGTAGTTGTATGGCTCACCCAGACCGAGCAGGTCAAGCCTGACAACAATCAGTGCCAGTCCGAGGGAGATCAGAAAGGTTCCCAACTGCCACACCGCATTTTTTCGTCGCTCAATCATAGTCGCTTATTTATTCACGGCTCAAATATATAAGCTGCTGAAGAAGCCGGGCAGCCCTTTCCGGTGAGTGGCAGGTTTATACCGGCGAATGGCGAACAGGAGCAGCTATGTTCCTTTTTTGTTCATAATTTTTTTTATTGGCTCAGGATTTATAATTTTGCAGACCGAAAAAAACGGAGATGCCCGGAATCTATTCCATACCGCTTGCGGGACTTAAGGAGGCCAGATATACCCATAAATTCAGATTGGGTGATGACTTTTTCAGAGCCTTTGAAGGGTCGGAGATTCAGAGGGGCCGGTTCGATGTGGAGGTTATCCTTCATAAAAGATCCTCCCATCTTGAGGTTGAGATACATGCTGAAGGGGAGGCTGAGGTGGTGTGTGACAGGTGCCTCGATGCATTCTTTCTGCCCGTCACCTCTCTCAATACACTGCTTGTCAGGATAGGAAAAGAGTGGGAGGAGACTGATCCTGACATGGTCACCCTGCCGGTGGATGAAAGCAGTATTGATCTTGGTCAATACTTCTATGAATATATTCACCTGGCACTGCCCATCAAACGAATCCATCCTGATGATGCGGATGGTAACAGCACATGCGATCCTGTCATGATCAGTAAGCTAAATGACCATCAGGCTCATGCCGCAGAGGTGGCTGACCCCAGGTGGGAGAAGCTCAAAAAACTGACAGGAAATAGTTAACACAATTTAATTACTGAGATGCCAAATCCAAAACGGAGACAATCCAAAACCAGGAGAGACAAGAGGAGGACACACTACAAGGCTGTCGCTCCTACAGTTGCTGCATGCCAGAACTGCGGGTCGGCACACCTCTATCACAGGGTATGCCCCGAGTGTGGTTACTACAGGGGCAAGCTTGCCGTAGAGAAAAAGGGTGCTGTCTGACAGACTATACCGTTCAAACTGACTGAACGATGAAGATAGGCCTTGATGCAATGGGTGGCGACTACGCCCCCGATGCAGTGGTTGAGGGCGCCGCAGAGGCCCTCGGGCACCTGCTTCCGGGTGAGCGCCTGGTGCTTATAGGTGATCAGAAACGTATAAGTGCCAGCCTCTCATCACTGGGTGTTGACCCTTCACGCTTTGACCTGGTACCTACCACCCAGGTGATAGAGATGTCTGACCACCCGGCAAAAGCCTTCTCACACAAGAGAGACTCATCTATCGCTGTAGGGTATGCCATGCTGAAAGGGGGTATGATAGACGGGTTTGCCAGCGCCGGAAATACCGGCGCCATGATGATAGGAGCGCACTATACCGTAAACGTGATACCCGGTGTGATCAGGCCTGCACTGGCAGCCGTGATACCCAATGTCAACGGCAGCTCATCAATAATACTGGATGTGGGAATAAATCCCGACAGTAAGCCTGATGCACTGCTGCAGTATGGTATGCTGGGTACCGTCTATGTCAGACATGTGTTCGGCATTGCAAACCCCACTGTCGGACTGCTCAACATTGGCAGGGAGGAGGGGAAAGGATCAGCAGCAGCCAAGGCAGCCTGGGAGCTGCTCCATGAGACCAATGAGATTGACTTCAGAGGCAATATAGAGGGTCATAACCTCTTTACCGACGAGATGACCGATGTGATTGTCTGTGACGGGTTTGTAGGTAATGTGGTGCTTAAGATGGCTGAAAAGCTCTATGCAGTGGCCAGGTCAAGAGGCATCAATGATGATTTCATTGACAGGCTTAACTTCGAGGTGGTGGGAGGAACACCGGTGGTAGGGATAAATGAGAATGTGGTGGTGGGTCACGGTATCTCAAAAAAGACCGCCATACTGAACATGATACTCACCACCCGTGATGTGATAAAGGCTGATCTTGCCGGCAAGATCAGAGAGGCATTTGAGAAATGAAAAGAATCAGAGCAGCAATAACAGGCATCAATGCCTGGGTGCCGGAGTACCGGCTTACCAACCATGAGCTCTCAGAGATGGTTGATACGAGCGATGAGTGGATCATGCAGCGTGTCGGTATCAGAGAGCGAAGGATACTCAAAGGGGAGGGCATGGGTACCTCTGACCTGGGTGCACCGGCTGTGAGAGGCCTGCTTGAGAAGACCGGCACATCACCTGATGAGGTTGACCTTCTCATATGTGCTACCATCACCCCTGACATGATGTTCCCGGCTACCGCCAACATCATATCTGACAAGGTGGGAATAAAGAACGCTTTCAGCTTTGATCTGGGGGCAGCCTGTTCAGGCTTTCTCTTTGCCCTGCAGACCGCCGCAGCCTATGTTGAGGCCGGTCGTTACCGCAAGGTGGTGGTGGTGGGGGCTGACAAGATGTCATCAATAACCGATTATACTGACCGTACCACCTGTACACTCTTTGGTGATGCCGCCGGCGCGGTACTGCTTGAGCCTACCGGTGATGAGTACGGTGTGATGGACTATATCTTCCGTACAGACGGCTCAGGCAGGAAGTACCTGCACATGAAGGCTGGCGGGTCACTCAGGCCTGCCTCCTATGACACTGTGGGCGGACGTGAACATTTTGTCTACCAGGAGGGTCAGGCGGTCTTCAAGTTTGCGGTATCAAATATGGCTGATGTGGCTGCCGAGATAATGGAGAAGAACAACCTCACCCCGGATGATATCGCCTGGCTGGTACCACACCAGGCCAACCTGCGAATAATTGATGCTACCGGACGCCGTATGGGTCTGCCACCGGAGAAGGTGATGATCAATATCCAAAACTACGGCAATACCACAGCAGCAACAATACCTCTTGTGTTGTGGGAGTTTGAGAAGAGCCTGAAGAGGGGTGACAACCTGATACTGGCAGCTTTTGGTGGTGGGTTCACCTGGGGAAGCATATGGCTCAAATGGGCATATGATCAGGAGAAAAGCTGATAACAGATAGGGGCAGGAGGGAAAAATTCAACTCTCTTTTTTACCCGCCCGGCACAATAGTTCCTATATTTGTCTGTTAAATATGTTCAGGGTACTCAAGGGTAAAAACCGAAATCGCTATGGCAAAAACAATCGAGACAGATACCGGGGCAACAGTCAACCTCATTAGTCAGGGAACGGAGATAACAGGTGACATCAGGTCAGCGGGTGACATACGTGTTGATGGCACCCTGATCGGAAACCTGATCACACGAGGCAAGGTGGTGATCGGACCCACCGGCAAGGTGAAGGGTGAGGTGGAGTGTAAGAACTCTGAGGTGTCAGGTATGATAGAGGGCAAGATAACCGTCACACAGCTGCTTAACCTGAAGACCTCTTCAAAGATCAACGGTACTATTGTTACCAATAAGCTCTCCATTGAGCCGGGAGCCCTCTTCACCGGTAACTGTGCCATGAATGAGGGAGAGAATGGTTCAGCCAGACCCAGGGAAGAGAAAAAATAGAGGCAGCGAGGGCCTGTCGGCCTACTCGAGATACAGCACCCTTGTGATTCAGATGGTGGTGATCATTGTGCTCACCACCCTGGGCGGTAAAAAGCTGGATGAGAAGCTTGGCACAGACCCCATCTTCACCGTCATCCTTTCGTTGTTAGGTGTGGCTGCTGCCCTCTGGCTGGTCATCAAGGAGGTTATGAAGGAGAAGTAGGATGTTCACCCCAATGGCAATCAGATATTATCTCGGGCTGCTGATCTGTTCGGCTCTTCTCGGGGCTCTTATTGCCATCATAGGCCGAACCGTACCGTCACTCTACAATACCACCCCGGGATTATTGCTGACAGCCGGGTTTATGGTGATAGCCTTCTTCTCGCTTTTAATTTTTTTTAACGGTTATTACTCTGAGCCTGAAAAAAATGTGTTCATGACACTAATGGCGCTGGGGATGAAGATGCTTCTCTCTTTTGTGCTTGCACTGCTCTTTATGCTGGTCTTCAAAAACGATTCAACCGGCTCAGTAGTGTTGTTTTTTGTTCTATATTTGGCATTCACATTTTATATAGTGCGAACATTCAGGGTTGTCTTGAAAAAAGGTCAGATTAAATAGATATGGCTTGAAAGGAAAGAGGTTATATTTTTTGGTTTTCCTGTTAGGGCTGCTCGCCGGAACCGCTCCGGCCAACGCATCGGCATTCACGGCTGATGAAGGTAAGAATCATGAAAACGGGAATGAGTTTGATGCTGCCACTTTCATTATGGAGCATGTGGCCGACTCGCATGAGTGGCATCTTTTTACCACTGCCGCAGGAAGAGATGTGGCTGTCTACCTGCCGGTGATCATCTGGGATCGCCAGTCGGGCCTTCATCTCTTCTCATCGCGCAGGATAGCCCACGGAAAGAGTTACAGAGGGTTCACCATTGCAGGTGAGGGTGACTATGCCGGCAAGATCATCAGGGTTGATGAGAGTGGTCAGCATGACGGCAGCAGGCCGCCACTGGACCTCTCAATCACCAAGGCGGTATTTGGTATGATGGTCTCGGCCATCATACTGCTGTGGCTCATGATAGCGCTGGCACGCTCATACAGAAAGAGCGGCATCAGCGCCCCGAAAGGGATACAGGGCCTGCTGGAGCCTGTCGTGCTCTTTATCAGAGATGATGTGGCCATTCCCAATATCGGTGAGCTTAAGTATGAGAGGTTCATGCCCTACCTGCTCACCGTCTTCTTTTTTATACTGCTCAACAACCTGCTGGGGCTGATACCTATATTCCCGTTTGGCGCCAATGTGACAGGTAACATCAATGTCACCTTTGTGTTGGCACTATTCACCTTCCTTATCACCCAGTTTGCTGCCAACAAGTCTCACTGGAGGCATGTCTTTGCCACTCCCGGCGTACCTGTCTGGCTGCTGCCGGTCATGATCATTGTTGAGCTGATCGGTCTCTTTTCAAAGCCGTTCGCTCTTATGATCCGTCTCTTTGCAAATATTACCGCCGGCCATATCATTGTATTGAGCCTGGTGGCACTGATATTTATCTTTAAGACGGTGCTGGTAGCTCCCGCATCAATATTTTTTGTCCTCTTCATGGATTTGCTTGAACTGCTTGTAGCTTTCCTGCAGGCATACGTCTTCACCCTGCTGTCGGCCCTCTTTATCGGGATGGCAGTGGCTGAGCCGGAACATCATTGATATATATATTTTAGTTTAACTTAATTTAAAACAAAATGACAGGAACATTAGCAGCAGTAGGAGCAGGCCTTGCCGTTATCGGTGCCGGGATCGGCATCGGCCGTATCGGTGACTCGGCAATGGAGGCCATTGCGCGCCAGCCTGAAGCCTACTCAAAGATTCAGTCTGCAATGATCATTGCAGCAGCGCTTATCGAAGGGGCTGCCCTCTTCGCCATCGTTGTGGCAATGATTCAGAAGGGCTGAGAGAGAAAAGAAGCCTGTAACGGTTGGTTGCAGGCTTTTCATCCGGATACAACAAAAAAATATAGCTATGTTATTGCAAACCAGTCTTGCCTCTCCTGCTATAGGGACTATCTTCTGGACAACACTGATCTTCCTGATCCTTTTGCTGCTTCTCTGGAAGTTTGCATGGGGGCCGGTCATGAATGCTGTCAGGGCACGTGAGGAGATGATACGCAATGCGCTTGACTCAGCGGAGAAGGCACGTGAAGAGATGAAGGTTCTGCAGGCAGACAATGAGATGATCCTGCGTAAGGCACGTGAAGAGCGTGACAAGATACTGCGTGATGCACGGGTTGCCTATGACCGTATGATGGCTGAGGCCAAGGAGAAGAGCCAGTCTGAGTCTGATGCCATGGTACGCCGCGCCAGGGAGCTGATAGAGCGTGAGAAGGTGGCTGCCATAGGTGAGGTGAAGCGTGAGGTGGCTGACCTCGCCATAGAGGTGGCCTCAAGGCTGCTGGCAGAGAGGCTGCAGAGCGATGCCGAGCAGCAGAAGCTGATAGAGAGATATATTAAGGAGTTGGAGGCAAGCAGAAACTGATACCATGAATTCAGCCAGGATAGCAGTACGGTATGCCAGGGCGCTCTTCGGGCTGGCACTCGACAGCGGTGTGGTCGATGCTGTCTACCATGATATGAAGAGTATCGGGCAGATATGCTCACTCACCGAAGTGAGAGAGCTGATCATCAACCCGGTGATACCGCCGCAGGTAAGAAAGAGGGCGGTCATGGCACTGGCCGGTGATGATGCGGCAGAGCTCACCCTGAAGTTTATTGAGCTCATGTTTGATCAGGGGCGGGGTGATCACCTCGCTGATGCGGCACGCAACTATATCGACCTCACCCGCAGACACCGCGGCATACGCAGGGTAACAGTAACCACTGCCGTACCGGTAGGTGATGAGACAAAGCGGGAGATAGCAGAGCTGATAGCAGATGGCACGAGAGGCGCTATTGAGTTTGAGGAGGTGGTTGATCAGGCACTGATAGGGGGTTTTACCATCAGGGTTGATGACTCATACCTTGATGCCAGTGTCAGAAGCAGGCTCAACAGGTTCAGAAAAGAGTTTTTACTGGCAGGTTACAGAGATAAGTAGTTAATAAGTTTAAACGATATGACAAATATTAAACCTTCAGAGGTATCACAGATCTTAAGGCAGCAGCTCGAGGGAGTGAAGACCGCCATTGATGTTGAGGAGGTTGGAACGGTGTTGCAGGTTGGTGACGGTATCGCACGCATCTACGGACTGAAAAATGTTGGCTCCAATGAGCTGATTGAGTTTGTTGAGTCAGATATTATGGGTATAGTCCTCAACCTTGAGGAGGATAATGTGGGTGTGGTGATCCTCGGCTCCTCAGAGAATATCAAGGAGGGTGACATTGCACGCCGTACAGGACGTATCTCATCTATCATGGCTGGTGAGGGGCTGCTGGGACGAGTCATCACCACCACCGGCGAGCCTATCGACGGCCGTGGGCCTGTCACCGGTGAGCTCTATGAGATGCCCTTTGAACGTAAGGCACCGGGGGTGATCTTCCGCCAGCCGGTGAAACAGCCGCTGCAGACAGGCCTCAAGGCTATCGACGCCATGATACCCATCGGGCGCGGCCAGCGTGAGCTTATCATTGGTGACCGTCAGACAGGCAAGACCGCCATCGCTGTAGATACCATCATAAACCAGAAGAGCGAGTATGATAAGGGGAAGCCGGTATACTGCATCTATGTGGCGATAGGGCAGAAGGGCTCTACCGTGGCAAATATTGCTGCCACCCTTGAGAGTCATGGTGCCATGGACTATACCGTAATCATCAGTGCCACCGCCGCCGACTCGGCAGCAGCACAGTTCTATGCCCCCTTTGCCGGGGCAGCCATCGGTGAGTACTTCCGTGATACCGGCCGTGATGCGCTGATCATCTATGATGACCTCTCAAAGCAGGCGGTCTCATACCGTGAGGTGTCACTGCTGCTGCGCCGTCCGCCAGGACGAGAGGCATACCCCGGTGATGTCTTCTACCTCCACTCACGCCTCCTGGAGAGAGCAGCCAAGATCATCGAGTCAGATGAGGTGGCAGCAACCATGAATGACCTTCCCGAATCGATCAGACACATGGTTAAAGGGGGCGGGTCACTCACCGCACTGCCCATCATCGAGACACAGGCCGGTGACGTATCAGCCTACATACCTACCAACGTGATCTCAATCACTGACGGTCAGATTTTTCTTGAATCGAGCCTCTTCAATGCCGGTATCAGACCGGCAATTAATGTGGGTATATCGGTGTCACGGGTGGGCGGTAACGCACAGATCAGGTCAATGAAGAGGGTGGCAGGAACACTGAAGGTTGACCAGGCACAGTACCGTGAGCTGGAGGCCTTCTCAAAGTTTGGCTCTGACCTTGACCCTGCCACGCTGGCAGTGCTTGACAAGGGGGCAAAGAACGTTGAGATACTTAAGCAGAACCAGTACTCACCGGTAAAGGTAGAAGAGCAGGTAGCCATAATATACTGCGGCACCAGGGGGCTGCTGAGAGATGTGCCGCTGGAGAGTGTACGCGCATTTGAGCATGACTACATCGCACTGCTGCGCGATAATCACCCTGAGACGCTGGAGGCGCTGAGGGATGGGGTGGTTGATGATGAGGTCACTGCAGTACTCGACAGGGTGGCAGCAGAGGTGACAGAGAGCTATAAGAAGAGCTAGCGGTTAACAGGTGAGGAGAAGATGGCTAATCTAAAGACAATAAGGGTCAGGCTCAGCTCGGTACGATCAACACGTCAGATCACCTCAGCGATGAAGATGGTGGCGGCAGCCAAGCTGCGCAGGGCACAGGATGCCATTGTGCAGCTAAGGCCCTATGCTGATAAGCTCAATGAGATTGAGGAGGAGCTGATGAGGGCACTGCGTGATATGGAGATAGAGAACCCCTGGGCAGAGAGAGAGAAGGGCAGAGGGAGAGTGCTGCTGGTGGTGGTCACCTCCAACAAGGGCCTCTGTGGAGCATTCAATGCCAACGTCATCAGGGAGACCAGACGTATCATGGCTGAAAACTATGAGGAGGCAGCCGGCAGGGGCGACCTGTCACTGCTGACGATAGGTAAGAAGGGGTATGACACCTTCAGGAAGATGAGCTGTAATATCCTCTCCGATGAGAGTGAGATCTATGGTGACCTCTCCTTTGACCAGGTAGCCATACTGGCAGACAGGCTTATGCAGCTCTACATCACCGGTGAGTATGATATTATTGAGATAGTCTATAATCAGTTCAGGAATGCTGCCGTGCAGAACCTCACCACTGAGCGCTTTCTGCCAGTAGTGACAGCTGCTGCCGGTGAGGGTGACAGTGAGGCTCCCTCTGACTTTATCTATGAGCCTGACCGGGTGAGTATCATCACTGAGCTGATACCCAAGACACTGCGAACAAGGCTCTACCGTGCTCTGCTCGACTCATTTGCTGCTGAGCATGGAGCACGTATGACAGCCATGCACCAGGCTACCGACAATGCCACTGAGCTGATCAGAGACCTTACCCTTCAGTACAACAAGGCACGTCAGGCCTCTATCACCAACCAGCTGCTTGAGGTGGTGAGTGGCGCAGAGGCACTAAACGCATAAAAATGAGTGTGAGATGTTTACCGCCGAATACCTAAAAGAGCTGTCAGACAAGGCTATTACAAGCCTTGAGGGTACACCTGAGGCGGATAATCTCTTTGCACCAGCCAGGTATATTATGTCACTTGGCGGAAAGAGGCTCCGGCCGGTGATGTGTCTGATGGCCTGCAACCTCTTCAGTGACAAGATAGATGATGCACTAAAGCCCGCTATCGGGCTGGAGGTGTTTCATAACTTCACCCTTATACATGATGATATCATTGACAGGGCTGACATGAGAAGAGGGTCACAGTCGGTACACTCCAGATGGGGTATTGAGCAGGCTATCCTCTCAGGCGACGTGATGGCCTTTGTTGCCGGTGACTGTATGTCCCAGGCACCGGAGTGGTCAGTGCCAAAGATCGTCAGGCTCTTCAACCGTACCGCCATGGAGGTGTGTACCGGTCAGCAGCTTGACCTTGAGTTTGAGAAGAAAGGGGTGGTATCAGAGCAGGAGTATATCCGTATGATAGAGCTGAAGACTGCCGTACTGGTGGCTGCCTCACTAAAGATAGGAGCTATAATAGGAGAGGCGACGGTCAAAGACCAGGATCTGCTCTATGAGTTTGGCCGCTGCCTGGGTATAGCGTTCCAGATACAGGATGATATGCTTGACACCTACGGTGACACCAGGCTCTTCGGGAAGAAGACCGGCAGCGATATCATAGCCAACAAGAAGACCTACCTGCTTGTCAAGGCCCTTGAGCTGGCCGACGGTGACCGCCTGTCACGCCTCCGCCGGCTGCTGACACCGGGCGGGCATGACCCGGATGAGAAGGTAGAGCAGGTGAAGGCTATATATGATGAGCTGGAGATACGCCTGCAGGCAGAGAAGATGGCATATGAGTATTTTAACAGGGCCTTTGAGGCGCTTGACCGTGTAGAGGTGAAGGCTGAGCGTAAGAGTGAGCTGAAGCAGATGGCAGTCAATCTTATTGGACGGGTCAAATAGCTGTGGTGCCCGGCAGAGAAAAGTGATCACAATTAACAGAAAATATTGAAACAGATTTAAGTCAGAGAGATGGCAAAAAAAAGAGGAAGGATAAGCCAGGTCATCGGACCTGTTGTTGACGTTACCTTTGAATCGGCAGAGACAGATATGCCCAACATTCTTGATGCGCTAGAGATCATACGTCATGATGGCTCGGTGCTGGTGGTTGAGTGCCAGCAGCATATAGGAGAGAACACTGTCAGGACCATTGCGATGGACTCCACCGACGGACTGCAGCGCGGCATGGAGGTTATTGCTACCGGCAACCCAATTGTGATGCCGGTAGGTGACCAGATAAGGGGTCGCCTGATGAATGTCACCGGCATGCCCATCGACGGAATCGGTCCGCTCGACAAGAAGGGTGGGTACCCCATACACCGCAAGCCGCCCAGGTATGAAGATCTCTCTACCGAGAAGGAGGTGCTCTATACCGGTATCAAGGTGGTAGACCTGATTGAGCCCTACTCCAAGGGGGGTAAGATAGGTCTCTTTGGTGGCGCCGGCGTGGGCAAGACCGTGGTGATCCTCGAGCTGATAAACAACATTGCAAAAGCATATTCAGGCCTCTCAGTATTTGCGGGCGTAGGCGAACGTACCAGGGAGGGTAATGACCTGCTGCGTGAGATGCTTGAAGCCAATGTGATCTCCTATGGTGAGGCCTTCATGGAGGATATGGAGAAGGGGGGCTGGAACCTTGACCTGATAGATCAGGAGGCTCTCAAGGAGTCAAAGCTGGCACTGGTATTCGGGCAGATGAATGAGCCTCCGGGAGCACGTGCACGCGTGGCACTCTCAGGCCTCTCGGTGGCTGAATATTTCCGTGATGGTGAAGGTGACGGCACCGGAAGGGATATCCTCTTCTTTATGGATAATGTGTTCCGGTTCACCCAGGCAGGGTCAGAGGTCTCTGCGCTGCTCGGACGTATGCCGTCAGCGGTAGGGTACCAGCCTACGCTGGCTACCGAGATGGGTGTTATGCAGGAGAGGATCACCTCAACACGCCATGGCTCTATCACCTCCGTACAGGCGGTCTATGTGCCCGCTGATGACCTTACCGACCCTGCACCGGCCACCACCTTTGCACACCTTGATGCCACCACGGTGCTCAGCCGTAAGATCTCTGAGCTGGGTATCTACCCGGCCGTTGACCCGCTCGACTCCACCTCACGCATATTGACACCGGAGATTGTGGGTGAAGACCACTACCGCTGTGCACAGCGCGTCAAGGAGATACTTCAGCGCTACAATGAGCTGCAGGATATCATAGCCATACTGGGTATGGATGAGCTCTCTGATGAGGATAAGCTGGTGGTGCACCGTGCACGACGCGTGCAACGGTTCCTCTCACAGCCCTTCCACGTGGCTGAGCAGTTTACCAACATACCGGGGGTGCTGGTCTCTATTGAAGATACCATCCGGGGGTTCAACATGATAATCGATGGTGAGGTGGATCAGTATCCTGAGGCAGCATTTATGCTTGTCGGAACCATCGAAGATGCTATTGCCAAGGGTGAAAAGCTGCTGGCAGAGAGCAGGTAACAGAAAAGGGAGCTGATGTGAAGATAGAGATTATTACACCTGACAGCAGAATCTATTCAGGAGAGATACGCTCAGTGAGGGTGCCGGGCAGAAAGGGCTCCTTCCAGGTGCTGCAGAACCATGCACCGGTAATCTCGACACTTGAGGCCGGACCGGTAATCATAGTTGATGAAGAGGGAGGCGAGGTGAGGTATGAGATCTCCGGAGGGGTTGTTGAGGTAAAGCAGAACAAGATTATACTGCTGGCTGACTCTGCGGCAGAGGGTTGATATCACAGCTTTCCGTTTGCCCCTGCGGTTGTGTTGTCACTTTCGCAGCTTTCCGTTTGCCTCTGCGGCTTTGCCTATCCGGCAGCTGTCGTGCTTCCTTCACAGGTCAACACAGACCGGTCATCACCTCTTCCTTCACCGGTGAGCCGCAGCCATGCCTTCATCACCTCTCCCTTCCCAGTACCGTCCCGAAAATATTGACAGAGAGGACTCCCTCTACAAAGAGGCGTTCACTTGCGGTAACATAACCGAACCTTACTCCTGCACTGATCTCAAAGGGTATTCTCAGCAGGTAGAGGTCGGCCAGCAGCTCACCGCCGGCTGAGCTGTACTCTTCGCTTCCGGGGAAGAATAACCGGGTCTCCCTGTTAAGGATACCTTTTCCCACAGAGTAGTCATAGAAGAGTGTGCCTCTTATCCGTTTTATGTATAGCAGGCTGCCGGCAGCCAGGTCAGGGTATAGCAGTGGCAGGGTGTAGTCTGCTGAGGCTGAGAAGAGCCTCTCAGCAGTCATCTCTTTCTTGTATCCTCTGGGCAGCGGCAGGCTATTGCCATATAGCATAATGCGTCCCGGCGCCTGGTTCTCACCTCCTGCCCTCACTGTGAGGCTGTGATTGGGAAGCACTCCGGGGAAGAAGAGGATTGCCCTTGCATAGCTGTGCCGGTTATAGAGGGTTGTGGCCCAGGGGGCAGCGGTAAGGCGGAGGTCTATCACCTGTCCCCACCTGGGGTTGATATCGCGGTAAGCCATGCGATAGGTGTTGGAGAGATAGAGCCGTCCGGTGAGATGTATAATATTGTTGGCGAACCTGTTCTCGTCCCTGAGCCAGGTCAGCCTGTTACGGTAGCTGAGGTAGAGGGCTGGCATCACCATCTGTCTGAACCGGCCTCTGGCGAACCACAGCCGGTCATAGATGGAGAGGTTGAGCATCAGGTCACCACCACGGTCGGGTAGCTCGTCAATAGCGTTGTTCTCTGTCACCACCTGCTGCTCACCGCCGTATGCTGCCTGAAGGTCTATTACCGGGTGCCACCCCCTCCAGCTGATCCCTGACCTCACATAGTGGTCTCCATAGTTGTATTGATAGCCTGCCGTACCAATAAGCGTACTAAGGTGATTTTGCGACATCAGTGTCACTCCCGGGGTGACTGCTGTGGGGTTGGTACGCAGCTCACTGATATCGGCATAGAACGGAAACCAGCTGTGAAGGTTGAAGAGGTGCCCCATCTTCGGGTAGGGACGAGGCGTCAGAGACCCCGTTCCGGCCTCAGCTACCTCCTGAGACTCATCTCTCTTCACGGACTGTGATACCGGCATAGGTGCCGTCGGAGGGTATATCTCATGCCTCCCCGGGCCTGAGCTGCCGGCGGTGGCTGAGGTGCCGGTAGCAGCAATTATATACCCGTCGGGTGTATAGTCTGAGAAGAGCAGCTCACTGCCGCTGACCGTGAAACCCGAGATACCGTATCGTGAGGCTGTGACACGCTCTGTCACTCCATTACTGCCTATACGGTAGATATTGTCTGACCCGTTGCCCTGTGCCAGGAAGAAGAGAGTATCATTATGCATCTTCGCCTGTATGATATCGGTGATGCTCTCTTCAAGGTGTCTGACCCATCTCTTTCCGGTGGGTCTGTAGCCTCTGATCCCTTCACCCCTGCTGTTTAGGGTAACCATGGTCACCTCCCTGCCGTCTGATGACCATGCCGGCCGTTGTATGATAGCCTCATCGGGAGGAGCCACCTCCATGAGCAGCTCACCGCTCACGGCATCAATGAATACCAGTGATGTGCGCATCTCCGGTGTTGTTGCGACGGCCACCACCACCCTTCCGTCAGGAGAGAGGTCTGGTGAGGTATACCTGGTACGTCGGGTGAGGGTTGTCACCCTCCCCTCTCCCAGGTCAAGCTTTTTGATCACCGAGTAGTCACGATTGTCCCACCTGATGTCAGGGTGCAGCTCAGCCCACACCAGCGTGCCGTTGCTGTATGAGAAGAGGTAGGGATAGATAAGTCCGGTGGTCATAACATCTCTCTCCTGACCCTCACCGGTTATTACAAAGCGTGAGGGGTCACGCAGTGAGGTGCGCAGTGAGACAATCGTTCCGTCAGGCAGGCGGTGGGGCGTGAAGTGGCTCACATAGTCACGTCTGGCGGGGCTGCTCAGCGCAGTGTACTCTGCTGCCTCACCCTCCCCGGCCCTGCCCCACTGCTCCTGCATCAGAGCAGTGACCTCATCATAAAGCTCTCTCTTGGTCACCCCGGCAACCTGTTTCAGTGCGCTGTTGACCGGATTGATATGCCATCCTGCTGAGACCCTCCTCATCGCCTCATCCCAGGCTCCCGGGCTGGTGGTACGCAGATGGTTCATCATCAGGTATCCGTACTGATAGTGGTCAGGTGTATAGCTGCGGTATGAGCCCGCCAGCACCTTGTCATAACTGTATGCGCCACCCGGCTGCAGTGATGTGGCCTTGATCCCTCTTATGAAGCTGTTGCTACGTCCTCTGCCTGACAGGGTGGCTGCTGTCTCGGCATAGACAGCATCACCCTCGAGGGCCCACATAGGTATCTGCAACGTTCCTATGGCCACGGCCTGTTCACCCAGCAGGTAACGGAAAACCCTTGCCAGGCCCTTTCCAGCCAGCGACCCCAGCTGAAGCACATGTGCTGTCTCATGAATGGTGAGCTGCAGCGCAGGGTCCATAGGGAGGTTATCCTGGCCGGGAAGGGGATAGAGCTCCATGCGGCGGGGTGCCCATGAGACATAGCCGTTGGACTGCATCGAGTGGTTGTGTATAATGACCGGCAGGCGGGTGGTCACGCCGGGATAGAGGGGTGCGAGCCGCTCAAACGACTGTTCCAGCAGCTGAGCATACCTGACACCCTCACTGCCAAAATCGGTGGGGTAGATGACCCTGAAATGGGGAGTGACAATCTGCAGCCACCGCAGGGAGGCAGGGTCCTGGCCAGTATCATGGTACTGCGCAGTTGCACGGGAGAGTATGAGCAGGCTCATAATGAGCAGTATAAGATATCGTTTCACGCTGCACAGTTTATTCAAAATTACCAAAATTGGTCAATATCTTCGGGATCAGACTGAAAACTTGCTATTTTAGCCTGTTCATAGAAATCAGCAACAGTAACAATCAGGTTATGATAAAGAGATTCAGGCTGTGGGAGAATATTGCCGGATGGCTGGTCTTCGCCGTGGCAGCCGTCACCTACCTTTTGACCCTTGAGCCTACCATGAGCCTGTGGGACTGCAGTGAATTTATTGCCTCAGCCTGGAAGCTTGAGGTGGGTCACCCTCCCGGTGCCCCTTTCTTTATGCTGCTGGGAAGGTTCTTTTCACTCTTTGCCTTTGGTGATGTCTCGCGGGTGGCCGTGATGATCAATGCCCTCTCGGGCCTCACCAGTGCCTTTACAATACTGTTCCTCTTCTGGACCATCACCCATCTGGCACGCAGGGTGATGATGCAGGATGAGTCACACTACACCACCGGCAGGGTAATAGCCGTTCTGGGAGCTGGTGTGGCTGGTGCACTGGCCTACACCTTCTCTGACACCTTCTGGTTCTCTGCCGTTGAGGGTGAGGTCTATGCCACCTCATCACTCTTCACTGCCGTCGTCTTCTGGGCTATGCTGAGGTGGGAGGATGTTGCTGATGAGCCCTATTCTGACCGGTGGATCATACTTATTGCCTACATGATAGGTCTCTCTATAGGGGTACATCTGCTTAACCTGCTGGCCGTTCCGGCTATCGTCTTTATCTGGTATTTCCGTAAGTATCAGTTCACCTGGAAAGGTTTTTCCGTTTCACTGGTTTTATCGGTAATACTGCTTGCCCTGATAATGTATGGTTTCATCCCAGGCATTATCACTGTCTCTGCCGGGTTTGAGCTCTTCTTTGTAAACAGACTGGGATTCTCATATAACAGTGGGATGTATATCCACCTGCTGCTCTTTATCACTGCCATGGCACTGGCTGCATGGTACAGCCATACCCGAACCAACGGCATGCTTATCTTCTCCGTGACAGGGTTAATGCTATTGTTGTCAGGTATATGGCTTATGTCAGGTAAACTGTTGCTTAACCTGGTTATTCTGGTAGCTGTACTCTATGCAGCATGGTACCTCTCACAGCGCAACCGTGTGGTGCTCAACACCGCAGTACTGGTGTTGGCAGTGATAGCCATAGGCTACTCCAGCTTTGCGGCCATAATGATAAGGTCAACTGCCAATCCGCCCATGAATGAGAACAATCCGTCAAACCCGTTTGCACTTATCTACTACCTCAACCGTGAGCAGTACGGTCAGGCACCGCTCTTCTACGGAGCCTGGTACAATGCACCGGTAACCGGCTACGAGAAGGGTAAGCCTACCTACAACCCCTCTGAGGGGAAGTATATAGTTACCAATCGTGAGACGGTAAGGCAATATGATGAGCGCTTTATGGCGATCTTCCCGCGTATGTGGAGTGAGTCTTCCGACCATGTCAGGGAGTATGAGAGGTATGTAGGCACCAGGGGGAAGGCGGTGAGGGTGAGTGACCCACAGACAGGTGAGGCCAACGTGGTACGGATACCTACCCTGGGGCAGAATCTGCGGTTTCTTTTTGAGCATCAGCTGGGCTTTATGTATTTCAGATACTTTATGTGGAACTTCAGCGGCAGGCAGAACGACACACAGAGCACTGGCGGGCCGGTCAACGGCAACTGGATCACCGGCATAGATTTTATCGATGCCCCACGTACCGGCTCACTGAAGGGAATGCCCGATGATATCAGGCATGCACCGTCACGTAACACCTACTATCTGCTGCCACTGCTCTTTGGCCTGGCAGGATTCCTGTGGCACTTCAACCGTGACATACGCAACTGGTGGGTGGTGCTGCTGCTCTTTGTCATGACAGGTATAGCTATTGTGGTGTACCTCAACCAGTATCCCGGTCAGCCACGTGAGCGTGATTATGCCTATGCTGCCTCCTTCTACGCCTTTACCATATGGATAGGTATAAGCGTGCTGGCTGTCACCAGCCTGTTACGCAGGCTAATGGGTGAGATGCCGTCAGCAGTGATCTCCTCACTGCTCATCGTTGCTGCCGTGCCGGCCCTGATGGCACAACAGAACTGGGATGACCATGACCGTTCAGGTCGTTATCTGGGCAGGGATATTGCGTTCAACTATCTCAATACCTGCGCTCCGGATGCCATAATATTTACCGGTGGCGATAATGACACCTTCCCGTTGTGGTATGCCCAGGAGGTGGAGGATGTACGTACTGATGTGAGGGTGTGCAACCTGATGCTGCTCAATACTGACTGGTACATAGACCAGATGAAACAGCAGGTCTACTCATCTGCACCGCTTCCCATAAGCCTCCCCAGGGAGCTTTACTATGATGGTGTCAACAACCAGGTGGCGGTGCTCGAGAGGATAAATGAGCCTGCCACCGCCCGGGAGGTGATGCAGTTTATAACCAGTGGCAGCGAGGTCTCAAAGCTCTCACTCTACGGCGAAGATCTGTGGTATATACCTACACGTACCATACGTATACCGGTCGATTCGGCAAAGGTGGTCTCCAATGGTACCGTCAGGCCTGAAGATGCTGACAAGATAGTTCCATATATCGATATCGAGCTCAAACGATCATGGATCATGAAGAACCAGCTGCTGGTGCTCGATATCCTTGCCCATAACGACTGGGATCGGCCTGTCTATTTTGTCTCCGGTCATACTGATGATGCTCTGGGACTTGAGGAGTACTTCCAGCTTGAGGGGCAGGCCTACCGCCTGGTTCCTATAAAGAGTGACAACAAGGGTTGGTTTGAATATGGCCGTATAGATACCGATATCCTCTATGAGAACCTGATGAACCGCTTCTCATGGAGCGGACTGACAGACCCCTCTGTCTACCTTGATCATTACCATAAGCGTACCCTGACCGTGGTTAGGGCCCGCCACAACTTCTCGCGCCTGGCCAGCACGCTGGCTGCCGAGGGTGATACGGTGAGGGCTGCCGAGGTGATAAACCGCGCAATAGAGCAGTTCCCCGTAACGAAGGTCGGATATGACTTCTACTATTCGGAGATGATCTCATCATGCTTCGATGCCGGGGAGAGAGCGCGCGCGACACAGCTGGCACAGCAGTTTGCTGATTACCATTATGAGCGCGCTGCCTACCTGCTCAATCAGAGAAGCTCAGTAGCATATTATGCTTCAGCAGAGATTGCCAGCGGACTGCAGATGATGGGCCAGGCAGCACGTATCTGCTTTGAGAACGGGGTGACCGGACTGGCTGAAGAGATCAATGAGAGGTACAATGAGCTCTACCTGCGCTATGCTGTGCTGCAACAGTAATGGTAAAACTGCAGTATCAATTAAAGATGAGAAAGTGATATGCCGGCAGTATCAGTTAAATATACTGTAGCTATCACGCTCAGAATAAGTCAGGTATGAGAAAGTGATCAGTCAAAGATCTGGTAGGCTGATCTGGGTGCCAGGTACTTGGCCAATATCATCTTCAGCTTGTCGGGGAAGAGCGGTTTCAGGTTGAACTCGGTACAGCCTGCTATATAGGCTTCGTTCTTTGTCTGTTCAGAGTAATAGGCGGTGATCAGTATTACCGGTGCTGAGCGGTTTACCTGACGGAAGGCCCGTGTGCACTCTATCCCGTTGACCAGTGGAACAAGAAAGTCCATCAGCACCAGATCATATTGTTTGCCTCCTCCTCTGATAGCATCAACAAACTCTTTACCGTTGCGGTAGATTGAGATATCAGCACCGGTCTCCTTAAGCAGAGTCTCATAGTACTTCAGGGAGGCTGTATCGTCTTCGACAATCGCTATCCGTTTGCCCGTTATATTAAGCATCGTTTCTCGATAAACCCGGTTAATAGTCCGACCCTACGTAAAGATACCCGGCAAGGCGAAGCAAGGTTATGAATTTCTGCAGCAATTTTCAACTTTCGGGCAGACTTGTTAACAACAACTTTTAAACAAGATATCAAATAGAGGGAAAAGGTTGCGTGAGCCACGGAAGAGGTTAATCGACCGGGGGAGAGGCTGCACGGCTCTGAAGAAGCAAACTGCCTGGATCAGGGGATAATGTGAGGTGATCAGGCTGTTATTTGATTACCGGCACTCCCAGGTTATGGTTACTCCTCCGGAGGTGTGGGAAGGTGTCCTCAGTATTGCAAGAAGGTCATCATCGCAATATACGGCTTCTGGTCCCCAGTTGACGGCATGCCCGTTATCATAGGTCACCTGCCGGCATGTTTTGCAGCCGTCACCAAACATTTCACATGAGCTGAATGTGCAGGTGACAAAAATAAGAAAGAGGGTGTAGAGTGCTTTTTTCATAACCACGACTCATCATTACCTGCAAAGGTATAAATTTGCTTTTACTGCAGCAGGGTGCATCATTTTTTATAAATTGTAGTCTTTACTGTGCAAATGAGAACAAAATACTGTAATAGGACAGGAGATAATTATGGAAGAGTTTAGCACCACTAATGTTACGGTCACTATGGAGGAGAACCGTATGAAGAAACATCTCACCATAGTAGGTATACTTCAGATTGTTTTTGGGGCTTTTCTGCTACTGGCTGCCCTGGCTGTCGGCTTTCTTTTTACCCTTGCCGGCACAGTTGTTAATGATCCCTTTGTATCCGGTATACTCGGTATTATCGGTATACCTCTGGTAATTATCATGCTGGTCTTTGGAGCTGCAATGATCGCCGGGGGGATTGGTATCATCTACTGCAAGCCATGGGCCAGGATAGTTACCATGGTGATGGCATCCATCGGACTCTTAAACATACCGGTTGGCACCCTTAAAGGGGTCTATATACTCTGGGTGCTGCTGCAGACTGAGACTATCGCCCTCTTTGCCAAGGGTTGCTCCACCTCACCAGCCACCACAGGGTAATACTGCCGTCGCCGGCCGGAGCTCTTCCCTGAACTGCCGCTGCCGGGTGAGACTGTCACCTCCGCCTGGTGATGCTGCTACCGCTGCCGGCCGGAACCTTTCTCCCCCTCAATTGGTATCACCGATAGATGAGGCGGCCCTCTGCTGTTTCCTGTTTCCTGTTGTCATACCCTAAGGGAGCACAAAATGACTATTTTTACCTTCAAACTATCAGGTTATGGCAGACGACAGGAAGATTATTTTTTCAATGCACCGTGTCAGTAAGAGTTACCCGCCCAACAGGCAGGTTATCAAGGATATTTCCCTCTCATTCTTTCTTGGCGCGAAGATAGGGATAATAGGCCTCAATGGCTCCGGCAAGTCAACCCTGCTGCGTATCATTGCAGGGCTGGAGAAGGAGTATCAGGGTGAGGTGGTCTTCTCTCCCGGCTACTCTGTGGGTCACCTCGCACAGGAGCCGCTGATGGATGAGAGCCGTACCGTACGTGAGATAGTTGAAGAGGGGGCTGCCGGTACCGTATCGGTACTCAGGGAGTATGAGGAGGTCTCACAAAGCCTTGGTGACCCGGCTGTCTATGAGGATCCGGTAGCGATGGAGAAGCATCTGGCCAGGCAGGCCGTGCTGCTGGAGAAGATAGAGGCTCTTGACGGCTGGAACCTTGAGCATAGGCTGGAGAGGGCTATGGATGCACTCAACTGTCCTGACCCCGCCACACCCGTCAATATCATCTCAGGCGGCGAACGGCGCCGCGTGGCGCTATGCCGCCTCCTCCTCACAGAGCCTGATGTGCTGCTGCTTGATGAGCCTACCAACCACCTCGATGCAGAGAGTGTACAGTGGCTTGAGACACACCTGAAGAGCTACAAGGGTACGGTAATCTGTATCACACATGACCGCTACTTCCTTGATAATGTGGCCGGGTGGATCCTTGAGCTCGATCGGGGCGAGGGGATACCGTGGAAGGGCAACTACTCATCATGGCTTGATCAGAAGGCGCGCCGGCTGGAGCGTGAGGAGAAGGGTAACATAAAGAGACGAAAAACACTTGAGCGTGAGCTGGAGTGGGTACGTATGTCACCCAGGGCGAGACAGGCAAAGTCAAAGGCACGACTGAATGCCTATGAGAGCCTGTTGAACCAGGATGTAAGGCAGAAGGAGGAGAAGCTGGAGATATTCATTCCCAACGGTCCGCGGCTGGGTGATAAGGTGATAGTGGCCAGGGGGGTGTCAAAAGCCTTTGGTGACAGGCTGCTCTTTGAAGAGCTGGAGTTTAGCCTGCCACCCAACGGTATTGTCGGGGTTATCGGTCCCAACGGTGCCGGAAAAACCACCCTCTTCCGTATGATAATGGGGCAGGAGAAGAGCGATAGTGGTACTTTTGATGTAGGTGAGACCGTTACCCTCGGCTATGTTGACCAGGCCCATACTGCTATCGATCCGGAAAAGAGTGTTTATGAGGTGATCTCAGGTGGCTATGATGAGATCATGCTGGGAAACAGGGCAGTAAACTCACGCGCCTATGCTGCCCGCTTCAATTTTACCGGTGCCGACCAGGAGAAGAGGTGCGGGATACTATCGGGAGGAGAGCGCAACAGGCTCCACCTTGCACTCACCCTGAGAAGCGGAGCCAACGTGCTCCTGCTTGACGAGCCGACGAACGATATTGATGTAAACACCCTGAGGGCACTGGAAGAGGGTCTTGAGAGCTTTGCCGGTTGTGCGGTAATAATATCACATGACCGCTGGTTCCTTGACAGGGTAGCTACTCATATACTTGCCTTTGAGGGAGAGTCACGGGTGGTATGGTTTGAAGGAAGCTTTTCGGAGTATGATGAGAATTACCGGAAACGAAAGGGTAACAGCGGACCGGTACGGTTCAGGTATAAAAAGATCTCATAGGAAGCGGCAGACCCCTTCAGGTTGGCTCCTTATGGCTGGCAGACTGGCGGAGGAGTGGCTGTTGCTCTCCCATTAAAAAGGAGCGGTATCTGTTGAGCGGCTATTGACAGAAAGAGAAAAAAGAGATAGATTTGCGCAGCAATAAAAGGGCCCTATAGTTCAATGGATAGAACGAAGGTTTCCTAAACCTTAAATCCAGGTTCGATTCCTGGTGGGGCTACTTGAAAACCCTTTAAGTGCAAAAACTTAAGGGGTTTGCCTTTTTATGCCCCCAAAGTGTGCCCCAAAGTGTGCCTCAAAGTGTGCACTCAGAGCGTGCACTCAGAGCGTGCACTCAGAGCGTGCACTCAGGGGGTGCCCTCAGAGCGTGCCCTTGAATTGTACCCCTGAATTGTATCCTGAATTGTATCCTGGATTGTGCCTCTGAATTGTATCCGGAATTGTGGCCCGCTCTTGTACCCATTTGGCGTACAATAGTATTATCTGTTTTACCGCTGTTTAAAGGTGGTTTCTTTATCTCCCGGTCACTCGTTTCGCAGTGCGGTAGCGATATCCTTTTCCTTAAGGTAGATCTGCATCATCAGGAAGATCCACACCACACCATTCATAAAAAGCAGAGCTGCAATGGAGAGTACCGAGAGGAGGGAGATATCTGTGTTGGGACTTATCAGTGAGGGGAGGGTGGCGAGTGCAGCGCTTACAAGGCCTGACACTATGCCTGCAAGGAGCAGCAGCACATATTCATTCATGAACATCTTCAGAATTTTTCTGCGGCTTATCCCCACAGCTTTGAGCAGCGCAATTTCATTTTTCCTCTCCAGTATGCTTCTTGCCAGCACAACACTCAATCCTGCTGTACCGATGAAGATGGCGAGCACCCCCATCAGGAGGAATATCGACAGGTAGGTGTTCTCCACAGAGTTGAATTCGGCCAGCCGCAGGGCAGAGAGGGTCATCTCCCAGCCATGGTCACGAAAAACATGGTTGAGCCGGCTGCTTAGCTCGGCCTCCTCCTGAGGACCGGCATCAATAAGGAATAGTCCTGACCCGATATGACCCGGGAAGTGCTTTTGAAAATAGCTGTCAGCAATAATTACATTACCCTGAAAAACAGAATTGGCCAATCCGCCAATCAGCAGCAGCTTAAGGGTATTCCCCGCCTCATCACTATAGAGAAGTGTGTCACCGACTGTCATTCCCAGGCTCCACCTGATCACCGTCTGGTCGGCGATGGCCGGTACCAGGCCTCCGGGTAATCTCTCTCTCAGCGATGACCAGGGAAAATCTCTATCCAGCCACGGTGTACCCGTAGCAAAGCTAAAGCGCCCCTCCAGCTCATCCGGGTCGACACCCAGGATCAGCGGGTTTGATATTTTATTCAGGTTGAGGCAACTGGCCTCATCACCGGGAAGCCTGGAGAACTGTATAATCCGGAAGTTATCTGCCAGACCATACTCATCCCTCACTCCGCCATCATTCAAATCTCTTGAAACGGGAATTGTGGATTCTGCAAAAAAGAGCAGTCCGCCGGTACCGCTGCTCTTCTCACCTGCATCAACAAAGAGATCTTTTCTGTTGGCGCCGGTTGCAAGCACCAGGAAGGTGCCGATGCCAAGAAGTGTAACAATACTGATGCTGCGGCTTTTATTACGCAAACCGTTACGAATACTTAGGCTGAGGATATTCATTCCGGCCATCGGACGGCTGGCGGCGTGGTTCATAATATGATAGAACCAGAGCAGGAGTGAGACAAGCATTAATCCGCCGGCAACAAAGAATATGGCAGGATTAACAGCTTGAGACCTTAGTATCTGACTGGTTATCAGCAAAAGGGCAGTCGCGCCGCTGATGATGGCACCATATTTTACCGCTGCGCTCAATCGCCTCTCTTCCTGCAAGGCCTCCCCCGGCTTTTTGGGTTTAAAGAAGCGGTGAACAGCAAAAGAAATGGTAATCCATGATGTGAGAAGGCTTATCACAAAGCCCGTGAGCAGTATCGGAAAAGTTACATGCATTTTCAGCATATCAGTCCTCACTATATCTGCCCATACACCATTAAGAGCCTTGATCACCAGGCCGGTATAGAGGATTGCCAGGGCAGATCCCAACAGTGCGCCGGTAACTGACAGAATAAATCCCTCTGAAAACATCAGCCTGTTGATCGTTTTCCGGGGGATGCCCAGAGCGGAAAGAGTATGTAACTGGCCCTGTCGTCCCTCAAGGTTAAGGAGCAGCAGCAGCACGCTGAGAATAATGCCCGACAGTAAAACGAAGAAGCTGAGTGCAAAAAAGAGCTGTGTAAAATCCACTCCCCCACCTGCCGCCGCCCGGCTTTCACTCTTCACATCGGTCACCCCGAAGCCGTACAGCAGCGGATCGATATGTGTGGTGAGGTGGGCGGTCAGTGTCTCCCTCTCAATGCGGTCTGAGGGGAAGCGCACGGAGGTGTATGAGCCATACATATTCTCCCACAGCCTGCTGGCAGTACCAACAGAGATAAAGGCCTTGGGCAGACCCCTGTAGTCTGTCCAGTACCTCTCATCCCTGTCTCTTATCTTCTCCAGATCAATGGGGATGCCTGTCTCCCAGTCGCGACAGTTGCCGGCATCCGACAATCCGGGAATCTCAGGCATAAGGCTGTTATCTGCGAACCTCCCCTCCATCGGCACAATCTCTTTCACAATAAAGGCCTCCTCAGCCTCTGTCAGCCTGCGTAATGGACCTACCCTATAATAGTTCAGGAGCAGTGTGTCACCCGGGAAAATATTGAGGTCGGCTGCCAGCCAGCTGTTTACAACAATTTCATTACCTGCAACAAGGGAGTCGGTCAGGGTGGATACAAATGAGTAGGGTGTGCTCAGTACCGGCCGGTGAGATGAGTTGCCGCGCTGCGTGGAAGAGCTGTTGGTGATACTGTTGACAAAATAGCTAAGTATAAACTCTGCGGGATGCGGTAGGGCGGTGAGTGCATCTATTACCGGCATGTCAAGGAAGACCCTCTCGGAAAGAACCTCATACTCATTGCTTTCACTCAGCTCCCTGATATGAAGGCCGGCATCGCTCAGCGACCAGCTTCTATGTATGGCGGCATAGATGGTGTCTGTGGCCAAGGGGTTCCCGGCCAGGGGGCTGCCTACCAGGGGGTTACCAGCAAAGGAATTGCCTGCGTGGGAGTTGCCTGCGTGGGGGTTCCCTGCGAGAGAGTTCCCTGAGATAAGGAGGAGGTTTGATTTATTGTCAAGCTCCAGCAGGCGGTTTAGCGACTCCGCCGAAACAAAAACATTGTAAGGGGCTGTCTGGGAAATTTTGAGATTGAAGCCTCCCGCCTCCGCCTCACCGGCAATGGCTTTAACAGTAAAGCGTGAGGAGACCACAGGCTCCTCATCGGCCACAAAGGGAGCATTAAGAGGTATGAGGCTCGCTTTCCGTATCCTTAACAGAAACTCATCTCCCTCATCCAGACTCAGGCGGCCGGCAAGGTTTTTACTTATTATCGCCTCCTCAGGCTGCAGGTCGCCATAAAACGACCCGAGGCCCATCAGCTCATCAAATGCGTTTCCCGTGCCCAGCACCTGAACATTGTTTACCCGTACCTCGCCTCCGCCGGAGACAGCAATTCCTGCGGCAACCAGAACGGGTGCGACCCGCGCATCGGGGTCGAGGGCATCCTGCAGCTTCAGGGCCAGATCAGCAGTAACAAACCGCTCACCCGTAGTGACAGCATGGCTCACATTGCCAAGGCGAAGATCTGCAATGCGGTTGAGGTTGTACTGTATGGAATGACCTACGATCAGCGATCCGGTAATTACGGTGGCACTGACAGCAATACCCAGTATTACCGCCAGATTTTTTCGGCGGTAGAAGATAAAGCTGCGTATAATTAGTTTCCAGAGGGTCATCTGGTCATGGAGATTACAATGTCATAATGACTATTTCATCATTGAGGTTGTTTTCATCATTGAGGCTATTTCATCATTGAGGTTGTTTTCATCATTGAGACTGTTTCATCATTGAGACTGTTTTCATCATTGAGACTGTTTCATCATTGAGACTGTTTCATGACTGTGGTCGCTTCATAATGTAAAGGTCATGACACCATATTGTGGAGGCACGCGGACTCTATCAGCTTATCAGTCAGGGCATTCATCACATCGCTATTTTCCATCCTGCTGAATGAGCAGTCCATCCTTCAGCTCATAGAGCCTGCTCATCCTTGAGGCAAGACTCAGGGAGTGTGTCACCACGATTAGTGCCACCTTGTCAACAGAGTTGATCTCAAGTAGCAGGTCAGCCAGGCGATCAGCATTTTCAGCATCCAGGGCACCCGTTGGCTCGTCTGCCAGAAGGAGGGAGGGGGCGTTCATCATAGCCCTCAGCACTGCGGTTCTCTGACATTCGCCACCAGACAGGCGCCCGGGCTTCTGATCCTTCAGTCCGCCAAGGCCTACACGATCCATCAGCGTGGCGGCACGGGCGGCATACGCTCTTCTCTCTTTTCTGTCAGTGAGGTTGAGGGAGGGTATCAGCAGGTTCTCAAGCAGTGTACATTGCGGCAGCAGGTGATGAAGCTGAAAGACAAATCCCACCTCCCTGTTCCGGTAACCATCCCTCTCTCTTTCAGTGAACAGACTCAGGTCCCGTCCCCTGTAGGTGACCCTTCCGGTATCGGGCCGGTCAAGGGATCCGATAATGTTCAGCAGTGTTGTCTTTCCGGAGCCTGATGGACCGAGGATGGCGATACTCTCCCCCTCCTCCACTTCCAGTGACAGCCCGTTCAGCACCCTCCGCAGATTGCGCTTCTCTTCCGAGCCATAGCTTTTGCCTATTCCTTCCAGTTGCAGCAGCATATCCTCTTATTTCAGTTTTTCAATTTTTCAATTTGCGCTTCATAGATCCTGGCCATCTCTGAGGCGTGACTCTGTATGTTAAAGGAGGTTACCACCCCCTCCCTGGCGTCTCTGCTGAGCTTCTCCAACAGGTTGGGGTCAGAGAGCAGGGTGCCGAGTGAATCGGCCAGGTTAGCGGGGAGGTTGGGCTCGTACAGCATGCCTCCGCCGGAGCCCCTCACAATCTCGGGGAAGGCGCCCAGTGCAGGCTGCACGACGGGGACACCTGAGGCCATCGACTCCAGGAGATAGATCCCGAAGGCCTCACCCTGCCGTACAGGTACGGAGAGTACCGATACCTTCCTGAAGAACTCCCGCGTTCCATCCTCTTCAAAATCCCTGTGATAGCCTACAGCATCAGAGAGGCCGGCCTTTTTCACCTTACGCCTTATCTCCCTCTTCAGCTTCTTGTCATCAGCCGTTGATCCGCCGGTGATCAGGAGGGTGACATCATCAAATCCCTTCCTGCTGCGCAGCTCAATAAAGGCATCAACAAGTATGTCCAGTCCGTTCTCATAGGATTCGCGTGAGATAAAACCTATCACTCTCTCCTTCTGAGAGGAGGGGGTAAATTCATAGTCATCAGGATTAACCCCGATATAGACCCTGTGCAGTTTCTCCTCAGGAATATTTATCAGCCTCTGCATCATATCCCTGTAGTAATCACTGACAACAATAAATGCATCCACCTCAGCAGCCTTGGTCTCCATCAGCTTCCACACCATCTCCCTGGATGACTCTTTCATCACATCGACCCATGTATCTTCATCCTGCAGGGAGCAGAATATGGGGACCCTGGTTTTCTCTTTCAGCCTTTTGGCCAGTCCGAGCAAAAGGGCATTTGAGATATGTATGATATCGGGCTTCAGGTGTTCCGCTATCCAGTCCACCATACGGTCGAGCTCCTCCTTCTGCTGTCCCTCCTCCCCGAGCAACATTGAAACGGTCATCTCCTCCAGACCCCTGGCCCTTGTGGAGCCCGCAAATCCGGCTGCCACCTTCAGCAGCGGTCCGGAGTTGAGCAGCCTGTCAAACCATGCAGGGGCTTTGCGGAGCAGGGGAAACATCTGCTTGAGATAGATGCTCACCGCCCCGTAGAAGACCGGTATATCGGTAATATCATGCTCATCACTAAAGAGGGGCAGGTACATGGGGATTTTGACCACCTCGTGTCCCAGTGCCCTGAAGGCCTCAATATACTTGCTGTCACGAAGACAGTTGCCGCAGTAAAAGCTGCCACCTGAGCCCGGGATAATCTGTAGAATAGTCATAAGTCAAAATTTAATATTCAAGTCCTGTCCGGAACAATATAGCCATCATCCGCCGAAACAATAAATTCTTCCATCGTCGGCCGCAATAATGATCCGATTGTCGATAAGGGCCGGATTGGCGCTTACCGGTGAGCCCAGCTCATAGCTCCACGATGGCTTGCCGGTCTGAAAGTCGAGGATCAGAAAATCGCCCCTCATATTGACCACAAGGACCTTTTCGCCGATAATCACCGGTGAGGCATCCACCCTGCTGCCGGTATTGAATTTCCATATCAGCTCTCCGCTGTATCTGTTCAGGCAGTAAACATGCCGGTCTCTCCCTCCGGCAATAATATAGTTCCTGTACAGAGAGGGGGAGCCAATAAAGGGCAGCTGTGAACTCTCATTGGTAAACCGCCACACCACCTTGTTGTCGTTTAGGCTGACCCCGGTAAACTGTCCGTCATAATCGCCTATATAGGCATAGCCATTGCCGGTGCTTGCCGAGCTCGCGATGTAGGTGGCAATATCTGTTTTGCTCTTCAGCCTGCCGCTTGTGATCTCCACCATATGTAAAAATCCGTCGCAGCCCCCGAAAACAGCCATCCCGCCGCTGATGGCGGCAGTACTGTGTATGAAGTTGTCAGACTCGTAGCGCCATCGGAGCTTGCCGGTGAGGGCATCCACACAATGGAGGAAGTAGTCGTAACTGCCAACGATCAGGGACAGATCCGACCCTGAACGGTGAATATTGGGTGACCCCATTATCTGACCGCCGGTCTTATAGTACCAGAGCTCCCTGCCTGACTGCAGGTCGAGGGCAAACAGGGTTCCGTCGAGATTGCCGATATAGACGGTGGTGTTATGAATTAATGCAGGAGCCTCTATGCTGTTGCCACTTTCAAACTCCCACAACAGCTCACCCTGAAGGTTCAGGGCATAGACGGTACCCCTTACTGAGGCGGTAATGATTATGCCTTTGGAAACTACCGGCGATGCTTTTATGCCGTCAGCTGCCCTGTATGTCCACAGTAATACGGGACTGGCAGGCAGCCTGGCATAGCTGACTCCCCTCAGTTCGGGGTCGCCCCTGAAAATTGGCCACGACCCGCTCTCCTGGGCCGATACCGTTACATTAAAAAGCAGGCTCACAACAAGCAGCAGCGTTGAGAGGGCTGAGAACGGGGAGGATTTGCTGCCTTTGTCACGCGATTTGCCGCCTGCTGCCAGGCCGGCAGGCGCAGCGCCGGTGCCGGGCAGGCGTGAAGTGGCGCTACTCTTCATCTCAAGGGCCCCTGTCGGGCATGCCCTTACCACCTCTTCGGCAGTTGTGGTTAAGGCACTCCTCAGCTCCTCATTAAAGGGGACACCGATTTCAACATCAAAGCCCCTGCCGATAAAGGTGAGTCCCAGCCTCTCTTTCCTTATAGCAGTTATTCGTACGCACCTGCCGCACTTTATACATTTCTCAGGTTCATAGATCACCAGGTCGTGGTGGTCAATTTTCCTTATCATCCTCCTTTGTGCCGGAGCAAATCGCTTCTGGTCAGCACCATAGTTGTCTGCGTAGGAGCGCAGCAGGCACTCCTCCTTTCCGCGGCAGTCGCATCGTAGGCAGCGGGCGGCTTCATGCATCACCTCTTCAGCCGTAAATCCGGCCTCCGTGCCTGCCTCCGGGGAGCTGCGCCGGGCAGGAAAGGACTCTTTAAGATACTCATCATGCTCTTCGGCGAGCAGCCTGCCAAAGCGGGAGTTGAAGAGTAGCGGCTCACCGGCAACAGCCTCCCCGTTGAGGAGCTGCTCCACGCTGAAGGCAGCCTCCTTACCCTGTCCCATTGAACGGACAGCCAGCCGGGTAGGACGGAGGGCGCTCCCAATGGCAAACACCTTCTCTATATTGGTCTGGTAGCTCCTTTTGTCAACCTTTATCCCGCTACCCGAAAACAGCAAACCCCAGTCGGCAATCTCCTCTTCACCAAGGCTGCAGGCAATGACTACGGCATCGTACTCCTCCTGCAGCTTTTCAAACTCACTCTTGCCAATGGTATGACTGAGGCAGAACCGCACCCCTCTCTCTTCAATTATTTTTATCTCTCTGTCCAGTACCGACTTAGGGAGTATATCGTCGGCTACTGAGCTTCTCACCGCTCCGCCTGCAGTTGATGAGGAGTCATAAATATCACAGTCATACCCTCTTAGCCGCAGGTAGTAAGCGGCCGACAGGCCGGCGGGACCGGCACCGGCAATGGCGATCCGCCGCTGCTTTTTTGCTTCTGCGTATTGCTTTACCTCCGCTGCATGCTGTTTTCCCCCTGCAGCGTACTGCTCTTTCTCCTCTGCATGCTGCGTTCCCTCTGCAGCATAGAGATCAGGCACCCGGTCGTCTCCGGGAAGAGAGTTGTCTCCGGGTAGATAGTTTTCTTCTGGCAGAGAGTTGTCGCCAGATAGATGGTTGTCTCCGGACAGATAGTTGTCGCCGGCAAATCTTTTAAGCAGGCATATTGAGACTGCCCCGTCTATGGGTCTCCGTCTGCAGGCGCCCTCGCATGGTGCCGGACATATGCGTCCCAGCACTGAAGGGAGGGCTATATCTCTCCTGACCACCGCCAGGGCCTCATGAAATTTACCTTCGGCAAGCAGCCGGTTCATAAGGGGGATATCCATTCCTGCCGGACAGCTCACCCGGCAGGGAGCCTCACAGTCGCCTGTATGCTCACTGAGCAGCAGCTCGATGGCTCTCTTCCTGAACTCCATCACCTCACTGTCATCAGTGACAATATCCATCCCATCGGCAACCCTGACCGAGCATGAGGGTATCAGCCTGCCGCTCTCACGCTCCTTAACCACACACACCAAGCATGAGGTAAAATGCTCCGTCCCTTCATACCAGCACATAACAGGTATCTCAATGCCGGCCTGCCGGGCAGCCTTATGCAACAGGGTACCCTCCTCCGCTTCAACAGCTATATTGTCTATCTTAAGTCTTACCATCACTACCCCGTTCTTATAATCACCGCCTCCGTCGGACAAACGAGTCTGCAGGCGTCACACTTTATACATTTCCCGCCATCTATCACATGTATTTCATGCGGGGTAAAAGGTATTGCCCCGGAGGGACACTCCTGGTAACATTTGGTACAACCTATGCAATCATCGGTAATGAAATAGCTGATCAGCTCTTTGCACTTTCCTGCCCGGCACCGGCCGCTGATATGCTCTTCATATTCCTGCCTGAAATATCTTAGTGTTGAGAGCACAGGATTGGGAGCCGTTTTTCCCAGTCCGCACAGGCTGCCCCTGGCTGTCCATTCCGCCAGCTCCTCCAGCTCATTCAGATCGCTCTCCTTACCCTTTGCGGCACAAATCTTTTCAAGTATCTCGAGCATCCTTTTTGTGCCCACCCTGCAAAAGGTACATTTCCCACACGACTCATTCTGGGTGAAGGAGAGGAAATACCTGGCTATCTCCACCATACAGTCGCTGTCATCGAGTACGACAAAGCCACCGGAGCCCATCATTGACCCCACCTCCCTGAGTGAGTCGAAGTCGACCCTGGTATCTGACAGCCATTCGGGCACACAGCCGCCGGAGGGTCCGCCGATCTGTACGGCCTTGAACTTTTTCCCGTCAGCCACCCCGCCGCCTATCTCCTCCACCACCTCCCTGATGCTTATTCCCATGGGCACCTCAATCAGTCCGCCCCTCACCACCTTCCCGGCAAGGGAAAAAACCTTGGTACCCCTTGAGCTGCTGCTTCCTATGGTGCTGAACTTCTCATCACCATAATGGAGGATATAGGGAACCTGGGCCAGCGTTTCGGTGTTGTTCACCAGTGTGGGTCTGCCCCACAATCCTGACTCTGCCGGGAAGGGCGGACGGTAGGAGGGGAATCCCCGCCTGCCTTCGACAGATGCTATCAGCGCCGTCTCCTCACCGCACACAAATGCACCGGCTCCCCTGTATATCCTGATATCAAACGAAAAGCCGCTTCCCATGATATTTTCTCCGAGCAAGGAGTTCTGCCTGCACATCTTCAGTGCCTCGGTAATGCGTGCTATTGCCAGCGGGTATTCAGCCCTGATATAGAAGATCCCTTCGGTGGCCCCGACGGCGCGGGCGGCGATGGTCATGCCCTCTATCACCCTGTAGGGATATGATTCCAGCAGCATCCTGTCCATAAATGCCCCCGGGTCCCCTTCATCGCCGTTGCATATAACATACTTAACGGATGAGTCGCGTTCAGCAACCATCCTCCACTTGTCGCCTGCAGGAAAGCCTGCCCCGCCTCTGCCCCGCAGTCCGCTACTGGCTATGGTGTCAATAATGGCCTGTGGCGTCATCCCGGTGAGGCTTTTCCTCAGTGCCTCAAAACCGTTTCTTTTTATATACTCATCGAGGTCGAGCGGATTGAGGAGGCCCCTGAACTCGGTGGCGACAGGTATCTGCTTCCCCAGGAAGAGTGATACATGGCGGTCGCGCACCTCCAGTGCATAGCGCTCCACCCCATCCCAGCCGGAGTCGCTCTGCAGCCTCTCAACCATACTCTCAAGGCTCTTGCCCAGCCGCCTGAAAAAGCCCGGCGGCCTGAAGTGGCTTTCAATAATACCTTTCACATCCAGGGGGTCCACCCTGGCGTAGAGTACCGCCTCCTCACCCCGTGGGATCACCTCCATCAGGGGCACCTGGTGACACATACCCACACACCCTACATGCTTCAGCCTTACATCAAGCCCGAGATCAGCGATTGCCTCGACAACCTTTTCATGTACCGCCTCACTTCCGCTTGCCACACAGCATGAGCCCAGTCCAACCCTTATCTCACCCTTTATCAGTTCACCGCTTCCCTTTTTGAAAATCTTCTTCCCGGTCCTGACATCCAGGCTTTCAAAGTCGCGCAGTATGGCAGCTGCCTGTCCGGTGCCAACATGACCATAGGTGACATTATCAATCTGCACAACCGGGGCGAGGGTGCAACAGCCAAGGCAGTTGACCTTTTCGATGGTATAGATACCCTTCTCATCGGTATCCTGATCGTGATCGAGCTTCAGTTCCCTCTTGAAAGCATCATAGACATGGCCGGCTCCCTTCACATGACACGCCGTTCCGGTACATATCCTTATCAGGTGCCTGCCTGTGGGCCGGAAGCGGAACTGTGAATAGAAGCTTGCCACCCCGATTATCTGGTCCGGAGTGATCTCAGTGATCTCGCAGACCCTCTTCAGGGCCTCCTCCGGCAAATAGTTATAGCGCTGCTGTATCGACTGCAGTATGGGTATCACCGCCTCCTGCTGAGCACCGCACTCACCTACTATCAGGTCAATATCTTCTATTGAAAACTGCATACTCACTCTACTCCGAAACAATAAAGGTTTTTCTCTCCCCTGAGATATATTCTCCCCTCAGAGAAAGCGGGTGTGGCAAAGGCATCTTCACCCAGTTGCGGCTGCCCGAGGAGGGTTTTCTCCCTCGCTGCCCTGAATATGTACATTGTACCTCCCAGGTCTATGAGATAAACTTTCCCGTCAGCTATAACCGGTGAAGAGTAGAAGCCCCTGGAGGCATCATGCTCCCACTGTTTTTTGCCGGTTTTTGTGTCATAGCAGGCTATTACGCCATAGCTGGTGGCCACGAACAACAGGTCGCGGGAGGCTGCCGGACTTGAAGCTTCGGGCAGATATTCATCATCCGTCCAGAGGATAGAGGGCTCTGCACTTACCTCTATGGCGACCAGCCGGGCATATTCATTGGCAGCAAAGACCACTCCGTCACTGAATGCCGGTGATGGCCCCACCTCTCCCATCATACACTCCACTGACCAGAGCAGGTTGCCTGTCGCAGGGTCATGTGCGGCGACGGCCGGGTCGGATGAAGTGACCAGCTGATGTTTGCCATCGACGGAGATCAGTATCGGTGAGGCCCATGAGATATTGTTTTCCCGTCTGATATCCCACATTGTATTGCCGTTGGAGCAGTTCACCCCAAGCAGCCGTCCTCCCTTATGGGTATCATATTGCACAAAGAGCATACTGTTCAGGGTCAGGAGGGATGAGGAGTGCCCGTAGTGATTATCCGGGACACCCAGGTTCCTTGCCCAGAGACGCCTGCCATCCATATCAAAGGCGATCAGGTCACCGGTGGCAAATATTGCATACACCCCTCTCCCGTCAACGGCAAGGCTGGAAGCCGCGAGTCCGGTATCATCAGTAACATCAGGCATGGTGGCAGGGGAACCGGGTACCCCCGTTACATGCTGCTCCCAAAGGATTTTTCCGCTGTTCCTGTCAACACAATAAACGGTACGGGTTGCGGCGTCGGCCCCGGAGAGGAAGATCCTGTCAGCCCATATTACCGGTGAGTTATAGCCCGGCTTGGGGATTGCCGTTTTCCATAATAGATTCCTGCCTGACCTGCCATCCCAGTCGACAGGGATGCTACTCCATGAGGAGATACCCAGTCCGGAGGGACCACGAAAACTGTTGTGCTGCTTTACAATCTCGTCAGTCGTTAACGCTGCGTGAGCTGCTTTCCCCGTCACCTCTTCAGAGGGCGCTGCCGATATATCATCCACTCTGCCGGCAGAATATTCCTCTCTCAGTGCCTCTCCCCCTATCTCTCTCCTAGCCTCTCTCCCTGCCTCTTCCGCCTCCCTGCCACTTTCACTTCTGGTGATGGTAAGTCGCTCTACTGCCTCACCCGGAGCTCCCGAAGCTCCCGGAGGCCTGCTCCCTTCCGGCTGATACAATGCGAGGTGGTCGGTGGTAAAAAATGAGGCCACCAGTGCTGCCAGGAGAAACAGTGCTCCGCCTGTGAGCAGCCACCTCTGCGTTTTCAGGCGGGCGGGAAGCTGTTCACGACCGGTTAGTGCAGGCTCTTCAATTACCGACTGCAGTTTCCGGTAATACCAGAGGGCCAGCGCAAACACCAGCGCTGCGGCGAAGAGGAGCAGGGCCCCTGTCCTGACCTGCCACTCAGAGGTGAAGTGTGCTTTTCTTGCCAGGAGATCGAGGTTCCTGATATCCTGTTTTAACTCTTCATTATTGGGATCAGAGGCCAGCCTCTCCACGAGGCTCTCCAGGGCGTCGCTCTCCAGTGGGTCGTTGCGGGATATCTGCATCATGTTAAGCAGCAACAGTATCGCTACGAAGGCGCAGAAAATTCCTGAAATAACCATTACGTCACGGGAAAGCTTTATTTTCTGCCTCAGATCCATATTTTTCAGACTCTTATACATCTATACTTTCAGCTCCTTTCCTACCGGACAATAATCCATACATCTGCCACAGCTGAAGCAGTCACTCTTGTTGACTTCGTAATCTTTTCTTCTTCGGAATATCAGCTGACTCATCAACATTACACCCAGTACCAGGCCAAGGAAGCCGCCGCTTATCCACCCCCCTCTGTAGAATGAGGATCTGACTCTCCTGGCTTCATCGACCAGCTCATCCATCGACTGGCCCGACTGCAGGAATGCCTGTATATCAAGGTTGTCAATATCATCTTTCAGTTCGGGCCGGGCAATCATTAATTCCGCCAGATAGACCTTTGAGTGTGCCCGGGAGAGGTAGGTGTGTGCCTTCGACCCGACAAAGCCTCCTGCCACCATCCATACCGGTATCAGCAATGCAAAGAGCAGAAACCGCCTGGTGCTGGATGAGCTGCTTATTGCCTGACGCTCCTTCTCATCGGTGGGAAGCTCAATTGCATCGAAGGGGCAGGAGTCTGCACACAGATTACACTGAATACATTCGGAGGGTGTGATAGTGAGGTGCGACTTTGAAAAGCGCGACATCCAGCTCAGCAATACCCCGTAGGGACAAAAGATGCGGCAGTAGGGGCGGGCGAAGAACATCCCGGAAACCAGGAAGATGATGCCGAGAACTATCATCAGGAAGGAGGAATCCAGCCGGAAGAAGCCCACAAAGGGATCAAAGCGGCAAATAATAAAGTCGGCTCCGGTAGCAGCAAACAACACAGCCAGCGAGAGGTATATGTAAGGAATAAATCCGACTATTTTATTGACCCAGGGAGGCGCGGATATGGGTTTGACGATGAGCAGGTCCTGGATGGCTCCCAAAGGGCAGGCGCCGGCACAGAAGACACGGCCGTAGAACAGCGCAAACAGCAGTGGGAGCATGAAGAAGAGCAGCACAGTAACGGATATCGAATATGAGGGATCGAAGAGGGTGAGGGTCACATTCTGAATTGCCCCGATAGGGCAGATACACCCTTTCCGGAAGAAACCGAAATAGAGCAGGGAGAAGACTGACAGCCACAGCATGCCTTTCCGGGAGCGTCTACGTATGGCAAGCCATGAAGCGAGTGAGAGTACTATCACCAGAACAGCAAGGTCGAAATACTCCATCGCCGCACCTCTCGGCTCAGGTGTCTCGGGGGCGGGCTGCGTATAGGCGGTGTCAAACTCAGGTTTCGGGAAACGCTGCTGACCATAAACCAGTCCGGCAAAAACCAACAGGATGAATAAGATGTTTATAATGATCCGCTTGTTCATTCTCTCTCTCTTAACCCTGAGGACCCGCCTCAAAATCACCCTTGATAAGATAGGGATCAGTTGCAGGAACCCTTTTGATGGCATCAGAAGGACAAACACGTGCTATGGCGCACTCATTGCAGTTGTCGCACAGGTTATGCCTTATCTGCAGGTGCAGGGAGCCATTGCCGAACTGTGAACAGCCCTTGACACATTTGGCACAGCCGTTACAAAGCTCTTCATTGATAATGTATTCAAAGTAGGGCTCCTCGATGAACCTCCTCTCAATGGCGGCTGTGGGGCAGAGCTGAAATTCTGCACCCGTCTCCAGCTCCCTGGCGTTGGGCCTGAAGTATCCCCCGCAAAGGTCACAGTAACCACACAGGTCATAGGCATGCACACATTTGACTGCTGAGGGTGTCTTGACACATTCGGTGGCACACCTGCCGCACTGGGTACATTTGAACGGGTCGATCTGCCACACCCACTGTTCGGAGGTAGAGTGTCTGAAGGCCATGACACCCAGGGAGCCAACACCCAGCCCCAGGGTTATCCGCATACCCCGTCTGACAAACTCCCTTCTCTTATATGACTTACTGCCTTCCATTGTCTCTTTGCTCTATGGCCTTAGGCAGCTCACACCTTGAAAAACTGCCACAGTTCTCACAATATTTTTCTTTTCTACACTCCCCGGGGGAGGATATCCTTCCCTCGGCCCACAGATAGGCCGTGGCGGCAGCAAATACCCCCAGAAAGAACATACGGCCCACACTTTTCAAAAAAGTATTTCTATTCATGGTACTATTCATTTGTCACTTCTCCCTGTGGCATCATTTTCAACTCTTTTTTCACTTCTTCCTGGCGGTATCATTTTCAACTCTTTTTCAATTCTCCCTGCGGTATCCTTTTCGAATCTTTTTCAATTCTTCCGGTGGCATCATTTTCGAATCATTTGTCACTTCTCCCGGTGGTATCATTTTCAAATCTGTTCTCATATACAGCACACTATTTATGTCTGAAAACCCTGATTGTGTGTGTGTTGAAATCGAGCGCATAGATAGTTCCTTCCGTATCAACTGTAATGTCGGGTGCCAGTACCGCATTCTCAAATTTTTCAGGCGCCGCAACAAATCCGTAAAAGTCACCGAATGGCTTATGGATTTTAATACGTACAATATGCTTTTCACTGGTCACAAATGAGCCATCGGGAAGTATGGCTATCCTGACCGGGTTACAGCATCCCGAAAAACCTTCATGTGTGAAGGAGGCCTTTCCCCATGAGCGCAGCAGTCTGCCCTCATGTGAGTAGTGCTCCAGGGAGTGTCTTCCCGGGTTAACCACCCACAGTTCACCATCTTCACTGATGTCGAGGTCGAAACAGCTGCTGGGAACAATAAAGCCATGCAGCTGACCGGCTTCAGTCCTGCCATCAAAATAGTCCAGGAACTCACCGTCGGTCTTATATCTCAACACCCTCCTGTTGGCTGCATCAGCCACAAACAGGAGGTCACCATACGCTTTTAAGGAGGTGACCAGTACGTTGTCGCCATAGATCGGCCAGCTCCCGGTCTCATTCCCGTCAAGGTCATAGGCTGAGATCTGATCGGAGCCGGCAATAAAGATCTTATCTGCCGATACTGAGAGAGCAAATGGCCGGCGCATCAACTCCTTTTTAAACAGCTCCTCTCCCCGCGGAGTTATTACCTGCAGGAAGCTGTCACCGGCGATATAGATTCTCCCTCCCCCAAAGGCCATTCCCCGGTACTGTGCAGAGTCAAGCTCTATGTTTAAGATCTCATCGTACTTTATCAGGGTGGTATCCTCAGTGATCGTAAACTGATCTGCATTGTATTCCCACGGGTTACCCTTGCTCCGGTCGGGGCGTTTGGAGGTAATCTCCCGGGCTATGACCACTATCAGGGCCAGGAAGAGGAGCAGTAGCAATATTTTAACCGGTCTGTTCTTCATCTTTTATTCTTTTTCCTGTAACGTTTTCACATTTTTTGACCTTGTGGTGGTTAATCAGCCCTCAGGTTCAGGCACAGTATATTCCGGGAGTCTCTCAGCACCATATATCCATCAGCAACAGCAAACGGACCCCATGCATCTATCCCGTCAAAAAGCCTGACCTGGTCAAGCTGGATAAAGGATTTTGTATCTGGTTTAACGATGGTTAGAGTGCCGTCATCACTGAGCACAAACATCTTATTATCAGCGACAATATAGGGGCCGAGTCCAAACCTTGCGGCAGGGCCGCTTGACCACACCACCTTTGTCACATCGGAGGGATCATAGCATACCAGCTGGTTCCTCAGTGCTCCCGCATCTTTCGGCTGGATGGTAAATAGTTTTCCAAGGTGGTATAGCGGCGTCTGCTGTTCCGAAGCCAGCCCATCCCTGGGAGGGTACTCCTGCAATGGCTCCACCCTGTAGCTGCCACCCTGCTCAGTAAGGCGGATCATCATGCCTCCGGCGCCATAGCCGGCAGTAAGCAATATTTTCCCATCGGGCATACATACTGGTGAGGGGGCAATCACTTTATGGTTCCATCCGGTAAACTCCCACAATACTCTTCCCTCATCACTGCCATCGGCAGCGATGCCGCACACCCCGCCTGTGGCGCTGTATACAAACATCTTCCTGCCACCGAATTCATAGAGCATAACGGAGGAGTGAGACATCTTCCAGTCATGGGTGTTTGGTGTCTCCCACACTATCTCTCCTGTTGCGCAGTCTACAGCCACCATTAAGGCCTTTCCTCCGGTGGCAATAATGGCTTTCTCATTGTATATCAGCGGACACTGTCCGGTGTACCAGAGAGGTATCTCCGTCTCATACTCTTTTTCCACATCGATGCCCCACAGGAGATCGCCGCTTGCCCGCTCCACGCACATGATGTGCGTCCTTGGTCCTATCGTTAAAATATAGTTTTCACTGACGGCTGGTATGGTTCTGGACATACCGTGATTACGCTTGACGTTGACCTTGTACCACCTCCTCCACAACTCCCTGCCATCTTCGAGGGAAAAGCTTCTCAGCATATCGGCCCTGATATCCTCGTCGTAGTCAATAATGTAGACAACGCCCTCGTAGATTGCTGCCCCGCCATGCCCTTCCCCTGTTTCTACTCTCCATACTATCTCCGGGGTGCCGCCCTCAAACCTCTCAATAAGTCTTACGGAAGATTTACTGATATTGTCAAAGTCTCTCCCCCGGAATCTGGGCCACGACTCCCTGAGTACGGAAGCAGGCTCTGCAAATGATTCAAAATGCTCACCGATCACCACCACCTCCTCCGATGCAAAACCCTTGCCCCTCTCATCCATGCCCGGCACACGCATGACCAGGGAGGCGACAGGGTCTCTCATTACCCACCAGGCCAGCGAGATAGCTCCTGCAGCAATAAGCGCATACCTGATTATATGATCGGTTCTGATCCTCAAGTCATACTGTTTTCCAGGTTACTATCCACCTGCTTTATGTCACTCCGGTCAGGGGCGGCAGTTAGCCGTACAATCATTGTTCATAACCTGTTCCTGCCGGCTGCAGAAATAGGTTTGACCTTCATTTCTGTCTTATATCATATGCCATCAACGCATTGCCGCGTGAGAGGTAGAGGATACCCTTGTGAATTACCGGGTGTGCCCATAGCGGTCCGGTACCATCGTTGATAAGTGTACGGCTGACGATATTGAATCCGGATGGATCGGGTCTCACCAGGGCAAGAACACCCTTCTCATCGGAGCAATAGAGTAGCCCGTCGGCAAAAATAACAACTCCCAGGGCCAGCTCCCTCGATTCATACATCAGCTTGCCGCTCTCCCAGTCGAGGCACTGCCACGACCGGCTGTTATGTCCGCAACCGTAAATATATCCATCTATCAGTACAGCGCCACCCATGCGGTTATCAAACTTTTGGTTCTGCCATTTTTCCTTTACGGAGGCGCCATCCTCACTCAGGCTGAGCATCACTGCCCCCTTGCCGTAGCCGCTGAAGCAGAAGATGTTACCCTTATAATAGAGAGGGGTGTTCTGATGTTCAAGGCGCTGGTTGGGCCAGTGGTGTGCCCACAGCAACCTGCCATTGCTCCTGTCTATTCCGAGAATATATGATTCGGTATGGGTTACCAGCAGCTTACGGTCAGGCAGGTCAATCATCAGGGGGGTGCAGTAGGCAGGCTTATCACCCTTCCCCTCTGCCACCCAGATAGTTTCACCGGTAAAGCGGTTGAGGGCAGCCACACTCTGACTATTTCCGCCGGGCGTACAGTAAAGTTTGTCGCCATCAACCACCACAGTCTCATTAAACCCGTAGCGGTTCATCACTCCGTTCAGATCGCTTACAAGGTGCCTGGTCCATCTCAATGAGCCGTCATCGGTATTGAGACATACGAGCTTGCCTCTTCCGCTAAGGTAGTAGAGGTGGTCGCCGGCGATGGTTGCGGTGCCGCGGGCGCCGGGATAGCTCTCATAAAACTCAGGCCCATACTCAACCCTCCATATCTGTTTCCCATTCATGTCCAGCTTATACAGATATCCGGTCTTGTCAAGCATGCTGGCAATATAGATATGGCCATCTGAGAAGGCAGGTGATGAATAGCCTTTATCCATCCTCTCAAATTTCCACAACATTGTCGGTCCACCATCGGGCCAGCTGGAGAGCAGACCCCTATCAGGATAGATACCATTGGCATCGGGTCCTCTCCATCTTGTCGCCTGCTGTCCAGACAGTTCAGTAATAAGGGCAAAAAGGATTACTATAGTCAAAGCAACATTTCTCATCTTGATTTGTTTGATTTCACCTTACGCTGAGAGATGCGTAAAATAACTGAAATATCCGAATCATGAAATGAGATTTTGGGTCGCCCTGGCAAGGAGGCTATTCATCCCGACATGGGGGGAGGCTTTTCATACTGACATGACGGGAGGATCTGCTCAGATCCCCGGTGTCAGACTGTCAAGCAGCGCCATCTCTTCAGCGGGAATCTCGAAGTTGATATCGAAATTTTCACTGATATATTGAGGGTGAACCGATTTGGGCAGTGGCAGTGTACCCTTTTGCAGGAGGTACCTGATAGCAATCTGTGCCGGGGTCTTGTCACAACTTTCTGCTACCCTGACTATCTCCTCCCGCTGCAGTATCTTTCCTGTTGCCAGTGGTGAGTATGCTTCTGCAAGTATCTCATTGGCGTTACAGAACTCAACCAGCTTTTTCTGCCAGAACCCTATGTGCAGTTTTATCTGGTTGACCATCGGTTTGATACGGCAGTTGGCGAGGATAGCCTCTGTATCCCTGATATTGAAGTTGGAAATACCGATAGAGCGTGTCTGACCACTCTCATAGAACTCCTCCATCGCCTTCCACACCTCGATATTCTCGCTGGTGTAGTCTGCACCCATCTTCTCCCAGGGCCAGGGGGCATGAATGAGGTAGAGGTCAATATAGTCAAGCCTGATATTCTTCATCGTCTGCCTGATATGTCTGACCGCCTTTTTGTAGCTCTTGATCTCGGCAGGCAGTTTTGAGGTTACAAATATCTCATCACGGGCCAGCCCGGAGTCAATCACTGCCTTCCCCACACTGGCCTCATTGCCATAGGCCTGTGCAGTGTCAATATGACGGTATCCCGCCTTTAGTGCCTCAGCCACCGAGTCATAGGTGATGTCACCCGGAGGTATCTGCCATGTTCCGAATCCGATTGCCGGGATTTTTACCCCGTTCGCCAGTGTAAAGAGATCGCTGTTTTTCATCTGTGCTATTGTTGGATATGGGTTTTTGCTGAATATGGCTTACTGTGGATGATTATCGGCTTATTGCTGAAAAAAGGGTTTCGTTTCACTGTTGGGTTTTGGTTGAATATAGGTTGAATTTAGCAATTATGGTTAAATAACCGTTAGATCATGAAAATGTTGAGGCGGGGTAAGTGTGAACAGACCTGCCTGCTTTGCGGTTATGATATGGCCAGGGCAGCTTCACTGCTGATTAAAGAGTTTTACCAAAGGTGAGATTTTTTCATTTCCTTTGCTGTTACAGATTTATAATCCGCTACAGAGGATGCATCAGGCCGGCACCTCTCATGGAGAGATTCTTTAAGTGAGGAGAGTGATGGTTGGTGCAGGCCTGAGATGTGAACGGGGAAACCGTACAAGTGACAATTATCATTAATAATAGAGCGGGTATCTGAAGTGATAGTAGAGGTTATCCTGGCGGGAAGCTACAGTTATCCGATCAATCACATAACTAACATAAAACATTAAAACATAGCTATATGAAAAATGTCACCTCAACTGTACGTTCAGCACTACTGGGGATAGCCTTTCTGATGGTGCTGCCTGCCCTTTCCTTGGCCCAGCGCCTTCAGCCCGGCCCGCAGGACCTCTCCTTCTTCTCGAAGGTTGATGATGCTGATCAACCCTATTCGGTCTATATACCGGAAAATTTTGATGAGTCGAAGGAGTATCCGTTAGTGGTCTTCCTGCATGGCGCATGGTCCAACCACCGGCTGGGGCTCCGGCGTCTCTTTGGTGTGGGCAACAGCCAGGGCTACGACTTTATCAAGCCGGGGAACGCTTCTTATGAGAATGATGTTGAGGCGAGTCGTTACTGGCCTCCCTTCCGGCCGGTAGGCTATATTGCTGCGGCGCCCTTTGCCAGGGGTACGGCCGGTTATCAGGGTATAGCCGAAGAGGATGTCTATGAGATGATCACTGATCTCAGGAGTCGGTTTCGTATTGATAATGACCGTATCTACCTCACCGGCCTCTCCATGGGTGGCGGAGGCACCCTCTGGCTGGGACTCACTCGTCCCGACCTGTGGGCTGCCATAGCACCTGTCTGTCCGGCACCGCCCGAGGGTATCCTCGAGCTGGCCGGCAATGCCGGCAACCTGCCGGTACACCTCTTCATAGGCGATAAGGATTTTCTTTATGAGACAGCCACCCTCTGGAAGGGAGAGCTTGAGAAGCGTGCCCTGAGCCTTGACTATGTCGAGTATCCCGGTGTGGGGCACAACAGCTGGGAGTGGGCCTATAAGGATGGATTTATATTTGACTGGTTCTCACAGTTTAAGAGAGACCCATATCCAGAAAAAGTCTCATACACCACCAGGTGGTTCAGGTATAACAGCGCCTACTGGGTCACCATTGATGACCTGGTACCCGGAGAGAAGGCCACCGTGGAGGCTGCCTTCACCTCTGCCAACACCCTTACGGTGACCACGCAGGGTGTGCATGCCTTCACCCTCACCCTGGAGGGCCATCCGCTCTTCACAGCTGCCAGGAGGGTGTCAGTCACTCTCAATGGCAAATCCTTCAGTGTCAGGAGCGCCGGGTCGGTATCGTTCATGCTCTCGGGAGGCAAGTGGGTGAACAGTCGCTTCACACCGGGACTCACCTCAAAGCAGAAAGGGTCAGAGGGGCCGCTCTATGAGGCGGTGACGGGAAGCCATATCTATGTCTACGGTACGGCAGACAACCCTGCGGCGGAGGTGCTGGCAGCGAGGCGTGCAGAGGCATCTGCTGCTGCCGACTGGGGCGGCCTGGGCGGCAGGATCATGGTTTTTCCCAGGGTGGTGGCTGACAAGGATGTGAGACCCAGTGACTATATCCGCTCAAACCTTATCCTTTTCGGCACACGCGAGACCAACCTGGTGATAGCGAGGTTTGCCGACGAGCTGCCGTTACACCTCACCGGCAGCAGTGATCAGTATGGCCTGGTCTTTATCTATCCGATGAACAGGCGTTACCTCCTTATCAACTCCGGACTCCCATGGTGGACACCAAGGGCACACGGAGGCGCAGAGGCGGGGTACCGTTTTGGGGGTGTAAAGGCTGAGGCACTGAAAAACCTGGGCGACTATCTGCTCTTCAGGGGAAGCCCTGATGAGGTGGTGGCTGAAGGTAAATTTGATAACAACTGGCAGCTGCCGGCAGATGCGGCAAAGAGGCTTGAGAGCGCCGGGGCTGCCATAACCATTGCTAAATGAGAAAGATTACCAGTGTAGTATTTGATATTGGTGGTGTTCTGATTGACTGGAACCCACGTTATCTGTTCAGAAAGATTTTTGATAATGAGGAGGAGATGGAGTGGTTCCTCGCCAATGTATGCACTCCGGAGTGGAACGTACAGCAGGATGCCGGCAAGCTGTTCAGTGTGGCTACCGCCGAGCTGCAGGAGAAATATCCTGACTATCGTGACCAGATAGCCCACTATTATGGTCGCTGGGAGGAGATGCTGAATGGCGAGATTACCGGGACGGTTGAGATATTCAGAAAGCTAAAATCAGCCGGTATGCCCCTTTACGCCCTGTCCAACTGGTCACATGAGGCGTTCCCGGTAGCCTACAGCCAGTTTGGTTTTCTGAGTGAGTTTGACGGACTGGTGGTCTCGGGGTATGAAAAGCTCATTAAGCCTGACCATGCCCTCTACCGCGTACTGATGAAGAGGTACGGAGTAATTCCGGAGGAGTCGGTTTTTATTGATGATAACCTTGCCAATACCGTGGCTGCCGGTGAGCTGGGCTTCTATGCCATTCATTTCAGATCGCCGGAGCAGCTGAGGGAAGAGCTTCTTTCGCTGGGGCTGCAGCTGTAGAGGCAGCCTCACCGGGTCAGTAGGTCTGTAAGCAGCCTGGCCGCCTCTGCAGCTGTAAAGGCGGCCTTGTGGGGTTTGCAGGTTTGTAAGCAGCTTCACTCATCAAGCAGCAGGATCGCCTTCAGGCCGAGGTAGACCGGTGGCATGTCACCCTCATACACACTGTCATAGAGAACCATGGCCGCTCCCAGCGCTGTTGCATTGGGGATGGTGCTTGAGTAGACCCTCTTATGTGGTAGTCGCGCTGCCAGGATCCTGATAAAGGTGTCGTTATGGGCAAACCCGCCTGTCACATAGATAATCTCAGGCAGTTGCGGGTCAGTGATCAGCCGGCTGAAGGAGTGAAGATATTCGTCAACCAGGTCATACATCATCTGGTGGTAGGCATCGGCATATGTCAGGAAGCTGGTCAGGTCAGCCCGGTGATCAGCATATCCGCCGGGAACACCATCCCCGAAGAAGACCCTCCCCCGTCTGGCAGCCTCCATCCTCCCAATCTTCTTCTGTCTGATCTTTATTGTCTTGTACAGTTCACCCGTCACGCCGAACCGCTCATCCAGCATCTCCACATTGCGGTCATGGATCTCACCCAGTGGAAAGGAGAGGCTGACACCCTCCTCACCCTCCGGGATGAGCAGCTCCCCTTCCCGTCCCTTCTCAATGAGCCTCTTATAGTGATGTGCAGGGTCTGATGACCTGATAAAAGTGCAGTTCACACCCGTTGAGAGGAGGATAATGGGCTTTTCTGCATCCTTAAGGTATGGTATCAGTGAGGCGATGGTGTTGAGTACGCCACGGCCGGTGATGATATCTCCGCCGCCGGGCAGCCTGCCGGCCATCTCTGCCAGGACACTACTGAGGTATGGCAGATGGTCGCTTCCGGCAGCTATGTTGACCGCCACTATCTGGTAGAGAGGGTTAGCGGCAGCACTCCTGAGGCACTCCTCCATCCAGGTGGTGATAGCTTCGCGGGTATCCGTATTCGAATCCAGTCGCGCAACTTCGCCCTGCCCCACACCCGAATCCTTTTCCGCAACTTCGCCCAGACCTACACCTGCTCCTCCGCCTCTGCCGGCAGACTCATGCGTAAGGCTATCTTCGCCCGCGCCCCTGCTCACCTGGTACGGGTCGCCTATGCTCTTCTCCTCGGAAGAGAGAGCATTGAGATTGCTGTCAAAGAGCTGAAACCGCTTCAGTGAGGTGCCTATATCAAAGATTGCCGTTACAGCCGTTTTATTGTGGTCCATACCTGTTACGTTCAATGATCTATCAAAAATAGCCGACAGAGCAAACAGAACCTGTCACCCTCAGTGATGCGTCAAAGATAGCTGACAGAGTAATCAGATGGGTAGCTGCTATCAATTAATTGGTTCTGCTTGTGGTATTCTCTGACATTTCCTACCTTCATCCCTTCAAACAGACCAAGTAATGAACTGGATTGACCTTGTAATCATTGCCCTGCTCCTTTTTGGAGCGATACAGGGGTTCATTGATGGGGTGATCATCGGTATTGCCGGTTTGGCGGCCCTCGTTCTGGGTATCTGGGGAGCCATTCACTTTTCATGGTGGACAGCTGACAAGATGTCAGCATGGTTTGATCTGCAGGCGTGGTGGGTCGGCATTGCCTCCTTTGCCATCACCCTGGCGGTCATCCTCATTATTGTCAGGGTGATCGGGAGGCTGCTCGACACCTTCATGAGGAGCGTCTCACTCGGTTTTGTGGTCAAGCTGCTTGGTGCAGCCTTCGGCCTCCTCAAGACAGCCCTGATACTGAGTGTGCTCTTTGTCTTCCTCAACACTATCAATGAGAAGTTAAGATTTCTGCCTGCAGCAACCATCTCAAGATCCTACTTCTATAACCCGATAGCTGACCTTGTTCCTTCAATATTTCCGATTATTGAAGGAGACAGCCTGTCGGGGAGTTTCAACCGCCATAAAAAGCCGCCGGCCACCACACCGATATGATCTGTTTGGATATCTTTGCGGCATCTAACAACGGAGAGCGATGACAAACTTTGTTGAGGAGTTGCGGTGGCGGGGTATGATTCATGATATTATGCCCGGCACCGAAGAGTTTCTTTTGCGGGAGAAGAGTTCAGCCTATGTGGGGTTTGACCCGACAGCCGACTCATTGCATATAGGCCATCTGGTAGGGGTGATGATCCTGAGACATTTTCAGGAGGCGGGCCATATACCCATTGTGCTGATGGGTGGTGCCACGGGTATGATCGGTGACCCGTCAGGCAAGTCTGAGGAGCGTAACCTGCTGGATGAGGAGACGCTCAGGCATAACCAGGCATCTATCAGGAGGCAGTTTGAGAAGTTCCTGGACTTCAGTGAGAGCTCACCCAACAGGGCAGTGATGGTCAACAACTATGACTGGATGAAGGAGTACTCATTTCTCTCCTTTATACGTGAGATAGGCAAACATATTACCGTCAACTATATGATGGCCAAGGAGTCGGTAAAGAAGAGGCTTGACCCTGCCAGCGGACAGGGTATGTCATTCACCGAGTTCTCATACCAGCTGGTGCAGGGTACCGACTACCTTTTCCTCTACAATAATTATGGCTGCCGCCTGCAGATGGGCGGATCAGACCAGTGGGGAAATATTGTCACCGGCACTGAGCTTATCAGGCGCAAGACAGGGGGTGAGGCCTATGCCCTGACCTGTCCGCTTATCACCAAGAGTGACGGTCAGAAGTTTGGCAAGAGCGAGAGCGGCAATGTGTGGCTTGACCCTTCCCGTACAACCCCCTACAGCTTCTACCAGTTCTGGCTCAATGTGGCTGATGACGATGCTGAGAAGTTTATAAAGATCTTTACCATGCTTGGGAGGGAGGAGATCAGTGACCTTGTTGCTGCCCACCGGGAGCGTCCGCATGAGCGTCTCCTGCAGAAGCGCCTGGCGGAAGAGGTTACCGTGATGACCCACTCACGTGAAGAGTACCAGGCTGCCGTTGAGGCATCAAAGGTGCTGTTTGGACAGGGCACCACGGCGCAGCTGCGGCAGATGGATGAGGCCACCTTCCTGGCGCTCTTTGAAGGTGTCCCCATGACTGATATAGGCAGTGAGGTGATAGCCGGCGGGGTGACGATAGCTGAGCTCTGCACCGGGTATACCGCGCTGGCGGGCTCCAGGGGTGAGCTGCGCCGACTGATAGAGGGTGGAGGCCTCAGCCTTAACAGGGAGAAGGTTACCGATGCAGCTGCGGTGGTGACGGCTGACCAGCTGCTGAACGGCAGCTACCTGCTGCTGCAGAAGGGTAAAAAGGGTTACTGGCTGGTGAGGGTCACCTGACAGTGCATGGGATAGGGTCACCTGACTGTTGCCTGGTGATCAGCTGACAGTCACCTGATAATCACCTGGCAGCCTCTTGGTAATCGACTGGTAAACCTCTGATAGTCAATTGATTATCATCTGACAATGCAGATATGAAAGTTGCTGATATGAAAGAGAGAAGAAGGACGGAGTTCAGAACTGACTCACTTGATCTGGTTGATTTTATCATCAGCCACCTGCGATGGTTTATCATAGCCGGCATAGCTGCAGCGGTGATCTCTGCCGTCATCTCCCTGCTTATCAGGCCTATGTACGAGTCAACTGTCACCCTCTACCCCTCCTCCAACATAGCCGGAGCATCGACGCTGCTGGGTGACCCTGCCTCCAGCGCACACTTCTTCGGTAATGATGATGCCACCGAGAAGCTGATACAGGTCATCAGGAGTGAGCAGGTGAGGGAGTATCTTAAGGAGAGCTATGACCTGGTCAGTCATTACAATATAAAACCGGGAGAGAGGTACCCCAACACTCTCCTGTCGAAGAAGCTGGACAAGTATCTTCACTGCTCCAAGGGGCCCCTCGGCGCCGTAATAATACGGGTACGTGACCATGACCGTGATACAGCCAGTGCCATGGCCAATGACGTTGCTGCCCGCGCAGATACTATCTTCAACATGATGCGCCGCCATGCCGCCATGGTGATGCTGGGTGAGATAGAGCAGAGCCTGAGGGCACAGGAGCAGCTGGTCAGAGTGTATGAAGATTCACTTGGCAAGGCTGCCGGCGGTGCGGTGCTGCGCCTCTATTCAACCCTGGAGGCTGAGAGCAGCAACCTGGCCCTTATCCGCGGCAAGCAGATAGAGGCGCTGGCGATGAGCCGCCAGACACTGCCCTATACCCTGGTGGTTGACCATGCCGTGCCGGCGGAGAAGAAGGTCACCCCCAGACGACTGCTGATAGTGATGGTCTCAACGATATCACTGTTGATTACTCTGGCGCTGGTACTCTTCGTTGCCGAAGGGCTGAGAGTACACCGGGAGGGTGATGAGACCGCACCGGAGTCGTGATGAGTGGCGGCGAGCTGCTGATACTGATCATACCGGCAGGAGTGGCCCTGCTGCTGCTGACACTGCTGTCACTTGAGCACCTGCTGCTGACAATCCTCTTTCTTGTACCTCTCTCACTGCAGCTCAGCTACCTGACAGGCAGTGCCGGTCCCGACCTCTCACTGCCTACCGAGCCGGTGCTGGCCCTGCTGCTGCTGATCACCCTCTTCAGGCTGCTTGTCACACGTCAGTTTCCGCGTGCGCTGCTGCACCATCCGGTCAGCTGGCTGATAGCCCTCTATCTGGTGTGGACGCTGGTGACGGCTATCACCTCTGAGATGCCGCTGGTATCATTCAAGACGCTGGCCTACCGCCTCTGGTTTATTGCAGGCTTCTACCTGGTTACCGCCAGGCTCTCCTATAGTGAACGTTTCAGAAAGAGGGCCATTATCTCCTTCTCGGCCGGACTGTCGGTGGTGGTTATCTACTTCCTGGTGAGGGTGGGTGGTGCCGGACTGCTTAACCAGCAGTTTGCCCATTCGGCCTGTTACCCCTTTTATAATGACCACACCTCTTTCGGTGCCTCAATGGCTTTTCTTATACCCCCGCTGGTGGTGATGACTCTTTACGGGAGAGGGGTGGCCGGCAGGGGGCTGCCCGCCGCCATGGCCCTGCTCTTCATGGCAGGACTGGTCATCTCCTACAGCCGTGCAGCATGGGTAAGCCTGATGGCTGCCCTGGTGGTGATGGCGGTACTGCGGCTGCGGCTGCCACCCCGGGTGCTGGTGACAATGGTGGTGGTGCTTGGCATTGCTGCAGCGGCAGGGGCAGGCTACCTGAGGCAACAGGTAGAGAGCACCACCGAAGACTCATCTACCGACATGAAGCAGCACCTGCGGTCATCAGCCAATATCTCTACTGACGAGTCGAACCTGGAGCGTATAAACAGATGGAATTCAGCACTGCGGATGTTCAGGGCGAGACCTCATACCGGGTGGGGACCGGGCACCTACCAGTTTTGTTATGCCCCCTTCCAGAAAGGCAGCGAGAAGACCTCGATCAGTACCAACTTCGGTGATGCCGGCAATGCCCACAGTGAATACCTGGGGGCACTGAGTGAGTCAGGCTGGCCGGGGGCACTGCTCTTCATAGCGGTGACCATTGCCGCCACAGCCACCGCGACCAGGGCCTGGTACCGACGACGGGGAGGGATGAACGGATTCTTTGCACTGGCGGTGGCGACCGGACTAATGACCTATGTGGTGCATGGGGTGATGAACAGCTTCCTGGATACTGACAAGATCGCAGCGCTGTGGTGGGGGTTCATGGCGATGGCGGTGGCTATGGATCTGGAGAGAGAGACAGGAGGGGCTCCGGCAGGAGGGTTAGCCTGGAATGGAGGGGGAAGGGGCTCCGGAAGGAGGGGTTAGCCGGAAATGGAGACGGAGGGGCTCCGGAAGGAGGGGTTAGCCGGGAATGGAGGGGGAAGATGCTCCGGAAGGAAAGTGTTAGCCGGGAATGGAGGGGGAAGATGCTCCGGAAGGAAAGTGTTAGCCGGAAATAGTGAGGATGAGGCGGTTATCAGGGGATCTCTATAGCCAGTATTGAGACATCATCAAAGAGGCGGCTGTTGTTGCTGCTGATATCGAGGTCATCGATCAGTGACTCTATATTTTCTGAGAGAGGGCTGCTGTTGGGGAAGTGTTTGATCAGCGGCCTCACACCATAGTCAGTGCCATGCCCGTCTTTCAGCTCTGAGAGACCATCGGTATAGCAGATTATCTTGTAAGGGTGTTCGAGGGTGATACGCTCCACGGTTATCCATGGCATCTCATCCAGCATGCCTATCCCCACACATGACTGTCTGAGCAGTGTGGTGGTACCGGTAGCTATATTTACCAGTACCGGTGCGTTATGTGCTGCATTGACATACTCCAGGAGGCGTGTCTCAAGGTTGTACCTCGCTATGAAGAGAGTCACAAAGCGCTCACCGGCGGAGTTCTCAACCACCAGTGTGTTGAGCTTCTTCAGCAGCTCCTCGAAGCGTGACCCCTCAGTAAAGAGTGCCCGCAGGCTCGCCTGGAAGTTAGACATGAGCAGTGCTGCCGACATCCCCTTGCCTGACACGTCAGCCATACAGAATCCTGCCACCTTATCGGTGAGCAGCATAAAATCGTAGTAGTCGCCACCAACCTCATAGTGAGGGAAGTAGAACCCCCTGGCCCGTATACGTTCATTATCTGGCAGCTTACTGTTGTCAGGGATGAGCATCATCTGCATACGGGCAGCCAGCTCCAGCTCTCTCTTGAGGGCCTCCTGCTGCAGGCTCTCACGGAATAGCCTCTGGTTTTCGATAGCCACCACAATAATGCCTGAGATGGTCTGAATGAAGTGCAGGTGTTTGATGAGGGGGCTCATCCCCTCCTTCTCCTCGTCCACATCACCGAGCAGCACATAGGCTGATGGCTCATTGTTGTGCAGTACCGGTATGATAAATCCTACCGCTGGGAAGAGATCCTGGTCGGCTGTGGTCTGTATCTCCCTGAAGTCAAGCAGGTCACGTTCAACCACCAGCGAATCCCTGAGTGACTCCGGGAAGCCTGAGTTAAGCAGTGGCTCCCACGTTTCGCCATACTTAAAGAGCAGTATCTTGCCTATTCCCAGCTCATCCCTCAATATTGACTCATATTTCCTGACCAGCTCAGCTGTGGGGAGGTTGGCATTGATGGAAAGGGTGATGTCAAGCAGGGAATCAAGCTTGAATTTGGACATCGTGAGCCTGTCCTTCGGCTGCCTGCTTTTACTCATCGTACTGTCAGCCTTTTACTCTCTCGATATATGATCTGTCACGGGTATCAATCCGTATCCTGTCACCTACGTTCACGAAGAGCGGCACCATGATGGTTGACCCGGTCTCTATGGTTGCCGGCTTCATGGCATTGGTAGCTGTATCACCGCGGAGGCCCGGCTCGGTATAGGTCACCTCCATCACCACGCTCATCTGCATATCTACCAGCAGCACATTTTCTGTCTCGGCATGTACCACCACCTCAACCATCTCACCCTCCTTGAGCAGGTCACTGTTCTCTATTGCCGATTCCGGTACGGTGATCTGCTCGAACGTCTCGGTATGCATCAGGTGACAACCCATATCATCTTTGTAGAGAAACTGGTGTGGTCTGCGCTCTACCCTTGCCACATTGACCCTCACCCCTGAGGTGAAGGTGTTGTCAAGTACTTTGCCGGTAGTAACATTCTTAAGTTTGGTTCTGACAAATGCCGGCCCTTTGCCCGGCTTGACATGCTGGAACTGTATTATGGTATAGAGGTCATTGTTGAACTCTATTACCAGTCCGTTTCTGAAATCTGCTGTAGTAGCCATATAAAAAGGTTAAGTTCTGTTCTATTCTTCACCTGTGTTTACGGGCGTCACAAGCCCCTCATAGCTTGTCATATCAACATGGAATGACCCTACAAAGATATCAAAACGGATTTTAACCGGTAAAAAATTTTTATCAGCAGTGAACCATATTGTCATATCCTCTTCTGTTTTGAATACTCTTCCCACCTCTGTCACCGGGTGAAACCGGTAGCATCGTATGCGGTTCCCTTTTATTTTTATGGTCTCTGTTCCATTGTACCTGAGCGTGATAGGGTATAGCTCATCGGCAAACCAGGTCATCATCGTAAAGCTTTCTCCCTGTACCGGCTCTCTCCCTCCGGCCAGGTGATACTTTCTGAACCAGTAGAGTGACGAGATGATATCGAGGAGTCTGCCCGGACCTGTATGCCTCCCCGAGAGGTCACTGTGCAGCACTGTCGAATCGCTTAGTGCCAGGTGGTCAAACTCCACCTCATTGTATTTGCGGTAACGCCCCTCCTGGATGTTTCGTATTGAGAAGAGGGGCAGGTCATCTTCCGGATTGATATAGCTCTCATACTGGTCTCTCACCCTGTAGAGGGCATCAGCTATACCGGTTGTCTGTCCGGCAATAACGGCATGCCATACCGGCACCCCCTTGTAGTAACCCTCTTTCAGCTCCATGGTAGCCACGCCGCTGCCGATGATACCGTACCTTATCTGGTATGTGACCTTCTCTCCCGGCCGGTAGGGCTGCTCCTGTGCCGTGGCAGAGATCAGTGCTGCCGCGATGAGGGGCAGCAGTGCCATCACTCTCTTTCTCATCTCTGGTTATACTTTCTCAGGGAAGAAGCTTTTTTGGGGTGGTGGCAATGAACTCCTTGAGATAGTAGGGTTCGAAGTAGGCCACATCCTCAAACAGCTTGTTCCTCAGAGCATTTATTGAGGGCCTGTGCAAATATGATGCCGACAGGGTGAACCCTTTAACAAATCGTGCATTGGGATGGGTGATTGTTGCGCTGCACTTCTCAGCACCATTACCAAAGAATATTATCTCTCGCTCCTTCAGGATATTTCCGAATGAGGCGGACTCTATTATTGTGGCGGCTGTCTGCTGCACCGTCTCACAGCCGGTGGTGTAGAGTGCATTGTACACCTCCATGCGGCGCGCATCTATCATGGGGCAGAGGAGGGCATCCGTGGTGGCTGTCCCGGGGTGCACGGTAATGAAGCCACTGCACATGGCGGTGAGGGTCTCTATCCCCAGCAGCGGTATACCTGCTCCATAGGCTATACCCTTTGCTGCCGACACCCCTATCCGTAGTCCGGTATAAGAGCCGGGACCCTTGCTTACTGCCACCGCCCCGAGCATATCGGTGCCAACACCGTTTCTCTCAAGCAGCCGGCTGATAATTACTGTGAGCTGTGAGGCGTGTGAGTAGCCCTGCGGTGCCTCAATGGCATCAATCACCATGTTCTCATCACACAGTGCAGCAGAGCAGATATCAGTAGCTGTCTCAATACATAGTATCATGGTGCCTGGTGTGGTTACCTGCTGCCCTTCTTGCCGGTGCCAAAGAGCTGATCCTTGTCAACCACCTCAATAACGGTTGAGTCGGAGAGCTTTTTCGATATGGCACTGTAGGGCTGAGAGATAACATCTTCCCCTTCTGAAAGGCCACTCACTATCTCAATGTTTACATTGTCCTGTACCCCGGTCTTCACGTCACGTGCCAGTGCATAGTGACCATCAGTGATAAAGACCAGTGTACGCAGCTTCTCTCTGGCGGCAGGGTCACTATTGGCCGTATCGGCCCTGGTGGTGACAGCCTGTATAGGCACACTGTATACATCGGTCCTGGTGCTGGTGTGTATATCTACCGAGGCTGACATGCCCGGCCTGAAGGGACTGGGATTTCTTTCGCTGACCAGATCGTGGTATGACTCCTCCAGTATCAGTATACGCACCTTGAAGTTGGTCACCTGGTCTGTGCTGCTGCCCAGCGTGTTGGCTGAGTTGGCTATCTCGGTCACCACCCCGCTGAAATCGCGGTCAGGGTAGGCATCTACCTCCACCACGGCGGTATCACCCATCTTTACCTTGATGATATCATTCTCATTGACATCAACCACCACCTCCATACGGTTCAGGTCTGCCACCCTCAGCACCTCTGTTCCGGTCATCATGTTTGCACCTACCACCCTCTCGCCTATCTCTACCAGCAGGCTTGAGATAGTGCCGGTCATAGGGGCATAGACGGTGGTCTTGGCAAGGCTCTCATTGGCCTCCTTCAGTGATGCCTCTGAGCTCTTTACCGAGTATTCGGCACTCTCCTTCTCTGCCACGGCCACCTTGTACTGTGACTCGGTCTGCTCAAAGTCAGATTGTGAGATGGTGTTCTCCTCATAGAGCTTTTTGCTTCTCTGGTATGCCAGCTCAGCCTGTATCAGCTGTGCCTCCACCTGTGCCAGGCGTGCCTTTGTTGAGTTGAGGGTGGCTGCTGCACGGTCACGGGCAGATATATATATCTCAGGCTTGATCTTGAACAGCAGTGTACCCCTCTGAACAAAGTCACCCTCCCTGACCGTCAGCTCGACGATCTCGCCTGAGACATCAGGACTGATCTTTACCTCCGTCTCAGGCTGTATCTTGCCGTTGGCCGTCACTGATTCAACGATGGTGCTCACGCTCACCTTTTCGGTAGCAACCTTTATGGCAGCCTCCTTCCCGAACCAGCCGGCCTTCTTGCCGACGACGGCGAGGATCAGCAGCACCACCACTGTAGCAGCCAGAATCTTGAGTAGTCTGTTATTTTTCATTGAGTACTATTTTTGCAATTATTTGGCCAGGATATTAATATGCTCGAGCGTGAGGGGTATGCCTCTGTAAAAGTCGAGTACCTTGCTTTTGAAAACATACTCATATTTCGCCTGGGCCATCTCACTCTGTGCATTCAGGAGCTGTGTCTTTGACTGGTTGTACTCTACGGCGGTAAACATCCCTACCCCCAGCTTCTGTTCGGCATAACGGAAGGCCTCCTCCATTGAGGCAACCGCCTTTTCACTGGCAGCATACTTCTTGAGGGCGCCCTCAGCATCGGTGTATGCCTGCTGTATGCTCTTGTAAAGCTGCTTCCTGGTACTCTCAAGGGCATACTTTGAGTTCTCTATTCCCAGTCGTGAGTTACGGATACCGGTATTGACCTGCCACCCGTTGAGTATCGGTATGTTAAGAGAGAGTCCGACACCGTAGTTGATATTGTCATGCAGCTGTTCACCGAAAGGATATTTTTCCATGGTAACAGGCTTGAGCCTCATGTCAGAGTAGCCGGTTGAGACTGAGGTGCCCAGTGAGAGCCTCGGTGACCTGTTACCCTTCGCTATTGCCAGGTCGAACTCGGCACTACGGAGCTTGTATTCGGCACTCAGTATCTCGGGACGCATCTTTTCCGCTATGGCGAAGATGGTAGAGGGGCTGCCCTTGACACTCTCATCCCTCACCGTAATTGCCGGTATCGCTATATCAAAGTTGTCAGTATCCTGTAGCTCAAGCATCTGTGCCAGGGTGAGGAGCGACAGTGTCAGCTGGTTGCGCATATTGACGAGCTGCAGCTCTTCACGGGCAGCCTGTGCCTCTATCTCCAGCAGGTTACCACGTGCCAGGCTTCCTGCCTCCACCATTTTGCCGGTACGGTCTATCTGTTGCCTGGTGAGCTCTATCTGTGCCACGGTAGCTGTCACCAGCTCCTGGTTGAGGAGTATCTGCAGGTATGCCAGCGCTACGTTAAGAGAGACATCATCCCTGAACTTCGCCAGCTCCTGCTCACTGGCGAGCACCTCATACCTGTTCTTCCTGATGGTGTTGTAGTTTATCAGTCCGTTGAACAGGGTGAGGCTGCTGCCTGCGTAGAGGTTGTTTGACTGTACTGTCTCATTCTCAGTGAACTCATAGGTGGTCTCATCGAGCGCCCGCCCGAAAGCATAGTTGTGTGATGCGCTACCGTTAAGTGTAGGCAGCAGGTTGAGCTTTGACTGTTCCAGGGCACTACTCCTGTATTGGGTCATAATCTCCTGCTGTTTGATACTGATATTGTTCTGCAGGGCATGAGCTATGCACTCCTCGAGGGTCCATGCCTTCGGCTGCGGGAAGAGAGTCTGACTGTTCAGCAGCAGAATAAGGGCCGGAAGCAGTAAAATCATTCTTTTCATCTTATTGGAGGCAGCATTGATTGAGTTTACGAAGATAAACAATTGAACAATATCTTAATGACGACAAAGAGATTATGATGATGCATTTTCTTTCCTCTAAATTGCGACATCTATTTTTGCCTATATTTGTTATCTATTCAGACAATATATTAATTAAAACCATAAGCTAATGAATATCAGTAAGCCCGATCTCAAGCCTGGTGTAATCTTCGGAGAGGATGTAAAAAATCTTTTTGATTATGCCAACAAAAATGATTTTGCCATTCCGGCTGTCAATGTGATTGGCACCGACTCGGTGAATGCCGTTCTTGAGACTGCCCGTGAGATCAACTCGCCGGTTATCATTCAGTTCTCAAACGGGGGAGCTCACTTCTTTGCCGGTCAGGGGCTGACCAAGGAGAACCAGACAGGTGCTATTGCCGGGGCCATCTCAGGCGCCCTGCATGTGCACAATGTAGCTGAGTACTATGGTGTTCCGGTGGTGCTTCATACTGACCACGCTGCCCGTAAGCTGCTGCCATGGATCGATGCACTGCTCGATGCGGGTGAAGAGTTCTATGAGACCAACGGTAAGCCTCTCTTCAGCTCTCATATGCTCGACCTCTCTGAAGAGCCGATAAAGGAGAATGTGGCTACCAGCAAAAAGTATCTCGAGCGTATGGAGAAGCTGGGTATGACCCTTGAGATTGAGCTGGGCATAACCGGCGGTGAGGAGGATGGTGTTGACAATACCGGCGTTGACAGCTCCAGGCTCTACACCCAGCCTGATGAGGTGGCCTATGCATGGACAGAGCTGATGAAGGTGTCACACAACTTTACAATAGCTGCCTCATTTGGTAATGTGCATGGCGTATACAAGCCGGGCAACGTAGTACTCAGGCCTGAGATACTGCGCAACTCACAGGAGTATATCAGGGAGAAGTACAATACCGGACCCAACCCGGTAAACTTTGTCTTCCACGGCGGCTCCGGATCAGAGAAGCACCTCATTACCGAAGCTATACAGTATGGCGCCATCAAAATGAATATCGATACCGATATGCAGTGGGCCTTCTGGAACGGTGTACGTAATTACTATGAGGCAAAGAGAGACTACCTGCAGGGACAGATAGGTAACCCCGAGGGTGATGACAAGCCCAACAAGAAGTATTATGACCCGAGAGTATGGCTGCGCAAGGGCGAGGAGAGCTTCATTGCCAGGCTGAAGGAGGCCTTTGAAGACCTCAATGCCATTAACCGGCTCTAATACTTATTAAAAGGCTATCCGGCTGGCTGACAGCGATATATATTCCCGGGGTGAGCCGGGTGTTAATAATTAAAGTGACGCATAGCTGCACCAATCGGGGGGTAGCGCTACATTAGTATAAAATATTGATCAGGATTGAGACGCGGAGCGGTCAATGGTCATAAGGCAAAGAGAACAACTACACTTACTCTCAGGTTGAATGAGCAGGAGGCACGGGCTCTCTCACTCTATTGCACACGATTCAGGGTGCGCAGCAAGTCGGATTTTATGCGGCGTACCATCATGAAGGCAATAGTTGGCAGGTTTGAGGAGGAGCACCCCACCCTCTGGGAACAGGATCAGCTGACACTCTTCTCACAGGAACCTCAAAATCCATGAGATTTAGGAAAAAGAGAGCTATAGTTTGTTATTTTTGCAAATCAACCTGACAGGAATAGGTACTGTTCCACAACGATATGAATCTGGATATTATTAAGATCGAACCCACCAGGGTCACTCCCAAAGTGCTGTTTCTTGAGGGCCATCTTGAGATCCGCGGACGTTCCATCGCCGAAAACTCAACCGACTTTTACAGGCCGCTGGAGGCATGGGTGACTGAGTATACGGAGAAAACCTCCATGCGCACCCGGGTGGTATTTGCCTTTGACTTTATCAATACCTCATCCACGAAATGGCTCTATGCCATTGTCAGGCAGCTGGCCCTCTACCGTAATGTGCGGGAGATGGTATCAATAGACTGGTACTATGAGAAGGGTGATGATGACCAGTATGAACTGGGCCAGATAATCCGCTCCTTTATCGATTGTCCGTTCACCTTTTACGAGACCGAGCAGACCTGATAATCTGAAATAAATAGCTATTTTTGCCCTGCCACTTAAGTGGTATTCCCCTTGACGGATCACCCTTTAGAGGAATACCCGGAAAGGAGACTGCCGGTAAGGGGGATGCCCGTTAGCGGGATATTCATTAGCGGGATACCCATTTGCAGAATGCCCGGTGGCATGGATAGTGACCCATGGTGTAATTGGTAACACGACGGATTTTGGTTCCGCAGAGTCCTGGTTCGAGCCCAGGTGGGTCAACTGACTCGTTCATTTACAGCCTATTGCCCAATATGCTACATTTTGAGTGAACGACAAAAGTACGGATGCGGTACGGGAATCCATTCATGCAATACGTACTTCACGAACAAAGTTAATCTATTAAAAGGCTGCTCCAGCCCGGGTGAGCCTTCTTACCGGCCCGCTTTTTGATGGCAAATATATTATCTTAAACATATTGTGATCTCTCTGCCTTGAGAAGAGACCGTACCCTAATTTCAACCAACTGTCATGAAACTGAGGTCCCTGTTTTTACTGTTGACTGTCTGTCTCCTGACTATCAATTCGTTATCGGGGCAGGTGGAAAGCCGCCTGTTTCTCTCGCTGGAGGCGGGTATAGACGGAATATCATGTCATGCTCCTGAGAAAGATTATATCAGGCCTGTCTATGACCGGGCCACTCACTACTCTTCAGACCAGATAAGGTCACTGATGAGTATCGGCTATATAGGGCTCAGGCTCGAGCAGAGGATAGCCGATAACAGGTTAGGCCTCTCAACGGGACTCATCTACAGTCTTATGTTTACCTCTGTGGGTCGTGATACATACTTCTCGGGAGGTCCCGGGTACTTTTATGTTGACTACCGGCAGTCGGGCCTGGAGACCGAGTATGCCAGGGTGAAGGAGATAAACCAGCGGGGCGGCTATCTTGGTATACCCCTGGAGGTAAGGATCTACCGGAAAAAGCAGCGACTGGTACAGTATTACTACAAGGCGGGTGTCTCATACAATTTCAGGGTTCATTCAAGCCGGACGGTCTCGTTTTATAATGAGTCAATGGCTCAGTATCATGATGAGGTGCTGAGTGTGATTGAAGAGGTTCCCCGTTCATTTACTGCCATCCATTTCGGCCTGGGCCTTAAGCTTGGTAAATCGCTCTTGCCTGCAGTGGCTATTGAGACCTATACCCCACTTGCCATTGTCTTTCCCAAAGGGAGCTACCTGGCAGACCCGATCTCCGGTAGCGGACTACGGCTCACACTTGCTTTCCCGCTTCAAAACAGAGAACAATGAAGATATCACACCGACTACTGATCATGGCAGTCCTGGTACTCATCGGGGGCTGCAGCAAAGATTACGACCTCAACAAGTCAATCTTCATCCCCGACAAGGAATACCCCGAACTGCCTGCCTACTCTGAGAAAGGGTTTAACACCTTTGGTGCGCTGATAGACCGGGAGCCATTTGTCTGCAGTGACTTAAGCGTTCCGGCAAAGGTTATATCCACCGGAGGCCTGAGCACCTTCTCCCTGCGTGGCCACAAGGGGAGGGAGCTCTTCAGCTACTATCGCGCTGAGACCACTCCCGTAGTGCTTGAGTTTGACCTGCCGGGATTTGAACCGGCCGCATGGTCAGATATGGCTGCACTACATAAGATGGAGATAGACCTGACAGACCCCGGATATAGGGTCTGGGTTACTTTTGAGGCCGAAAGGCATGAGGTGTCACTGATCAAAGGCAGCCTGGAGTTCAGGCGGGTACAGATTCTGATTGTAGATAAAGAGCCCTATGAAGCTATTGTGTCAGGAACCTTTGACCTGCAGGGAGTAATAGACGGGGAGCCGACCAGCATCTCCATGGGGAGGTTTGATGTGGGAATAGCTGACGATAACTTCTTCCGATACTGAGTGTGGAGAGGCATACGCCGGGCTTGTAAGAAGGTTGCTCCGGGTTATTGGGAGGGTGACTTCGGACTCTGGAGAACCATTTCCTCCGTTGGTTGTTTTTCCAATGCTGCCACGCAACCAACTATAGCAAAACAAATAATAGAAATATGGCATACTATTTTTCAAAAACGTTGAAGTCATCCTTTGAGGATGCCGTGGAGAAGGTTACAGGGGCTCTCTCATCAGTGGGCTTCGGGGTGATCTCAGAGGTTGACCTTCATGAGAAGATAAAGGGCAAGCTGGGTGTCGACTTCAAGAGATACCGTATCCTGGGAGCCTGCAATCCGGCCTACTCATACCGGGCACTGCAGGCTGAAGATAAGATAGGGGTGATGCTCCCATGCAATGTACTTGTCATTGAACAGGGTGAGCATGAGATTGAGGTGGCAGCAGTGAACCCTGCCGACGCGATGATAGCCGTTCATAATGAGACGGTAGCTCAGGTGGCCCGTGAGGTGGGGGAGAAGCTGAAGGAGGCGCTGGCGAAACTGTGAAAATGTTGGTCAGGCTGCCCAACGTATCGGCGAAACTTTAGGGGTGTTGCCAGGCTGAAGAAGGTATCGGCGAAACTTTAGGGGTGTTGCCAGGCTGCCCAACGTATCGGCGAAACTTTAGGATTGTTATCGCTTTCAGGTGGTCACCCTGGCATACCGGTACTCATCATAGATCTTCCCATTTTTGATGAGGGCCGACCTCAGTACCGCCTCCTGCACAAACCCGCACTTCTCAAGCACCCTGCGTGATGCGGTGTTGTATGAGATGACCCCCGAATATATCCTGATGAGTCCAAGCTCTCCGAAACCGTAATCACATATAAGGTTGACTGCCCGGGTTGCAATACCCCTGTTCCACCACGGCTCACCGATAAAATAACCCAGCTCGGCACTGATACGGTAAACGTCATCCTGCCTGGTCAGGCCGATATTGCCTACATATTCATCCTCATACTCAATTGCAAAGTTGAGGCACTGTTTCTGCCTCCGGCAGGCCGTGATATATCTCACCGCATCAGCCACCGTGTATGGTGAGGGAAAGGCATCACGCAGATTGGCAGCGATCTTCTCATTGTTGGAGATCTCGGCCATCCGGTGCTTGTCACTCAGCCTGAATTTTCGGATGGTAACCACGCCGTCTGTCAGTCTGATCGGTGCTTCACTCATGGTTATAGTACCCTTTTCGGAACCCAAAGGTATTAATTTGAGTTATATTGCATCATGAAACGGATTCTTGCCCTGTTATTGCTCTGCCACGGCATTGGCTCTCTCACCAGCTCACAGCCCCTGTTTCCTGACAACGGAGAGCTATTTGTTGATACGGTGGTACCCTCCGTCTATATCACCATTCATCCTGACACGCTGGCATGGATCTATGCCAATCCTGAGAGTAACAGGGAGTTCCGCGCCACCTTTGTGTTTGATAACGGCACCTTGCGCGATACCATCTCTCCTGTCGGGTTCAGGCTGCGTGGCAACACCTCGCGGCAGTCGAGGAAGAAATCGTTTAAGGTTTCCTTCAACACCTTCACTTCGGGAGGGAAATACCATGACGTTGAAAAGCTGAATCTCAACGGCGAACATAATGACCCTTCGGTGATGCGCTCTAAGATCATGTGGGATATCCTACGCAGGTTCATGATCCCGGCTCCACGGGCGAATCATGTCAGGGTCTTCATCAACGGCAGCTATTACGGATTGTATATCAACGTTGAACATATTGATGAGGAGTTTGCACTGTCACGCTTCGGAAGCAAGCGGGGCAACCTCTACAAGTGTCTCTACCCGGCTGACCTGGCATACCGCGGGGCCGACCCTGACAGCTACAAGCTGTGGGATGGCAACCGGTGGACTTACGAGCTGAAAACGAACAAGCAGGAGGATGACTTCTCCGATCTGGCAGAGTTTATCGGGGTGCTGCACAACTCCTCTGAGGAGGAGCTGGTATGTGATCTTGACCGGGTCTTCAATACCGCTGACTATCTGAAGATCATGACGGTACAGATATTTTGCGGCGACTGGGACGGCTATATGTTCAACAAGAACAATTTCTATCTCTATCACAATCCCCTCACCGGCAAGTTTGAATATATACCCTATGATGTCGACAACACCTTTGGCATCGACTGGTTTGGCATTGACTGGGCGGTAAGGAATATCTACTCATGGCAGCCGGGAGGCGATCAGCAGAGGCCTCTTTATGACCGCATAATCAACAATCCGGAACTGAGAGATCAGTTCAGCTTCTATGCGGCACAGCTAATCGGCGCCGTTGTTGACATTGATTCACTCATTCAGACCGTGGAGGCCAGGAGGGAGATGATATCACCCTTCATTGTCAATGATCCCTGGTACCCTCGCGATTATGGCTATACCCATGACGATTTCCTCAGCTCCTTTTCATCAGCTGCGGGTGCCCATGTCAAATGGGGCATCTTCCCCTTCCTGGAAGCCAGGAGGGAGTCTATGGCCAGTCAGATTGAACCGGGAACACCCAATCCGGTCATTAAATATATCACCCACCGCCGGACAGCCGGCGAGCCGTTGCGTGTGGCTGCCACTGTTGAGTCACCTGCGCTGCCGCCGGAGGTGACACTCCTCTTCTCGGTGGCCGGAGGGTCCGGCCAACAGTCCGCCATGACCGGTGACGGCACCGGTACCTACTCTGCCGTTCTGACCGGTATAGATGATACTGATGAGATAAGTTACCAGGTGATGGCCACCGGTGCCTCAGGCGGAACAGCTCTGCTGCCCTGTGACCCGGTAGTGGTTGCTCCGGTAGCAGGTTCAACCCCGCGGCTCTTTATCAATGAATTTATGGCTGACAATAAAAAGGCTGTGGCAGACGAGAGCGGCAATTACAGTGACTGGATTGAGATCTTCAATGGTGACGATCATGATGTTTTCCTTGGTGATTACTATCTGACTGACAGGTCCAAAGAGCCGCTTATGTGGCAGCTGCCGACGGAGGTGCTGCAGCCGGGAGGCTTTATACTGATCTGGGCTGATGGCAATACCGCTGCCGGCAGCAGGCATGCCCCATTCAAGCTGAGTAAGGAGGGGGAGGAGATAGGTATCTACTCATCCGTTGGACTGGTGGTTGATACGCTCTCCTTTGGGGCTCAACAGACCGATGTCAGCATGGGGAGGAAGAGCGACGGGTCACCTGAGATAGTCTTCCTGCCGGTAGCTACACCCGGAAAATCAAACAACAGCACCTCTGCAGGCCATGTCACTGCTGAGGAGGAGCTGCGCGCCTGGCCTAACCCGTCACAGCAGGGCAGCATCAGGCTGAGCAGGAGCGCTGACTGGGTACTCTTTAACTCTTCCGGTATGGTGGTTTACCGCGGCACGGATAGTGATACAATTGATACGAGCCGGTTTTTACCCGGAATCTATATCCTGACCGACGGGAGGGGTGAGTACCTCAGGGTAGTAATCCTGTAAAACTACCCAGCTCCCCTGCTCCTCTCTGTATCGGTGGTGTTCCCCATACTCTCCGGCCTCACAGGGGTGCGATGACCGCTTTACTTTCTGATAGTCTCCGTCTACGGAACTAATCTCACCCCTGAGACCTTGTCCTCGTTACCCTATCTTGTCCCCATTACCCCATATAAGGGTATCTGAAGTCAGTGGCGGGGAGGAATGTCTCCTTTATGGTGCGTGGTGATATCCATCTTAGCAGGTTAAGCTTCCCTCCGGCCTTATCATTGGTACCTGATGCCCTGGCTCCCCCAAACGGCTGTAGTCCGACCATTGCCCCTGTGGGCTTGTCATTGTAGTAGAAGTTGCCGGCAGCAAACCGTAGTATCCGGCAGGCCCTTACCAGTGCCTGGCGGTCGGTTGAGAAAACAGCGCCGGTCAGTCCGTACGGGGAGGTCTCATCACAGAGGTGCAGTATGTCGTCATACCTGTCATCTTCATAGAGATGGATGGTAATGACCGGACCAAAGAGCTCCTCCTGCATGGTGACAAACTTAGGGTTGTCAGTGAGTATCACTGTCGGTTCAATGAAGTAACCTTTGCTCTTGTCACTGTTTCCGCCATGGAATATGGTACACTCGGGCGACTCCTTGGCTACTCTGATATATCCGGTGATGCTGTCAAACGCCTTTTCGTCTATCACCGCATTCATGAAGGTGGTGAAGTCGGCCGGGTCACCCATCCTGAGCTCAGCAAGCTGCTTTTTCAGGTGTGTTGAGATGGCTGGCCATAATGAGCGGGGTATATATGCCCGTGATGATGCCGAGCATTTCTGTCCCTGGTATTCAAATGACCCCCTGGTTATGGCTGTAGCCACGGCAAGCGGGTCGCCCGAGGGGTGAACCACAATGAAGTCCTTGCCGCCCGTCTCACCCACTATCCTGGGGTATGACCTGTACCTCTCCAGGTTGAGGCCAGCCTCTTTCCACAGTCCGTTGAAGGTGCTGTTTGAGCCGGTGAAATGTATCCCTCCCAGATCGGGGTGGCTCATGGTCACCGAGCTGATGAGTGAGCCGCTGCCCGGCAGGAAGTTGACCACTCCGGCCGGCAGTCCTGCCTCGATAAATACCTTCATCAGTATCCAGCTTGAGAGCAGTGAGGTGGTCGCCGGCTTCCATACGGTGGTGTTGCCCATCAGTGCCACCGACATGTTGAGGTTGGAGGCTATGGCAGTAAAGTTGAATGGTGTGATGGTGTAGACAAACCCTTCCAGGGGCCTGTATTCAACCCTGTTGAGCTGGTCAGCGCCTGAGCCGGGCTGCTCGGCATAGATCTCTCCTGCAAAGTAGGTGTTGAACCTGAGGAAGTCTATTGTTTCACATGCTGCCTCCACCTCGGCCTGCTGTACGCTCTTGCTCTGGCCCAGCATGGTGGCAGCCACGATGGTGTAGCGGTACTTCTTTGAGAGCAGCTCGGCAGCCTTGAGCATTACCGAGGCCCTCTCCACCCATGATAGTGACATCCACTCCTCTTTGGCTCTCATGGCAGCCGCAATGGCCTCCTCCGTCTCCTTCTTCCCCGCCTTGTGGTATGTGGCGAGCTGGTGCCCGTGATTATGAGGCATCACCACCTTCCCGGTCTCTCCTGTCCTTACCTCCTTCCCGTCTATTATCAGTGGTATTTCAGTTATTTCCGATGAGAGTCTCTTCAGCTCCCGGGTGAGCGCCGTACGTTCGGGTGTGCCGGGTGCATAGCTCAGCAGAGGCTCATTGTCAGGCTTGTGGATTGAATAGATAGCGTTGTTCATCACTCTGTATTTTGAGATATTATAATCGTTTGTCTGACTACCGGTCAGGAGGTGCCTCTGCGTGGAGGCCCTATGCCAAAGCAACAAACCGGAGAGGTGAAATGTTGCAGCAGGATTCTTTTTTACTGTCTGACACTACCAGGTGGCTGATCCGCCTGGAGGCGGATGGCAGGTCTTCCTCATGCGGAGGGCCGATCACCCGCAGGCAGACAGCTGATCCCCCGGGAAGCAGATGGCGATTCCCCCGGAGGCGAATGACTGATCCCCCGCATACGCCGGTGGAGATGATAGTTATGATTCCGGTTCTTCATCGGCCGGCTTATCTGTTGTGAGGCACTCGTTGACCGCTTCAAGGATAAGTTTATTGGCAGCGAGGACCAGCAGCTTGTCATCAGGCTGGATTACTGTCATGCCATCGGGTATCAGATACTCTTTCTTTCTTTTGATAAGCGCTATACGTGCATTTTGCGGAAAGCCGAGATCGACAATCTTCATTCCTGCCGCAGCGTTTCCAGCTTTAATAACAAATTCAGCCATCTCAGAACTGATTGGCTCTGAGAGCAATATATCGGCGGGAGTGACAGATTTGACACGTGCCGGCAGTGATACATGAAGCCACTTTGCCACAATAGGTACTGAGGTGCCCTGTATCAGCACTGAGGTGAGTGAGATGAAGAAGACGATATTGAAGATCATCTCAGCCTTCTCCAGTCCGGCCATCAGAGGATAGGTGGCAAAGACAATGGGCACTGCACCGCGCAGCCCCACCCAGGCGATGAACAATCTTACCCTGTTCAACAACTTGAAGGGCAGCAGGATCAGCAGCACACTCAGCGGACGCGCCACAATAATAAGGAAGGCGGAGATCAGCATTCCGGTGCCGATCACCGGTACGATATGGCTCGGGGTGACCAGCAGCCCCAGCACCACAAAAAGTATTATCTGCATCAGCCATGCCAGTCCGTCAAACATCTTCATGATGGTACGCTTATGCAGAAGATCCTGGTTGCCAAGGTAGATAGCCGAGATATAGACAGCCAGGAACCCGTTGCCGTGCAGCGCTGTGGTGGCTGAATAGGTCAGCAGCATGAGTGTTATGGAGAGTACCGGGTAGAGACCCTCATAGTCGAGCCTGATATTGTTTATGATAAATTTGCTGGCCACGCCGAAGAGAAAGCCGAAGGCGCCACCCAGCAGCAGCTGTGAGAAGAACATCGGCAGGGCAGACCATACGGAGGGGTTGCCGCCCTGTATCAGGCTGATGAACACGATGGTGAGTATATATGCCAGCGGATCGTTGCTGCCACTCTCAAACTCAAGGGTGGGTCTTATATGCCCTTTCAGCGCCAGTTTCTTTGACCTCAGTATTGAGAAGACCGCCGCAGCATCAGTTGAGGAGACGATTGACCCCAGCAGCAGTGCCTCATATATTGAGAAGTCGGTCACCCACCAGACAAAGAGGCCCAGGCTGACGGCGGTGAGCAGTACCCCCAGCACTGAGAGGCCCAGACCCTGCCACATGACCGGTCTGACCGAGTGCCAGTCAGTCTCAAATCCTCCTGAGAAGAGTATAAAGTTGAGTGCAATAATACCTATGAACTGTGCCTGTCCCGGATTGTTAAACTCGATACGTCCGATCCCTTCCGTGCCGGCCAGCATTCCTATTGCCAGGAAGAAGATCAGGGTGGGCACGCCAATGCGGAATGATGTCTTACCGGCCAGAACGCTGATAAAGATCAGCACCGAACCGATCAGTATGATATTTTCCGCGGTGAGGGTCATTCAATGGGGAATTGAATGACCAAATCTACTAAAAATATGAAAAAGAGAGAGGGCCCGGCCGGGATAGCGGGACCCTCTTATCAGTTGTCAGTCATGCAGCTGCCTGACCCGTCCCTCACTTACGTGCCATGCTGCACTATCCCGGTTGCGGTGGTAGAGCCGGAACTGCTCCGGCCGGCTGCCCTCTGCCATTCTGACAATGGTTCCCTCAGGCAGGCGTACCCAAATGTTAACATTGGTGCCACTCCACGCTTTTCCCGTAGGGAGGGAGTAGTACTCATCAAGATAGAGTGTGTCGCCTGAGAATTTCCAGTTAAAATCAACATCACTTACACTCACCTGTGCCTCCTCTGTTGAGTGGCCATATGCTGACCATGACACGATTATCTCTCCTGTCGCATCCTCAGTGTGATGAAACCGCAGCCTCACCGACCCCTTCAGGCTCTTATTCTGGCTGTTGAGGAAAAACCTGACATCCTCTGCCGAGGCATACCGGTCATAATCGAGAGATGACTGTCTCTTCATTGAGGCTATCCAGACAGTGCCGGGAACAGGGTCAACCGTCACCTTTTGTTTCATTGACTCACTCTGGCTGTAACCTGTCAGCTGCAGGGCAAGCAGCACTGCGAGGGCACAGGCCGAGGCTGCCCATGCCAGGAAGGTGGCGATTGCCAATATCCGTGACCGCTCCCTGATATTGAATATCAGCTTTATACCCAGCCAGGTAAGGGCGCCCAGCGGGATCAGTATCACCAGGGCGGTCAGTATGATTATCAGCCATACCGGGGTGCCGTTTAAGACGATCTCCAACAGAAAATGGCTGTTGGTGATTGCCGGTTTGACTGCCGGTGCCAGGAAGGGTGTATTGTTGAAGAAGATCAGCAGGGTAAACAGAAAGAAGAGAGTGAAGCCTGTGAGGGTGAAGATCAGGCCTATCACTATACCGACAACCTTCATGACTGATGAGATAATCATGCCAAAGGTGCTGAAGAATGATGAGAGGGCCTTTCCCAGCCTGGCTGACGGTGAGTTGGGATCATACATCGTCTTTCTCTCCAGTGGGGCGCTGCCGGTGTCAGGCATTACATTGTCATAGTAATCTTCCGGCGCACCCATGATGCCAATCATGTTGTGAACCATCTCCCCGGAGATCAGGAGAGGCGGCTCATTGCCGCCGCCGAAGATCTCCGCTATGCGCGCCTCAATATCCTGCAGCATCTCGTCACTCCCCTGCTCGGCAGCGAACCTCACCGAGACATGATCAAGGTAGTTTCTCAGTATCTCAAGGGTCTCCTCATCTATACGAAACAGTTGTCCTGCCAGGTTGATGTCAAGAGTCTTTTTCATGGCTACTCCTCTTTTCCGTTACGTATCTTGTTGACTGACTCTACCAGCTCAATCCATGCCTTGTCAAGCTCATTGAGGTAGATCCTGCCCAGATCTGTCAGCTGGTAATATTTTCGGGGTGGCCCCTGTGGCGACTCCTCCCACCGGTAACTCAGTAGTCCGGCATTCTTCTGCCGTGTGAGCAGGGGGTAGAGGGTCCCCTCCACAACAATCACCTCTGCCTTCTTGAGCTCATTGATGATATCAACGGCATAGCATGAGTTCCTTGAGAGTACCGCCAGTATGCAGTACTCCAGTATACCCCTGCGCATCTGTGCTTTAGTGTTTTCAGTATTCATCTTGTTCCTTTCTCAAAATGTGACCGGAAGGCTGCCGCATCAGATATTCATCTTCTTTTTTACGTTCTCAAACTCCTTCCTGACAGTCTCCTTGATATTTTCAATAGTGACCGGGTCGCCGCGCATCTCAAGCTTCTGGGCGGTGCTCCTGGCCTCAGGAAGCACTATCCAGAGGATGATGTAGAGCGCCAGGCCAAACCCGCCGGCGAGAATAGTCACCGCGAAGATGATACGAAGGATGACGGGATCCCAGTCAAGATGTGCGGAGATACCGGAACAGACACCACCGATAATGCGGTTGTCAGGGTCACGGTACATACGCCTGTGTGACCGGCCCGACGATCTCTCCTCCGGCTCTTCACCACCGATCAGCTCCGGCGAGCCCAGCACAGCCATCACCTCCTCAACATCCTTCAGCGTGATAACCTGCTTGTAGGCACTAAGCCTCATCCTGAACAGCTCGGAGATACGACCCTCTATGTCAGCCATTATCTCCGACGCCCCCGGTTCACCGGCGAACTTCTTCTCAAGACTCTTCAGATAATGCCTGAGAAGCTCATAGGCATCATCGTCGACATTGAATGCATAACCCCCGAGATTGATGTTGACAGTTATTTTCATCTTTGTTTTGCTAAGGTACCTGTTACTACATACTTGTTTGGCATTGCAAATATATATATTAAATATAATACCATGCAACACATAGTAGTGAATTTTTGAAAATATTATAAAGTGGCAGCTCTTTTTGACTCTCTGATCTCATTTACAGGTGAAATATCATCCTCTTCAGCCTCTGTCAGCTATCGTAATTTTAATAACTTTATAGAAAATTAGCGTTATGAAAACATACAACTGGGGAATTCTGGGAACGGGCAACATTGCCCGCAAGTTTACCCGGGCGTTGATGTTGCTTGATCACGCACATCTTTATGCTGTCGGGTCTCGTGATTCGGGCAGGGCTGAGCAGTTTGCCTCCGAATTTGGTATCAGGAAGCACTATGGCAGTTATGCTGAGATGCTTGCTGACCCTGACCTTGAGGTTGTTTATATTGCAACACCTCACTCCCTTCATCTTGAGAATGTACTAATGGCTCTACGTCATGGCAGGCATGTGTTGTGTGAGAAGCCTCTCTCGCTCAATGCCTCTGAGGTTGAAGCGATGATCAGTGCGGCTAAGTCAGGGAATCTCTTTCTTATGGAGGCGTTATGGCCTCCGTTCCAGCCCTCCTATCTCAAGGCAGATGAGCTGCTTGAGGGTGGCAGGCTGGGCAGGATACTACATATGAGGGGTAAGTTTGCCTTCCCCGCTCCTTATGACCCTGAGCGGCGCACCTACAACATCTCTCTCGGTGGAGGGGCGTTGCTCGATATAGGTATCTATCCGGTGATGGATATTCTCCGGTATATGGGAGAGCCTGAGTCGCTGCTCGCCTCTTCGACACTGTCACCCACCGGGGCTGATGAGAGCACCAGCGTGATCTTCAGGTTCAGTGACGGGCGGATGGCTGAGGCTTACTGTTCATTCGGCAATATGGGTGGTATCTCCACCGAGATCTACTGTGAGCATGGTAACCTTATTCTCACCCGTAGCCGTGAGCGGTATCAGCATCTGATCATTGAGACGCCGGGTGACAGTGACGACCGCGTATTCACCCCACCGGCCCACGGTTACCAGTATGAGGCTGCCGAGGTGATGAGCTGTCTTGAGCAGGGGAGGCGTGAGAGTGATGTCGTACCCCTCTCGTTCAGCCTCCTGCTGGCACGTACCCTTGATACGATAAGGAGCCAGACCGGTATAACCTATCCGGGGCGTGACAGTTAGCAGCCATCTCATCTGCAGGTTCAGATATGGATGACTCCTCCGTGGCCGAGCGCAGGCGGGTGTTACTGGCCATGCTTATCCCCTTTATGCTGGTGGCATTCATGTGGCTGGTGATGGGTGTCACCCTCCTCTTTGATGTCAGGCTTCATTTTCTTGGTATCTACCCCTGGAGGGCCTCCTCTCTTGGTGGTGTGCTCACCTCACCCTTCATTCATTCCGATCTGCGTCACCTGTTCAACAATACCCTTCCGCTCTTTATACTTGGCACCGCCCTCTTCTATTTCTACTCACAGGTAGCCTTCAGGGTGCTGCTCCGTATAGCCCTGATCACCGGCCTCCTTGTCTGGCTCACCGGCAGGCCTGCGTGGCATATCGGGGCGAGCGGTATCGTCTACGGACTGGCAGCCTTCCTCTTTGTCAGCGGAATCATCAGGAGGTATATCCCGCTGATGGGACTCTCACTGCTGGTGGTGTTCATTTATGGTGAGATGGTGTGGGGTATTTTCCCGGGCTTCAGGGTAGATATCTCATGGGAGTCGCATATGCTGGGAGCGGCAGCAGGCGTGCTTCTGGCATTCTGGTACCGCAGTGAGGGGCCGCAGCGGCCGGTACCGTTCTATGAGGGTGAGGAGGAGGACGAGCAGGAGGGTGCAGAGGATGACAAGGAGAAGGATGCAGAGGATGACGAGGTGAAGGGTGCAGAGGATGACAAGGAGAAGGGTGCAGAGGATGATGAAGAGGAAGAAAATGGGGTGTCTCCGGAGGGGCAAGCAAATTAATTATTAATTTTAGCGCCACCTAACCAATCTAGCAGCCTGGTGATGTATGTCAAAACTGGAATACCGGCATTTGATGAGTTTATCCCGAGGATAAGCAGATTTCTTGAGCAGGGGCTCCTGGAGCTCAATATTGACGGGGAGAATATTAGGGGCTACAGGTCTCCTGATGCCCGCTCGGTCTGGATAAGAAACTATTCAGACATGATGAGGGCCCTTCGTTATACCGAGCCTGACCTGGTGAGTGTGATAAAACATTTTGCAGACACCCAGGCGCGTAACGGACGCCTCTTCGATTACTTCACCACCTTCCCGGAGAAGACGCCCCTGGAGCGCGAAAACTGGACCAAGTATGTGAGGATACCTGTGGTGGCTGACACCGGGTACCGGTTTATCAAGGCTGCATGGCTGGCGTGGCAGGCCAACGGAGACGACTCCTTTATCAGGAACCTGATGCCCTCATTTGAGCGGGCGCTCGCCTTTGTGATGGAGGGTCACTATTTTGATCGTGACAGGTTTCTCTTCCGCAGACCATATACCATTGACACGTGGGACTTTGCATATAGTGCCGGTCGGCATGACTGGCTGCAGTTCCAGGTAGATGACAACACCTACTGGGGCTACTTCCATGGTGACAACAGCGGTTATTATGAGGTGTTTCATTTCATGTCATACTGGTATAAGCTCTTCAATGATGAGGTGAGGTCTGCCCTGTGGCGTGACCGTGCCCTCAGGCTCCGCAAGAGCCTCAACACCTACTGCTTTAACGGCTCATTCTATACCCACTTTGTCAAGCAGACGCCGATAACCATTGAGGGTGTTGATGAGGCCTCACAGCTGAGTCTCAGCAATCCGGCCGCCATCAACAGGGGTGCCGCCTCACCCCGTATAGCTACTGCAATTATCTCTGAGTATATGAAGCGGCGTGAGACCACCTCTGCCTTTGCCGAGTGGTTCTCCATAGACCCGCCTTTCCCTGCCGGCATCTTCGGCGACTACAAGCTCTCTCCCGGAGCCTACTGCAATGGTGGTATCATGCCGCTTGCTGGTGGTGAGCTGGCACGGGCTGCCCTTGAGTACGGGTATGAGCAGTATGGCACCGACATTTTGATGCGTTACTATGATCTTATCTCGCCCAACAATGATACCTATCTCTGGTACTTCCCTGACGGAAGGCCTTCAACGGCAGAGGCAAGCACCTCACCCGAGGCCAGGCCTAACGACGGATGGGGCTCATCGGCCATGCTCTACGCCTTTGTTGAGGGGCTGGCAGGGGTGCAGGACAAGGATAAGCTCTTCAGGAGGGTAAGGCTATGCCCCAAGTGGCTGGCTGTCGGCGTAGAGAGGGCTGAGGTGATGATTGACTACAAGAGCTCAGGTGCCTTTGTCAGTTACCTCTACCAGTATGCCAGTGACAGGCTTACAATAAACCTTTCGGGAAGCTATAACTATGTGCAGCTCTCACTGCCGGTACCGGCCGGCTACACCTCCGGCGACCTGTTTATTGACGGGGTGAAGAGGAAATATATCCTTGCATGGATCAACCAGAGTCAGTATCTGATTGCTGATACTGATGTGAGGGGCGACTGTGAGATTGTTCTCAACCTCACCCGGGAAGCTGCCTCCTGACGGTGACAGTGATCACTTCCCGCTATCCTCCCACTCACCTTATTTTACTGCCGTCTGTTTACCCTTGTGCCTGCCCGGTATGTACTTTTGTGCCTGCCCGGTATTTACCTTTGTAACTGTCCGGTATTTACTTTTGTGCCTGGCAGGTATTTACCTTTGTGACTGCCCGGTATCAGCATCTGAGGAGGCAACATTGAACAAAATGGTCACTCTGTTGGTTGATTACCGAAACTTAGAAACCATAAACATGAGAAGCATCAGAAACATGAAAAACAAGAAAAGAGATCTGCTTATACTGACTATCACACTTTTTACCACTTCACTGTTACCGGCTCAGAAGAAGCTGCTGGCAGACCCCTCTTCCACCACGGTTGAGTGGCGTGGAGACAAGATCATCGGCAGTGCCCACACCGGAACAATATCCATTAGTGAGGGGTGGCTGCTGCGTGAGGGCACTACTATTGCCGGTGGTGAGTTTGTCGTTGATATGGGCAGTATCATTAATACCGACATCAAGGATGCAAAGATGCGTGAAAAGCTGGAGGCGCACCTCCGGTCTGACGACTTCTTTGGAGTAGAGCGCTATCCGCTCTCCAGGCTGGTAATTACCGGCAGCAGCCCTGCCGGGGCAGGACGCAGCCTGGTAAAGGGTCTCCTTACCATAAAGGAGGATACCCATCCGGTTGAATTTACTGCCACCGAGTCAGCCGGCGGTAATGAGATAACCTATCTTGCAGAGATCACCTTTGACCGCTCACTTTACAATGTACGGTTTGGCTCAGGCCGGTTCTTCTCCAACCTGGGAGACAATGCCATCAATGACATGATAAAGCTGAATGTCAAGCTGGTAGTAAAATAGTTATTTGCCGGTAGATGCCCGGCACCCTTGTGGAAGCTTGCAGACAGGCTGTGGGCAGGGCTGCCTGCTCCACCCTGCCGGCAGCAACTCTCAGTACTTCAGCGTCTCAGTATTTGCCATCTCAATAAATGAGAGGTATATCAGTTTTGCCACATCCTCCATAATATCAGGTGTGACGGCTGAGGCATCATCACCCGGCAGGTGGTAGTAGACCGGTTTGACACCGTTTGTGGTTGAGAGGCTCATGGTACGGAACCCGTCAGCCTGAAATACCAGTCCGTCACTACGCGGCCTGCCGTAGAAGGAGCCTCCGGGTGAGACCGAGACCCTCATCGGGCGGTGTATATAGCTCTCATTGGCATTCTTGAAATATTCGGTCAGCCCGGCACATGACTCGGCTGCACTGACAGCCAGTCCGGTACCGTTACCTACCATATCCAGGTTTATATAGGTTACCGTCTTCTCTTTGGGGAAGATCGGATTTTTGGTGTAGTGATGGCTCCCCAGGAGTCCCACCTCTTCACCTCCTATCAGCAGGAACAGTACGGTACGTTTCATCTCTATACCTGACTGGGCCAGTGCCTTGGCAGCAGCCATGATATCTATCACGCCGCTGGCATTGTCAAGCCCTCCCGGCACAAGCAGTCCGCCGGCATTACCCACGGCATCAAGGTGCCCTCCTATAATAATCACCTCCTCCTTCAGGTTCGGGTCGCTCCCCTCAATCATTCCGGCTACGTTGCATGTCCTGCCCTCGGGGTGACGTGTGGTGGCTGCTCTCATGGTCATCACCTTGCCGGTGGCGAATGATGCCGGCTTGAATGATTTGTCGATCTGGTCGGTCAGGCTCTTGTTATCTTTTCCCAGTCCGGCAAAGATATCGTCGAGCGGCTCGGGACCTATCCCTGTAACAATCAGGTTCTCAACATATGCTATATTGGGGTTGGCACTGGCACCGTCAATGTAGAGCATTCCTACGGCGCCATGGCGGGCAGCATTCTCTACCTTGTAATGGTGGTAGCAGTATGGCAGCCACTTGGTATATTCCGGGTTACGGACATCCTTATAGGGTACATCGCGGTTCATCACCACAATTTTTCCCCTCACATCAATATTTTTATAGTCGTCATAGTTGAGCTCCGGTGCTGTGGTACCGTATCCTACCCACACCACCTCAGCGGTAACCTCACCATTGCCTGAGTTCATTCCCGGGTAGAAGTCCTTAGGGGCAACGTAGTGCTTCCTGATGGTTGTGCCACCCTTCTGCGGAATATGGAGCTGCAGTTCGCCAATCTCATTCACCCTGGTATAGGGGTGATCAAACCACTGAAAATATGATCCGTTATCACCTGCCGGCTTCACACCCCACTCTTTGAACATACCTGCCATCCATTCGGCCACTGCAAGATATTCAGGGGTGCCGGCAAGCCTGCCGTTATACTTCGGAGAGCAGATCTCCTCCATCCATTCATTGATCTCAAGGCTGTTGATTGTATGAAAATACTTCAGCTTAAGCTGTTCATCTGTCTGCTGAGGCTGTTGCTGTCCTGTAAAGGCGGTCAGCAGTGAGATTACCATTACCAGTAAGAGTGTACGCATGATTTTATAGGTTTTAATGAGTGAGCGGTTACTATTATTGCAAATATACCGTTTTAAGATAAGAGATGTGCGGTGGATGTAAGGGGTGGAGTGCTACTTTGCCCGGGATCACTGACGCTTTGTCCGGGATTACCCGCGCTCTGTCCCGGGCCGCCGGCATTATGTCCCGGGTCATCGGCACTTTACCCGGTTTCTTCCACACTCTCACTTACAATATGTTGTATGGTATGTTTTTTGGGGCGCGAAGAGTACCGGATTATTTGTTTAACTTAATGGTTCGTATGCGAAAAAATGAAACATTTTTGTTAATAGCTCTTTTTCTGCTTGTTAGCACTCTCTCTTTTGGACAGCGAACATGGTGGGGAGAGATTGCCGGGGGTGTCGGAGGAGGAGGGAATATGATCTTCAGGTTTCAGGAGGCTGATGGAGCAGGGTCAGCTACCGGGAAAGGGTACTGGGGGTCTGAGGCGGAGGTGCGCAGGCTCATAGGAGACAAATTCAGTCTTGGCGCCGGGTTGGGTTATTGGCAAAACTATTACTATACCACCCCTGCGCCCGGCCAGGAAGGTACAACAACCCACGGCTCGTACGGACTGGTTACCGTTCCGTTCAGGGCCCGGATCGATCTTCTCAACTGGTTTTTTGCCGATGGCGGCATGGTACTCTCATGGCAGCCCTGCGCATCAGACATTGATGATATGACAGGGCTTGGTGCTACACTGGGTGCCGGGGTACAGTACCGCTTCAGGTCAGATTTTTTCATCTGGGGCAGACTCTCTGTCACACAGTATGCGCTGGTACCTTTCCGGCCTGAGAGCCATCAGCAGAGGATGCTAAATGGCGGGGTGACCGCCGGGGTGGGGTACAGGTTTATCCACCTGGGCAGATGCAACTGCCCCGATGATAACTCACCCCGACGCAGGCGGTTCTTCTGAACAGCACATTATTGCCGCCCTGCCTCCAGTCAGAAAGAATAGTCCTTCCGCCTGCAGTTTGTAAGAATTGTCCTCCCGCCTGAAAGCCTGTAACAATTGTTATCCCGCCTGCAAGCCCATAACAATTGACATCCTGTCATCAGTCTGAAACAATTGTCCCCCACCTGCAGTCTGAAACAATTTACTGATTATGTGCCTTTGGTTGATGGCCGGTAATTGGCTCTGCCACGATGACTGCCCAATTCACCTAATACTCCTCTTCAGCAGCCTTTACCAGCCTCCTGGCCTCCTCCCACTTCTCCTCCGGCATACGTGCTCCTACCACCTCTATCACCTTGCCGGCCAGGATTGATCCGAAGGTGCCGCACTTATCGAGGCTGTAGCCTTTTGAATATCCATAAAAGAATCCGGCAGCATAGAGGTCGCCCGCACCGGTGGTATCAACAGGTCTGACGTTAAGGGCATCTACCTTTATCACCTCATCACCCTGTCTGATCCATGAGCCGCCGGCGCCGGTCTTCACCACCGCTATGTCGCAGAGAGAGGCTATCTCGTCCAGTGCCTCACGGGGGTCATCCTTGCCGGTAAAAGCCTTTGCCTCCTCTTCATTGGCAAAGAGGATCCCGACATAATCCTTCACTATCCTGCGAAACTCCGGCAGCATATCGGTCACCACATTAAAGCTTGCCAGATCCACTGCCACCGTGAGACCCTGCTCACTGGCCAGCCTGCATGCCTGCTCAACCAGGGGGAGGTTATATATGAGGTACCCCTCAACGTAGAGGATATTGTAATCTTTGAAGAGGTTTTTGTGCAGCTCTTCCGGCTCCAGCTCGGTGGCAGCCCCGAGGTGGGTGGCGAAGGTACGCTCTGAGTCGGGTGTCACCAGGGCTACTGCGGTGCCGGTTGGCGACTGGCGTGAACGCATGAGTACCGGTACCAGGCCCGCCTCGGCCATCTCCTTTTCATAGAACCTGCCAAACTCATCATCGCCTACCTTCCCGATGAATGATGATTGCACTCCCATGATACCAAGACCGTACATAGTATTGCCTGTAGACCCGCCGGAGGTGATAGTGCGGGCCATACCGGTTGTGGCATGTTTGATCTCATCCGACCGTCCAGCATCAACAAGGGTCATACTGCCCTTAGGAAGGCTGAAACGGCCCAGACATGTATCGTCCGGCACCAGCGTCATCACATCTACCAAAGCATTGCCTATGCCTATAATCTTCTTCATCAGGGATATTTTTGACAAAGATATTGCTTAATTCATTTAAACCATTTAATTTTGCGACGCTTCAAAATGAGGAAAAACACTCCTCAGTAGCTCAGTTGGTTAGAGCACCTGACTGTTAATCAGGGGGTCCTAGGTTCAAGTCCTAGCTGGGGAGCAGAGATTATCAACCGCTTATGTGAGGTTTCATGTAAGCGGTTTTCTTTTGGCGCCAGTTTTGGGCCAGATTCAGGGGGAAATTCACTGTTTCAGACCAGAAATTGATGACGGTTATAAATGAAAATGGATGGATATACTCCATCCAATCATATGGTATTTTTTAAGGCATATTGATTATTCTTTCTTCTTAATGGTGATGAACTCTGAGAAATTGAACCCATATCCCAAATCCTTGCGTGGGAAGAATGTCAACCCCAAGTAGAGCGATTTCATTAATTCAGATTTTGTCCAGGTAACGCCTCCATCGAGTGTCTCATATGATATGCTCCCTTTAAAGGTGGGGAAACAACCACCATCATATACTGCAATAGTTTGAATAGTAAAACCTTCATATTCAGATGAAAAATGAAATGTACCGAAGTAGTTGAAGGGGAAATTTGTCTCTTCCCAATTTATGCCACCATCAATTGTTTTATAAATATGAGAAATGCCATCAACATAACCAATGTTCTCGTTGTAGAAATAGATGTTTCTGACATCATTATATGATTCGATTGGTGTTGTGATAGTTTGCCAGGTTCGACCATAATCCTTGCTTTTGAAGATCTGATTATTCTCACCTGCAACAAAGGCAATATTATCTACAAAATAAATGGCGCTACTGTAAGGCTTTATCCCCAGGTCAAGGAGATTCCAATTAGAGCCACCGTCTGAAGTAGTGGCTACATACTCATCTCTTGAATTTGGAATGTCTGTCTTATGGATGATTGCAATTCCATTCAGGGGATCAAAAAACTTCAATGACAATATTCGGATGTATTCAGGAAAGAAGGTCTTGGTCCAGGTGTCTCCGCCATCTATTGTCTTCAAAAGCACACTTCCTTTGTCACAATCTGCATCCAGGCATCCACCGGCTGCAATACTTGATACAAAGCCAACATTTTCATCAATAAAGTAGACCGAATGCAGATGTAATGTAGTTCCCGAATTCAGTTTTAGCCATGTGGTGCCCGCATTGGTTGTTTTATAAATAGCGCCGTTATAACCGACAACGAAGCCAATGTTCTCATCAATGAAATATATATCTCTGGGATTGATATCAAAATCATAGGTTGATTTTGATATTTCCCATCCATCCAGACCAATTGTCAAATCATCTTCAGGATTATCTGGCACTTCTTTGCAGCCAGAAAGAAGGAATGCCGTCAATAAAATCAGCAGAGCTGTCTTATTCATGACCAATGGTTTATTTTATAATACGAGAATGGACTCCGTTTCGCTGCAGATAATATCCATTTTTAAGCAGAAACAGAATCTCAAGTTTTCCCAATCTGGTTGGGTCAAACCGACGTTCTCCCTACGACCCACACCTGATTCCCATCCCACAGGTAGATCGTCTCCTAGTGGTCATATTTGCGACCTTAGAACGACCTGAGAGGAAGGGAGGTTGGGGATGGTTTGAAGATTATGAACAGAAGGTTTCTGGAATTAGTCTATCCTTATTTGGCATACGATTTTTTCAGAATTTTAACCTGAACTTCTAGTTTTTTTGTATCAAGGAGGAATTCTTGGGTAAACCTGACTGATTTGGCAACATCCAATATAGATTTTGATGGTAGGATTTTTTAATACCATAATTTTCATCCTCTACCTGCGCACCTGTAGTAGAACTATTTAATATAGAGGAAGTTATACATATGATAAGGCCATCTTGATAAAAAAGGTGGTCTCCGCTATTCCCAGATTGAACAGGAGTCGATATCTGAAGATAATGAACATCCTCTCCTTCTCCCGTATTGGAGCTAATGATTCCGTCCGTAACCTTATAATTTGTGCCCATAATAATATTAAGCTACTTTAGCTTAACTTGCTGTCGGGATAAATGCAGCAGTTCTAAAATGTAGCAGGTCCATAAAGAAGGTGGTAAGGTTTACTGGACAATGGGTGAACCACTTGAAAAGACAATCATCATAAACAGATGCAGGGAAGAAGATACCTATAAGGTACGAAAAGAGAAAGGTACATTACCTGATTAGTGGAGGTAGTCAAGAGTATTCTAAAACAGTTAATCGGGCTATCATTTATATTGAAAATTAACACTCTATTGAGAATCAATGGCAATAATTGTAACAAAGAACGGTAAAAATGCTCACCGGATTTCGAAATCCGGGTTTGCCTATGAAGATGATCTTCAGAACTTCATACATGAGAACCCTGACTGTATTCCTCTCTATGACATTGATGAGGAAATCAGGTTGTTGATTCTGGCCAGGGAGGTTCCGACCAATAGCGGGCCAATAGATGCTATTGGTACTGATGAAAGGGGAGAGGTTTACATTGTTGAAACCAAGCTATATAAGAATCCTGACAAGCGATTAGTCGTAGCTCAGGTCTTGGATTACGGTGCGTCGATTTCTGGAAATCCTGATCAGTTGGAGGATTTTAAACAGGCTATCGAGAATAAGGTCTTTTCACACTTCAATTTGCCATTTAATGATAAACTGGCTCAGTATTACGAGCTCAATAAAGAGGATACCCAGGTTCTTATTGACAGGTTCCATCAAAATCTCTTCGATGGTAAGTTTCGTTTTGTAGTTCTGATGGATGAGATTGAGCAAAGGTTAAAAGATTTGATTTCATTCCTGAACAGAAATTCAAGTTTTGACATTTATGGGGTTGAGTTGGAGTTCTATAATTATGATGATTATGAGATAACCATCCCGAAACTATTTGGAGCAGAAATTAAGAAGGAGGTTAATACAACGACAGGTTCCTATCGAAGGAAAAGATGGGACGAGGAATCCTTTCTTAATGAGGCTCACAACAGTCTCAAAGAAAAGGAAATTGCTCTGATCACAAGGTTCTACAAATTCTTTGCTGAACATGCTGACAGTATAAGTTGGGGTAGCGGAATAAGGAAAGGATCATTCAATCCAGTTTTTAATAAACTCAGCCAGAAATCACTCTTATCAGTTTATACTGACGGGACTCTTCAACTGAACTATGCCTGGTTAGACGGGAATGACCAACAAATTACCTACAGATTCAGGTATCGGGAACTATTAGGCAAGATGCTGCCGTTGCCACCAGAAGATGGCAGTTATAAATATCCAACGTTCCCGTTCAGGGTATGGGGCAAATCTATACCACAATTAGAAAGCCTGTTTCTGGAGCTAATAAATAGCTGATGCATCTGTAGAACAGATAGAACTCCGGGAGATAGAATCCAACTCTGTGAAGCCCGATGAGTTTTGCCTGCAAAACACTGGAAAGGGCATATTGCACCTTATCGGGAGGGTTACACTTCCGATTTGGCGAGTTAGGTTTCGATTTGGCGAGTTAGGTTTCAATTCGGTGGGTTAGGTTCCGATTCGGCGGGTTAGGTTACCGATTTGGCTGGAAATGTAACCTGTTCGCAGGGTTATCTTACCGGTATCCCCACCTCCTCATTGCGTGGAGGTCTTTTCTGACGCACTCGATGGGTGTCATCCCCTGGTATGCCTCCTGCTCTATTATTATCACCTCAGCTCCTCCCGATTCTTCGATTAGTCTGAGTACCTCCCTCACCTCTGCCACACCGTCGCCCAGGGTGGTACTTTCGAATTTTCCATCACCTGTCGGTATCACATCTTTAACATGAATATTTTCAAATCTGCCCGGGTACCGGTTTGCTACCTCCCTGGCCACTGCGCCGCCGCTGAAGAGGTTTCCTGTATCAAGCTGCATGACAACCAGCTCAGGGTCAGTGCTTCTCATCATCAGGTCAAACAGTTTCTCGCCATTCAGCTCCTGGCTGAATTCGAAATCGTGGTTGTGATACCCGAACTTCATACCGTTCTCACGACACAGCGTGCCACACCTGTTGAACACATCCATGTAGTACATGAAGCTGTCATAGCTGCTTCTCATCTCTTCATCCATCCATGGGCTTACAACATATTTCTGGCCCAGCACGGCTGCATCCTCCACCAGGTGGTGCCAGCTTTCTGAGAAGTTGTTGTTGACGGTATCCCAGTGCTGCATCTCAAATGTTGTATGTCCGCTTATCATTATCAGTCCGAGGTTATCAAGAATCTTTCTGAACTCAGATGCCTCGTAGCCATAGAACTTACGGTCAAAATAGCTGGCATGCTCAACATAGATGTAACCCATCTCTGCCAGCTGCTTAAGTGTGCCGGCAGGGTCACGTCGCATATCATCGCGTACAGAGTAGAGCTGTAGTCCGGTAATAGCCCTTTTTGCCGGTGAACAGAAGAGGGTATTACCCAGCACAGCGGTACCAGCCAGTACCATTGTACTGCTTTTGATAAATGTTCTGCGGTCAGTTTTCATAGATCATGTTTTGGTGTTATCATACTTTTTCCTGTCTCAGTGATCAACCCGTAATTCTGCACGTCCGCCCCCGATACCCTCTCAACCACCACATTGTCAACAAATCCGTTGCACGGCCCTTTTCTGCACCAGGCCTGTGATCCGTATACGGTAAAGGCGTTTCTCTTCATTCATGTTGTTCCTGCCGGATAGCTTCTGAAATGAGTAATTTGTAGCTAAATTTACATAAAGTTCACCAACAAACAGAACATTGAGGCATGGGAACCTATTATGATCTAAAAGGACAGGCTCTCCTGCATCATCGACTCATATGTGTCAGATAAGTTCTCCCGAACCAGGCATCAGTTGACCCTGACCCTCTTCTCATTGCTGTAGCTTCTGACGGGACTCTCACTCTTCAGGTATTCGATTAGTGCCTCAGCCGTGGTGAAGAAGAGCGACTCTCCCGGGTCGGAGTGTTCATAGTCGTAGACCTCAGTCATATAGCTATTCATGGCGACGGTATATGTATGGTTCATGTCGAGCGGGGTACCGTCGCTGCCGGTAATGGTGAACTCTTCAGGTTCACCCTGGTCATTGAGCCTGATCTCAATGTTAATGCCTGAGGTGAGCACCGCCCTCTCCTCATCGACGGGCCAGGCTGCCCGCAGCAGCGAGAGCAGCTCACTGCCGGTAAGCCTTGTCACCACCAGCTCATTGCCAAACGGGTCAAGCTGGTAGACATTCTTCAGGGTCACCTCACCGGCAGGCAGCTGGTGGAGCCGCACGCCGCCCGGATTCATCAGGGCGATATCAGCTCCTGCAGCGGCACGCTGTGCATCAGCCATCAGGTAGCCCAGCTGCTCAAGGGTTGTGAAGTTATCTGAGACCCCGGCAATCACCTCATTGAGCACCGGATTATCATTGTACCTCTCTACCATGGCACGTACCTCACCCTCCTCACCCGGCAGTGCCGATATGGTGATCAGCTGCATGCTCTTTTTTATTTTGCCCCGACGGCTGACACTCATCCTGATGAGGGTAGCGTACTTGAGTTTGCTCTCAGCCTGGGTGATCAGTATGCCGTTGTGAACCTGCTCATTCTCAACCCTGGTATGTGAGTGGCCGCCGATGATCAGATCGATCCCCGGCGGTGTCTCTCGGGCCAGCCTCACATCATCTTCAAAGCCGAGGTGAGTGAGGGCGATGAGGATATCACTCTTTTCTCCCAGCCAGAGGTAGTCACGGGCGGTAGCGAACGGTGAATGGAATGTGAACCCGGTGGTATTGGCCGGACGGGTGTCTGGAATACCGCTGCTGCTCACCTGCGTCAGACCAAGGAAAGCAAGGGTGAGACCGTTGGGGAGTGTGATGACCGAGTAGGGGCTTAGCCTGAGACCCAGTGAGTCGTCAGCCTCCACATTGGCGCTGATAAACGGGAAGGCGGCCCTCCTGGTGAGGCTGGCGAACCCTTCCGGGCCGGTATCGAACTCATGGTTGCCGACAGCACTGAGGTCAAACCGCAGCGCGTTCATCAGCTCTATCATGGGCAGACCCCTCTCATGATACTGGTCGTTGACAGGATTGCCGGTCTGGTTGTCACCGGCACCCACCAGCACCATATCGGGGTAGAGAGCCCTCAGGCTGTCAGCCAGGTATGCCAGCTTAGGGAAGTTGTCAATGGCGGCATGCATATCATTGACGGCAAGGATCACCGCCTGCCGCCTGCCAGGCTTGGTAAGAGTGCCCTCCGTGCAGCTGCCTGTCAACAGGGCTACTGACAGCAGAGTGGCAGTAACCAAAGTACCGGACATGAGAGTACCGGTCAGCACAGTACTCATCCTCCCTTTCAGGAGAGACCAGAAGCGGCGTTCCCTCCTTATCACCAGCGAATTGCCATCACTCAGCCTGCCGTCGTGTTCAACAGGGTTTCCATACCGGTCTTCGGCCTGCGGCAGGGGCGTTGGCACCCTCTTTCCTGAGCGGGCATACCAGCCCGTAATAGCATCTCTCACTCTTGCACCATCGTGCAGTTCAAGCACCATGTTGTTTACGGTCACTCTCATTTCAAACCGGTATTTTGGTTACACACCCGATTCAAAATAAACCTTTTCATTCCATTTCAGTTCAATTAGTTCTCAAGAATTGTAACCAAGGGGCGCTATTGCCGTATAAACTGTTGTGATACAGACCGGCGAGGGTATGTAGTCAGCGGTTCATGAGAAAATGGATCCTAAATATTGTATTTCTGTCACTTTCTCTGTATGGCTATGGACAGAGTTGTTCTATTCTGTCAAAGGCCAATAATATTACTCCGGACAAGCTCTGTGCGCCTGTCACAGCGGTCTGGAGCATCACCTATACCGGTGTTGACAATGCAGGCACACCCGTAGCGATAAGATTTGACTGGGATAACGGGAGTGTGGAGACCCATCCTGCCACTGAGACCTCGCCGGGGGTGTTTGAGGCCACCGCCTCTGTCACCTACACCTCCGCCGGTCACCTCTGTAACTACCACCCGCAGGCTACCCTCATTGTGAACGGTGTTCTCTGCACCTCATCCTCACAGGAGCAGATTGTGACCGTTTGGGATGATGATGACCATAACGGTGGTCACATGCGCATCAACCCGGCGATCTATCCGGTCTGTTTTGGCAACAGTGCCAGCGTCAGGTTTCGCGATATGACGCAGTTCAACTGTGTGCCACCCCAGGAGAGAGACAACCCTAACGTCAACACCAGGTGGATACAGTGGGTCTACGGGAGTGACAACACCATGACAGGCGCTCCGGTCACCATCAATGGTACAGCGCGTACCTTCCCGTTCAGCAGTAGTATTATCACCCTTCCCGGGCCGGTGACCGGCTCAGGTGTATGGTCTGACGTCATCTATGTGGCTGATGACAAGCTGGTGGGTCAATATTTTGAGGTTACCCTCCGCAACTGGAACTACTGTAATCCCTATGACGATCCAGCCATACCCGGTCCGCCGGCAGACCCTGTCAATGGTGACCACCCGCCCGTGATAACCACCGCCAGGATAGTGATCGTCCCTTATCCTGATGCCACCATCATACCGGTAGACCCCATGTGTGCCAATGAGCCCTCCGTAGGGCTGCAGGCGCATGACCCCGGCGGCGTATGGTCGGGCAACGGTGTTCAGGGTACCCGGTTTGATCCGGCGGAGGCGGGTCCCGGCAGCCATATCGTCAGGTATTCAGTCACCAACAGCGACGGCTGTACCGACAGTGACGAGATTATCATTACGGTATATCCCGTGCCTGATGCCACGATACTAACCACCGGTATTGTATGCTCCACTGACCCTGCCGTGGCGCTGCTCTCGCGTGAGCCGGGAGGCGTATGGTCGGGTACCGGGGTGGCCGGCAGCTATTTCTACCCGTCGGTAGCAGGGTCAGGCAATCACCTTATCGGGTATACCATTACCGATGTCAACGGCTGTACCGATAGTGACCAGTCGCTGCTCACCGTAGCCACCCCTGATGCCACCATCAACCCTGTTGACACCCTCTGTGAAGATAGTCCGGCAGTAGTACTTACCGCTCATGATCTGGGGGGTGTCTGGTCAGGGCCGGGTGTTGTCGGCAACCGCTTTTACCCCACACTGGCCGGGGTGGGTGACCATGTGATACGTTATGAGATACTCAATGTGGACTGTCCGGCCAGTGACACCACGGTGATCACTGTCATGCCTCTGCCGGCCATCATTGCCACCGATCCGGGGATCCTCTTCCTGAACGGGCCCCCGCTGCAGCTGATCGCCTACCCTGCCGGCGGTATATGGTCGGGACCCGGTGTCACCGGCACACAGTTCAACCCGGCAGTGGCAGGGCTGGGGAGCCACACCCTGACCTATACCATACCTCCGGAGAGGTGGGGGTGCGGCGCCAGGCAGCAGGTAAGGGCTGAGGTTATCATGCCGCCGCTGCCTGTGGCCGACTTTGAGGGAGCAGGCAAGGGGTGCGCACCGCTGACGGTACAGTTCACCAACAAGAGCCTTCACGGCGACAGCTATATATGGGATTTCGGTGATGGTCAGTACTCCTCGGAGGTCAATCCGGAGCACACCTACTACGTTGCAGGAAGCTATATCGTGAAGCTCACCGTACACAATATAGCCGGCGGGGCGACCCGTAGTGATGTGATAACCGTTTACCAGAACCCTACGGCGATCTTCGATGCCTACCCCACCCATGTGGTCAATAATGAGCAGATAGTGATCTTTTACAGCTACTCACACTATGCCGACACCTGGCTGTGGAACTTTGGTGACGGCTACACCTCTGCAGAGGAGAACCCGTACCACCAGTACAGGTCAGAGGGCAGCTATAACGTCTCTCTCACGGTAACTACGCGTGACGGCTGTATCGATTCGGCGGTGATGGATACGCCGGTGACCGTTGAATGGAAGGAGGGGAGCCTCCAGTATCCCAATGTCTTCAAGTGGAACGGCAGCGGCCCTACCGGCGGTATGTGGTCTGACGGGGTACACCCTTCGATGGACCATGTCTTCAGGCCCTTTCAGGAGAATGTGATTGAATACAAGCTGCAGATCTTCAACAGGTGGGGTGTGCTTATATATGAGAGCCATGAGCTCACCAGGGGGTGGGACGGTTATTTTGGTGATGGCTCACTGGCACCGCAAGGGGTATATGTCTGGAAGGCTACCGGCAGGTATGCCGACGGAGCCTATTTTGATGTTGTGGGTGATGTCACCTTCCTGCACTGACTGACCGTAAAATATTGAGAGGAGACTGCCACCAGGCGGATGGCGGCGGTCACTGCAGCGTGCCGACAGAAATGAGGGAGGCTGCCACGACAATGACAGCCTCCCAAATTATCTCTACCCCTCATGGGGTTGGCGTCTCTCTGCTATTCAGGCCTGAATACCCATATCCATCCTGAGCTCCACTCAGCCTCCGGGATGAAGAGTACCAGTCGGTCAGCACTAAACTCCTTGATCTGGTAGACCCCTTTGTCAGCTCCCACGTTGAAGCCACCTGAGCCCTCATATGAGCCGGGCAGGTCAGCCGGGCCCTTGATGGTCAGCTTGGTATAGTCAGGGTTGAAGACCCATGTCGATCCTGTGACCGGGTCAGCCTCCGGAGAGGCGTAATAGGTGAAGTTGGAGCCTCCGTCAAGGTCAAAGACGATCTTACCGTACATATCTGACGGAGGTGAATCAGTACCGGCATCCCACCAGAACTCCTGCCAGTTGTAGCCGGCAACCATATACCACCATAACGCTCCCGGCTCACCGGCACCATCAAAGACCCAGCTCTTGCCTTCCAGCTCATCACCTACCAGCCAGTAGTACTGCTCAGGCAGCTTGTGGTCAAGGTTTGTGATTGTCACGTCAATGCTTTTGGTGATGTAGAGCGGCTTATATATCTCGCCTCCTTCAAGGTAGGGAGTTGTCACGTGATAGGTAAAGGTGCTGGTACCCGGCAGCGGGAAGATCAGGTCTACCCTGTCAGAATATTTGCGGCCGATAATATAGTCCCAGTAACCAGTCACTCCCGGTGTGGTCATACGCAGTGTGAGGCTGTTGCCTCCCGGGGTTGACTGTATCACCTCCAGCCGTATATCGTCAGGGTCATAGCTGTTTGTGAGCACATCCCTGTTCTCTATCGGTTCGCATGCCGTCATGATGATAAGCAGCATTGCGATGATCAGGCCAATTGATTTATCTCTTTTCATAGTTTTCACTTTTTAAATGGTTATCAGGCATACTGTTACCATCCGGGATTTTGCTGGTAGACACCGTTTGAGAGTCGTATCTCCGACTCGGGAATCGGTAGCAGTCCTTTTGTCTCAGGGCGGTAGGAGACCGTATATACACCGGGCACGCCTGAGTTTCTCACGTTGCACGGTGATGAGTAGTAGTTTTTGTCACTCTTCTCCACATCACCCCATCTGACCAGGTCAAACCATCTCTGCCCTTCAAAGGCGAACTCATAGAGCCGCTCTCTCTTCAGGTTGTCAAGTGACCATGTCACAGGGTCAAGGCCTACCCTGGCCCTCACCTCATTTATACCCCACTCAGTCTCGGTAAGCTCAGAGTGCATGAGCAGTATATCTGAATACCTGAGATAGAAGAAGTCTTGTGCATGCCACAGCTGCATATCCTTGTTGGTAGAGCCGTATATGTAGTAAAACATTCCGGCACGTCCGTCGGGCCCGTCATACTGGAGGGTTGAATATTTCTTGTTGACCAGTCCGGTCTCATGATCACCCTGATCAGCCTGGTAGTCGGCAGTACCCTGATCAGCCTCACCCAGCACCAGTACTGAGGCCTCCTTCCTTGGGTCAGCATTGGGCCACTCATTGTAGAAGAGGGTATGTACGGTTCCCCATCCCCAGCCCTCGGCGAAGGGTACCAGTGAGTTGCCTCTTATACCAAAGAAGAGTGGCACGCGGTTATTGTACTTCGTTCCTTCGTTCCATCCCCAGTTGCCAAAGGCGAACCGCAACGCAAACATCACCTCTCTGTTGCCGGTACCCACCACGGAGTTGGGGCCGTCCTGTCCTACCCACTCAAGCCCCTCAGCGGCAGCCCATGGCAGCACATCATCACTCCCCGCACTCTTGTTGATATATGAGTATGGCCAGAGGTTACGGTAATCAGGGGTGAGCTCATAGTTGCTGTTGTCAATGATATCCTGCAGATGCTCAACCACCATCTCTTTTGTCAGGCTCCCACCGTCAGGCAGGGGCACATTACTGGCAGCCTGCTTCTCTATATTGGTCATATAGCCGGTATAGAAGAGGAACGTACGTGCGAGATAGGCCTTGGCCACCCATATGTTGGTATGACCGTACTCGGCAAGGGGGACGGTCATGGGGTTAATCACCGGCATTATCTCCGCTGCTGCCAGGAAGTCGGCAGCCACCTGGCTGTAGGTCTCGGTAATGGATGCCCGGGCACCGTCACGTGGCGTGGTTGTCTCAAGGATGAGAGGCATCCCGCCGAAGAATCTGGCAGCCCTGAACATAAAGAAGCCCCTCATAAAATAGGCTTCACCCAATGCGGTATTCCTGAAGCGCAGAGCCTCCTCCTCAGTGTCGAAGTAGCTACTGTAGTCGGCATCAGTGACAGCCTCAATGATGGCATTGGCACGGTAGACACCGTTGTAGGTCTGTTTCCAGAGGTCTTTGTAGGTATCTTCGGTGGGGTCAGTAAATGAGTCGACATTTTTGGCCAGAACATCATCCGGACCGCCACCGCCCAGCATATAGTCGCTGAGCAGGTTTGCCGTCAGTTGCTCCTCACTGTGGACACCGTTAACATAGAGCGCATTATAGACACCGCCTATCGCTTCGGTAATATCGGTTGGTGTCTGGTAGAAGTTGGTAAGGTCTTTCTCATACAGGTTTCGTGTATCGAGAAAATTCTCACAGCTGCTGACTATCAGGGCTGTGATGGCAATTATTGTTAGTAATCTCTTTTTCATGGCAACACTGGGTTAAAATGTGACACTTGCACCGAACATTACCGTTCTGGGCAGTGGATAGAGGCCCAGGTCAATACCTGATGCCCATGTGTCAGGGGCATATCCCACGTCGGGGTCCATCCCGTCATATGCGGTGAAGGTGTATAGGTTATTTACAGCAACATAGATAGCTGCTCCCTTCATCCATGACAGCTCTCTGAGCAGCCTGTCAAACTTATATCCGAACACCAGGTTGTTCACCCTCACATAGTCGGCATCATGCATATAGATATCTGATATCAGGTTGGTGTTGCGGTGTGATGATGAGCTCAGTCGTGGCAGCCTGTCAGATGTTCCCTCACCATGCCAGCGTCCGAATATCTGTGTGGTATAGTTCTGGGTAAAGATATCGGCAAATGATCTGTATGACTGCATCACCTGCATTCCAAACTTACCGGTGAGGGTGGCATTGACATAGAATCCCTTGTATTCAGCGTTGAGCTGCATACCCATCTCAAACTTTGGCAGCGGGCTGCCCAGCATTATCTTGTCGTCATCATCAATGACACCGTCCCTGTTCTGATCAACGAACCGCACGTCGCCGGGGCGCTGATCTTCGAAGTAGGGCTTCCCTTCCGGTGTCAGGTAGGCCTCAACCTCCTTCTCATTCTGCAGCAGTCCGTCAGCCTTCAGCCCGTAAAAGAATCCGATAGGATAGCCCACCTGTACCCTTGAGATATATGCTGTTCCCTGTGAGAGCACATGTGATGAGCCGTTTATGATCCCCTCGGCATTGGCCAGCCGGGTCACCTCATTCCTGTTAGCGGTTCCGCTGAAGGTGGCGCCGTAGTTGAAGTCTGAGATATTGTCTCTCCAGCTGATGGAGAACTCTATACCCCTGTTTCTGATATCACCACCGTTGATGTATGGTGCATCAGCTCCGGCGGTACCCAGTATGGGTGCGCGTACCAGCCAGTCTTTGGTCTTCTTGTTGTACCAGTCGATGGCCAGCCCCAGCTTCGATTTGAGCAGCCGGGCATCAACACCTATATTGAGCTGCTCTGATGTCTCCCAGGTAACCTCTGTATTGGGTACGTTGGCAGGGATGGCTGTGGGTGATGAGACGAGCTTGTCAGACCCGAAGTAGTACCCCTGCTCCAAGTAGGCTATGTTTGAGCTGTAGATGAAGTTGGGTATGCTCTGGTTACCGTTCTGCCCCCAGCTGACGCGCAGCTTACCGAAGTTGATAAGTGAGTTTCCTTTCAGAAAATCTTCCTCGGTGAAGATCCATCCGGCGGAGGCTGAGGGGAAGTAGCCCCAGCGGTGTCCCCTGGCGAAGTTGGAGGAGCCGTCGGCACGTAAGGTCGCATCAAAGATATACCTCTCAAGGAAGTTGTAGGAGAGGCGCCCGTAGTAGGAGAGCAGCCCGCCCCCCTGGGCAGCACCGTCAGAGCCTGAGGTGCTGATGCCGCTGATAGACTCGGCAACCACATTACTCAGGTAGGCATGGTCAGCATCGCCGAAGATTGAGTTGGCCTTCCATCCGCTGACACTACCGTTGAACCTGGTGGTCAGAACCTCATTACCCGCCAGAAGGGTGACCTTGTGGTCACTGAAGGAGTAGTCATAGGAGAGGGTATTGGTGAAGGTGAAGCTTGAACCCTGATACATACTCTGTGATACGCCATCATTGGGGTTATTGAACTTGGAGGCGAGGAAGTATGTAGGTGACCATGACCGGGAGCTTCCATACCAGGCGTTGATACCGAGTGATGATCTGAACCTCAGGTTCTTGAGAGGCTCAACATTGATATAGGCATTGCCTGTGAATGAGTTGTTTGTAGGCCAGCTGAATTGTGACCTGTTATAGAAGAGGCCGGCCAGCGGGTTGTGCTGGTCAGGCGATATCCCTTCCAGGGTAGGGGTAAAGCCATACTTGTCAGGCGACTTGTCCCAGTAGGCAGGCAGCAGCGGATTGGTGACCAGGGCATTATGCAGGTCATTCCAGTAGATATCACCTGTACCCACCCACTTGTTCATTGTATTGGTGTAGGTAAAGTTTTCACCTATCGTAATAATATTCCTGTTACTGTTCTTTATGAGCACCATCTCAGTATTGAGTCGAGCCGTGAGCCTCTTGTACCCGGCACCCATCAGGTCACCGCCGAAGATACCTGCCTGGTCGAAGTATGAGAACCCCATGGCATAGATAATATCTCTTGATGAGCCGGTAATGTTTAGTGAGTGGTTCTGTACCGCAGCATTTTTTGTTGACATCTCATCAACCCAGTCGGTACCCAGCCAGCCACCCTGCAGCCGTGCCCATATCTCATTGCCTAGCTGTACTCCCAGGTTGCCCGGGAAGTTATTGTTGAGGTAGGGGTTGTTTCTCAGCTTGCCCCTCCAGTCTTCCGGCGGGAGGCCGTCATTGATACGCCCCTCATCCATGATCATCATATACTCAGGTGCATTGAGGGCGGGCAGCTTTTTGTAGATATTCTGCATCCCGTAGTAGTAGTCATAGCTTATCACCGGGGGTGACCCCTCTCTTCCCTTTTTGGTTGTCACCAGTATCACTCCGTTGGCAGCCCTTGACCCGTAGATAGCCGATGAGGCGGCATCTTTCAGCACATCGATAGACTCAATATCTGAGGCATTGAGGTAATCAATATTGCCTACCGACACACCGTCAACTATATAGAGTGGTGCCGAGTTCCCGATAGTACCCAGTCCGCGTATGGTAGCCCTGGTGCCGGCACCCGGCTCACCGCTGGGCCTTGTGATGCTTATGCCGGTGGCTATCCCCTGTAGCGCCTCCATGGCAGTAGCTACATTGAGCTCGGCTATCTGGTCACCCTTGACATTGAGGTTGGCACCGGTGACCAGCGCCTTTTTCTGTACCCCGTATCCGATGACAACCACCTCGTCGAGGTCAGTAGGGGCCTCAACCATGGTTACATTTAGTGTTGTTGCAGATACGGTAACCTCCACCGGTGACATACCGATGAATGTAAAGCGTAGAACCGATCCCATTGTGGTAGCAATGGAATAGCTCCCGTCAGCAGCTGAGATGACCCCGATATTTGTTCCGGCAACCACGATGGTCACCCCGGGGAGCGGACTGCCGTCTGCCTGCAGGGTTACGACTCCTCTGACCGTAACATCCTGTGCAAACAGAAGCCGCGTAAACACTGAAAGAATCAGTAGTGTTACAGCTTTTTTCATAAATAAGGTTTTTAGAGTTGGTTAGTTGTTAGAAAATATTTGTATGAAGACCCTCCAAATTTAGAATAAATAGCCAGCAATGCAAAACTTATTTTGACAGATTGCCCTGTTAGATTTAGGGGTCTCTTCGTCCTGTACCGGTAAACAGCAGGATTAACAGGAATCACTTATCGCCATGCGATTGCCGGCAGGCAGGGGTGTGAGGTGTCAGCGGGGAGTAACCTCAGGCACCTTCCGGTGGTTACAGCTCCTTCTGATAGATTCGGAATTTTTTTACCACCTTGCATCCTATCCGTTCATACTCACCACGCATCCTCAGGTTATCTTCAAGCACCAGGTGGCTGTCTATGGTCTCCATACGGCTGTTGATGGCATCCTTGAGTATCTTTACCCCCATCATCACATCTATCCCTTTGCCGCGGTACTCCTTCTTCACCCCTCCCAGCATCATTATCAGCTTACGTGAGCGTTTCGACTCTCTGAGTATCCTGATGATACCAAACGGTATTACTCTTCCCCTGCAGGCCCTGATCGCCTCACTCAGGTCAGGCATGCCTATGGCAAAGCCGATGATCTCACCCTCCCTCTCTACCACCTTGATAAATTTAGGGTCGAGGATAGGGATGTAGCGGGCTGCAAACTCAGCCTTCTCCTGGTCATTGAGCGGCACAAAACCGTATATCTCGGCAAAGGTCTGGTTCATCAGCTCCAGTATCGGGACGACATATTTCCGCAGTCTCTTCTTTTTCTGGAACTCAATTATCCGAAACTCTTCTGTCTGAGTGATCCTCTCCATCACCCTCTCATAGACAGGCGGGAATTGCTGCGGTATCTCACCCAGGTAATTGACCAGGTCAACCTTCTTGGTGTACCCCTCATTCTCAATCAGGGTTACCATATAGGGTGAGTTTGTGGCGCTGGTTATGAATTGCGGATATTCAAAGCCCTCTGTCTGGAACCCCTGCGGGTCTTTGTCAGAGAATCCCAGTGGTCCCACCAGCCGGGTCATGCCGTTGGTCCGTGCCCACTCCTCTATGGCATTGATGAGTGCATGAAAGAGCTCCTGGTCGTTATAACACTCCATAAAGCAGAACCGGCCGTGATTCTCATTGTTTATCTCGTTGTACCGGCGGTTGATAATACCCATTATCCGCCCTACAGGCCTTCTTCCCCTGTAGGCTACCAGCAGCAGTGCATCAGCATAACCGAAAGACTTGTTCCTCTTCCTGTCATACAGTTCGCGCTCATCCATATATATTGGTGGAAGCCAGCCTGGTTCATCTTTGTGAACCTTTTCAGGCAGGTAGATAAAATCACGAAGATCTCTCTTCGTGATCACCTCTCTGATTGTGATCTGTTCCATAGGAGTTTTTCTAGGCGAGGCTAAAGATAGACCAAGTTTTCTCATCTGGTTCCTGTTACTCAGTGATTTCAAAAATATTTTTTAGTGATGAAAGAATTGCGGCAGGAAGGAGTTCACGGCATAGCCTGTCACGCTAACCGCCAGAATCCGGCAGATACCGGCAGACAGTGGTGGCTATCGGCAGATACCGGCTGATGGCGTCAGACAGTGGCAAATACCCGCAGATACCGGCTGATGGCGTCAGACAGTGGCAAATACCCGCAGATACCAGCTGATGGCGTCAGACACCGGCAGCTATTCGCAGAGAAAACAGATATGGTCAGATACTACAGACACCCGCAGATAGTTTAGCAGATCGGACTAAAAACTTTATATTTGACTCTGGTAATAAATATTATAAGGAAACCTGGAAAAAAATAGCTCATGAAAAGAATTTCTGTTTTACTGTCCGTGGTTGCATCATTGCTACTGACCGCTCTCGTCTCATGTGGTTCTGCCGAGCCGACAGACCTGACTCTCAATTCGGTCATTCCCAGGCCGGTCTCGGTTACTGCTGACGGTGGTACCTTTACCCTGACTGCCAGGAGTAACATTGTCATTATGCCCGGCTCACCTGATGAGCTAAGGGCTGTTGGAAGTTTTCTTGCTGACAGGCTTAACCCCTCTACCGGACTGGGTCTGCAGGTGATAAGTGATGGCAGCAAGCCCGGGAAGGGAGATATTGTTCTTGCTCTCGGAGAGAATGATCCGCAGCTGGGTGAGGAGGGTTATGAGCTGGTTATCACTCCGCGGCAGGTGACCCTTACCGCCAACACTCCCGCCGGTACTTTTCGCGGTATACAGACCATCAGGCAGCTGCTGCCCCCACAGGTGGAGTCTGCCACCCTGCAGGAGGCGCAGTGGACCATTGCCACCGGCACCATACGTGACTATCCGGTCTATTACCACCGGGGTGCCATGCTCGATGTCTCCCGCCACTTCTTCCCTCCCGAAGATGTGAAAAGGTATATTGACCAGCTGGCCCTCTATAAGATGAGTGTGCTCCACCTGCACCTCTCTGATGATCAGGGGTGGCGGATAGAGATCAAGTCGTGGCCCAACCTGACCGAATTTGGATCAAAGAATCAGGTAGGCGGCGGTGAGGGCGGATTCTTTACCCAGGAGGAGTACTCATCAATTGTCAGCTATGCTGCAGAGAGGTATATAACCATTATTCCGGAGATAGATATGCCGGGTCATACCAATGCGGCGCTGGCCTCCTATCCCGAGCTCAACAGAAGTGGCAGGGCACCCAAACCCTATACCGGCACCACCGTAGGGTTCAGCTCCCTCGATACCCGCGCAGAGATAACCTATAAGTTTATTGATGATGTGGTACGTGAGATAGCTGCCCTGACACCGGGCAACTATTTCCATATAGGAGGAGATGAGTCACATTCGACCAAACTGGATGACTATATCTATTTTGTCAACCGGGTGCAGAAGATCGTTGCCTCACACGGCAAATATGTTACCGGATGGGATGAGATAGCGCATGCCACCCTTCTGCCCAACACCGTGGTGCAGTACTGGGCGCGGTCAGCCAATGCGGTGAAGGCGATCAACCAGGGGGCCAGGGTGCTTATGTCTCCGTCAAAGCGTGCATACATCGATATGAAGTATGACCCGTCCACTAAACTGGGACTCTCCTGGGCGGCCTACATTGAGGTTGATGATGCCTACGACTGGGATCCGGCAACCTTCGATCCTGAGATCTCAAACGAACATATCGTAGGAGTGGAGACACCCCTCTGGTCAGAGACAATTTCCACCTTTCAGGAGGCTGAGTACCTTCTCTATCCGCGTCTGCCGGGGTATGCTGAGATAGCCTGGACCCCTTCACAGCTGCGCTCATGGGATGAGTACAGGGTACGCCTGGCCGCTCACGGGAAGAGGTTTGAGGTGATGGGTATCGGGTTTTACCGTTCCCCGCGGGTTGACTGGGAATAGAGTGAGTGGAGCTGTTACCCCGGATAGTGGAACGACACTTGTGATTAAACCTTGACAGCTTACATTACAGTGAGATGATCCGGAACCACAAATGGGTCTTCATCGTCAATCCTGTTGCCGGAAACGGCTATGGACTCGGCCAGGTAGGCAGGATACGTGAGATGTGTGACAGATACCACATCGACGCTGAGATTGTCTACACAGAGAGGCGGGGCCACGCTTCAGAGCTCTCACTCAGATATGCCGAAGAGGGTTACAGATATATCATTGCTGTAGGGGGTGACGGTACCTTCAATGAGGTTGCGGCACCCCTGCTCTTCAACAACAGTGTGGTGACCGGAGCCATCTGTGGCGGCTCAGGCAATGACACCTCACGTATCACCGGCTTCTCTGACCGGTTTACCGACAGCGACTGGGAAAGGTTTTTCAGGGCTGATACCACCCTGATAGATGTGGGGAGATGTAATGATCAGCTCTTCATAAATGGTATTGGAATAGGCTTTGATGCCGAGGTTGCAGCATCCAGCCATGCCGAGTCGGAAAAGGGTAAGCGGTTGGGGAAAAACAAGTATATATGGAATATACTGAGGATACTGCTCCTCTTCAGGGAGAAAAGGATGAGAGTGATCTCAGGCAACGGTACGAGTGAGACCGACTGCTTTATCAATACCGTTGGCAACGGGAGGCGGTTTGCCCGCTCCTTTTTTCTGACCCCAGGAGCAGTGGCCAACGACGGGCTGCTTGACATATGCTCTATCAGACGCCTGTCACTGCCACAGAGGATAAGGCTGCTGATGATGGTGCCTGGCGGAAAGCATATCTTTGACAAGAGGGTGACATACTATCAGACCGGAAGGGTACAGATTGAGTTTCCCGACAAGGTTCCGTTTCATGCCGACGGTGAGCTGTTTCATGCAAGTAGCTTTGATATCAGGCTTGAGCCTCTGGCACTGAATATTATATATAACCCTGAGGGTGACCACTGTATCAGGCTGGACTGAGGCAGGGATGAGTGTAGCAGGGATGAGTGTAGCAGGGATGACTGCCGCGGGATTGACTGAATCAGGATTGACTGAATCAGGCTTGACTGAAGGGTACCGGTGAGAGAGGCAATGCCTCTAGGCTGTCACTCTTTTTTGTGTTATTGACCCTATCCGGGGAAGAAAAGAGGCGAACGGCCTTACGGAGAGAGGAAAAAAGGTTAAATTTGGATATCGGCCTCGCCGGTGACCCGGTCACTCAGGCAGGCCATACAGTTACAGGGTATGAAAAAGCTGATGTTACTGATAACAGGCCTTCTGATAGTCTCCTGTGCCACTCAGAAGAGAGCTTCATCAGGTATGGTTGAAGATGAGGTGATTATTACCCGCAAATATATCGGTGACTTTATTGAACACCGGCAGACGGGACCGGAAAATCATGACGGCCCGAACCTCATCTGGATCAAGACCACCCTGGAGGAGCGGTATGGAAAGATCTCCGCCTATGGCAGAAGGTGTGATTTTGTGGAGGGTGACAGGCTCTACCTGAGGCGTAAGCTTTACACCCCGGGCATTGTGTCGGGCTATTGGATCTATTTTATTGAGAATGACTCATCAGTCTCATACCGGGCTACCGACCTGCAGCATGACCGTGAGGAGCTGATAAAGACCTGGTTTGAGTGACCGCTTCACAACAGCTGCGAAATGACTGCCATTGAAGCCCTGAGGCGCTGCCAGATACCTGGCCCGGATGACCGCCTCACAACCGCAGCGAAATGACTGCCATTGAAACTGCAATCCCATACGGTGCCGTATACCCGGCGGCGGTTCCTGAAGGGAAAAACTACCAGTTACTGATGAAAGGCGATCTGTACTTCATAGCCCTCCTGCCTGATGAGGAGCTGAGAGAGAGGATTCTCACCGCAAAGGAGATGATGAGGAGTGACTACGGTGCCTCGCATGCACTGAAGTCACCTGCCCATATAACGCTGCAGAAGCCCTTCACCCTGGATGGGGGCAGGCTCATGTCGCTGAAGACGCTGCTGGCCGGCACTGCAGCGGGCGAGAGCTCCTTTACCCTCTCCTTTGACGGCTATGGCAGCTTCCCCCCACGGGTCATCTTCATAAGGCTGTCAGACCCGGCTCCGGTAAGGGCTCTTCACCGGCGGCTCATAATGAGGCTCTCCGCAGAGGGAGCCCTGCCGGCGGAGGAGATTATGGATGAGATCACTCCGCATATCACCATAGCCACACGTGACCTTACCCGGGAGGCATTCAGGGCGGCGTGGACCCGACTGAAGGATGAGCAGTTCAGCGGAACCTTCACGGTGAACTCCCTCTTCCTGCTGAAGCATAATGGCAGGGTCTGGGAGATTGAAGAGGAGTTTCCGTTTGGTGATATAGGTTAATAGCTGCTACGCCATTACCTGCCGTTAGCTGCCGGCGGTTCACAACGTCGTGTCATTACTTACAGGTAGCTGCCAGCGGTTTTACAGCTGTTTCACATACAGTCAGATCGTTGCCGGCAGTTTACACATGTGGCGTCATTGCTCACCGGTTTCTGCCGGTGCTATGTCTCAGCCACCGGTCACTGCGGTCACTCTGTTTTCTGCTCCGGAACGAAGACCAGCTCCAGCAGGTCAGCTCTCTTAAGGAATTTTTTAGTCACCTTTTTTATGTCGCTGCTCTTGAATTTCCGTAGTATATCGCCATAGTTTTGGGTGGCATTGTTGTCTATTCCTGTCAGGTAGAATGACTGCACTGTATTAGCCCAGTAGCTGTTATGGTTTACTGCCTCCTCACGGGTCTTCAGCATATTGTTCACCGTCTTGCCCAGATCGGTAGCTGATGGTCCCTTTTTCGCAATAGCCTCCAGCTCTGAATGTACTATACCCTTCAGCTCCTCAGCCCTTTCCGGGTCACACTCAAACGCTATCAGCAGGGAGGCCCTCTCTTCGGGTCTCTTCTTTGATCCGGCATTCACGCTCACCCCGTAGGTCCCTCCCTGTTCCTCTCTCACCTGCTCAGTATAGACCAGGTCAAGGACACCGTTCAGCACCCTGAGAGCCAGGTTATCATACGGATTGTATGGCGTTTTGGCCGAGTAGTTTATTATTACGGTAGCCTTGGGTGTTGTCATCGGGATGGGGATCTCCTTTTTTACGGTCCCTTCCGGCTGGTTCATCCCCAGGTTACGGTAGCTCTTTGTGAGTCCGGCAGAAGGCAATGACCCTATATAGAGTGAAGCCATCTCTCTGGCCAACGCCTCATCAATATTACCTGTGATGAAGAAGGTGAAGGCGGAGGCATCTTCAAAAGCGGTTTCATAGATATAGTTTATATCTTCAAACTTCATCACTTTCAATGATTCAGGTGTCAGCAGGAAGGTGCGCGGGTGATATCCGGTCATATTCATTGAGAGGCTGTCTGACATAATCTTGTTGGGATCTTTCTGCATCATGGCTATCACAGCCGCAAACCGTCCTGATATGGCATTATAGGCCTCACGGTTGTAGTTCGGCTGTGCGAAGCGCAGGTAGAGCAGCTGCATCATCGTCTCAAAATCTGCGGGTGTTGATGAGCCGGAGACGGTCTGTAGGGTCTCATCAATCCCCAGTGAGACCGACACCTTTTTCCCGGCAAGCATCTTGGTCAGTGCCACATTGTCATAGTCGCCCGCACCATACATGGAGATGATCTGGGGGAAGAGGGTGAGCGAGGCGACCAGCGAATCGTGATAGAAGGAGCTGCCACCAAAGGCGTAACCGCTGAGGGTGACATTATCCTTCTCATAGTCGGCATGGCGGTAGACCACCCTGGCACCGTTGGAGAGGGTCCACTCGGTGGCTGCAAACTGTGGCAGGGGAACGGTACGTACCACTGAAGAGCCTATGAGCCCGCCACTGATAAGCTCATCCCCGCCGTCATCATCTTCCCAGGGGGTGATATCGGCACCCTCAACCCTCTCTATCACTGCCAGTGCCTCCTCACCGGTGAGGTGACTGGTATCATCAGGACCCTGAACGACGATGAAGCGGTTATCTTCAGTGATCAGTCCCTGCAGCCTGGCTGACACCTCTGCGGCGGTGATGTCAGGAAGTATCTCACGGTAGTGGTCATACTGCAGGTCGAGTGATGGCATCGGCTCATTGGTAAGGAAATGGTCAACGGCATCGGAGATCCAGTCATCATTGCTGATCTTGTCCTTCTGCTTATAGTGGTTCTCAAACCCTGACAACATATCAGCCTTCGCCCTCTTGAGCTCACTATCGGTAAAGCCGTGTCGCCGTGCCCTCTCCAGCTCTGTCAGGGCAGCCTCAAAGCTGCTCTCCTCCTCACCTTCACGTACGTTTACAGCGAGGGTCAGCGCGTTGTAGTCTCTGGCAACAAAGTCGCCGTAGCCCAGTGTCCCTGCTATGAAGGGAGGGGTTCCCTTCTGTACTATCTCATTGAAGCGGTTATCCATCATGCTGTTCATGAGCTCAATAGTAAACTGGTCACGTACATAGTCCAGGTCTCTGGGCTGACGGTCAGGCTCACGGTCAATAATCATAAGGCTTACCACTGTTCTTGATGCCTCCGGGTCAGTGACCAGCAGATAGTTGGTACCCTCCTTCTCAGTCAGCAGGTTCTCCGGCCTGGGAAGAGGCTCCTCCACTGCCGGTATGGATGAGAAGATAGTTCTTATCTTCTTCTCAGTAGCATCGACATCAAGGTCGCCGACAACTGCAATAGCCTGCAGGTCTGTACGGTACCAGTCGTGGTAAAACTCTCTCAACGCCTCCGGCCTGAAATTTTTGATCACGGCGGTGTCACCGATTATATCACGTTCGGCATACATTGACCCTTCAAACAGTGCCGGAAGCATCTGTGTCATCATGCGCCACTGCGCATTACGCCTGGTGCGCCACTCCTCGATGATCACCCCTCTCTCCTTGTCGATCTCCTCCTCATCGAGCGTCAGATAGCCTGACCAGTCGGCCAGTATCATCAGGCAGGTGTCTACCAGCCCGGGCTTATCTACCGGTACGTCACTAAGGTTGTAGACGGTCTCGTCCCAGCTGGTGTATGCGTTGATGTTGCGTCCAAAGGCCACCCCATGCTTCTCGAGGGTGCTCAGCAGCCCCTTCCCGGGGAAGCGTTGGGTGCCGTTGAATGCCATATGCTCAAGAAAATGAGCCAGTCCGTTCTGATGATCCTTCTCCAGGATAGCTCCTACATTCTGTATGATGTAGTAGCTGGCCCTTCCTGCCGGCTCACTGTTATGCCGCAGGTAGTAGGTGAGTCCGTTTTCGAGCTTACCTGTCCGCCACTCCGGGTCAACAGGCATGCCCTGCCCATGTGTCTCCTGCGCCATGCCACAAAGGGCGGTTAGTGCAAGGGTAACCAATACCAAGACTTTTTTCATCTGATGAATATTTTAGCTGATTAAGACATTGACAACGGTTAGTGACCCGAAGTTACTAATAAAACCGTCACAAGGAGAGTTTCCGGCCTTGATTTTTAACTCTCTGTCTCAGAAGAGTCCGTGCAGCTCGGCATTTATATGGTCAATCACCTCACTCAGGTGCTCCTTGTTTTCAGGGAAATCATAGTGGTCAGCCTCCACGATCAGCAGCTTGCCGAGCTTGTAAGATTCGATCCACGCCTCATAACGCTCATTGAGCCTCTTCAGGTAGTCAAGCCTGATAGAGCTTTCATAGTCGCGTCCGCGCTTCTGTATCTGGTTAACCAGTGTGGGTACGGAAGCCCTGAGGTATAGCAGCAGGTCAGGTGGCTCAACCAGTGAGATCATCAGCTTGAAGAGTGAGAAGTAGTTCTCAAAGTCACGTGTTGACATCAGCCCCATGGCATGCAGGTTAGGGGCAAAGATATAGGCATCTTCATAGATGGTGCGATCCTGTACAATGGTGTTCTCCGCCCTCTTGATCTCAAGCACCTGGCTGAACCGTGAGTTGAGGAAATAGATCTGCAGGTTGAATGACCACCGCTGCATGTCTTCATAGAAGTCATTGAGGTATGGGTTGACTTCAACATCTTCATAATGAGCCTGCCAGCCGTAATGTTTTGAAAGAAGTCCGGCCAGGGTGGTCTTACCTGATCCTATATTGCCTGCTATGGCTATATGCATAAACTCTCCCTGTTTAGTTGTGCGTTAAATATAGGTAAAAGCGGGTGAGAACTCTCTTATGTTGATAAAAAAGATTTCACATTCCGGCAGTTTTAAGGACACTCTCCACATACTCCCTTCCGTTGGAGAGGCGTGGCACCTTGTTCTGGCCGCCCAGCTTGTCCCGTTCGCTGAACCATTTGTAGAAGGTGCCTTGAGGGAGAGATCTTATCACCGGTCTTGCCAGTGTCAGGTCTTTGTACCGTTTAGCCTCATAGTCAGAGTTGAGTGCCTTGAGTGTTGTATCGAGTATTTCCGTAAAGTGCTCTATATCATCAGGCTTTTGGTTAAATTCTATCACCCACTCATGTGCTCCGCGCCTCTTCTCATCCATATAGATTGGTCCGGCGGTATACTCGTTTATGTGAGCGCCGGTTCCCTGGCACGCCTTCTCCAGTGCCTTTTCGGCATTGTCAATTATCATCTCTTCGCCGAAGGCATTTATAAAGAGCTTCGTACGACCAGTGACCCTTATCTTGTGGGGGTAGAGGCTGGTGAACTCTACGGTATCGCCTATCGCATATCTCCATAGTCCGCCATCGGTAGATATTATCATCTCATAATTGACCCCTCTCTCAACCTCGCCCACTGTTAATGTTTTACCGTTGTGCCCATCAGGCGAGCCGGCCTGGATAAATTCGTAGTAGACACCATAGTCGAGCATCAGCAGCATCGAGTCGTCAGCCAGGTCATCCTGTATGGCGAAGAACCCTTCAGAGGCGTTGTAGGTCTCCATATAGTTCATCTTTCTGTCAGGCAGCAGCTTCAGATATTGTTCACGGTAGGGGGCGAAGCTGAGGCCGCCATGGAAGAAGACCTCCAGGTGTGGCCATACCTGATGGAGGTGCTCCCTGCCGGTGGTGGCGAGGATATGCCTTATCAGTACCAGGTACCAGGAGGGCACCCCTGAGATGCTGGTAATATTCATCTCAACAGTCTTCTCGGTTATCATCCTCATCTTGGTCTCAAAGTCCTCTATCAGGGCTATGCGTGCCGGCGGTGTACGTATAAGCTCTGCATAGCCGGGTGAGTTGGCTATCAGTATGGCTGACAGGTCACCTATGAGTGAATTGTTGCTGAAGCTGTTTATCTGATGGCTTCCTCCCAGTGTCAGGTTCTTGCCCAGGAAGATACGTGTGTCAGGGTTGAGCAGTGTGTAGAGTACCAGGCAGTCTTTGGCTCCACGATAGTGAGTATCTTCGAGTGATTCGCTGGTTACCGGAATAAATTTGCTTTTACTGCCCGCAGTACCTGAGGAGCGTGCAAACCATTTCACCTCACCCGGCCATAGCAGGTTCTTCTCTCCCCCCCTGAGCCGCTCTACCCACGGCATCAGGTCATCATAGACCTGTACCGGAGTATTCCTGATGAACTGATCATGGGTGGTCACTGACCCGAAGCCATACTTCCTGCCCCAAACGGTATCACGACCGGCTGTGATGAGCCTGGCAAGCACCTCCTGCTGTGTCTCGACAGGGTACTCACGGAACAGTTTAATCTGCGTGAGCCGCTTGGTGTTGATCCATTTTATTACTGAGGGGATGAATGACATCACTCTAATTTTTTTCAAACTTAAAAAAAAAGAGCGTTGTTTTGGCTGCTCGCAGCGGTGAAAGATCTTTTGAGGCAGGCAGCGGCTGCCAGGTTATCCCTGCCTGAAGATCTCCTTGAACACCTGCAGTGATCTGATCTCCCTTATTCCCGGAAGGTGCAGGTTGTAGTATCTGAGGAGCTGAGTGAGAAGGTATGAGCGCTCTTCACCGGAGAGCTGCAGTGAGCCTGTCTCTTCCGCGGGCATCTGCAGCAGCCGGTTAAGGAGGGCGGCAGCGGGGGGATGCAGGAAGTCGCGATGCATCGGCATAATACTGGTGAACTGGCCGGTAGCCATGTCGAAGTAGCAGTTGTCACGGGTGGTATGTGTAGGTCCTATACCTGTGTAGTCAGTCAGTGCCACCAGAAACCAGAGGTGAAAGTTGCTTATCGGGTGGCTGGCCTCATCAAGGGCGATGACTGATGACTCAATAAAGTCATAGAGAAGAGTGTTGGCATCCTCCTCACGTATTACGTTGTGCAGTATCTCACTGATGAAGACCGCCATCGTGGTACGGTGTATATCGGAATGTATCATCTGTGGCACATAGGCCAGACTCATCTCCTTCATGTTGTGCAGCTCACGCTTCTCGTAATAGTAGAGTTCGGCATTGAATATGCCGAGTGGCTGGAAGTAGTTAAGCCTCGTGGATGCGCGCCTTGATGAGACTCCCTTCACCATCACCGGCAGGCGCCCGTAATCACGTGTATAGAGATGGGCTATCAGTGAGTGGTCAGAATATCTGACATGGTGGATCAGTATCGCTTTTGTCGTTATCAGCATCGCAGGAAGAGATCGTTCAAAATTATTAAAGTTTCCGTTCAGCATACTCAGGAAGCGGCATTGGAGTTAATATATATATCTACATTAATCGATTACGCTAACCGATGGAGCCGGAATCAAATAAACAGTTTATCAGGCGTATTGCGAGGCTTGTGCATCAGAATCGTGAGCTTGAGGAGCAGGTCAGACGGCTGGAGCGTGAGAAGGAGAGGCTGCTGGAGACAACCGAGAAGTACAGGCTGCTGGCTGAGGGCAGCGAGCTGAGAGGAGAGAGGGCCGTGGAGGAGGAGCAGGCACTCCGGTTTAACATGGTTACGGTCCTGTTTGCTGATATACGAAGGCACTCTGACCGTACTGAGACAGATGATACGGGCATGGTGATCGATGATCCGGGTATGGTGATGGATGAGCTGGATGAGATCTTCTTTGAGTTTGACAGGATAATCAGCAGGTACCGTATAGAGAAGATTCGAACAATAGGTGACACCTACATGTGTGCCGGAGGTATTCCCGAAAAGAATATTACCAACCCGGTAGAGGTGGTGATGGCAGCTGTTGAGCTGAGGCATATGGTGAGACAGTATGAGGCGTCACGCCGCGGCAGGGAGAGGATCTGGGATCTCAGCATAGGGATACATACCGGACCTGTCTCAGCAGCTATCTCAGGCAAGAGCCGCATCTCATATGATATCAAGGGACGGGCGGTAAACACTGCCAGTCGTATACAGGGCGTATCACGCTCTGACGCCATAGTGGTATCAGCCATGACCTATGAGCTGGTCAAGGAGTTTTTCAGCTGCCTGCCCTATGGCAAGCTGCCGCTGAAGTATACAGGAAACATTCAGCTGCACCAGGTTGAGGGGCTCCTGCCCGAGCTCTCTCTCAACGGTAATGGCTCTATGATCAATGAGGCTTTCAGGATCAAGCTGGGACTTATACAGTTCACGGATATACAGGAGGTTATACTTGACAAGCTGGAGCATGAGCTGCCACACTTCCTTTTTTACCACAATGTTAAGCATACCGTTGATGTGGTGACGGAGGCTGAGCTGATAGGGTGGGCTGAGGGGTGCAGTGATGCGGAGATACTGTTGTTAAAGACGGCTGCCCTCTTTCATGATGCAGGACACACCGTCTCGTACGACGATCATGAGCACCAGGGTACCCTGCTGGTGCGTGAGATGCTGCCCCGCTACGGATATACCGATGAGCAGATCGAGACGGTCTGCAGACTTATCATGTCTACCCGGCTGCCGCCCGCTCCGGCTGACCTGCTCGAGCAGATCATGTGCGACTCAGACCTCGACTACCTTGGCCGCAGCGACTTTATCCCGGTATCAAATACCCTCTATGAGGAGCTGAAGGCACAGGATAAGATCACCAGCCTCAACGACTGGAACAAGCTTCAGGTGAAGTTTATCTCCGGGCATCAGTATTTCACTGCCACTGCACGGCGCCTGCGTGAGGTGAACAAAAAGCTTCAGATAGAGAGGATCAGCCGCCTTATTACCGACAATTGAGGGTTGCTCTGCCGGGGTGCCTGCAAGTCAGAGAGCAGTGCCGGGGTGGAAGGGTCAGCCTCCTACCTTATCACCAGCAGCTTTGTCACGGCAGCCATGGAGCCTTCGCGTGTTAAACAAAAGATCAGGTAGACCCCTGTTGTCACTCGCTGCGACTTATGGTTTTTCAGGTCCCAGATTGCCTGTCCGCCAAGTGAGGTGGTCTCATGTACCAGGTTGCCTGCCACATCGGTTATCTTGACAACGGTGTTTTCCACCAGGCCGGTTATTGTCACCACCCCCTGATAGTGCTCCCTGACCGGATTGGGGAAGGCGTAGAGTCCGGAGAAGTCATCTTTACCGGCGGTAGCCTCACCACGGTAAGAGATAATCCCCTCCGGGGTACCGAACCACACTTCACCGGTAAGGTCATTAACCGCTATTGTCACAATATTGTCTGAGAGCAGGGGGCTGTTTGAGGTGTTGAAGTGTGCCAGCTGTGTACGCCCGTCATCGCTCATAAGATATGCGCCTGAGCCCACTGTACCGAACCACTTCCTGTTTGCCCCGTCAACGGCAATGGCTGTTACCGTCTCATTGCCAAGCAGGTAGTCGGCCAGCCCTGACCCGTCATTGCGTGCTATCTTGATACGTGATGCTTTCAGCCCTCCCTGGAACACCCTGCCGGGAGAGTAATAGACTACCGGACCCTGGTCGGTGCCGATCCATATATTCCCCTCCTTATCTGCCGTAATGGCAAAGAGGTTGTTCATTGTCTGACCTTCACTCTCTTCTACAGTCACTCTCATATACCTGTCATCAGAGATCTCGGTCGGGGTGCCTGCCGGGTCATATACTACCAGTCCGTTGCCCCGTGGCAGCACCACCCATATGTACTGGTTGTGGTCAATAACCATATCACCTGTGGTGGAGACATTCAGGTCGAGGCCGGTGACTATCCAGTTCCCCTCACGGGTGAGTGCCTTGAGGTTACCCGGCACCCCCGACTGTGTCATCCACAGGTTGCCTGACCGGTCCCATGCCAGCCCGCATATACGTGAGTAGCTCTCACCCGGAATGATGCTTGCAAGGGGTGAGTTGAACTGATTGTAGTTGTTGACCACCTCTCCCTCCCTGAATTCGTACAGACCGTTGCCCCATGATGAGACAAAAAAGCGTCCGGGGTCGGCGGGGTCAGCCACCACGCGCATAGCATCCCTGTCTGCGCTGCCGTAGAGTATATGGCTCTTCCACTGACCCTGGATGGCGGTGAATATCTGCAGTGGGCGGTATACATTTCCCCAGGCATTGTCAACACTCCCTCCGGTAACAAAAACCTGCTCACCGGCGAAGGTGATATCAGCCACATTGGAGGTGTAGGGGCCTGGCAGCGTATGGCTTCTGAAGGTGATGTAGTCGCGTGTAGAGACCAGTCCGACCGATGCATCAGCTATCCACAGCTCCCCATCATCAAATAGGGCTCCTGCCGGGGCTGCGCCGCCCCATCCGTACCCCTCCACCTCCCTGAGCAGGGTGCCGTCAGACGATATGATACGCAGTGACCGTGAGAGAGAGATGACCATCCGGTCGCCTCCACCGTCAAGCGCCCTGACTGACCCTGCGGCGAAGAGAGCAAGAGCTGTTGCCGGCTGCCCGGGGGTGATACTGAACAGCGTATCAGATGAGCCGGCCTCTTCCGGTGGACCGGGGCTAAAGGCCATCAGCCCCCTCTCTGTCGCCACCAGGCCATGATAGGCCGCTTCGGGTGAAGGGAGTCCTTCAACCCTCTCCCAGTTGCCATGGTAGGAGAGACCCTGCCTCCCCAGGGGTGCTGACCAGATACCGCGCGACGTGGCAGCATAGATCTCTCCGTTGATGATCACCGTACTGTTTACACTGTTTGTCTCACTGTCGGGTCCCGGACGCCAGGTGTCAGCCACATAGCGCCCCTTAACATCAATAACCACTATACCGAAGCTGGCTGAGAGGAAGATACGGCTGCCGGCAGTGGTGACACTGTTGATCTCCTTCAGACCGGGTATCTGCTTGTTCTTTATGTCAGGGATATGAGTGGTGACCCCTTTTTTGATAAGGTCGATGCCGGTAGAGCGGTAAATGACTATGAGTGTCTCCTCCTCATCACACCACGCCACATCTGCCACTGATGTCTCACTCAGGCCGGAGACCCTGCTCATCGGACTGCTCCTGCCGGCAGCCTGATCATATACCAGCAGTGACTGCCCGGCAGATGAGTAGATTCTGCCACCACCGGCAGCCACAGCGAACGACCTGCTGTAGGGGAGGTGGTCACGCCATGACCCTACCGCTCCCTGCCCTGTCAGCAGCAAGGAGAAGAAAAAAAGGCACCCGGCGGTAATCACTCTCTTCATTGGTCATCATTCATAGCTTCCGGTAAAAGCTGGTAATTGTCAGTGTCTCAGCAACTATCTTAGCTTTGCTCTCAGCGACACTTATAGCCTTGCTCTCAGCGACAGCCTTCATCACTCCTTTTCTTTTTCAGGTCGCTCCCTGCTGAGGAACTCCAGCAGCTTTCTCATGGCCCTGGCCCTGTGTGAGATGAGGTTTTTCTCAGAGAGCGGGATCTCGGCAAAGGTGTGGCTATGCCCTCTGGCAACAAAGACCGGATCATATCCAAATCCGCCTCTCCCCTTTATCTCACGTGTTATTTCACCCTCAACACTTCCCTCAAACAGGTACTCAGTGCCATTGAAGATCAGTGCAATCACGGTTCGGAAGCGTGCCTCCCTATCATCCAGATCCTTCATCTCATCCAGCAGTCTGACCATATTGTCGTGGGGGTTTTTCGCTTCACCCGCATATCGTGCCGAGTGTACTCCCGGTGCACCTCCCAGTGCCTTAACCTCAAGCCCGGTATCGTCAGCAAACACATTCATGCCGCTCTTTTGATAGAGGTACCGTGCTTTTGAAAGAGCATTCTCTTCCAGAGTGTCACCCTCCTCGGGAATCTCTTCACTTATATTGAGGTCTGAGAGACCGAGAATGGTATAGCTTTCATCGAGGAGGTCGGCTATCTCTCTGATCTTATGACTGTTGTTTGTTGCAAAAAGTAGCTTCATAACTGGTGCTGCTGTTGATATACAGAGGTCGCTGCAGAGCTGCCGCTTCCCGCTGAAAAATAGCGGTGAGGGCAGTTGCCTGGGACAAAAATAATCATTGCATTGTGATGCCACCATTCCTGTATACCAAATGCACCGAAATTTAGTTTAATTTGTATAGACTATAAGTTTGTAATCCACCATGGTTTTCAACCATTTCGGCAGAGTCCTCCTCATCGGTTTCCTGCTTCTGTCAGGAGAGGCGGGAGCTGCATCCGCTGCCGGTACATTTTGTGCCGGTCTCTCTGATGCTCTCCTGTCACCCCCCTCCGGTGCTCTCCTGTCACCCCCCTCCGGTGCTCTCCTGTCACCCCCCTCCGGTGCTCTCCTCTCGCCCCTCTCCGTCACCATACCACAGGAACTGACTGTTCGGGCTGACAGCGGTGAGATTGCAATAGATGAGGATACAGGTGCAATAGATGAGGATACAGGTGCAATGGTCTATGACCACTCATCACCGGTAAGGATCACCACTGTCTCACACTACCGCTCAGGCAGACTGATTGACACCACTGCTGCTGTTACGGTGCTGCGTTACCGTGATGGTATCATCTTTACCATGGTGCAGGAGCCGGCTGTTGAGTATTCATACTTCATGGCAGGGCCGGATGACGATTGGGGCGGGTGGAGCGACAGGGCCTACAAGGAGTACACCTCTCTCAGGGGTGGAGACTATACCTTCAGCTACCGGTGGCGGGACAGGGGTGAGGAGCAGTTCTATGAAGGGTCATACAGCTTCAGGGTATGTGAGCCATGGTACTCATCGCGTGTGGCGCTGGTGATCTACCCCTTATTACTGATCACAGTGGCTGTTTTGCTGCGGATACGCACCACCACGCTCTACCGTGAGCGACAGAAGAGGCTTGAGCAGCTGATCGAAGAGAGGACGGAGGAGCTGCAGCATGAGAAGGAGAAGTCAGACAGCCTGCTGGCCAACATGCTGCCAAAGGGGACTGCCGACGAGATCATGGCAAAGGGGAAGGCGGCCAAGCGCAAATACAATTTTGTCACTGTTCTCTTTTCCGATATCCAGGGGTTTACGCGGATAGCTGAAGAGATGAACCCGGAGCAGCTGATAGATGAGCTGGACCGCTTCTTCTTCCACTTCGACTCGGTTGTGGAAAAGTACCGTATTGAAAAGATCAAGACGATAGGTGATGCCTATATGTGTGCAGGAGGAATACCTGAGCGCAACCGCACCAACCCGGTTGAGGTGATACTGGCTGCCCTTGAGATGCAGCAGTATATGCAGGAGATGAAGAACGACCCGGCGAGGCCCGCCGCACGCTTCTGGGATATCAGGATCGGTATCCATACCGGTACCGTGGTGGCAGGTGTTGTAGGGCACAAGAAGATGACCTACGATATCTGGGGTGATACGGTCAACACGGCCAGCAGGATGGAGTCGTCAGGCGAGCCGGGGAAGATCAATATTTCGGGTACCACCTATGAGTTTGTCAAGGAGTACTTCACCTGCCTCTACCGTGGCAGGATGCCGGTCAAGTATAAAGGAGACCTCGACATGTACTTCGTGACAGGTATAAAGCCTGAGCTGGCCGCCCCTGACGGCTCTCCCAACAGGCACTTCTTCACACGCATAGAGATGATACGCATTCTTGACGTTGAAGAGCATGTGCTGGGCAGCTATTCAGAGATAGCCTCTCCTGACCTCTTTTTCCATACGGCAGACCATATACGCAGTATCTCACTGCAGGCTGACCTGCTGGCCAGGGCTGAGAAGCTTGATGATCAGGACTATATACATCTCAGGCTGGCGTCACTCTTTATCTGTTACGGGTATGCCTTTGATTATGGCAACCATATGGCGGTGGCGGAGAAGAGGGCGGCAGAGATACTTGGAGTGTACGGCTTCTCCACGGAGACACACCGGGAGGTGGTCAGGCTGATGGCTTTATCTGACTCGCCACAGCAGGAGAGCGCTGCCGGCAGGGTACTGCATGACGCTCTCCGTGATTATCTCGGGAGGGTTGACTTTTTAGCCATGGCCGACAGGCTCTACCGTGAGATGAAGGCCTATGGCAGGATCGATGATGATGAGGCATGGTTCAGCCAGATGGCACACAAGGTTGAACAGAACCGGTTCCTGACCGAAACGGCACGACGGCTGCAGACGGTGGCACCTGATGATCAGCTGAAGGCCCTCAGTGATTATGCTGCAAAGAAGCTTAATAGTGCGTAAAATCATTTGTGCCGTTGGCTATAAAGTGTACATTTGAGAAAACCAAAATCAGACATCATGGCTAATTTAGACTGGAACAACCTTCCTTTTGGGTACATCAAGACTGACTTTAATGTAAGATGCTTTTACAGGAACGGCCAATGGAGCAAGCCTGAGATTTCTGACTCTGAGTATATCAATATCCATATCTCGGCGTCAGCCCTCCATTATGGTCAGGAGGCATTTGAGGGGATGAAGGCGTACCGCGGGAGTGACGGCAAGGTCAGGCTCTTCCGCTGGGAGGAGAATGCCCGCCGGCTCATCTCATCTGCCGAAGGGATCTATATGGCACCGGTACCGGTGGAGCTTTTTAAGGAGGCTGTCTTCACCGCCGTACGGCTTAATGAGAAGTTTGTTCCTCCCTACGGCTCCGGAGCATCACTCTATATCAGGCCAATACTGTATGGCAGCGGCGCAGAGATAGGTGTCAAGCCCGCATCAGAGTATACATTCATTGTCTTTGTCACCCCGGTGGGCCCCTACTTCAAGGGAGGGATCAAGCCTATCAACATCATGATCTGCCGTGATGTTGACCGCGCCGCACCGCTGGGTACCGGCAATATCAAGGTAGGAGGCAACTATGCTGCCAGCCTCAAGGCTATCATCAATGCCCGTGATGGGGGGTATGGCAATGCACTCTTCCTTGATGCCAGGGAGAAAAAGTATATCGATGAGTGTGGTCCGGCCAATTTCTACGGAGTAAAGAATAACACCTATATCACACCTGCATCGGAGTCAATCTTACCCTCAATAACCAATAAGAGCCTTCTCCAGCTGGCTGAGAGTATGGGTATCAAGACCGAGCGACGCCCTGTTCCCGTGGAGGAGCTGGCTGAGTTTGAGGAGACCGGTGCATGCGGCACCGCAGCAGTGATCAGTCCGATCGGAAAAATATTTGACCCGGGCACAGGCAAGATATATGAGTATGGGGAAGAGGGAGTGCCCGGACCGGTATCTATGAAGCTCTATAATAAGCTTGTGGGTATTCAGTATGGCGATGAGCCCGATGAGTTTGGCTGGATGACCGAGGTGTTGTAGGTACCTGTGGGCTTGTAGGTGCCATAGTTTAAGAGACATTGTTAACTACATTTGTTGCCAGGCAGCACCATGCCGGCCGGACACTATATGGCCTACCGGGCCCGGCTGACCATCGGCCGGGATAAAAATTCCGGCCCGATGGTTGGTTTTGGCCTTTTGTGTGGTATTTTTGACACAAAGTATCAGAAGTGGCAAAGTCAACAGGCGGAATATCCAGATACAGGCTCAGCAGCTCATATGCAACGCTTGTTGTAAGCATCTCACTGGTACTTTTCCTGATAGGTATACTTGGAATGGTGCTTATCAATGCCCGCCAGCTCTCTGACTACTTCAGGGAGAGCCTCTCATTTACCATCATGCTTAAGGAGGATGCCAGGGAGGCAGATATCAGGATGCTGCAGAAGGAGCTTGATGCCAGGCCCTTTGTCAAACATACCGAGTATATCTCAAAGGATGAGGCTGCAGTCAAGCTCCGGGAGGAGCTGGGAGAAGACTTCCTTGACTTTCTGGGATACAATCCGCTGATGCCAACCATTGATGTCTACCTGCAGGCTCACTATACTCACCCTGACAGCGTTATGAGCCTGGAGAAGAGCATTGCTGACTATCCGGTCGTTGATGAGCTCTATTACCAGGAGTCGATCCTTAACCTGATCAATGACAATGTCCGTAAGATTACCCTCTTCCTGTTGGTTATCAGTCTGCTGCTCTTCCTGGTTGCAATCACTATCATCAACAATACGATCAGGTTGTCGATCTATTCCAAACGATTCCTGATCAATACGATGCAGCTGATAGGAGCCAACAGGTCATTCATCAGGAAGCCTTTCCTGCTGAGAAGCCTCTTCTATGGCTTTCTGGCAGCACTGATAGCTATCGGGCTGCTGATGGTGCTAATGTATCTTATTGAGAAGGAGTTTTTTACTCTTTTCACCTATGATAACATAAATCTTTTTCTGTTACTTTGCCTTGCGCTGGTGGTGGCAGGAGTGATCATAAATGCTCTCTCTACCTATTTTGCCGTCAACAGATATCTTGGCATGCATGAGGATAAATTATATTATTAGGTTGTTATGGCTGCAAAAAAGGATGAAGATAAGAGCCCGGGCTTTGCCCTTGGGAAGGAGAACTATAAACTGATGGCAATAGGGTTTATCGTGATAATTATCGGCTTTATACTTATGGCCGGAGGGAAGTCTGATGACCCGCAGGTCTTTTCCGACAAGATCTTCAGCTTCCGGAGAATCACCCTGGCGCCACTCATTGTATTGGCCGGCTTTATCTTTGAAATATATGCCATAATGAAAAGGCCACGCGAATAGTACTCTTTGTTTAGCCACATTAAAAACTGTTGTTGATGAATTGGTATGAAGCCCTGATCTTCGGACTCGTTCAGGGGCTGACAGAGTTTTTGCCTGTCAGCAGTGAAGGTCATCTTGAGATTGTCAAATACTTTTTCGGGGGGATAGAGGAGAGCTTCCTCTTCTCACTGGTGGTTCACGGCGCCACAGTGCTTAGCATACTGGTAGTGTTTCGCAGGGAGATTATCACTCTGCTGGCAGGCCTTTTCAGGTTCAGGATGAATGACGAGACCAGCTATGTGCTGAAGCTGGTTGTCTCCATGATACCTATTGCCATTGTAGGGTTTACTATTAAAGATAAGGTTGAAGCACTCTTCGGTGCTGATATACGTATTACCGGCTCCTTCCTGCTGGTGACCGCCCTATTCCTGCTGGTGGGTCAGCTGGCGCCGCGCCGTAACAGGCCCATCAGCTATGGCAATGCCTTTGTAATGGGTATTGCACAGGCGCTGGCGGTGCTGCCGGGTCTCTCACGGTCGGGATCAACCATCTCAACCGGACTCATGATGGGTAACAGCAGGAATGAGCTGGCACGGTTCTCTTTCCTTATGGTTATTGTGCCGGTACTGGGGGCTAACTTCCTGGAGCTGCTCAGCGCTGAGCCTGAGGCTGTCAGCCAGGTAATGATGCCTCTTGTCATCGCCTTTGTGGCAGCCTTCCTCTCCGGTTATGTAGCATGCCGCTGGATGATCAGCATTGTGAGTAAGGGTAAGCTGGGCTGGTTTGCCCTCTATTGTGTTGTGGTAGGTCTTTCACTGATATTTTTTGCCTGACAGTGCCTGTAAGATGTTCAGACTTTTTGGATGGTGAGGTGCTGCTGCTCAATAAGCCCCTCTACTGGACCTCATTTGACCTGGTCAACAAGGTGAAGATGGCACTGCGTCACCACTGCGGACTAAAGAAACTGAAGGTGGGTCATGCAGGCACCCTCGATCCGCTGGCTACCGGGCTGATGATCATCTGTACCGGCAGGGCAACCAAACAGATTGAGCAGTACAGGGATCTCGACAAGGAGTATAGGGCGGTGATACGGTTCGGACAGACAACACCCTCTTTTGATCTCGAGAGTGAGGTGGATGCCCACTATCCTGTCCGACATATCACAGCTGAGATGATCACCGGGGTTCTCATACGCTTTACCGGTGAACAGCTGCAGGAGCCGCCACTCTTCTCTGCCAAGCTGGTCGAGGGGAAGAGAGCGTATGAACTGGCACGCAGGAATGTTGAACGCAGGCTCGAGAGGGTGAAGGTGACTTTCCGGCAGCTTGAGCTGCTTGACTACACCGACGGTGATGCGACGGTCAGGATAGTATGCAGCAAAGGAACATATGTCAGGGCTTTTGCACGTGACCTCGGGATAGCCCTTGGCAGTGGTGCACACCTGACCTCACTGGTACGAAATGCCATTGGTGATTACCGCCTTGATAAGGCACTGACAGTTGATGAATTGCAATATTTTCTTGGAAATTTGAAACAAAATGATAATTTATTCGTATAATCATTCTTATACCAATACGTGCCGGCCATGAAACTTTCACAATTTAAGTACACACTGCCTCAGGAATTGATTGCCCTTTACCCTGCAGAAAACAGGGATGAGTCGCGGCTGATGATTTTGCATAAGGATACCGGGGAGATTGAACATAAGGTTTTTAAGGACCTGGTAGGCTACTTCAGAGAGCATGATGTTCTGGTCTTCAACAATACCAAGGTCTTTCCGGCAAGGCTATATGGCAACAAGGAGAAGACCGGTGCAGAGATAGAGGTCTTCCTGCTGCGCGAACTGAACCGCGATCAGAGGTTGTGGGATGTGCTGGTTGACCCGGCCCGCAAAATAAGGATAGGCAATAAGCTCTACTTTGGAGAGAATGATGTGCTGGTGGCTGAGGTTATTGATAACACCACCTCACGGGGAAGAACCCTCCGGTTCCTCTTTGATGGCACCTATGAGGAGTTTAAGCAGACACTCTACTCACTGGGCGTCACCCCGCTGCCCAAATTCATTGAGAGGCCCGTTGAGCCGGAAGACAATGAGAGGTACCAGACAATCTTTGCCAAGCATGAAGGGGCGGTGGCAGCACCTACCGCCGGACTCCATTTCAGTCGTGAGCTGCTCAAGAGACTGGAGATAGTGGGTGTTGACTTTGCAGAGATAACCCTGCATGTCGGACTAGGTAACTTTCGCAGTGTTGATGTTGAAGACCTCACCAAGCATAAGGTCGATTCGGAACGTATCATAATCTCCGAAGAGGCATCAGTACTGATAAACAATGCCAAAGAGCGAAAAAACAAGGTGTGTGCCGTGGGGACAACCGTAATACGTACCCTGGAGAGCTCTGTCTCAACAGAGGGAATGGTGAAACCCTTCAATGGCTGGACAAACAAGTTTATCTTCCCACCCTATGAGTTCAGGGTACCTGATATGCTGATCAGCAACTTCCACCTTCCCTTCTCTACACTGCTGATGATGGTCTCTGCCTTTGCAGGGTACCACCGTCTCTTTGATGCCTATCGTGTTGCCGTGAAGGAGAAGTACCGCTTTGGCACCTACGGTGACGCGATGCTGGTCGTGTAGTATTGAACCCTTCCCATGCCGCTCCGCACCTGATCGCTTCAGCCTGAAAGAGCGCCTGCACCGGATTAGATCCTGTCATCGGATTCATATCTGCCATCTGCTTCACTACTGCCATCTGAATCTTTCCTGCTGTCTGGGGCAGAGGACAAACCGGTGTTGAGAAGCGACTTTGCATCTTTTCTCCCGTAAGCGCCCCATTAATTAGAAAAATAAGGTGTCGGAGCCCTCTGACAACACACTTTTTACTCTGTGACTGCGTTCTATATCCTGCAAAGGTATCTGACTTGAAGGCAACCATTTTACTGTAATAACAGTCATAAACATGCAGCAAAAGCCGGTGCCGCAGAATTAGAGATTTCTCAGATGCAGAGAGAGCGAAAGGCAACCATATTATTTATTTTGGTTTTGGCACTTATATGCGTGTCAGAGAGCATTCTGCAGGCACAGTGGACTCCCAATGGCTACCTCTATCGTAAGCGGATAGTGATACAGCGAACCAGGGTTGTGGGTTCGTTGTCAGATTTCCCTGTATTGATCGATATCACTGACCAGGATCTACGGTCCTGTGCCTCAGGAGGCTTAATGCGAAATGAGAATGGCTGGGATATCCGTTTCACCTCGTCAGGCGACATCATTCTGCATCATGAAATTGAGAACTACGACCCCACTACGGGGAGGCTGACTGCCTGGGTTCGTGTGCCATCACTCTCATCAGGCTCCAACACCACCCTCTTTCTCTACTTTGGCAATAACTCAGTCTCGTCAAATTCATCCTCGACGGAAACATGGAATAACAATTTCAGGGGAGTCTGGCACTATAGCGGAACGGTTTCTGACGCCACCTCCCACAATCATCATCCGAATATAAACAACTCAAATTCTATTGAGGGCCAGATACTTGATGCCAGGTTGTTTAGTAGGGCATCAGAAAATTATATTAACATTCCATACTCATCCGCTCTCAACCTGACCGATGCTGTGACCGTTTCAGGGTGGATTTATCTGAATTCTAATAATATCGACCAGAAGATACTGGGTAACCAGTGGAGTACGGAGAGTCCAAAAAGGGGTGGGGGGTATAAGCTTGGAGTATATAAAGACAATAATAAACTGGAGTTTGAGATCCGTCCAGCAAATGGCCAGGAGGTGTTGAACCGGGAGGAGACGGGAGGGACTGTCCTGCAAACGGGAACCTGGTATTATGTTGCCGGAGTATATAGTAGGGTTGGAAGTGGAAGCGCAAGATATATTGCAACCTATGTAAATGGTGTGGAGGAGCGGCGCATGACTACCTATATACTAATGGGGCCGAGCAGTCAATCTACAAAAATTGGTATTGAACCATTTAAAAATGAGAACTATTTTGATGGCAGGATTGATGAGCTGAGGGTCGCCAGCATTGGCAGAAGCCCTAACTGGTTACGAACTGAGTATAACAACCAGTCTGACCCCTCCTCTTTTTATGTGGTTGGTTCAACTGAATCCAATATCCGCGCACTATGCAGGAACACCACAATCTATCTTGATGAGAATGGCAGTGCCACTCTTACCGTTGCGAGTGTTGACAATGGCAGCAGTGACGGCTGCGGTATCACAAAAACACTGAGCCAGACTGATTTTGACTGTTCTGATCTGGGTATTAATACTATCACTCTCACGGTTTCCGATAACTACCGTACAGTCTTCTGCAACTCCACAGTGCTGGTAGTTGATAACAGACCCCCTGTTGTCACCTGCCAGGATATCACTGTTTCTCTTGACGCCTCCGGCAGTGCCACTATTACCCCTGAGGACATTTATGTTAGTGGATCAGATAACTGTGGTCCGGTTACTCTTGTCTCAGTCACTCCCAACAGCTTTGATTGTTCTGATATTGGATCCAATAATGTTACCCTTACCGTACGCGACGATCATGGTAATACGGCAACGTGTACAGCTGCGGTAACTGTCGTTGATAATGAGCCTCCGGCTATTACCTGTCCGTCAGCTGTTACTGTTTCCGCTGATGCCGGTGAGTGTTATGCTACCGGTGTTGCTCTTGGTACCCCTGTCGTCAGTGATAACTGCGGTATTGAGGATGTTTACAATGATGCTCCTGCTAATTTTCCTGTAGGTACAACCACAGTCAACT